>CAKTOX010000018.1 GCA_934590355.1 uncultured Oscillospiraceae bacterium
TTGGTAGTAAATTCAGCTTGAAATCCTGCTTGTATGCCCGTAAATCAAGGCTTTTTTGAGATAATCAACCATTTTCACTGAAAATATGGCTTTTTAACACACGGAGGTAAGACCATGAACATAAAATTCCCCCTCATTCTCGACGGTGCGACCGGCACGGAGCTTCAAAAGCGCGGCTATAAGGGCGACGTGAGTGCAGAGCAGTGGGTGCTCGACAATCCCGAAAGCATAGTCGAGATACAGAAAAACTACGTCGCCGCGGGCAGCAACGTTCTGTACTCCCCCAGCTTCGGAGCAAACCGCCGCAAGCTCGAGGAGCATGGCATTTTCAACAAGACCGCCGACTATAACCGCCGTCTTGCCGCGCTTTCGCAGAAGGCAGCGAACGGCAAGGCGTTCGTCGCCGGTGATATTTCACCCACGGGACTGTTTCTTTCGCCGCTCGGCGAGGCTTCGTTTGAGGAGCTTGTGGACATTTACATTGAGCAGGCAGCAGGTCTTGAGGCGGCGGGAGTGGATATTTTCGTCATCGAGACTATGATGACGCTCTCGGACGCGCGAGCAGCCGTGCTTGCCGTGCGCAGCGTGAGCGAAAAGCCCATCATGGTCACCTTCACCTGCGACGAGTCCGGACGCAGCCTTTCCGGCACGGACGTCACCGCCGCCCTGACCGTGCTTCAGGGCATGGGCATCGACGCATTCGGCCTCAACTGCTCCGCAGGCCCCGCCGAAATGCTCCCGCAGCTAAGGCGGCTGAGAGAATTTGCAGCGGTGCCGCTCATCGCAAAGCCCAACGCCGGAATGCCCGAAATAGCAGACGGCAAGACGGTTTATAACTGCACGCCGGAAAAATTCGTCGAGCTCGTGCCCGAGCTTCTGCAAGCGGGAGTTGCCGTTTTCGGCGGCTGCTGCGGCACGAATGAGGGGCACATTGCGGCGCTTGCAGGGGCTTTGGAAAACGCCGAGATAGTCCCGCCCGCTCCGCTGCACACGGATATGCTGCCTGCAAGCACCGAGAAGCTGCCGTTTTACCTGCCTGCGGACGCAGGACACGGCGACGTGCTCACCGTTACGGAGCGCTTTGAGGACGAGCTGGACGAGGCGATGGATAACGGCGACGCCATGGTCGCAGTCGGCATAGCGTCATGGGACGACGTCGAGGCTCTTGCAGATTTCCAGTACATGATCTCGAAGCCCCTGTGCATCGTCTGCGACGACGCCGAGCTTCTTGAGGCGGCGCTGCGCGTTTATCAGGGCAGAGCGCTTTACGAGGGCGCGCTGTCCGAGGCAGAGCTCCTGCCGCTGTGCGAAAAATACGGCGTTATAATATGAAAAAAAGCTCCCCGCGTGGAGCTTTTTCTCTTTTTAATCAAGCAGCTTATTGCCTCGGAAATATCCTTGTGCTAAACTGAAAACATGGGGTGATTTTAAATGTACGAACTCATTCAGGTTGCAAATAACACTTATTATGTTAACTGTCCTGCCAAGATAGGGCTGTACCGCTGTGCCGATAACTCTGTGTATCTCATAGACAGCGGCAACGACAAGGAGGCAGGACGCAAGCTGCGGCAGATCCTCGACAAAAACGGCTGGAGACTGCGCGCGATCTTCAACACCCACTCAAACGCGGATCACATAGGCGGCAATAAATATCTCCAGGCGCAGACCGGCTGCGAGATTTTTGCGCCGGGGATCGAGTGCGATTTTACCAAGCACACGCTGCTTGAGCCGTCGTTTCTCTATGGCGGCTATCCCCCGAAGGAATTGCGGCACAAGTTTCTCATGGCGCAGGAGTCGCGCGCGAGCGAGCTTTCCGCCGCTGCGCTGCCCGAGGGCTTCGAGCTTATTCCTCTGCCGGGACATTTCTTCGACATGGTCGGATTTCGCACGCCCGACGACGTCGTATTTCTCGCAGACTGCCTGTCGAGCCGCGAGACTCTCGAAAAATACCGCGTGGGCTTTATCTACGACGTTTCGGCGTATTTAGACACACTCGAGCGTGTCAAGACCATGACGGCGGCGCAGTTTGTGCCCGCGCACGCAGCAGCAACGGACTGCGTTTGCGAGCTTGCGCAGTATAACATTGACGCGGTGCGCGAGGTCGGGGATAAGATAGTGTCCCTGTGCGCTCAGCCGAGCCGCTTTGAGGATATTTTGAAGGGTGTATTCGACGAGTACGGGCTTGTCATGAATTTTGAGCAGTATGCTCTCATTGGCAGCACGGTGCGCTCGTATCTTGCGTGGCTGCTCGACGGCGGCAGGCTTGCCGTCAAATTTGAAAACAATACTATGCTTTGGAGCCGTGTGGAATAAGCAATGGATATATCGCTCATACAGTTTCTCATCGTTTGCCCGCTCGTTTTTCTCGCAGGCTTCGTGGACGCCGTTGCGGGCGGCGGCGGGCTCATCTCGCTGCCTGCGTATCTCATCGCTGGCTTTCCCGTGCATTTTGCCATCGGCACTAATAAGCTCAGCTCCGCAATGGGCACGACGCTCACCACCGCAAGCTACACCAAAAGCGGCTTCATCCCATGGAAGCAGGCGATATTTTGCGTGCTTTTCGCCTTTGCCGGCTCTGCCTGCGGAGCCAATCTCGCGCTGCTTATAGATGACGGCGCGTTCAAAATAATAATGCTCGTCATACTGCCGCTGACTGCGCTCTACGTCATGCGCGGCAAGGCGCTCGCCAGCGAAAAGGAGCCGTATTCATCCGTCAAGACGACGCTTCTCGGCTGTGCGGTCGCGTTTTTCGTCGGCGCCTACGACGGGTTTTACGGACCGGGCACAGGCACGTTTCTCATTCTGCTGCTCGCAGCCGCGGCGCACATGCCCGTCACCGAGGCAAACGGCGTGAGCAAGGCGATAAACCTCGCAACGAACGTCTCCGCGCTCGTCGTTTTCATCATAAACGGCAAGGTCATATTCGCCGTCGGGCTCGTCGCGGGTCTGTTTTCGATAGCCGGAAACTTGCTCGGCTCGCGCTTTTTCAAAAAAGGCGGCGTGCGCGCCGTGAAGCCCATCATGATAACGGTACTCGTGATATTTTTCGTAAAGGTACTGTACGAGGTGATCGGAGGATAAGGAAAAAGACACGCAGCAGCGTGTCTTTTTCCCTTATATGAATTCATATCCCCTTTTCTTATGTATCTCGTTGTATCTTCTTTCGGCGGCTTCTATCATGCTTTGTAGTTGACTTTTCGGCATGACCATTATTTTACCATACGCGTCATAGCGTGGGCTTAGCACACCATTTGAGCAAAAGTAAACCACTCCGGTTTCTGAATCGACAACTACAGTAGTCGTATATCTATCGCTGCCATCAGCGAAATTAAAGAAAAGCCTTTCTATTTCACACATCATCACAGTTATCTACTTCCTCCACCTAACATCTATGCACATTACTTCTGTAGTCTCTTTCTGCGTTTATAAGCCTTGCCGAAAGTATCGTAATCTCAGCAGAAAGTATATTATCCTCCGATTTACTTGTGTTTCTGCCGTTATACTCTCCTCCAAATCGTTTGACGATTGCATCAGCAAGGGCGAATGCAGTTGCTGGACCCACTGCATAACCATATGAATCGAATGCATAGTAAAAAACCTTTTCGCCTGAAGCAATCTTAACACCTCCGCCGGGCCTATTAAGGTGCTTATAGTAAAGAGTATCTGCACAGTCACCTGTGTAAATGTAAGATGTTATTTCTATCTTGTCGAAGTCAGGAGCTTTGTTTGCGATAGCGTTGATAATCTCTTGTATGAGCTGTCTTTGGTTGTCTTTTCTTTGCTTCTGCACTTGTTTTCTTTCTTTCCTCGACATTCCATCTCTCGGAAGCAACCCGATTATGAACCTTATGACGAAGAATATAATTATTCCTTCGATTATCCAGCTCATCGCTGGTCCGCTTATACTCACATTCTTTCACCTCTCCTTTTTTCAACATCATACCAAACCGTAATATATATGTCAATATTCGCATATACGAAATATAGCAGATATTAAAACTCGTACATAATTCCTATACTGAATGTGCGAGGGAGGTGTCTGCCGGTGATAAGCTATGAGCCGCTGTTCAGAACGATGAAAGAGCGGGGCATCACATCATACAGGCTCGGAAAACTTGGTTTTCCTCTGTCAAATTATTACGCGATGAAGCGCGGAGACAATGTCTCTACCCATACGATCAACGAGCTTTGCAAGCTGCTCAAATGCAGAGTTGAGGACATAGTTGAATATATAGACGAATGAAAAAACCTCTCCGGATGGAGTGAACCGCCCCAGTTTGTGCGGACAGCACAAACTGGGGCAGTTTAGACTTCCGCTGCGGAGTTTTTGTTGCTGTTTTGACCGAGAGTTTTTTATATCAGATCATACTCGGCATTCTTTTCGATAAGGCAGGCGACCTTTGCGCTCTCCTCCAGCTCCTCTATGCCGAAGAACGCGTCCATAAGGCTTTTGCCGCCGACGATGCCGCCGTGGTTTTTGAGAATGTACGCATCTCCCGTATTGAGGTTATCCCTGAAGGAAGCAAAAAGCTCGTCCGAGCCCGGCTTTCCATACGGGATCAGTCCTATTTTACCCACCTTCATTCCGAGGTAGGGTGTATATGACGGAACGATGTCCGTGCTCGACGGGAATTTGCGGCATGACCACAGCACGGCGTAGGGGCCGTGGGTATGTATGACTGCCTGAACGCTCTCGTTGTGCTCGTAATAGTACCTGTGCAGTGTCAGCTCCTTGCTGGGCTTGAGCGAATTCAGACGCTCGCCGCTCATCGAAACTACGGCAAAGTCATCGGCAGTCAGCGTGCCGAAGCAGGTGCCGCTGGCGCTTATATAAATTTTCCCATCGTGCAAAAAGCTGAGGTTCGCCGACGAGCCGGAGGTCTTGCCTCTCTCGAACAGGCTGTGCGCTATCCACACGGCATCCTTCAGCTTCCGTTCAAGTTCCTCGCTCATGCTCCGCGCCTGCCTTTCGTTGTCATTTCTACCGCTGCGCCGAAAAAGTCTTCCTTTCCGAAGTTGCCGGACTTGAGAACGAGTCTGATCTCCGGTTTTTTGACCGGTATCATCACAGGAACTCCCGGCGCAACGCTTTCACCGATGTGATATGCTCCGAAATCGAGCGCCTTTGCCACGGCTCCGGAGGTTTCGCCGCCGGCAACTATCACCTGCGTGTAGCCCTCGTTTTCGGCCTTGATCGCAAGCTCGGATATGAGCTTTTCGAGTGTTTCGGAAACCTGCGGTCTGACGGCTTCGGGTATTCTCGCTATCTCCTGCGCACTTTCCGAGCTGTACAGCAGGACTCCGTCGCGGCCTGCGACTTCATCCCACAGCGCGGAACAGCTTTGACTGCCGTCAAGCACCTTGAGCGGATCGATTTTAATTGCCGCATGAGCCGCCTTGTATGCCTCTATCTGCTTTAAAGTCATGCTCGAGCAGCTGCCCGCAAGCAAGATGCTCTTTCCGGTTGATGCAGCGCATGCATCAGCGCCGTGTTCGGTCTTTCCACCGCCGCGCACAGCCGCAAGTAGTCCGGAACCGCCGCTGAGTATTTTGAGCCCGCCGAAAAGCGAATATATCAGCGCATTGTGCTCGGGCTCAAAGTAATCCGGCACTATGTAAAAGTGCTCCGACTCGGTGGAAAAGCTCTCGATCACGGAAGCTATGTGTTCTTTGCCCGCCAGCATATCCTCTATTGTCACGACGTGGCAGGGATATTTACTCTGCTCGCGCATCAGCTCGGATATATCCGACGCCCACATGGGGTTTACGGGATGATCCTTCATATGAGTCAGATGCAGCGGCACGCCGTCAACGAAAAGCCGTCCGTTCCTGACGGTTCTTCCGTTTACGGGAAGAGCCGGGCACAAAACCGTGTACTTCTCGCCGGCTTCGGCCAAGGCGGCATCCATGACGGGACCTATATTCCCCTCGCGCGTAGAGTCAAACGTCGAGCAGTATTTGTAGTAAAGCTGCTTTGCTCCGACACTGTGAAGCCAACGAAACGCCTCGGTAGTCTCGCGCACGGCTTCGGCAGCCGGCGTGGAGCGGCATTTGAGCGCTATGACGACCGCGTCGCAGTCGCTTATCTGCTCAGTGGTTTCGGGAATTCCGGTGCACATTATCACTCTCAGTCCGGCGGCACGCAGGAACGACGCCGCATCGCTTGCTCCGGTGAAGTCATCCGCAACACAGCCCAATATGATATTGCTTTGATTCATGCTTATTGCTCCTTTAAAAAATAGGATAAGGAACGAGCCTTATCCTATTTCGCTTTTGTTATGCTCTGGCTTTGTCAATGAGGTCAAGAACGGGCTTAATGGTGTCGTTGCCTTCATACATAACGGCCGTTGCCGCTCTGAACTCGGTCAGGTCAGGGCGAATGATGGTGACGCCCATCTCTTCCATCTGCGCAAGAGTCTTTGCTTCCTCGCCGGCAACCACGCTGCGGCTCTTCTCGGTGATCTCGCGACCTACCTCAAGAATGATCTTCTGTAGCTCCTCGGGGAAGGACTGGAAGGTCTCCTCATTGAAGAACAGCGAGCCCTCATAGGGAACGTGCTCCGTCATGATCGCATAGGGTGCGACCTCATAGAAGTTCATGCTCATGGTCAGCATGATGTCGTTTTCCTGACCCTGAACGACGTTATTCTGGATAGAGGTGTAGACCTCGGACAGTGCCATGGGAACGGGGGCGGTGCCGAAGCATTCCCAAACCTTCATGTAGGTGGTGATGGTCGGTACGCGGATCTTGAGACCCTTGAGGTCGTCAAGCTTGTTGACCGCCTTGGTGCAGCTGAGGTTTCTGTTAAGTCCGTCAAGAACGGTCACCATGCGGATGTTGGCCTTTTCGGCAATAAGCGCGGAGCACTCGTCAAAGTACTCGTCCCAGAACTTGTCGCGATGCTCGTCGTTATCATACAGATACGGCATGCCCCAAACGTCGAATATGGGGTTGACTTCGCCGAGAGAGCTGAAGCCGTCCATAACTATATCGACCGTGCCGAGCTCGAGCCCCTCAAGTGCATCGACAAGACCGCCAAGCTGACCCGAGGCGAACACCTCGCCGGTGACCTTGCCGCCGGTGCGCTCGCTGACCTTGTCCAGGAATTCCTGTGCAAGAACGGTCATGTAGTAGTCGGAAGTCTCGGTAGTTGCAAGCTTCCAGTGATAGCTGTAATCGCCGTCGGCACTGTCGCCGCCGGTTTTATTCCCGTCTCCGCAGCCGGTAAAGAGGCTGAGAGCGAGTACCAGTGCAAGTGCCAGTGCTACATACTTCTTTAAACTTTTCATTTTTACCTCCTGTTTTTTGTTTTTCTTTTCATCTCAAACTCACTCAGGCAAGCAAACGCGGCAGCCAGAGTGAAAGCTCTTCAATATAGGTTATCAGCATAAGACCGACAAAGTTTGCCGCAAGGAACGGCAGGCTTGCCTTGAACTGCTTCTCAAAGGGAATATCAGCAATTGCAGCGGCTATATACTGGTTTTCGCCGACAGGCGGAGTAGTTAGTCCGAGTGCGAGGTTTACGACCATTATAATTCCGAAGTGCACGGGGTCAACACCGAGCGCGACAGCCTGCGGGAGCAGTATCGGCGTTACGATAAGTATGCCCGCAACCGACTCTATAAAGCAGCCGATAAACAGGAATATGAGGTTAGCTATCAGCAGGAACACGAACTTATTTCCGGCGATGCTGCCGACAGCGCTGCCAAGCAGGGAGGACACGCCGTTTGCGGTCAGCAGCCAGCTGAATGCGCCCGATGCGCTGACGATTATGAGCACCATAACGGTGTTCGTGAGTGCGCCGCCGAGAATGCTTCCGATGTTCGTGCTGTCGACCTCTTTATACCAGAAGCGTGCCACAAGATAACCGTACACACAGGCAACGGCGCCCGCTTCCGTCGGGGAGAAGAAGCCGCCGTAAATTCCGCCGAGCAGAATTACGGGCACGAGCAGCGCCGGGATAGCGTCGACGAAGCTCAGGCCGAGCTCCTTGAGCGTAAACTCGGTGGTCTGCTCTATGTGGCGCTTTTTCGCTTCGCCGCTTGCCGTTATCATGAAGATGACGGCGAGCAGTATACCGGGAACGATACCTGCAACGAACAGATCGCCTATCGAGGTTTTCGAGCATACGCCGTACATTATCATCGTAATGCTCGGCGGGATGATAACGCCGAGGCCGCCTGCGACGGCAGTGAGTCCGGCAACAAAGTCGGCGGGGTAGCCTTTCTTCTTCATGTCGGGAATGAGAGTCGAGCCTATGGCGGCACAGGTAGCTGCGGCAGAGCCCGACAGAGCGCCGAAGAATGCGCAGGCTACGATAACAACGTGCGCAAGACCGCCCTTCATCCAGCCGACGAGAGCATTTGCAAATCTGACGATTCGCCGCGACATTCCGCCGACCTCCATCAGCTTGCCTGCCAGCATGAAAAACGGTATCGCCATCATCGTGAACGAGTCAACGGCAACAAACATACGCTGGGCAAACGTCGCGACCGGCATTCCGCTTAAGAGCATCACAATTGCAGTCGGAAGACCGATGCACACTATAAGCGGCGCTCCCAAGAACAGGAGAAGCAATAAAAGTCCGAACAGAACTATCGTTGTTATTAACGGAGTCATTTGGCTTCCTCCTTTCCGTCGGCACCGTTTTTACTGATACGGGCGATGTCGATTATCTGCTTTGCCGAGAATATCACGCAGAGCACGCCGCTGAGCGCAAGCGCCGCGGCAACGGCTGCGTAAGGCATCTGGGTAACGTTATACATCTGGTGTTTTTTAATGGTGAGCATCATATACAGCACCGAGGAATAAAACAGGTAGCCGAACGTAACGGCAAGCAGCGCCATATCAATGATGTTTATTACCTTCTGAGCGCCGGGCTTGAAGAATTTGTGTACGAAAAACTCAACTCTTATAAGTCCGCCGTTTTTAAAAGCATAGCTTGCTCCTGCAAACGTGACCCAGATCATGGTCCAGCGCGCGACCTCCTCCGGCCACGAAAGCGGGTTGCTGAAGTAGCGGAATATGACCTGAAGCACGACCACGAGGACCATGAGAATGAGGACTACGCCCCCGAGCCACAGCTCAAATTTCTGAATTTTATTTTTCATTGTCAGCCTCCATGGACTCAGATAGCCGTCACGGAAATGATGGCTTCTCTGAGTATAGCAATGGCAACGTCCATTTCTTCCGGCGTCATCGTCAGCGCAGGAGATATCTGAAGCGCGTCGCCTACAATGCCGTCGGAGGTGCCGGTCACGCCGGAGAGCACCATAAGTCCCTTATCGAGGCAGTATGCCGCGATCTTTCCGGCTATTCCGAGCTTTGGATCAAACGGCGTTTTGCTCTCGCGGTCGGAAACGAGCTCAACTCCGGCGAGCATTCCTATGCCTCGTATATCGCCGACTGCGGGAATATTGCCGAGGGCGTCTTTGAGCTTTTGCAGAAGTATCGCGCCGTTTTTGGCGGAAAGTGCAACAATATCATTATCAATGATGTATTTTACGACCGCGTTTGCACCCGCCGTGGCTATGGGCATACCCGCAAAGGTGTAGCTGTGCTCAAGTATTCCGGAGCCGTTTGCTATCGCGTCAACGACCTTCTTATGAGCAATGACTGCACCGATGGGGACATAGCCGCCGCCGAGACCCTTTGCAACGGAAATGAGGTCGGGCACCACGCCGAAGTGATCTACGGCAAAGTTTTTGCCGGTTCTGCCGAGACCGGTGATGACCTCGTCGCAGCACATCAGGACATCGTATTTATCGCAGATCTCGCGGATACGCTTCATGTATTCGACCGGAGGCACCGTTGCGGTTGCCGTAGTTCCCGTAACGGGTTCAAGCACGAATGCCGCGACGGACTCAGCGCCCTCGTATTTGATAACTCTTTCAAGCTCCTCCGCGCAGGGCACGTTGCAGCTGCATCTTTCAAGACCGTAGGGGCATCTGTAACAGTTGCACTGTGCAATATGCGGCATATGAAGCAGCAGATTGTCATAGCGGCATCTCCACGACGGACGGCCGCCGAGAGACAGCGTTCCGAAGGTGTTTCCGTGATAGCTCTGCCATCTGGAGATTATCTTGTACTTGCTCGGACGACCCATTTCGATCTGATACTGGCGAGCGATCTTTGCCATTGACTCGACCGCTTCCGAACCGCCGCTGCAGAAGAAAACTCGCTCCATTCCTTCGGGGGCAAGCTTGATGATGTTCGACGCGAGCTCCTCTCTTACGGCGCTCGTGAACGCACCACCGTTAAGATAGGTCACCTCATATACCTGCTTTGCAATTGCATCGCAGATCTCCTTAACGCCGTTGCCGATGTTCGTCACCGCAAGTCCGGCGCCGAAGTCCATGTAGCGGCGGCCGTCCTCGTCATACAAATAGACACCCTGCGCATGAGTTATCTTTTTGTACGTCTTGGACAGCGATTTTGTAAGGACATTGCTGTTATTCTGTTCCATCCGCGTTCTCCTTTATGCTATAAAATATTTGTATTTTGTGGTCTGTTTTTGATTTAACTAAAATTTAAAATCTGATATTTTAGTTTATGGTAGCAGAAAACCCTCACTTTTTCAATACGCAATCTAAACAAAAGTGAGGGTAAAAGTATGTAGAAACCCTACAAACTGCTGCATTTCGGACGCCTTATGAGCGAAACTGTACTATTATAAAGCGCAGTCAAACGCTATTTCCTGCTCCTCTATATCCTCAAAATGCTTGAGAATATCTTCCTTCGTTCCCGAAATATCCTCTCGGATACTCTCGAGTGCTTTCTCCTCGTCGCCGTTTTCGATCGCCTCGGCAATAGCTAAGTGAACCATTATCTCGCTTTTTGCTATCTCAAGAGCGTTGCTCTGCTTGGTGCAGTAATTGATATGGCGGACGGTTATCTGACGGGTGAGCAGCATGACGTTCTGGATCTCGTTGTATATTATCTCCGGGCACTGCTTCCACAGATAGGAGTGGAATTTTTGCTGAGCATCGTCTGCAAGGCGCATATTTTCGGCTACCGAGCCCTTATCCAGCTTTTCAAGATCGTCCTTAAACTCGATGATAAAGCTTTGCATATCCAATTTGCCGGAATTCTTTATCGCTCTTTTGATCACGACGACCTCAAGCGCTTCACGGAAGTCGAACAGCGCCTCGATCTCTTCCTTCGAATACTTTCGGACATAGCTGCCGCTTCTTTGCAAAATCGTCACATAGCCCTCCTTCTCCAAGGTCTTGAGCGCATTAGTGACCGGAGTTCTGCTGACACTGAGCTCCGCCGCCATCTGATCGACATCGAGCTTCTGCCCCGGGCGATAACGGTTGGACACTATCCTATTTCTGATTTCCTCGTAAACAAGGTCATTTAAGCTTTTGTATTCTATCATATTGATCATCTGCTCCATCTAAAACTTTAGATGTTAGCGTAACATTATTTTTCACAATTGTCAACAATATCTCAATACATGCGTATTTTTTTCGCCTGCAAACAGCGCGCTCGGCGCTTTATCGCAAAAATCCGCAGCCGAAAGGCCGGCTGCGGATTTTTATGTTCAAATCAGTTTATGCCTTACGAACCTTGTCGATGTGGCGGGTGAGGTCGAGCATCTTGCAGCTGAAGCCCCACTCGTTATCGTACCATGCCATGAGCTTTACGAAGTTGTCGTTCAGAGCAAGGCCGGCCTTTGCGTCGAAAATGCTGGTGTGAGGATCGGTGATGAAGTCGGAGGAAACGACCTCGTCCTCGCAGTACTCGATGACGCCCTTCATTTCGCCCTCGCTTGCTGCCTTGACTGCTGCGCAGATCTCGTCGTAGCTTGCGCCCTTTTCGAGGCGGCAGGTCAGGTCAACGATGGAAACATCGGCGCTGGGGATACGCATGGAGGTGCCGGTCAGCTTGCCCTTGAGCTCGGGAATGACCTTGCCGACAGCCTTTGCTGCGCCGGTGCTGGTGGGAATGATGTTGCCGTGAACGCCACGTCCGAGACGCCAATTCTTCTTGGAGAAGCCGTCAACGACTTCCTGAGTTGCGGTGTCGGCGTGAACGGTGGTCATGAGACCCTCGACGATGCCGAAGTTGTCGTTAATGACCTTGGCGAGGGGAGCAAGGCAGTTGGTGGTGCAGGATGCATTGGAAACGACCTTGATGTCGGGGGTGTACTTATCGAGGTTTACGCCGCAAACGAACATCGGGGTGTCATCCTTGGAAGGACCGGACAGAACGACGACCTGTGCGCCTGCGTCGAGGTGAGCCTGTGCCTTCTCGGTGGTGAGGAAAGCGCCGGTGCATTCGAGGACGTACTCAACGCCCATCTCGCCCCAAGGCAGCTCTGCGGGGTTGCGGTTGCCGACTATTGCAACGCGCTTGCCGTTTACGGTGATGGAATTATCGTCATACTCGACGGTGCCCTGGAAGCGGCCGTGGACAGAGTCGTACTTTACGGTGTATGCAAGCTGCGCAGGGGTCTTATCGGGAGCGTTTATCGCAACGATCTCGATATCGTCGGCAACGATGCCGGCTCTGAATGCGAGACGGCCGATGCGGCCAAAACCATTGATAGCAACTTTAATCATAATATGTTCCTCCGTATTTTATTTTTTGCTTGGAAATCATTACTGGCTTTATGATAAGATTGTAACATATACTATACTCAAAAATCAATATTTCGATACATCCAAAACTTTTTCAAAAACTGCGTATTTTGGGTGCCCCTCTTGTATAAAATGCTCGTTTTTGATAGAATAGTCATGAATTTTGTTACGAGGTGAACAACATGACCGACATTGGTATGCTCTCCGCTGCGTTTTCCATGCTTGACGAGCCTGTTGCCGTTTCGCGCAACGGCAGGATAATCTACATGAATCACGCCGCAGTTACGCTCGCGGGCAAGGATCTTTCTTCAAGGCCGCTTTCCGAGCTCATGCCACCGCACATATCAAACAATCAGGCGGACAACTTCGTGACCACCGCCGTCATAAACGAAAAGAACTGTACGGTCAAGGTCTCGACGGGCGGCGGGCTGAGAGTTTATGTAATGATATACGCCGAGCATCATATCGACCCGAGCGAGGCTGTTATTGCAAGCCTTGGAACGCATATGTCCAACATACGCTTTTCCGCAACGTGCTTATCCGGCATAGCTGATGAACTCGGAAACGAAAGGCTCAAGGAATATGTCTGCACGCTGAACCGCAATTATTACAGGATAAAGCGCACTCTTGACAACTTCACAACGCTCTCCGGCATTGCATCGGGCACCATCGCCTTTCACCCGCAGCCCGTCGATGTTACCGAGCTTTGCGAAAAAATGGTGAGCACGGTGGAAATACTCGGCAAGCCGCTTAATTTTGATATATCCTTCAAGTCCGAGACGCACCTGCGCATAGTTGCCGACCGGGAGCTTTTAATGCAGCTGGTGTTAAATCTTTTATCCAACAGCATAATATACGGCAAGCGCGGCGGCAGAGCGACGCTGTCGCTGCTGCGCACGGGCAGCAGCCTTATAATCGGCACGGACGACGACGGAGTGGGCATACCGCCCGAGGAGCTTCCGCTCGTATTCGACAGGTACAGGTACCCGGAGTGTCTTACCCGTCCGGGCGGAGCCGGAATAGGTCTCGCGGTGGTGAGAGCCATAGCGGAAATGCACAACGGTGCGCTCATTGTCGAAAGTCGCGGTGCCAACGCCGGCACCTCGGTGCGCGTCATGCTCTCATATGATATTGCACCCGAGAAAGCTCTGAGCGCGCCGGAGCTTAAATATACCGACAACGATATGCAGCGGATACTCGCGGGGCTTTCAACCTGCCTCACACTCGACTGTTATTCCGATACGTTTATGGACTGATCACTCGAGATAAAGCTCACGCAGCCGCCCGAGCTTTGCGTCGTCAAGCTGCATTTTCTCGCGCAGGAAGGCATCCATTCCGCCGTGCATGGTGTTTATTATCCCGAGCGCCGTCGAAAGATAACTCTCTTTGACCGTATCAAGCTCGCGGACGAATTGCAGCTCCTGCGGATCGTCGGTGTATTTTCGGCAGCTTTCAATAAGCCGCTCCGTACCGGGCGCACAGCGCTCGCAGGTTAGCATATAGTCGGCAAGCATCGCCTCCTCCGGCACTCCGAGCGCGCTGAGAATGAACGCCGTCGCGGTGCCCACGCGATCCTTGCCCATGGTGCAGTGGTAAAGCAATGCGCCGGCTTCGTTATGCAGCAGAATATCGAAAAACTGCCGATAGTGATCTATGGAATGGTCAAGCGTCACGAGCACACCGTAGAGCATACTCATTTGTGCGGCGCCGTCTCTGCCGTTTTTCATGAGCCTGCGCACCATGCTCAAGGTGCGCTGTGCCTCCTCGTCCTCGGTTTCGGGCTTGTCGCGCGTCACTCCCTCGGCCTTGTCCTCGAGCATGGGGCAAATTATATAGTCAACGCCCTCTATAACGCGGTCGGGCTTCTGCTGTCGCTCGGCAAGAGTGCGGAAGTCAACGACTGTCCGCAGCCCCGCGTTTTCAAGGTATTTGACGTCAGCGTCACTTAAATTTGCAAGCATACCGCTTCGTATGAGGCGGTTTTTTTTCAGCGTTTTTCCGTCGCGCGTTTCAAGTCCGCCGAGATCGCGGGCGTTGGGTGCGCCTGAAAGTATTATATTGGGCTTATACATCACTTGCCCTCCAATCCGTAAAGCTTTTTGCCGTTTTCAAAGGTGATGCGCTCGACTTCCCCTGTGCTCATGCCCTTGACCTCGGCGATCTTCTCGATAACGTGGCAAAGCTGCGACGAGTCGTTGCGCTTGCCGCGATTGGGCACGGGGGTGAGGTAGGGGCTGTCGGTCTCGATGACGATGCGTTCAACGGGGCATATTTCAAGCACCTCGATGGCGCGTCGTGCATTTTTATATGTAATGGGACCGTCAAAGCCGAGATACCAGCCGCGCTTTAAAAGCTCCGCCGCCATTTCGGGGCTGCCCGAATAGCAGTGGAAAACACCGCGCAGCTCGGGATAGCCGCGCACGATCTCAAGGCTGTCGCCGTGCGCCTCGCGGTCGTGGACGATGATGGGCTTGTTTAATTCCAGCGCAAGCTCGATCTGGCGGCGGAAAATCGCCTTCTGCTCGTCCTTGTGCTCGCTGTCCCAATAGTAATCGAGCCCAATTTCACCGACGGCAACACATTTGGGGTGCTGCGCGAGCCTTTTGAGCTCCGAAAACGCCTCCTCGGAAAATTTGTCAATGTCCTCCGGGTGCCAGCCTACCGCGGCGTAGACATAGTCGTACTTCTCCGCAAGCGCAATTGCGGCACGGCTGCTTTCAAGGTCGCAGCCGGGATCAACGATGAGCCCGACGTTTTTTTCGGGCATACCGTCGAGTATCTGAAAGCGGTCGGCATTGAATGCCCCGCTGTCATAATGTGCGTGTGTGTCAAATATCATGGCAATACCTCCGTAATTTATTGATTATAACATCACTTGCTATGAGGGCGCAAGCGGTGATATAATAACAGCGGAGGATAGTGCTATGAATTATTATGATATTTTGATAAACGGAATTTCCGACAAGCTATACGTTTCGCGTATAATAAACGGCAAATCATGGGTAGCGGCGGAGCTGAGTGACGGCCGCTTCGGCATTGCGATGCACTATACGCTCGAAAGCCGGGAGAGAAAATTCGATACGCTTGAGGGGCTGGACGCGCGCACGGCGGCAAGCGCTGTGCTATCGTGGAATTTTCAGGAGGCCACCGAGGGCATGGCGGTCATAAACGCCTTTTATAACACGCCTGAGCATATGGACGAGCTAAATGCGCATTGCAGCTACAACAAAAGCTGCACTCAGGGCATGGTGACCGAGGGCAAAAAAATTGCGCTCGTCGGACATCTCAGCCTTCAGCCGGACGCCTTGAAGGGCGCAAGTGAGGTTTACATAATTGAGCGCGAGCCTAAGCCCGGCGACTACCCCGACTCCGCATGCGAGTATATTCTGCCACAGTGCGACATTGTCGTCATGACCGCGAGCGCCGCAGTTAACAAAACCATGCCGCGTCTTATTGAGCTTTCAAAGTGCGCAAAAACGGTGATAATCGGGCCCACCGCCCCGCTTTGCCCCGAATTAAAGACACTCGGCATCGACCGCATTTCGGGTCTTGTCATCCGAGACAAAGAGGCGTTTGAGCGCTGGGCAGTCGAAAACCACGGCAGTCCCTATCCCTACGGCGATGTATTCATGATATAATATGATTTACATAAAAACAGACCGATGCTTGTCATCGGTCTGTTTTTTGCTGATATGGTTTATTCGATTTCGTCGGTGCAGATTCTGTCGTCAAAGGCGCCCATGAGAAACTGTCTGAACGGCTCAAATCTTTGCACTGCCCGCCCCGCTGCCTCGGCAAAGCTGTCGAGATCGCGCATATCGTCGGGCGTGAACGAGTATTCGGTGAGCCAAAACTTATATTTGAGCCACTCGGCGGCGGGGTGCTCCGCGTCAAAGCCGCGCGGTGTGCGCTTGAGCTGCTCACCTATGATCGCAAGCCCGTTTTCTGAAGCTATCGCCTCAAGCTCCTCGAAGTTATAGGCTATATACTCGCGCAGCCGGCCGAGCTGCTTTGTCTCCCACGGCCATGCGCCCGTTTCGAGAATGCAGCGGTCAAAGCTAATATGCAGATAGTAAGAAAGCGGCAGGAAATCCTTTTTATGCGGCGACAGATACGCCCTGAACGCAGGGTTATAGGGCGTTTTGTTCTTGCTGTAACGCATATCGCGCGGGATGCGGTACATGAAGTTCTTGGGGTTTTCAAACAGCAGCGCGTCCCCTATCTGCGGCGCGTCCTTTGCCAAGACGAACTTCATCACGTCAAGCACCATGAGAAAATCCTCCTGTGCCAGCTCATATTCCCTGTGGTTATCGTGAAACCACGTGCGCTCGTTATTCTTGCTCAGCGCCTCGGTATAGCCGAGCATTCTGCTAAAATCCATCAGAAAAGTCCCGTTATCCTTCCGTTATCGTCTATGTCGATGCCCTCGGCTGCCGGATGCTTTGGGAGTCCGGGCATCGTCATTATATTTCCCGCCAGAGCCACGATAAATCCCGCTCCGGCACTGACCTTCACGCTGCGGACGCTCACGGTAAAGTCCGTGGGTGCGCCAAGGAGCTTCGGGTCGTCGGAGAAGCTGTTTTGTGTTTTGGCTATGCACACGGGCAGCTTATCAAAGCCGTAAGAATTGAGGCTGCGTATCTGCTCGCGGGCGGTCTGCGAAAATTCAACCGCTCTGCCGCCGTAGATTTTTCTGACTATGTCGGCGATTTTGTCCTCTATGCCGCAATTGAGCTCGTAGGCATAAGCAAAGCCCGAGTTATCCTCCTCGCACAGGCTCACCACGGCGTTTGCAAGCCGAGCTCCGCCCGCGCCGCCCTTCGCCCACACGTCGGACAGAACGACCTGCACTCCGAGCTGCGCACACATTTCCCGCGCAAGGGCTATCTCGGCATCCGTATCCGTCGGGAAGCGGTTGAGCGCCACGACGCAGGGCAGACGGTAGACGTTTTTGATATTGGAGACATGGCGCAGCAGGTTCGGCATTCCCGCCCTGAGCGCCGCAAGATCCTCATGCTCAAGCTCGCCTTTACTGAGCCCGCCGTGCATTTTTAATGCCCTTATCGTTGCGACGACCACCACCGCGGAGGGCTTCAGTCCCGTCTCGCGGCACTTTATATCGAGGAACTTTTCCGCGCCGAGGTCTGCGCCGAAGCCCGCCTCGGTGACGGCGTAATCCGCAGCATGCAGCGCCATGCGGGTCGCCAAAACGGAGCTGCATCCATGCGCTATATTCGCAAACGGCCCGCCGTGGACAAACGCCGGAGTGCCTTCAAGCGTCTGCACGAGGTTGGGCTTGATCGCGTCCTTTAAAAGCGCCGCCATAGCACCGTGCGCCTTGAGCTCGCGGCAGGTCACGGGGCGGCCGGAGCGGTCATAGCCGACGACTATCCGTGCAAGCCGCTGCTTGAGGTCGGAGGCAGACTCCGCAAGGCAGAGGATCGCCATGACCTCGCTGGCAACGGTGATGTCAAAGCCGTCGTCACGCTCAACGCCGTCCTTTTCACCGCCGAGCCCGTCGCGGATATAGCGAAGCTGGCGGTCGTTCATATCAACGCAGCGGCGCCATGTTATCCTTTCGGGGTCGATGCCAAGCCCGTTGCCCTGCATGATGTGGTTATCGACCATTGCGGCGAGCAGGTTGTTTGCGGCGCCTATCGCGTGGATATCGCCGGTAAAATGCAGGTTAATGTCCTCCATCGGCACTATCTGCGCATAGCCGCCTCCGCAGGCTCCGCCCTTTATGCCGAACACCGGCCCGAGCGACGGCTCGCGCAGCGCCGCGGCAGATTTTTTTCCGATATGCCGCAGCGCATCGGCAAGCCCGATGGCGGTCGTGGTCTTGCCCTCGCCCGCGGGTGTAGGTGTTATGGCGGTGACGAGAATGAGCTTTCCCTGTCCGTCTGCACTTTCGCGCAGGTAGTCAAGGTCGATCTTCGCCTTGAAGCGTCCGTAGTGCTCAAGATATTTTTCGTCTATATCAAGCTTTTTCGCAATTTCCCCTATCGGGCTCATGCGGCAGCCTTGTGCAATTCTCAGGTCGGCATCTCTGTCCATCGGCGCCCTCCTCGCTTTTCGGTATTTTACTATACTATGAACATTATTTTTGCATTATATCATAAACGGCGGGCTTTGAACACCCTCGTTTGCGGACAAAAGCTCCGCAGCGGCCTGCTGCGGAGCTGAAATCATGCGGCAAATTCTTTTTCCGTTTTCTTGAGCGTAACTATGAACATTATCCACGAGATCATCGCCGCCAGAACGTCCGCCGTGAACTGCGCCCACACGAGGCCGTACATCCCGAAAACGCGGTCGAGGATGAACATCATCGGGAAGTTCAGCATCGCCCAGCGCATTACGCCGAGAAACAGCGCCGTGCCGCCGCGCCCGAACGCCTGATAGATGTGCACGACGAAAAAGCACAGGAACATGAACAGCGCCGCCGGTGCTCTCGCGCGAAGGAAGTTTGCGCCGAGCTCCACCGTGCCGGCATCGCGGATGAAAAAGCGGATTATCGCGGGCGCGGCAAGCTCGTACAGCACTATGCTCACGACTCCGACCGCAACGCCCAAGGCGCAGGAATAGCCGATTATCTTATTCATGCGCTGCCTGTCGCGGCGCGCATAGCAATACGCAATGAGCGGCACTATGCCCTGGCAAAGTCCGATGCCGAATTGGAGCGGAAAGCGCTCGGCCTTGAGCACGATGCCGATGCCCGCCATCGCAATATCGCCGTAATTCGTCATGAGCCTGTCGAGTATCATATAGCCAATATCAAACAGCAGCGTGCCCACGGCGCCGGGTATGCCGACGGTGAACACCGCCTTGACGCTTGTCCTCTGCGGATGCGGCCATTCAAGGCGCGGCTTGAGCTCTGTCTGCTTTTTGCAGAGCACCCACATGAGGTATGCAAAGGATATCACGTTGGATATGAGCGTGGCAAGTCCGACCGCGAACACCGCCTGCTCCCTCGGCAGCAGGTACAGCAGCAGCGGATCGAATATTATGTTCAGACCGCCGCCGAGTGCAACGCCTATGCCCGCCTCGCGCGCATAGCTGATGCTGCGCATGAGGTTTGCAAGGACGTTTGACATTATTGTCGGCACGCCGCCGAGCACAACGACCATGAACAGATACTGCCATGCGTAGTCAAAGGTGTTCTCTCCCGCTCCGAGCATACGCAGCAGCGGAGAGTGCAGCGCAAACAGCCCGACGGAAAAAGCCGCCGAAATTATAAGCGCGAGCAGCAGGCAGAACACCAGCACCCGCTCAGCTTCCTCCCGCTCATACCGCGCAAGCATTTTCGGGATAAGCACACCGCCGCCAATGCCGACAAGGCAGCCCAGCGCGAGGGTTATGTTGAAAACCGGCAGAATAAGCGATACGCCCGCGACCATGTAGGGGTCGTTTATCTGTCCGAGGAAAAAGGTGTCCGCCAGATTATACAGCAGGACGATTAGCTGGCTGACTATCGCCGGAAAGGCCATATACCGCACGGCTTGCTTTGGCTCCATTTCGGCGAAAACCGTCTCGCTGTCGAGGCGTTTGCGGATCAAAATATCATCTCCTAAACATAAAAAGGACGCAGCCGCCTGACTGCGTCCAATTAATTATTATATCAGTAAGCATACCGTGCTTGCAAGCATTTTCTCGCGCCGAAACAGGGGGGAGCCCGTGCCGCAAGGGGGAACGGCACAGGCTCGCAAGCAAAAGACCTAAAGCATCTGATTGATGATCTCAGTATAACCACGTTTTTTTCTTAACGCAAGCTACCCATGGGGATATTTTTTTCGAAAAAATTATTAAAAAATCGGAAGCAATATCCCCCGGGGTAGCTTATATTGAGCATTACATTCTGTTATATTGACCTCAATGACAAGATTATATCAAGATTTGAAGGGGAAAAATTATGCATGTAAGCAGCGACCACACTCACGGCACGGGTGAGCATCAGCACGTTCACAGCCATACTCATACCAAAGCCGTTCTGAACAGACTTGCAAGGGCGGGAGGTCATCTTGAATATGTGCGGCGCATGGTCGAGGAGGGGCAGGACTGCACGGACGTTCTGATGCAGCTTGCGGCCGTAAGATCGGCTCTTAACAACACCGCGAAGATAATACTCAAGGATCACATCGAGCACTGCATCGTCGATGCGGTGGCAAGTAATGACGAGCAAGCCATAAACGACCTGAACAAAGCAATAGAGCGGTTTATGGAGTGAGCCTATGGAAGAAAGACTCTATTCGGTTTCGCTCAGCCAAAGGGCGGCACAGGACGCCCAAATACGGCTCGCGAAAATAATCGGTCAACTGAAAACGGTTTCCAAGATGCTGGAGGAAAGTCCGAGAGACCTCGATGCGCTGACCCAGTACGCAGCGGCAAACGCCGCCGTCGGCAGTCTCATGAAGCTCATCGCCAAGGACGTCATACTGACCCAGCTCGGAAACGAGGTCAAGAATGACGCAGTCTGCGAGGAATACATCTCCTCCCTGCTGTCGCTTTTAAACGAGGTCGAAGAATACGAGGACTGAAAATGCGCCATGCCGTTTGCGTGGCGCATTTCGAATGTATGCAAATTTTGTTAACATATAGGAGGAAACATGAAAAAAAGGAATTTCAGACGCTTGCTGGCAATAATGCTGGCAGTTGTTTTGGTGCTCGCGCTCATACCGTTTGGCGCAATAACACGCGATGCATCGAACGACGCGGCACCAAGCGGCAAGGGCACACAGAGAGAGGAGCTGTCCGAGATACGCTCTCAGACAGACGTTGTGAACGACAATAAACCCGCCGCCTCGGAGGGCTTCATAGTGAAGCTGCGCGACGAGAGCTATGCGGAGGGGCTGACCTGCATTTCGGAAGGCAGCGGACTTTACCGCGCCGAAACTCGGGAGCAGCTCGACGCTATCCCCGACACGGCGCTGGATTACTGCGAGCCGGACTTCAAGCTGAGCATGCTTGAGGACACGGCGGCAAACGATACGCTGTATGTAAACGGCGCGCAGTGGAACCTTGAGAACATGAATGTCCCCGCAGCATGGGCCAAGGGACAGTTCGGCGAGGGCGTCACTGTCGCCGTCATAGACAGCGGTCTTTACGGCGTCAAGGACGGCGAGAGCCACGAGGACATTGACCCTGCGAAGGTCGTTAAGCCCTATAACGCGAGGATCGGTTACGAGGGCACCGAGACCGTATCGGACGATCACGGGCACGGCACCTTCGTGGCGGGCATGATCTTTGCCAGCACCAACAACAGCGCGGGCATAGCCGGCATCATGCCGAACGTCAGCCTCATGCCCATAAAGATCTCCACCAAGACCAGCGACGCCGCCGTCAGCGACGTTGTCAAAGCGATAAACTACGCCGTGGCAAACGGTGCGGACGTAATAAACATGAGCCTCGGCACGAGCGAGTTCTCAGAAGCTCTGAAGGACGCGTGCGACTACGCCGTTTCAAAGGGGCTAATCGTTGTTGCCGCAGCAGGAAACGACGGCAACAGCACACCCTGCTATCCGGCGGCTTACGATTCCGTCGTCGGCGTCGGCTCGCTCACGAAGGATAATCTTCTTGCCGCGAGCTCCCAGTACGGTGAGAGCGTCTACGTGACCGCACCCGGCGCGGGCGTTGTCAGCACCGACAACAGCTCCAACGGCTATAAGCGCAGCTCCGGCACCTCCTTTGCGTCTCCGGAGGCGGCGGCTCTTGCGGCGATGGCGAGATCCATTGACCCGAGCATGGATCAGGACGGCTTCAAAAAGCTTCTGCGCGACACCTGCACCGACCTCGGTGAAAAGGGTCACGACAGCATTTACGGCTACGGAATGCTCAACTTTGAAAAAGCGGTGAACACCCTGCTCGGCACGGACACCGAAAAGCACAGCTACGGCGACTGGGTATCGGACGGTGCATCCACCCACAGCAGAAGCTGCACCGACGACGGCTGCACCGCAAAGGAGACCCAGCTGCACACCTGGGACGCCGGTACGGCTTTGGCCGACGGCAGCACGAAATACACCTGCACCGCCTGCAAGGCCGAGCGCGTGAGCAAGGACAGCATCAGCGGCGCTTGGGAGTACAGGCTCATAAACGACGGCAGTGAGATCATGCTCACGAAGTACATAGGCGATCAGACCATCCTCGTCGTGCCGTCGAGCATGGACGTTGATGGCAAAAAGCTGCCCGTCACCGCCATCGGCAACGAGACCTTCATGGACACGAAGATATTCTGGCTCGAGCTGCCCGACAGCATAAGCTACGTTGAGGACGGCCATCAGAGCACGAGCGGCATCATCGGCGCCTGCGCATTCTGCAAGGAGCTGACGGTCGTGAAGCTCTCCGCAAAGACGGAGAAGGTCGCAGACTATATGTTCTACGGTGCGGGCTCAAGCTACCGTCTTGAGCTGACTGTGCCCGACGGCGTTAAGGAGATAGGCATTTCCGCCTTCTCGCTGTGCAACAGCATCATCGAGCTCAAGCTGCCCGCGAGCGTTGAGAAGATAGACAACTCCGCGTTCTATCAGGCGCGCAGACTCAAGACGCTGAATATCCCCGGCGTTAAAAACGTCGAAGCGGACGCCTTCACCGAGACCATTTTCGAGGAGACCTACGAGGATCTTTGGAAGGCGGGAGAATTCGAGGGCATAGTCTACGCCGGCAACGTCGCATACCTCTATTTCGGTCCCTATGTCGGCAGCGGCGACAAGGAGTATATCCCCTCCGTCATGCCCGAAGGCACGAGCCTTGCGCTGCGCGACGGCACGCTCGGCATCTCCGAATTCTGCTTCACGAGCCACTATGTTAACCGTGACTCCTGCAAGCAAAACCTCAAGTCCGTGACCGTTCCCAACAGCCTTGCATACATCCCGGACGAGCTCTTTGACGGCTATAGCATCGAGATGAACGGCTTTGAAAAGTCGTATGCCGAGAGCTATGCCGCAAGATACGACAATATTAAATTCAACCCCATTTCGCTCCCCGCAAAGCCCACGGAGAGCTACGATTGGTACGACAAGGCAAGCGGCAGCGTGTATGAGATAGCAACTGCCGGAGACCTTTGGGGCTTGGCCGACCTTGTCGAGACCGGCGAGGACAGCTTCGCGGGCAAGACCGTCAAGCTCAAAAACGACATCGACCTCGGCGGCGTGACCGCTCTGGGCTACACGATAAGAGACAACCGCTGGTTCCCTCTCGGCATGTACAGCAAATTTGCCGGCACGCTTGACGGACAGGGACACAGCATAAAGGGCGTTTTCATCGACGAGCGCAGCAAGAACGAGGTCGGTCTCTTCTCCGCACTCGAGCGCACCGCAACTATCAAAAACCTCACCGTTGAGGGCGTAATAAACGGCGGCGACTACGTCGGCGGCATCGTCGGCAAGAATGCAAACGCGCGCATCGAAAACTGCGTGTTTAACGGCAATATAACCGCCGGTATCGACTACGGCTACGCGGGCGGCATCGTGGGCTTCGGCAGCGGCAGCATCAGCGGCTGCAAGACCTACGGTCAAATGACCGTAAAGCTCGACTACGTAAGCGACTCGCTGTTAAACGGCGCGTCCGGCGGCATTATCGGCTACATGACCGGACAAACGACCGTCGTTTCGGGCTGCGAAAACAACATGGACATAACGAGCAACGGTCTCAGTCTCGGCGGTATCGCGGGTCAGAGCCTCATGATGTCCAAAATAGACGGCTGCGTCAATAACGGCAGTATAAACGGCTACCGTCAGGTCGGCGGCATCCTCGGCAGGCTCGTCGTCATCGGCAGCGCCACTCCCGTAAACGGCTGCGTCAATAACGGCGGCGTATACGCAAGCGACGAGGACGCGGGCGGCATTCTCGGCGTCACCTCCGGCGGCGATATGCACATAGTCGGCTGCGTCAATAAGGGCAATATCGAGGCGAAGAATAACGCCGCGGGTATCCTCGGTCACAACAGCGGCGTTACGGTCGAAAAGTGCTGTAATATCGGCAGCATCAAGGCATTCAGCTTTGCCGGCGGCATTATCGGCAAGGACTCCGCCAACGGCACGGTAAACTGCTATAACCTCGGCAAGGTCTCCGCAACCAACTGGGCGGGCGGCATCAGCGCCTACCTCGACAATGCCCACGGCGTCGAGGGCAGAATGACCAACTGCTACAACATGGGCGAAATAGTCTCCCTGTCAGGACGCGCAGACCCGCTCGGCAGTGTATACCAGGACGCAAACGTTTTTAATAACTGCTACTACCTCTCCCGCGAGAAAAACGAGACGGTCGAAAACCACACGGGTCTTACCATGGTATCCTTCACGAGCGGCGAGGTCGCGTATAAGCTCGGCGACGCCTTCGGTCAGAAGATCGGAACGAATATGAATCCCGTGTTCCGCGCTGACGGAAACAAGGTACTCTTCGGCGAGGGTATGTATTATAACGAGGGCGGCGTACCTCATGAGCACGTCTACGATGCCGACGGCATCTGCACCATTTGCGGCGCAAAGAAGCCCGCTCACGAACACAGCTTCGGCGCATGGGCATCGGACGGCGGCAGCACCCACAGCAGACGCTGCGCAGAATGCGGCAGCGTCGAAACGGCGGAGCATGATTGGAACGGCGGCGTTGTGACAAAGCCCGCGACCGAGGACGCCGAGGGCGAAATGACCTACACCTGCCCGGTCTGCTCCGAGGTCAAAAAAGAGATCATTCCCAAGCTCCAGAGCAAGAGCATCTCCATCGGCACCCTTGAGGAGCTGATCGCATTTGCAAAGTCCGTTGACGAGGGCGAAAGCTACAAGGACTGCACCGTCACGCTCACTTCCGACATTGACGCCTCCGACATCGAGTGGGAGCCCATCGGCAGCTACGTCAAGGCAAGCGAATACAAGGCCTTTGCAGGAACCTTTGACGGCAGCGGCCACACGGTCAAAATAAACGCGACCGGCAGCGTAAGCTCCGGCGTCGGCTTCATCGCCGTAAACGAGGGCACGGTCAAAAACCTCATTATTGAGGGCTCCGTCAGCGGCAAGAGCTATGTCGGCGCCGTTGTCGGATATAACCTCGGAAACATCTCCGACTGCGTAAGCAAGGCAAGCGTCAGCGCCGTGAGCATGAGCGTCGGCGGCGTGACGGGCTACATGAAGGGCAGCGCAAAAATCGAAAGGTGCGCAAACCTCGGCGTCGTCACCGGCACAAGCACGACCTACACAGGCGGCGTAGTCGGTCAGACGCTCGCGGGAACTTCTATCTCCGAGTGCTATAACGGCGGCTCCGTCACCGCCTCCAAGGGCAGCGTCGGCGGCGTTGCGGGCTACACCGCGGGCTGCAAGGTAAACAGCTGCTACAACGTCGGCTCGGTCAACTGCACCGCAGCGGCAGGCAACGTCGGCGGCATCGTCGGCTGGTTCACCGGAACGGTCAATCTCGAAAACAGCTACAACGCGGGCAGCGTCTCCGGAGGCAAGACCATCGGCGCTATAAGCGGCATCGGCGTTGACACCCAGCTCGTAAACTGCTACTACCTCACCGGCACCGCGCAGTACGCATCCAGCACGAAGAACTTCGTCGGAACATCAAAGAGCGCGGACGAAATGAAGGCGGAGCTGTTCGTCAAGACCCTCGGCGCGGCATTCAAGGCCGACGAGGATGGCATAAACGACGGCTTCCCCGTGCTCGCATGGCAGAGTGCAAAGCACGAGCACAGCTACACTGTTGTCGTCACTGCTCCCACCTGCACCGAGCGCGGCTACACCACCCACACCTGCTCCTGCGGCGAGAGCTACGTTGACACCTACGTTGACGCACTCGGTCACAAGTATAACAGCGTCGGCGTCTGCACCGCCTGCGGCGCAAAGGACCCCGAGTACAAGAACGTATTCTCCGATGTCGGCGATTACTACGCCACCGACGCGATCATCTGGGCAAGCTACAACAAGATAACCTACGGCGTTGCCGAGGGTCTGTTCGCCCCCGACGAATTCTGCTCGAGAGCTCAGATAATCTCCATGCTCTACCGCGCTGCCGGTGAGCCGAAGGTCGAGAGCACCGAAAATCCGTTCACCGACGTTCACGAGGGCGATTACTTCTACAGCGCAGTGCTTTGGGCGGTCGAAAAGGGCATCACCTACGGCACGAGCGCGGATAAGTTCTCCCCGCACGATAACTGCACCCGCGCTCAGGCGGTCACCTTCCTCTACCGCGCTGCCGGTGAGCCGAAGGTCACGGCGAACGCTTCCTTCACCGATGTCGGCGCCGATGCATTCTATGCAAACGCGGTCGCATGGGCCGTCGAAAACGGCATCACCTACGGCACCAGCACCGACAAATTCTCCCCCTACGACACCTGCACCCGCGCTCAGGCGGTCACCTTCCTCTACCGCTGCTGCGTGAAATAAAAAATAGGCACGGGCTACCCGGGAAATGTGAAAAAATTATGAAGAAATATCCCCCCGGATAGCTTGTGCGCCCCTGTTTTTGCTCTTATAATGAGCAAGGCTAAACAAAAAAATAACGAAAGGAAGGCATCATCTATGCATATGGCAGATGCTTTGCTTGCACCGGCAGTTGCCGCTACTATGTACGTAGCCTCGACAGCCACTGTGGGCGTATCAATCGCAAAACTCAGAAAAGAAGAGAAGAAAGGGCTTGAATCGACTTCCAAGAAGCTGCCGGCAATGGCCGTTATGGCAGCGCTTGTTTTTGCAGGTCAGATGATCAACTACACGATCCCCGGAACGGGCTCGTCGGGCCATATGTGCGGAGGTATGATGCTCACAGGCGTCTTAGGGCCGTGGGCGGGCTTCCTCTCGATGGTCGTTATCCTCGCTATCCAGTGCCTGTTCTTCGCCGACGGCGGTCTTATGGCTCTCGGTGCAAACTGCTGGAACATGGCATTCTACGGCTGCTTCGTCGGCTATTTCCTTATCTACCGCCCGATAATGCAGAGCAATATGTTCTCCTCCAAGGGCACCAACGCAGCTAACCGCCTGAAGATCGTCATTTCTTCCATCCTCGGCTGCGTCATCACACTCCAGCTCGGCGCATTCTCCGTCGTGCTCGAGACCACCGCTTCCGGCATCACCGAGCTGCCCTTCGGCACCTTCTGTGCTCTTATGCAGCCCATCCACCTCGCAATCGGCCTTATCGAGGGCATTATCACCTCGGCAGTGCTGCTGTTCATCTATGAGACCAGACCCGAGCTGCTCAAGGACGTAAAGACCGGCAGCGACGTTAAAAATAAGTGCTCTCTCAAGACCACCATCATCATCCTCGCAGTTGTTGTCGCCATTGTCGGCGGTGGTCTCTCCCTCATCGCCAGCGGCAATCCCGACGGCCTTGAGTGGGCGCTCTTCGGCAACGCCGAGGACGGCTACAACGCCAACATGGGGCTTGACGAGGAAGATTTCGGTCTGACCAGCGGCGCAGCCGACAAGGCCGGTGAGATCCAGGACAAGACGGCGTTCCTGCCCGACTACTCCTTCGCCTCCGACGGCGATAACCCCGCAGGCACCACCGTTTCCGGTATCGTCGGCTCTGCAATGGTCGCTCTCGTTGCGGTTCTCGTTTGCCTCGCAGGCGGCTTCTTCAGAAAGAAGAAAACCACGACAAAATCTAAATAATCGGAATAATCGGATAATCGGCATTTACATCATCTTGCGGCAAGTCGAAAGACTTGCCGCAAAAGCCGTTGTATGAAGGAGGCGAAAGCCTTTGAATAAAGCAGAAAAAGCGTGTGAAGAGCTTAAAGCGATGGACGAGCTTGCGGCAATGAGCTCGCCCGTGCACAGTATGCAGCCTCTGTCAAAGCTGCTGCTGACCGTGTTTTACATATTCGTGACGGTGTCGTTCAATAAATATGACATCACGGGGCTTTTCTTCATGCTCCTCTTCCCCGTTTTTGCCTATCAGCTCGCCGGCATCGCAGTGCACACCTGTTTTCACAAGCTGCGTATAGTCATGCCGCTCGTGTGTGCGGTCGGGCTGTTTAACCCGTTTTTCGATAAAAATATTATAATGTATATTGGCAGCATCGGCGTCAGCGGCGGCGTTATTTCAATGCTGACGCTCATGATGAAGGGCGTGTTCTGCCTTATGGCGTCGTTTCTTCTGGTTGCGACGACCTCCATTGAAGAGCTCTGCCGCGCTCTGCGTCAGCTGCACTTTCCGAAGCTTCTGACCTCCCTGCTGCTCCTGACGTTCAGGTACATAAGCGTGCTGCTCGAGGAGGTCGCCATCATGACCGAGGCATATCACCTGCGCGCCCCCGGTCAAAAGGGCATACACATATCGGCATGGGGCTCATTCCTCGGTCAGCTTCTTTTGCGCAGCATGGACAGAGCCGAGGCGCTTTACGAGAGCATGGAGCTACGCGGCTTTTACGGCGAGTTTTACTACGCCGAGGGCAAAGCGTCAAACCGCTTTTCGTGGCTTGGGGCCTGCGTTTGCGCGGCGCTTATAATGCTGACAAGGCTGTATAATATTCCGGCTCTGTTGGGCTCAATGTTTATGTGAGGACAGAAAAATGATCAAATTTGAAAACGTCAGCTTCTCATACGGCGAGCACACCGTGCTTGACAATGTGAGCTTTGAGATAAACGAAGGCGAGCAGGTCGGGCTCATCGGCGCAAACGGCGCGGGAAAATCGACCATAATGAAGGCGGCGCTCGGGCTTATAAGCTGCGGGGGCGAGATAACGATAGACTCCATGCCGATGGAACGCGGAAATCTGCCCGCCATCAGAAAGGCGCTCGGCTACGTGCTTCAGGATTCGGACAATCAGATGTTCATGCCGACGGTGCTTGAGGACATGATATTCGGGCCGATAAACTACGGCATGAGCCGCGAGGAGGCCGAAAAGACCGCGGAGGAGACCTTGGCGCAGCTTGGGCTGGAGTACCTGAAAAATCGGCACAATCACAAGATGTCGGGCGGTGAAAAGCGCATGGCGGCCATTGCGACGATACTTGCGATGAAACCGAAGGCGATGCTCATGGACGAGCCCTCGACCGCGCTCGACCCGCAAAATCGCAGGACGCTCATAAGGGCGCTCAACGCGCTTCCCATAACGAAGATCATAGCGTCGCACGACCTCGATCTCATTCTGGACACCTGCGACCGCGTACTGCTCCTCAGCGACGGCAAGATCGCCGCAGACGGCAGCGTGAACGATATTTTGTACGATAAGGAGCTTCTTGAAAATAACCACCTTGAGCTCCCCCTCTGCCTCGCCGGCAGATACACGAGATAAAATAAAGCCCTGAAAGCGATTGCTTTCAGGGCTTTACAATTGGTGGAGAATAGCAGACTCGAACTGCTGACCTCTCGCGTGTGAGGCGAGCGCTCTAACCAGCTGAGCTAATTCTCCAGAGCTTTTACATTATAGCACGGCTGTTCGCACTTTTCAAGGAAAAGTTTATGAAAATACCGCACCTGATATCGGTGCGGTATTTTATCTGCTCAGCTCAAATCAATCGAACTTCTGCTGCTTTTCGTAATCGGTATATTCGCGGTCGAACTTCTTCTCCTCGGGCAGCAGGTCGAGACCTATCGTGCCGCCGGGGTTCATGTTGTACTCGGGGTCGAAGTAGTTCTTGAGCACCTTGAACACGCCGTACTCCTTCTCGCCGATGTAGCCCTCAAGCCACGGTGCGAACATCTTGCCGATGCCGTGATGGTGGCTTATGGACGCGCCGGAGCGCTGGATGGCGTCGAGGATGGTGCTGTGGTATGCCTTGAACGCCTTCTCGTCCTGCATCTTGGTCAGGAAGATGAAGTAGAGATTTGCGCCCTGCGGGTAGCAGTGGGACATATGGGTCGTGACGACGGTGTTCGGCAGTGCGTGGCAGACTTTACGTACGTCAAGATGCACTTGCTCCATGTTGGACCAGTTGACGGTGCACTCGAGGGTATCTGTGGTGATACCGAAGTCCATGAGCGTATCGCGCAGGTACGGGTCGTTGAAGCGTCCCTTCTCCCAGCTCTTGGTGACATAGCCGGTGAGGGGCAGACCGCCGTGGGCACGGGCGATCTTGCCGATGTTCTTTGCAACGTTCTTGGAGTAGCCCTTCTCGCCGTCGGTGAATCCGAGGAAGAGGCAGCGCTCCATGTCCTTATAGCCGAGCTTGTCGAGCAGCGGGTAGAGCGGAGTGTCGTCGACGTTGTAGAGTCTGAGCATCATGCTCGTCTCCTCCTGGTCGGACAGGCGGAAGACGGAGGAGTAGCCGCACTCATGCTGCATCATCTCACGCGCAGCCTTCATTGCATCGTCCCAGGTCTTGAAGATGTAGGAAAATCTCTTGCGGTTCTCGGGCATCCAGCGGAATATCTTGAGGGTGACCTCGGTGAGAACACCGAAGGTGCCCTCGGAGCCCATCATGATCTGGTTGAGGTCGGGGCCGCAGGCCTCGCGGGGGTAGTGGCTGGTCTGAATGGGGCCGATGGGGGTGGCGTACTTCTGGCTGAGGACGATGTCCGCGATGCAGCCGTAGTAGGTGCTGTTCTGACCTGCGCCGCGCGTTACGGTCCAGCCGCCGACGGAGGAATACTCAAAGCTCTGCGGGAAGTGGCCGCAGGTGTACTGACGCTTTGCGCCGAAGAGCTCCGGAGCGTTCTGGAGGGCCTTTTCGAGGTCGGGACCGGACATACCCGCCTGAACGGTGATGGTCTGGTCGATCTCATTGAAGGAAAGGACCTTGTTAAAGCGCTTTCTCATATCCAGCGAGATGCCGCCCTTGACGGGCTCGACGCCGCGGGTGACTGAGCTGCCGCCGCCGTAAACGTACAGGGGGATATTATGCTCGGTGGAATACGCAACGATCTTCTCGACCTGCTCGGTCGTGTCGGGATAGAGCACGACATCGGGAACGGAGTCAACAATCTTATGGCGCAGGCGGAGGATATCATAGGCCGTGAAGCCGTAAGCAACGGCAAGGCGGTCATAGTCGGAGATCGAGAAGCCCTCCTCGCCGACGATCGCCTTAAGAGCGTCGAGATGCTCCTGAGCGAGCTTAACGGGGTGATCGGACAGGTCTACCTGATCAAAACCGATATCGTCGGAGTACTCTTTGAAGTCATCGTCGGTGAGCTTGAAGACTTCCTTCATCATCTTGTACAGCGACTCCTTGGGGAACTTGAAGAATTCGGGATCGCCCCAGCGGAAAATAGAACGGTAGCTGCCCTCCGGAGCGGGAGTGTTCACCCATTTGGGCTCGAAGCCCTCGTAATTTTTATGGCTCATCAGATCATGTTCCTTTCTTTGAGGTTATTCATCGTTGCGTAAAGCGGTCTTACGTTTTTATAGATCTTGCGGTAAACCTTGTTGTACATATTCATGTAAACCTCGTGGTTCTTTGCGTCGGGCATAAAGACGTCCTTTTCGTGCACCATGTTCTTTATCGCCTCGTCAAAGCTCTCAAACTCGCCCTTGGAGACGAACGCGACCATTGCCGCGCCGAGCGAGCAAGCCTCGTGCGTGTGGATGCGCTTGACGGGCAGGCCGAAGGTGTCCGCGAGTATCTGGCATGCCAAATTGCTCTTGGAGCCGCCGCCGCCGACGAAAAGCTCCTTTATCTGCCTCTTGCCGCGCTTTTCCATGTTCTTCATGGACATATAAAGCTCAAGGCAGATACCCTCGATTATCGCGCGGTAAATGTGATACTTGGTGTGGTAATCGGAAAATCCGATGATGGCGCCGTAAGAGTCGGGCTTGAGCACGTCCGGAGTCCAGTAAGGCTGGAGCATAAGTCCCTGACAGCCCGCAGGCACCTCCGCGGCCTTGTTGTTGAGGATCTCCTCGGGCGATATGCCGAGCCGTTCCGCCTCTTCCCTGTCCTTATCGGCAAACTCCTTTATGAACCAGCTGAGCATCCAGAAGCCGCGGAAGACCTGTATCTCCGGGTTCCATGCTTTATTTATTACAGCCGGGTACGACGGCAGGAAGGTCTGCGGCTCGAAATACTGCTCGGAGTACATTTCGATGGTCGAGCTCGTGCCGAAGGATATTGCGGCCTTGTCGGGGCTTGCAACGCTAAGGCCGAGGGTCTCACAAGCCTTATCCGCGCCCGTTGCTATGAGGGGCAGTCCCTCGGGAGCGCCGGTGAGCTCGGATGCTTCCTTGGTTATGTAGCCGAGCACCTCGCCGGAGGGGATAAGATCATAGAGTCTCTCCTGCGGAACGTCGAAGAAGCAGCGCGTCAGATCGTTTTCCTTCATCCAGCGTTTTTTCTTGTAGTCCATGGGTATATGCGCGATTGTGTTTGCAGGGGTGTCCGCAAGGCGTCCGGTCATGCGATAGTTGAGGTATGCCGGCAGGCAGACTATCTTCTTCGTGCGCTCCCAGACCTTGGGCTGCTTCTGGCGCACCCAGTTGACCTTCGAGGTGCGGTAAGCGATCTTTGTGCCCTTGCCCATTCCGATAAGCTCGAACAGAGCCTCCTTCCACAGGGGAAAGGGGTCGTCAAAAACGCATTTGCGCGCATCGAGCCAATGGATTATATCGCGCGTCGGTTGATAGTTCTCGTCGAGGAACACGAGCGTGTCGCGGATAACGGTGACTACGCAGGCGATGATATCGGGGATCTTATCGGCATTGCGCGCCATGAGGCCCCTGCTTGCCTTGCACATATTGTCAAAGTAAAACTCCGTTTTCTGCTCCGCCCAGCCCGGACGCCGGCGGAAGTACGGCTCATCGTACTTGACCTGCTCCTTATCGACGATGTTGCCCTGCTTATCGACAAGGATGGCCCTCGTGCTCTGCGTGCCTACATCATAGGTAAGGATGAGTGGGTTGTTCATCATTTTCCCTCCGATACTGCATATATATTCTGTTTTAATAGATCACTGGTAGATATGACGTCAACCCCGAGGCCGAGCACGTTTTCTATAATAACGTCTCCCCTGCCTATGCGCTCGGTGAGCACGACGGCGTTGATTTCGCGCATGACGTCGAAGATCCTGTCCTTGGGAATATCGTCGGACACTCTGACAGGCAGCACCGGGCAGCCCGGAAATACGGTCTTGACGGTCGAGCAGATAGTCCGCTTCGGCTCCGTCATCTCGCTTATGGCAAACGCCTTGCCGCGCGGGCAGGTGTTTCCGGTAACGATGAATTCTCCGTCCTTTTCTTCAACCGTAAGACGGCAGCCGCGCGGGCAGCCTATGCACACGAGTTGCTTCATTTTACCACCTCTATCTCAAAGCGAACATCGCTTTTTTCATCTATGCCGTATTTGGACATATCCAGCGTGAGCTGCTGCATCTCGGGCGGACGCAGGAAAGGATACGTCTTTTTCCAGACCTCTTCCCCGTTCACTTTAAGGCGCAGCGTGCTCTTATCCGTGACCTTTTTGGAGCGGAAGTAGAACACCGTCTTCGTATTGTCGGCATTGAGGTCGAGCTGCTGCGGGACGAGGTAGAGAAATTCGTTTCCGATGTTTATATTGACTCTGCTCTGCGCCTTGCCGCAGTATGCAGCGGCGTTTCTGCCCGCTTCTTCGCCGGATTCGGACACGAAATCGACAAGGTCGTTGACGTGCAGGGCGTTGCCGCAGGAGAATATTCCGGGCACCTTGGTCATGAGCTGCGCGTCGCAGACGGGGCCGCCCGTGTGACCGTCAAGCTCGACTCCGAGACTCTGCGCCAGCTCGTTTTCCGGGATAAGTCCGACGGAAACTATGAGCGCGTCGCATTCTATTCTCTCGGCGCTGTCGGGTATGGGCTTATAATTTTCATCGACCTTACAGACCTCAACGGCCTCGAGGCGGTCTCTGCCGAAAACTCTCGTGACCGTATGGCTCAGGTGCAGGGGGATGTCATAATCGGTAAGGCACTGGTGGATATTTCTCGTAAGTCCGGAGGGCGTGGGGTTTATTTCATACACGCCGAGCACCTGCGCGCCCTCAAGAGTCAGACGGCGAGCCATGATGAGCCCGATATCGCCCGAGCCGAGGATAACGCATTTCTTGGTCGGCATAACACCGAGGCGGTTCGTGAAATGCTGTGCCGTGCCGGCGGTGAACACTCCTGCGGGGCGCGTGCCGTGGATAAGCACCTGCTTCGCGCTTCTTTCACGGCAGCCGGTTGCAAGCACGAGGCTTTTGCCCGTGACCGTGCGCAGTCCATCACGCGAAACGAGGGTCACGGCAAAGCCGCCGTCTGTTTTCTTTGCGTGGGTTACGAAGGTCCGGCAGGACACCTCAATGTCCGTCTGCGCAAGCTTATCCATGAAGCGCTCGACATACTCGGGACCGGCAAGGCGCTCTCCGAAGCGTCTGAGTCCAAAGCCGTCGTGAATGCACTGCTTGAGCATACCGCCCAGCCGCTCCTCGCGCTCAACGATGAGCACGCTCGCACCGTTTTCATGAGCCGCAAGCGCGGCAGCAAGTCCGGCGGGGCCGCCGCCTATAACGATAACATCATGATCTGTCATTTTTCAGCGGCTCCCTTCCTGCTTTCAAAGACTATCGGCGACTCCTCGGAGCTCTTTCTGACATCGGTGAGCTCAACGCCGAGATATTCCGCTATTATCTGCGTCACCAGAGGCGAGCAGAAGCCGCCCTGACATCTGCCCATTCCGGGTCGGACGCGTTTTTTGACGCCGTCCACCGTCGGGACGCACACACTGCTGCGCAGTGCGTCGAGGATCTCGCCGCGGCTGACCTCCTCGCAGCGGCAGACTATGACGCCGTAATCGGGGTTTTCCTTAATAAGTGCCGCGCGGGAAGCATCGTCCATTGCGGCAAGGTGCGGAGGAGCATGGCGAATGGGGTCAAAGCTCTCGTTTTTCTCCGCTCCGAAGAGCTCCGCCATGTAAGCGGCAACGTCCTCGGCGACCGCAGGCGCGGTGGTGAGTCCGGGCGACTGTATGCCCGCAACGTGGTATATATTCTTCGTTTTTCTGCCGGGCTCGATGATGAAATCCTCTTCATAAGTAGGGGCGCGAACTCCGGTGAAGTAGGTTATTATATCTTTTTCGGTGAGCTTGGGCATGGTTATCTTCTGCTTTGCGAAAACGCGCTCGATGCTGTCGGAATCGGTTGCGGTATTCTCGCGCTCGGGAGTTTCGATGGCATCGGGGCCTATGAGCAGGTTATCGTGCGCGGTGTGCAGTATGCCGCCGCCCTTTGTGTGGGTCTGGCCGGGCGACTGCGCGCCGACTACGGAGGCTATCGTGCCGAAGCGGCTTCCGTTCTTTTTGTCGAGAATGGAATTTGTGCCTCGGCGCGGATGGATGCTGAAGAAGCGGTCCTGCGCCATCTTTGCGACCATGTCCGACCAAACGCCGGCGCAGTTTATGACCTGCTTGGGATAGACGGTGCCGCGATTGGTGTGCACGGCCTTTATGACGCCGTCCTCGACGTCCATTCCCGTTACGGCGGTGTTGAGCGATATCTTGGCGCCGTTATCCACGGCGTTTTCCGCGTATGCAATGACGAGGTTATAGGGGCTGACGCTGCCGGAGGAGGGGTTAGACAGCGCGAATGCGACATCGGGCGATATTTCCGGCTCGTTTTTGCGGATCTCGCTGCCCATCGCTATTCTCGTGTCCTCTATGCCGTCCACGTATTTGCGCCACTTCGAATAAACCCAAACGAAGGGCAGCTGGCTTTTATGCGTGAAGCAGGCGTACTGACCTAAGCGCTTGAACGGAACGTCAAGCTCACGGCAGAGGCTTTCGTACATATGATTGGCGCGTCTTATGTATTTGTGCTTGAGCGTGCCCTTGGAAAGATCGACTCCGGGGTGTACCTCGCCGTCGTTGCGGCCCGATGCGCCCAGTGCAAGGTCTGCCTCCTTTTCCAGCACGAGTACGCTCAGCTTATATCTCATGAGCTCTCGCGCAATAGAGCAGCCGGATATACCGCCGCCTATGACAAGAATGTCCGGGCGCGCTCCCTCAAGCGCATCGTCCCTGACTGAGGGCATATGCATCTGCTCGGGCTGTGCACCCTTGAGCGAAATGTCATTGATCACATGAGTCCTCGAGTGCGGCGTGGCTGCGAGCATTCCTGCCTCGACAACGTCGCTCCACTCGTCAAGCTCGCCCGTGAGAACGATGCTGCCGTCCTCAAAGCGCGCACTCACTCTGTCGCCGAACTTTTTTTCCAGTTTCCTGTTAATATCGTTTACGTTCATTTGTGCACCCTCATACACGTTGTATAGTTTAGTTTCATTATACAATAAATCCAGCGCAAGTCAATATTCGACAAAAATTTGTCACTGATTTTCACCAATTATGCAAAAGCGCAATAATGCGCCTGAAACATCGAGACAAATTTTGTCACTATCGATAATTTTGCGATAGGGCATTGAAATATTCTCGTTGATATTTTATACTAATACTTAATCTGTCTTTTTTTGCGGAGGGAACTATGAACAAATCACACTCCAGGTTTATATCTATCCTCGATAAAATCCTAATTATTTACATCATTGTAAATCCGCTGATTGATTTTTTCACCGGACTATATATAAAGGAGTTTTTGGGAATAACCGAGCTTGATATCTCAAGCGCAGTTTTTGTCAGCACTCCGAGTCTTATGATACGGCTGGCAATGCTGGCTGTCTTTGGCATTTATATGCTCGCACGCCGTGAAAAAGTCGGCATTATGACTCTCATTATAATGGGCGCTGCATTCTGCCTTTCCATAGCCATGCTCATGCTCGGCGGCGTTAAGCTGCAAATAAGCGTTGACATCAAGTATTTTGTAAAGTACTGCTACAATATTGCAATGCTCTTTGCCTACCTCGCGCTCATGCGCAATATGTGCCGTGATAAAAACGAGTTTATCGAGAAGGTATTCTTTGTTGTTAAATTCACCTGCATCGTGTGCGCGCTCGGTATAATAGTGCCGTATATTTTCTCCATCGGCTACTATACATATGCCGACCGTCTCGGCTTACGCGGATGCAGAGGATATTTCTATTCAGGCAATGACATTACCGCAATATTCACTATTCTTCTGCCTCTCACAATTGCGTACTTTCTTAAAAGCTCGGAGCCTGTTTTTTCCAAAAAGTCTTTAATTCCGATCCTTTCCGCCTCTCTTTCGATCATCGCATTGCTGCTTATCGGAACCAAAACGGCGTTTATTGCAGTCATCGGCTCAAGCGCCCTCATGTTCCTCTTTACGCTCTTTGCAATTCCCAAGAAGGGAACCAAAATGCTCACCCGCGCGCTCGCGCTTATTCTCGTCACGCTGGTTTTGTTTGCCTTGCTCGGCTGCATAGTCGGCTTCGACAGGCTTTTGTTTGAATTGCACTCCAGTGCCGAGGCTCCGTCGCAGCTCGCTCAAAGCGAAGGCTCCGAGATTGCTCTGCTCAGCGGTCGCAGCTATAAGCTGCACTACCACGTTGAAAAGTTCCTTAACGGCGGCGTGCTCGCTTGGCTGTTCGGCATAGGCCGCAGCACGGTCACAAGCATCATTGAGATGGATCTGTTTGAGGTCTTTATCTACTACGGACTTGTCGGCGCCTTGGCAATGCTCTGGCTGTATGTTTGGCTGGCAGTTGAATTCATTAAAGCGTTTTTCAAAAACTTCGATATAATCAGCTTTGCGCTGCTGATCGGCATAGGCATAACGTTCGGTTACCTCACGTTGGCAGGTCATGTGCTGTTTACAGTGACCAGCGGACAGTACTTCGTCCTTGCGATCGCATTCAGCAGGCTTTACTTTGCAAAGTCTGCCGAGGAGGCGGCAATACGCCCGAAGCTTCTATGCAAGCTCGTAAAGGCATGATATAAAATCAAAACCTCCGGCTAAGCCGGAGGTTTGCATAAGCCCTATAAGGGCATGATACTGGCAGCCCCAAAGGGGCT
>CAKTOX010000019.1 GCA_934590355.1 uncultured Oscillospiraceae bacterium
AAGATAGAGTGGAAAATCTGACACTCTTTCCACTCTATCAAACCACTTGTTTCTTTATACCGCTTGTAGCCCCTTGTACACCGTTGCTTATATTATCGCAGATCATAGCTTTTCCCTCGGTTATCGTCAAAATACGAGCGTATTATATTGCAAATCCGAAGGATATGCAAGCACTCATATACTAAAAGCAGCAAGCCTCCGAATTTTGAGACTTGCTGCTGAGCTTTAAATATTATTCCTGAATATCATTTCCGTAAGCTTATCGAGAAGGGCATATATAAGCGCCGCAACAAGGCAGGCTCCCACCCAGATGATCTTCTGCCGCTCCGTGCATTTGCCGGGAGCGACAAGCACCGCAATGAGCACCGTCAGCGCCGTCACCGATACCCACGACACCGTTGCGCCGAGCTTTCCGGACTTTTTCCCCGGCGTCGTTTCAAGAAACGTGAGCGACAGCACCGCCGTCATCGGCACGATCGTATACCACAGCCTGCCCACCATTTCCCCAAGGCTCGGCGTCTTGAATATCAGCGTGTATGCCAGCATCGCCGCCAAAACGGACACGAGAAACGCCGCAGTGTTAATAAACACCGCTATCGCCTTTCTCTGCCATGAATCGGCACACCATTCGCGCAAGGCCTGCATGGTAAACTCCTTTCACCGCAATGATTTCAACTGATTACGTCTTACATCCTGCTTCGGGCATCCGGAACGCTTACACTATAATATTAGGACATTTCGCCAAATTTGTCAATTCACTTTCTCGGCGGGATAATCTCTATCCAGTAGCCGTCGGGATCTTCGAGGAAGTAAATGCCCATGGCGGGATTTTCAAAGCATATGCAGCCCATTTCCGCGTGCTTTTCGTGCGCCTTTTCCATGTCATCGGCAACGAAGGCAAGGTGGAACTCCTGCTCGCCGAGGTCATAGGGTGTTTCCCTGTCGCGCAGCCATGTCAGCTCAAGCGTGAAATCGCTGCTGCCGTCGCCGAGAAAGACGAGCTTATAGCTCCCGTCGGCGGCATTTTTCTCGCGCACGGGCTTGAGTCCGAGTGCCTCGTCATAGAAATTCAGGCTTCTTTCAAGGTCGAACACGTTAAAATTAAAGTGGTTAAACGTAAACATACTGCACCTCCGGTGTTTATTTGTCTGTATTTTATAATGTTTCCGCGCGCGATGCAAGCAAAAATAGCTATTGGCATTTGCTCCCGTGTGTTTTATAATGATGAAAAACATCATGTGCGGAGAAGTGATATGAATTATTCCGAACTGACAGATAAATACGTGCCGCAGGACGACGTTTTCCTGTTTAACACCGGCAGCGCGGAAAAGGCATGGCTGCTGCTGGGCTGTCACTACATCCCGCAGGAACGGCTGCACCGATTTTCGGTCTGGGCGCCCAATGCCGAGCGCGTTTCGCTCGTGGGCGATTTTAACGGCTGGGATGCGCAGGCAACGCCGATGGAAAAGCGCGGCGGGCTGTGGCACTGCTTTGTTGAGGGCCTGCACGACGGCGATCTGTATAAATACTGCGTCACGCAGCGCGGCGGCAAGACAGTATGGAAGTCCGACCCCTTTGCGCAGTGGTCGCAGACGGGGCTCAACACGGCATCAAGGGTATGGTCCGGCTCGCACGAGTGGCGCGACGGGGAGCATATGCAAAAAAGAGCGCGGCGAAACTGCTTTGAAAGCCCCATGTCCGTTTACGAGCTGCACCTCGGCTCGTGGAAGATCCCCGAGGGCGGCGTGAACTATGCGAGCATAGCTCCGGAGCTTGCAAAATACTGCGCCGACATGGGTTATACCCATATTGAGCTGCTGCCCCTCACGGAGTACCCCTACCCCGGCTCGTGGGGCTATCAGGTCACGGGCTACTACGCGCCGACGAGCCGCTACGGCACGCCCGACGACTTTGCCGAGTTCATCGACGTTATGCACAATGCGGGCATCGGCGTCATAATGGACTGGGTCCCCGCGCACTTCCCGCGCGACGAGCACGGGCTCGCGTGCTTTGACGGCACGAGGCTGTACGAGTGCAAGGAGGAGCGCATGGCGTCGCATCCGGAGTGGGGCACGCTGATATTTGACTACGATATGCCGGAGGTACAGTCGTTTCTCATATCCTCAGCCTGCTTTTTCTTCGAAAGATACCACATTGACGGCATAAGAGTCGATGCGGTGTCCTCGATGCTGTATCTCAACTACGGACGAAAGCCCGGAGAATACACCCCCAACCGCAACGGCGGCGACATTAACCTCGGTGCCGTTGAGTTTTTGCAGAAGCTCAACAAGGCGGTTTTGTCAAACTACCCCGGTGCAATAACCGTTGCGGAGGAATCGACGGCTTACCCCATGGTGACCATGCCGCCCTCCGTCGGCGGGCTCGGCTTCAGCTTCAAGTGGGACATGGGCTATATGCACGACACGCTCGATTATTTCTCCGCCGATCCGCTTTTCCGCAAGGGGCTGCACGAAAAGCTCACCTTCTCCATGATGTACGCATTTTCGGAGAACTTCATTCTTGCCTATTCGCACGACGAGGTCGTGCACGGCAAGAGATCCATGCTGGACAAAATGTTCGGCAGCTACGAGCAGAAATTTGCGACCTTGCGAGCGCTATACGGCTATCAGTTTGCCCACCCCGGCAAGAAGCTCTGCTTCATGGGCTCGGAGTTCGGGCAGTTTATAGAGTGGAATTTTGAGCAGGAGCTCGACTGGCTGCTGCTGGGCTACCCGATGCACGAAAAGCTTCAAAAATACTGCGCGGCACTCAATGAGGTCTACACCTCCTCCCCCGCGCTGTATGAGATAGACGGCTCGTGGGACGGCTTTAAGTGGCTCAACGTAAACGAAAAATCGCTCAGCTCGATCGCGTTCCTGCGCTCGGCAAAGCCCGAGAGCAAAAGCTATATCGTATGCGCGTGCAACTTTATCCCCAATGAGCACCGCGGCTTCACGATAGGTCTGCCCCACCCCGGCACGCTGCGGGAGCTTCTTTCGAGCGACGACGAGCGCTACGGCGGTGGCGGTTTACATAACGCAAGCACCATACACAGCCGCGAGGTCGGCTTTGACGATCTGCCGTACAGCGCGGTCATAGACCTGCCGCCGCTCTCGGCAGTATATTTTGAATACATTCCGGAAAGGACGGCTGAAAAGCATGAAAAAGCAGTTCAGAAGCATTCTTAACGAAAAGGGTCGGAGCGAGCTGCCGAAAATACTGCTCGCGGCGGCCGAGTGCGCTCCGCTTTCAAAAACCGGCGGGCTTGCCGACGTTGTCGGAACGCTGCCGAAATCGCTTAAAAAGCTCGGCTTCGACGCGCGCGTAATAACGCCGTACCACCGCTGCATAAAGGATAAGTACGCGGACAGGGTCGAGCACATGTTCGATTTTTATGTAAACCTCGGCTGGCGCACCCAATACTGCGGCATCGAAAGGCTCGAGCTTGACGGCGTCATTATCTATCTCGTTGACAGCGAGTTCTATTTCGGCGACAAAATATACCGTGGCGGCATGGCAGAGGGCGAGCAGTACGCCTTCTTCACCCGCGCCGTGCTCGACGCCATTCCCAATCTCGGCTTTGAGCCCGAGATCGTCCACTGCAACGACTGGCACACCGCGATGCTGCCGATGCTCGCAAAGACGCAGTATAAGGGTGCGATGCAGGAGTCGCTGCGCTGGCTGCTGACGATACACAACATTGCGTATCAAGGAAAATTCGGCTTCGACTACGTTCAGGATCTGTTTGGCATCGAGGATAAATACTACACGCCGGAGTTTCTTGAATTAAACGGATGCGCCGATTTTCTCAAGGCAGGCTGCGTGTTTGCCGACAGGATAAACACCGTCAGCCCCACCTATGCCGAGGAGATTAAAACAGCATATTTCGGCGAGGGGCTTGAGGGGATCCTGCGCGCAAGATCAAACGAGCTTTCCGGCATAATAAACGGCATCGACACCAAGACCTTTAACCCCCTCACAGATCCAGCCCTGCCTGCGAGATATCACAAGGGCAGACTAAGCAGCAAGAAATTATGTAAACTGAGCCTGCAAAGTGATTTCGGTCTTGAGCAGCGCGAGGAGGCGCCAATATTCGCAATGGTCACGCGCATGACCGAGCAAAAGGGCTTCGACCTTGTCGAGAGGATGCTCGACGAGCTGATGCAGTATAACGATATACAGTTTTTCATGCTCGGCAGCGGCGACGAGGAGTACGAGCAGTTCATGCGTCAGGCCGAGCAGCGCTATAAGGGTCGGCTGTGCGCATACATCGGATATAACGAGGAGTTATCGCACAGGGTTTACGCAGGTGCTGATTTTTTGCTGATGCCGTCGCGCTTTGAGCCCTGCGGGCTGTCGCAGATGATAGCAATGCGCTACGGCACGCTGCCCATCGTGCGCGAAACGGGCGGACTTAAGGACTCGGTAAAGCCGTATAACCGCTTTACCGGCGAAGGCACGGGATTTTCCTTTGCCGATTTTAACGCACACGAAATGAAGGACGCCATCATGCTTGCACTCGACTGCTACCGCAAGCCCGAGGTCATGGGCTCACTCGTGCGTCAGGCTATGGAGGCCGACTTCAGCTTCGACCGCTCCTCGGAGGAATACGCAAAGCTTTATTTATGGATGATCTGATTGAAAAAGTAAACAGCTATGCCGGCTATGACGAGCATTGGCGCGACGGCCGGCTGTACATTGAATATCACGGTGCGCAAAGTCACGAGCTGCGCTTCGACGGCAAAAAATGGAGTATTTGTGAGGACGTTGACGCACCCGCAATGGAGTATTATATCTCCGCTGCGGTATTTGCAGATGCGCGGCGGCGCTGCGAGGGCTTCGGCTATGCGCCGGATAAAATCTATGAATTTCTGCCCGAGGACAAATCGGGGCTCATCCCCGCGGAGCTGTTTCGGCTGCTCATGGATGACTGCGGGCTCGGCATAGACGAGGCGACGGACACGCTCGTGAGCTGCTTCGGAGCACTGCTTCTCATGCACTTGGAAAACGACCGCCTTTTGCAGCTTCAGCCGCGCACGGCGTTTCTCGAAAAGGTGCTTGAGGACGCGCTCAAGGCTCGTCCGCTTGCGCTTCACGACGCGTATAACGCCGCGTTCCGCTCCCCCCTCGGCGCAGTAGAGAGCGGCGAAAGCGTCACGCTGAGGTTCGTTCAGTTCGGCGGCGTACACAGTGCGCAGCTCATACTCTACGGCGACGAGCGGCGCGAGGAATTCTCCATGCAGCCCGACGGCGAATATTTCACCGTGCAGATCACTGCGCCCAAGCCCTCCGCGCTGTTTTATACATTTAAATTAAACGGAGGCGAGGCGTATCTCGTCCCCGAGTCCGACGGTCACACCTCGCGTCTTTCAGGCTCCGAGGGTGGCTTTCGCCTGACCGTTTATGAGCGCGGCTTCGAGACCCCCGCGTGGTTTCGCCGCAGCATAATGTATCAAATTTTCCCCGACCGCTTCGGCTTTTCAGACGACGGCACCGCGCAGCGCGGCATCGAATATCACCGCGCTCTCGGCCAGACCCCACAGCTCCACGGCAGCATTTCCGAGCCCGTCAAATGGCAGCCGCGAGACGGCGAGCGCGACTACGCGCCCGACGATTTTTACGGCGGCACCCTGCGCGGTATATGCCGAAGGCTTGCGTATCTCAAGTCCCTCGGCGTCGGTACACTGTATTTAAATCCCATTGTCGAGGCGCGCTCGAACCATCGCTACGACACCGCCAACTACGAAAAGGTCGATCCGATACTCGGCAGCGTCGAAGATTATGTAAACCTCTGCGATGAGGCGAAAAGGCTCGGTATTTCAGTCATAAACGACGGCGTTTTCTCGCACACGGGCGCGGACAGCATATACTTTGACCGCTTCAGCAGCTATGGCGGCGGCGCGTACACGGACAAGAATTCCCCGTTTTTCAAGTGGTTTGACTTCCGCTCGTACCCCGATGATTATCGCTGCTGGTGGAATTTCCGCGACCTGCCCGAGGTCAACGAGAAGGACAAGGGCTGGCAGGACTACATCATAAGCGGCGCGGACAGCATCGTGAAGCTCTGGCTCAGGCGCGGCGGGCGCGGCTGGAGGCTTGACGTTGCCGATGAGCTGCCCGACGACGTGCTCGCGCTCATTCGCAGTGCCGCAAAGAGCGAAAAGCCCGACAGCGTCATCATAGGCGAGGTTTGGGAGGACGCGGTGCTCAAGGTAAGCTACGGCAAGCGGCGCAATTACGCTCTCGGCGGTGCGCTCGACTCGGTGATGAATTATCCGTTCAGGACGGCGGTCATTGCCTTTGCACGCGGCAGCTTGAGTGCATTTGGGCTGCGCGACGCACTTCGGCAGCAGCAGTTTAACTACCCCGCGCCACTGTATGCGGCGCTCATGAATCTGCTGTCTTCGCATGATGTTGAGCGGCTGCACACGGCGCTCGGCGCGGACTCGGACAACGTGAAATCGCTCACCCGCTCCGAACAGGCGGCGCTGCGTCTCAGCCCTGAGCAGTCCCGGCGCGCGGACAGGCTTCAGATGCTCTGCGCGGCTATCCAGTACTGCACCCCGGGTGTTCCGTGTCTGTACTACGGCGACGAGGAATGTCTCGACGGCGCGGGCGACCCGTTTTGCAGAGCGCCCTTTGAGCCGTCGGGCAAGGGTTTACATAACTTTTACGCAAGGCTCGGTGAGATACGAAATTCAAGCGAAGCTCTCATGTCCGGCAGCGTCGTATTCAAGGCTCCCTCCCCCGATGTTTTCATCATCGGGCGCGAAGCCGAGAATGACCGTATTGTCTGCGTTATTAACCGCGGAAGCGCGGAGTATAAAATGCGCCTCGGAAGCTGCTCCGCACTTCTGGGCGGCTGCGAAAGCGGTATTGTACCTCCATGCTCGGCACAGATATTTAAGTTAACATAATACTAAACGGCTCTCAACAGATCGTTGGGAGCCGTTTTTTCTTTTCTGCATATAATGTACGGCAGGCAGAATGCCCTGCCCGCAGAAAGGATGAAATAATATGGCACAATTTACAAACCGTGCGAGCATATCCTACAACGGAGTGACCGCCGATTCGAACATCGTAACGGGCGAGATAGTTCAGGTGCTCACCGCCGAAAAGACCGTGCTTCCGACGACCTACAGGCGCGGCGACGTGCTGATCTACGCGGTGAGCATCGCAAACTCCGGCTCGAGCCCGATAACGGGGCTCACGCTCACCGACGACCTCGGCGCGTATAATATTGGCGCCGCAACCGCCGTGCCGCTGAGCTTTACGGGCGGCTCGGTGCTGTATTATGTAAACGGCGTGCTGCAAGCCGCCCCCGCGGTCACGCCGGGTGCTCCGCTGGTCATAAGCGGCATAAGCGTGCCCGCCGGCGGCAGTGCGCTGATCGTCTACCGCGCTCAGGTGAACGATTTCGCAGCCCCCACGGAGGGCGGCACGATAACAAACCGCGCACTGATAAGCGGCGGCGGTCTTTCCGAGCCCGTTGCCGCGACTGCCGCTGCCGCTGCCGAGCCCGCGGCGGCTCTGGAGATAATAAAGGCGCTGCGCCCGACCACGGTCACGGAAAACGGCGAGCTGTTTTACACGTTCACGATACAAAACTACGGTGCGCGCGAGGCGGGCGCGGACGCAGCCGTCGTTTTGCGCGACACCTTTAACCCGCGGCTCAATGCGCCCATCACGGTCGCACTGGGCGGCGACAGTCTGCCGCAGGCGGGAAACTGGACCTACGACGCGGCAAGCGGCGAATTTGCCACCGTAGCGGGCAGGCTCATCGTCCCCGCCGCAACATTCACGCAGGATCAGGCGACCGGAGCATGGAGCGCGACCCCCGGCGTCACCGTTCTCACAGTCTCAGGTACGATTTAACGAAAAGTCTCGGTGGTACGTTTTGTATCACCGAGGTGTTTTTATCTGCGGCCGCATCTTCGGCAGCGGATCACGGACGCCGCGCCGTCAGGCGCTTTATAAAACACCCTCGCCCAACGTCAAATGCTTTGAAGGATCGGGATAACGGACATTCCCATAAGCCTTCAGCAAAGTCCTCGTCTGCGCTTATCGAGCTCGTTAACTATGTGCTGATGCTTTATGTTGTCAAGGTCATATAATGCAAAAAGCAGGATCGCCATCACTATGTACAGCACACAGGGCAAAAGCGATATCGAGCCGTTAATCACAGTCAGCACCTCGCTGTCTTGTACCCCGTTTGCAGTGTATCCGAGCTGTCCCATAACGGCGATAAGGACGGCCGGACCGATCGCTCCGCCGGTTTTCATGCAAAATGACATAAATGCACTCAAGAATCCGTCGCTGCGCACGCCATAGCGGTATTCGCTCATATCAACGCAGTCGGGTATGGCACTGGTCATAAGAGCCGTTGACATACCATGGAACACTCCGCAAAAAACGATGCAAACATAATACATTGCCGATGGGGCGGGAAAAACATAGAGGAAGCCGTAAAACACAGCAGATATAAGCAGCGACTTCGCGCAGTCGTGTCCTCGGTTTTTTGAGTGCTTGGATACCAGCCATGACACCATCGCAGCTCCGATAACACAGCCAAGCATGTTAACAAGGCTGTATGATGAGTAAAGCGAATAGTCGCCGACATAATACTTAAAATAATAAGTATACATTGCGGCTTTCCCATAAGATGAAAAGCCGAGCAGTAAAAAGCAGCCTACACACACCAAAGCACACTTATTGCCGAAAACACACGCAAAAAGCTCTCGCACTCCCGCTTTTTTCTCCGCTGCCGGAGTGACGACCTCCCTGGATACTCTGACCGAATTGAGCAGCAGCGGCAGCCCTATCACAACGGTGATGATGACCGCAAACAAATAACCCATTCTCTCGTTTCCGCCGCCAAGCTCCCCTACCGCCGACACGGCGATCATGCCGAGAATACCATTGCCCACGTTAACGAAAAGCTGCCGTTTTCCTGCAAGCTCAGCCCTAGTCCTGCCGTTTGTTGTGGCGACGCTTATCATCGCCGCATAGCTCATATTGCATATTGTTGCAGCGATAGTGAGAAGTATGTACATAATATACATATAAGCTATTTTTGCGGTACTGCTCCATTCGGGATTCGCATTGAAGAGCGCGATCATGAAAATTGAAGTCAAAACACCGCCGAGAGCTACCCATGGGCGGTATCTTCCCCAACGCGATCTGGTTCTGTCGCACAGCATTCCCATAAGCGGATCGTTTAACGCATCAAACAGCCTGACCCAAAGCAGGAGCCCGGAAACAACAAATGCACTTACTCCGATAACATCGGTGTAGTATATAGTAATAAAGGCGGTTACCCAATAGTAAATAAGATTATATCCGAGATCCCCGAGAGTGATATTTATTTGTACTCTCCGCGGAATGGAAATATCGGTCGAGGCCGGACGGCCGGAGAAAATATCAGCTGATGCGGAACGGCTTGGGTTCATATAAATACTCCTATGTTATTGTCATTCAGTATCTGACGGTATCTAGTCTTCTCTCACTTCCTTATCTGTCCCGCAGAGCAGATAAGGGCAGTGAGTGTATATGCCTTGTGGTGACAATCAGCTTTCAATCGCTTTTTGCTTCGGGGGACGGGCAAGAATGAGACCGATAACACCGACAAAGCCGAATGCTACAAAGATGTTTATCGCAAGATCATATGAGCCTTTCGCATCATATATTGCACCCGCAAGCGTCGGGGCAATGCACGTAACGATATTCATGATCGGCAGCAGCAGTCCGTATATACGGGCATAGGCTTTTTTGCCGAAATAGTTGGAGATAACAGCCGGAACCTGAACGAATGCGCCGCCGAAGCCGCCGCCGATAAGAATTCCGCAAAGGTATACCATGCCTATGGAATTGCAGCTCTTGAGTAAAAACGCACCGAGCATCGTAACGAGTGTCATCACAAGCCACACCAGTCTCGGCTCTACATAATCGCTTATTCCGCCGAATACCGGCCGGGCCACGAGCGAGCCGATGCCGATCGCAGACATGAGCATAGCCGCCTGAGCCGCACTGAGTCCATTTTCAAGCACGAGATTTATGCCCTGATTCATTACAACGATGTACACACAGAAGTATCCGCACATACCGAGGAGTATCATCCACGCAGTAGGAGTCTTTATTGCGTCCTTATACTCCCACTCAACCGCAGTTTTATACACTTTGGACGGCTTTTTCACCTTACCCGATTCGGAAGGCCGTTCTTTTCCGTCCAGGTATCCGTCCTGCTCCTGACCAATCGCCGAGGGCTTTTCCACGAGGAAGCATTTTATTATAATGAGATTGACCGCCGCTGCTATCGCAACGAAAATCCAGCACGCCTGCCAGCCTAAATTACCTGCAAGCTTGGACATGATGGGGGCTGCGATAAAGCTGCCGACACCGGCCGCAGTCGCCCAAAGGCCGAGCGAGAGCGAGCGCTTTTTGTCATGCCAGAAGATTATGGTGTTCTGAAGCGGCATGGCCGTTCCGAAATTGATACCGATTCCGAGAATGATTCCGTAACCGATTATGAACATTACCGCGTTGCCGTTGCACAGGAAGCCCATGACAAGAGCCGCGGCTATGATTGCAAAGGTTCCGACGTACAGGGATATCTTCGCACCCTTTTTGGTGATCAGATTACCAACCACAACGCCGAGCAGTCCGGAAAAAAGATTAAACAAAGTTGCGCCGAGTCCCAGAATCGTCCTGCTCATTCCTGTCTGCGCCGCCATCAGGGAGTTTGCTACGTTGCCGCCATACATGGGGAAGCCTGAGTTTATGAAGTATATAAGCCAGCAGATGGCTACTATCCACCAGCCATACCAGTGTTTGGGCTTTATCATAAAAATTGTTCTCCTATATGTTTCTCTGTAAAATTAATTAGTTGCAGTTTTTACCGTCAGATGATCTGGAAAAACTCAACAATCGTGTCGCTCGGCCCGTTTACCCACGCGGAGCGTACTTTGCCATATGGCGGCAGAGTATGCTCAACGATCGGGCGAATCGTCTCAAAGCCGTTATCGCTGCAAACGGAAAGGGTTTGCTCGAGGTCATCCGTTGTAAAGCAGGTTGCGAAAATGCCGAGATTTTCGGGCACGGCTATGTTCTTGAGCGATGCTCCTCCAACGGAATAGTGTATAAGCTCGACAACCGGACAGCCGGGAGTAAGGTACATTGCCAGTCTGCTGTGCGTTCCGTACGGCACCTGCACGACAGGGTCAATAAGGCCATCGGGCATGGTGTCATCGAACACAAGCTTTCTGCCGAGTATGTCCCCATAGAATTTCTTAGCCTCATCCATATCCTGCATTACCTGTGCGCAGTCGGTCAGGTTTCCGAAATATCCGTCAATATGAGGGATAGGCTCTTTAAGCCGCTGTATCATGGCAATGGGGAGTTTATCGGGGCCGAGCATTACGCCCTCCGACACGTCCATATCGATCCAATCGGCGCAATAGTGCACCGGGGCGGACAGGAATTTATATCCCATTTCGCTGAAGTCAAGGCAGGCCTTCATGTTGTCGCTGCTCTGAACGGCAATATCCAAATAGCCGTGATCCCAAGGCTTAGCCATATCGCGAATGTATTTACCGCTGTTCGCCGAAAACTGTATAAGCTGCAGCACGGAGTCCTGCTCGCTGTTTTTCAAAATGCAGTATTGTGCGGAGGAATTATCAAGCTTATACAGAGCTTTTACTGCTTGCTCATCGTAGCTTCCCCTCGCAATTATCCGAAAGCGCATATAGCGGCAGTAAAATTCCGATGATTCCTCAAGGTTTTTGACGCTGATGCATATGCGCAAAATGCCACTGTATGTCATTTATTTAACCACATCGCTTTCTTTAAAAGGGGCAGACCGAGCCTGCCCCCTCTTTTGTTTTTATTCTATTATTCGGGATAAACGCAGCGGTCCTCGAAGTGGAGCATTCCTTCAACGGGGAACATAGTCTCCAGCATATAGCGGTGCAGCGCATTGCCGGTGGTGCCGACATAGCCCTCGGGGTCTCTCAGGAAGGCGATCACTTCCGCAGCAAACTCCTGCGGGTAGTCGAGCCAGCCCATGATGCCCGCATACTCGATGACCTTGATCTTGTTGATTTCGGAACCGAGGCGGGATGCAGCGTGGTCTACGCTTTCAAATACAGGTGGCTTAACACAGTCCATGGAACCTACGAGCTGAAGGGAGGGCTGCTTCACATAGGGGAGAACTCTCTTGAGATCCCATGCGTAGAGTGCGGTCATGAGGCAGCTGCCGCCCTTGTCGAAGTGGAGCATATTGGCCATTGCCGCTCTCTGTACATACTCAAGCTTGGAATCGGGGTTCTCATTGAGCTGCTCAAGGAACATTGCTGCCATATGGGAGCCGTCGGGCTGACGCTGGAGGAAGCCGGTCTCGGGACCGACAACTTCGCCGGGCTTGAGGTTGCGGGTGATGGGCATATTATATGCGCCGATCTGGTCACGACGAGCGTGCTTATCCTTGCGGAGTTCGTCCTCATAGATCGCAAGTCCGCCGAAAACGAGCTTGTCAACTCTCTCAGGGAAGCGAGCCGCCAGGTCGACCATCAGCAGAGAGCCGGAGTGCTGACCGACAAACGATGCCTTCTCAACGCCGATGGCGTCCATGAAATCAACGACGGACTGGGTAAAGTCGTTCAACTCCATACCGCGAGGTGCGGGAGAAGAGAAGCCGAAGCCGAGGGTATCGGGAGCATAGCATTTGAAGCCTGCGGCGGCAACGAGCGGAAGCACGCGCTCAAACTCAAAGTTATTCCACATGCACTGATGGAGGAATATGACAGGTTCGCCTTCTCCTATCGTTTCATAGTACATCTGCACAGTCTGCTTTTCGTTGCTCAGACTGGGGATGACAGCATAGTTTCTAACTACGTCAAGTCTGTTAGTAGCCATAGGTTTACCTCTTTTCTTAATGTAAATGTTTTGTGTTTATTTTTTTCATCACTGCCTGAGCTCTCGACCGTGATGAGAATGCACTCAGATCTCGAGAGCGGCAAAGAAGCCGTCATGTATTGCGGAGGTGATGGTATCGGGAGTTCCGGCATCGCCTATAATATGTACCTCATCAAAGCGCTCGCTGAGCATATCGTAGAGCTTATTATCCGCCTTTGTGCCAAAGGCGATAACCGCATCGCCGCAGCTGAGAAGCTTCTTTTCTCCCGTCTTGATATCCTCGATCTCAACGCCGCCGTCTACGAAGCGGGAGACCTTGTGGCCGCAATACACGGGAACCTCGGCTGCCGCCAACTTCTTCATCATAACTATGCGAGTCATGAGCTCCTCCTTGAGGATGAGGTCGGGAAGCATTTCGACTATGCTGACCTTGTGGCCGCGTTCAAGCAACTCCAGGGCAGTCTCAACGCCCACCTGTCCGCCGCCGCAAATGACTATATCACCGTTGACTTCAGCCTTATTGATGAGGACATCCTGGCCGGTCTTTGCCTTCTCTATGCCGGGGATAGGGGGTACGAGCGGAGTCGCACCGGTGGCAAGAAGAACGTAGTCGGCTTCGAGCATTCCGAGGTTTTCTTCGGTCACGGGCGTGCTGAGCTTAATGTCAACGTTGTCCATGCGCCCAAGCTGAACCTTGAAAAACTCAGGAACATGCTGTAAGATATCCTTACAGGGAGAGCTGGAGGCCATGAGCAGCTGGCCGCCGCAGAGCTTATCGGAGGCTTCATAGACAGTGACCTTATGGCCTCGCTGTCCCGCTATGTATGCAGCCTCCAGACCGGCAGGCCCTGCACCTATTATGGCAACATTCTTCTTGACCTCGGCCTTGCCGACATTCCCCTTCGGGAAGCGGCTTTCACGGCCGGCAATCGGGTTGAAGGTGCAGCGCAGCGGCATCTGCGCAAATACGCGCTTACCAATGCAGTAGTTGCAGTTAAGGCATTTGCGTATGCCGTCAAGGTCGCCCTTCTCGATCTTTTTCACGAAGTTGGGCTCAACGATCCACTCGCGGGACAGAGACACAAAATCTGCCTGACCGCTTGCGAGAACATCTTCGGCGACCTCTGCATCAAATATTCTTCCTTGGGCAAACACAGGAATGCTTACGACATCCTTAATTGCCTTTGCAAGGTATGCCAGCGTCGCCTTAGGCTGATAGATGGTCGGGATCATCCACTCTACGCTCTCAAACACCGCAGCCTCACAGTCGAGTGCCGCAACGCCGTCCTCTTCCATCCACTTGGCAAGTATCTTGGACTCCTCTACGCCGCGTCCCGCATCACCGAGGAACTCGTCAACAGACCAACGCACGATGATCGGGAAATCCTTACCGCACTTTGCCTGAATGTCAAGTATCAGCTCATGCAGCAAGCGGTAACGATTTTCAAGGGAGCCGCCATATTCGTCGGTGCGGTTGTTAAACCACGGGGTAAGGAACTCGGAGATGAGGTATCCGCCTATCGCGTGAATGGTAACGGCATCAAATCCGGCGCGCTTGCAGTTAAGGCAGCTATAGCCAAAGCAATCGATCATGGTTTTGATCTCTTCCTTCGTAAGCGGACGGACGGGTGCTCCGACGAAGCGTGAATTCAAGGTCCCCGGAGCTACTCGAGTGACGTCATACACGCCCTGACTGCCCTTATCATACGGAAAGCCGAGAGACTGAGCGCCGCCGCCGGTGGAAACATTGATCGTGCACTTTGCACCTGCACGGTGTATTGCCTCGGTAAGCTCCGCCATCATCGGAACATACATATTGTCGTCAACGCGAATGGAGCCGGGATACGGGTCGATTTTATCTACCTTGGTCGCGCCCTGAGCCGAATGGACGGTGATCAGACCGCAGCCGCCGCGTGCGCGCTCAACATAGTAGTCGATGATCTTGTCTGTGATCTCACCGTCGCTTGACGCATAAAGCGTTTCCGTCGGTCCCATTACTACTCTGTTTTTAAGCTGAAGGTTGCCGATTTTGCCCGGAGCGAGCAGATGCTGGAACTGAGTGTTCTGATTTTTCATGTTTTTCCTCCTAATCGTCATTATGTAAATTGTTGCTTAGTATTAACCCTTCTTTATTCTTCACTATTAAGTATGGTAAAGTCTTATTGACTGTTACAAGATTATCATGCACAGTGCATTCTGTCAATTGAAATTAGATTTTTCAGCTATTTTTACAAGCGCATATATACATTTTAGTGTTATTTATACAAACTTTCTTCAAATCTCAGACATTTTTGAAAAAAGCAAATAAAGCATCTTGAAATTGTGCGTTTAATAATATATGATTAAATTTAATGTACACTTGACAGTAAGTGATTATTTAATATTTATGTGAGGCAAAATGTGAAAAACAACAAAGAAAACAACGAAAACGCGCTTGAAAATCTTGATCTGTATGTTTCATACGCAAATCTCAATCATGAGGTGCTGAGTAAGCCCTTCACGGATTATGTCAGAGATGAGTACGGATGGACACAGCTTCAATTTTCTGCAATATGCTATCTTAAGCGCAACAAGATCTTATCGATGTCTTCGCTTGCGGATATGCTGTCGATCACACGCCAGCAGGCCACCCAGCTTGTCGACAGCCTTAATAAAAAGCAGCTTGTTGTGCGCGAGCAGGATAACGAAAACAGGCGCATGGTATACGTTCGCCCTACCGAGCTTGCCGTACGGCAGCTGCTTGAAGCGGAAACAGCATTCGCGGAAAAAGTTCAGGACTATATCAGTTCTCTGCCTGAGGATCTGCAGATAAAGGTCAACGACGCCATACGAGTAATGGCCGCGGTTTTCGCCGAGTATGCCGATACTAACGAAAACATCATGAAGCGAAAAAGAAAGTAACCGCCTTTTTTCCGGCAAAAGCTCGGCCGAAAAAACGACACATAATGAGTAATATGAACTGCGCCCCGCCTCTCGGATGACATGATGTATCATCCGAAAGGCGGGGCGCTCAGCTATGTGAAAGATATCCGGTCAACGGCATAGAAAAATCGAGTGGTCATAAGTGAAATCCCTTATGACCACTCGATATGGTGCCGGTGGTGGGACTCGAACCCACACGGAGTTGCCCCCGGCGGATTTTGAATCCGCTACGTCTACCATTCCATCACACCGGCCAATACTGTAACAGATGCATTATAACCTAATCCGAAGAATTATTCAAGCCCGTTAGTGAACTATTAGTGTAATTTTTTGTTCCCAGTTTACAATTTTTTTGCCGTAAGCACTACCAAAATTGAAAATTATATGTTACAATGTTTCAATGTAAATTTATAAGAAAGAGGAAGCACCATGAAAAAGATACTCGTACTTGAAGATGAACCGAATATCCGCAGTTTTGTGGTCATTAACCTCCGCCGCAACGGATATGAGCCCATTGAAGCCGAAAACGGCACGACCGCGCTCAGCCTTATCGAGAAAAATCCCGATATCAGCCTCGCGCTGCTTGACGTCATGCTGCCGGATATAGACGGCTTTGAGGTCTGCCGCCGCATTCGCGCCTCCGGCTCCAAGATCGGTATAATCATGCTCACGGCAAAAAGTCAGGAGATAGACAAGGTCACGGGTCTCATGACAGGCGCCGACGATTACGTTACGAAGCCCTTCTCCCCGGCCGAGCTGACCGCGAGAGTCGATGCGCTTATCCGCCGTCTCGGCAGCGACGCCGGCGACAAGCCCAGCTATGAAATATCCAGCGGCCCGTTCCTGCTCAACACACGCAACCGCACCCTTGAAAAGGACTGCAAGCGTCTCAAGCTCACGCAGATAGAGTACCTGCTGATGAAGCTTTTTATGGAAAACCCCGGAAAGGCAATGTCCAGAGAAGACATTCTCAAAGCCGTCTGGGGTGAGGATTTTTCGGGCGAACTGAAGACGGTGGACGTTAACATCCGCCGCCTGCGCATTAAAATCGAGGCAGACCCGACGGAGCCTGAATTCCTCACGACAGTGTGGGGCTTCGGCTACAAATGGGGCTACTGAATTGTTTCCCGGGAAGTGGCCGATGTTTTTTAAAGATCTCAAATGGCAGCTGCTCGCCTCGAGCGCTGCCGCGCTTGTCCTGATCGCAGGACTTATAGTTTGCATAGCCAAGGAGCTGACCGCTCCGGCAATTATCCTTGCCGTTTTGACGGGCGCGTATATCGTGTGCGTGAACCTCTGGTTCGATAAATACGTTTCAAAGCCCATCCATTCGCTCAGCGAGGCGGCAAAGTATATTGCCGAGGGCAGCTACGGCGCACAGGTGCCTTCCGCCGGAGATAACGAGATAGGCCGGCTCACGGACGATATAAATCAGATGTCGGCCAAGGTCGCCCGCTCGGACAAGGCAACGGCGGAGTTCATTTCACAGATATCGCACGAGCTGCGCACCCCGCTGACGGCGATACTCGGCTGGAGCGAGACACTTCAGTACGACCCCGCGATAAAGGACGATTCGCTGCGCGGTGTAAAGATAATTTCCAAGGAGGCGGAAAGGCTCACGGGAATGGTCGCGGATCTTTTGGAGTTCACGCGCATCCAGGACGGACGCTTCAATCTGCGCATGGAGCTGGTCGATATTGCGGCCGAGCTTGAGGACTCGCTGTTTACCTACGGCAAGCTCATGAGCGAGGCCGGCATTGAGGTGAATTACACACCGCCCGAATACGACATCCCGCTCATCTCCGGTGACCCTGAGCGGCTCAAGCAGGTGTTTCTCAATCTGCTCGACAACGCGGCAAAGCACGGCGGCGACGGCGGCAAGGCGGACATTTCGCTCAAGCTTGAAAGCGGCAGCGTCGTCATTTGCATCCGCGACTACGGCCACGGCATCCCCGATGCCGAGCTTCCGCTCGTCAAAAACAGATTTTACAAGGGCAGCTCTAAAAATCGCGGCAGCGGCATAGGTCTTGCCGTGTGCGACGAGATCATAACCCGTCACGGCGGAACGCTCGCCATTTCAAACGCCGACGGCGGCGGCTGCCTTGCAAAGATAACTCTCCCTATATCCGAAAACTGAGGTAAATAAATGTCAGATAAGAAAGACAGCTCCTCTGTCGCTTTCAAGACCTCCATCGGTGGTCAGGCGCTCATAGAGGGCATCATGATGCTCGGGCCGGAAAAGCGCGCGATAGTGTGCCGAGGCTCGGGCGAAATAGTTGAAAAGGTCGAGCCCGTAGTGCCGCTCAGGGAAAAATCCGCGGTGCTCGGTCTGCCGCTCATTCGCGGCGTTGCGGCATTCGTGTCGTCGATGGTAAACGGCGTCAAGGCGCTCTCCTACTCCGCCTCGCAGCTTCCCGAGGATATGCAGGAGGAGCCGGACAAGATCGATCTGTGGATAGAAAACCACTTTTCCGATGAGACCGCGCAGAAGGTCATAATCGGCGTCGCGGTCGTGCTCGGTATCGCATTGTCGCTGTTTCTGTTTCTGTTTCTGCCGACCTTCATTGTGGGGCTTTTCCCCGCCGTGAAGTCTGATTTCTACTGGCGCACGCTGCTTGAGGGCATACTCAAGCTCGTTATCTTTTTCTTCTATCTCATACTATGCTCTAAAATGAAGGACATGAAGCGTCTTTTCGCATATCACGGCGCCGAGCACAAGACTATTTTCTGCTATGAAAAGGGTCTGCCGCTCACGGTCGAGAACGTGCGTCCGCAGCCGAGGCTGCACCCGAGATGCGGCACGAGCTTCATCTTCGTCGTTATTATAATCAGTATAATAGCCGGCTCATTCATTCACGTTTCCGACACACTGCTGCGAATGGGGCTTAAATTCCTAATACTGCCGCTCATAGTCGGCGTGAGCTATGAGCTCAACCGCTGGGTCGGCCGGCACGACAATCTGTGCTCCAAAGTTCTCTCTTGGCCCGGCAAGCAGTTCCAGCGCATAACCACAAACGAGCCCGACGACGACATGATAGAATGTGCCATACGCGCACTCGAGCTCGTCATTCCCGACAAAAAAGGCAGCGACGCCTGGTAAGGACCCTGATAATGCCAAAGACATACAATGATATTTACTTTTCCGTGAGAAACATTCTCAGAGAAAACGGCGTTGAGGCATACAGTCTCGAGGCACGCATACTTCTCGCCGCAGCAGCCGGAAAGACAACGGAAGCTCTGATGCGTGATATGTATCTGTACACATCGAGCGATATAGAAAACAAAGCCCTTGCCATGGTGCAGCGGCGCGTCGGGGGCGAACCCATCGCCTACATCGCAGGCTCATGGGAGTTCTACGGGCTGCCGATAACGGTCACTCCGGACGTGCTCATTCCGCGCATGGATACGGAGATACTCGTCGGCGCCGCGATAGACGCCGTAAAAACAAGAGGCATGAAAAGCCGCATACTCGACCTGTGCTGCGGCAGCGGCTGCATAGCCTGTGCCCTTGCGCACGAGCTGCCTGCCTCAAGAGTGGTCGCGGCGGATATCAGTCCCTCGGCGCTTGAGGTATGCAGAAGGAACATAAACCAAAACGGTCTCGCGGCGCGGATAATCCCCATGAATTGCGACGCGACGACATGGCCGCCGATGAGCATCGGCAGCTTCGACATTATCGTTTCAAACCCGCCCTACATCGCCTCGCACGAGATAATCGAGCTTGACTGCTCCGTGCGCGATTACGAGCCGATGACGGCTCTTGACGGCGGCGAGGACGGCCTTGATTTTTACAGGGCGATAATAAAATACTGGACCATTTCGCTCAGGCCGAACGGACTCATGATGTTTGAGGTCGGCGAGGGTCAAGCCGACGACGTGAAGAGGATGCTCCTTGCCGCCGGCTTCGTCGCGGTCGAGACGCGCAGGGATACGCTCGGATATGACCGCGTCGTCATCGGAAAGTGGAAAAACGAATACTGATATATATGAGGTGAACTAAATGGCCGAAAAGAAAAAAGCTCCCATCTCGACCCATTCGCAGGCGGGTGACAAGAAAAAAGCACTAGAGACCTGCATCGCACAAATCGAAAAGAACTACGGCAAGGGCGCCATCATGCGCCTTGGCGACGATATCCCCGTGAACGTCGAGGCACTGTCAACGGGCTCGCTCTCGCTTGACCTCGCGCTCGGTATCGGCGGCGTTCCCAAGGGCAGGATCATTGAGATCTACGGCCCCGAGGCGTCCGGTAAGACCACGCTCGCGCTGCACGTCGTTGCGGCGGCGCAGAAGGCGGGCGGCGAGGCGGCATACATTGACGTCGAGCACGCTCTCGAGCCGGCATACGCCCGCGCCTTGGGCGTTGATATAGACAGCCTTCTCATTTCTCAACCGGACACCGGTGAGCAGGCGCTGGACATAACCGAAAGCCTCGTGCGCTCAAGCGCCGTTGACGTCGTCGTCGTTGACTCCGTCGCCGCGCTCATACCCCGCATAGAGCTTGAGGGCGAAATGGGTGACTCCGTCGTGGGCGCTCTGGCAAGACTAATGTCGCAGGCAATGCGCCGTCTTGCCGGCTGCATCTCCAAAAACGGCTGCACCGTTATTTTCATAAACCAGCTGCGTCAGAAGATAGGCGTCATGTACGGCAACCCCGAGACTACCCCCGGCGGTCTTGCGCTCAAATATTACGCCTCCGTGCGCATTGATGTGCGCCGCATCGAGACTCTCAAGGTCGGCGGCGAGATGATAGGCAACCGCACGAGAGCAAAGGTCATAAAGAACAAGTGCGCTCCCCCGTTCAAGGAGGCGGAGTTCGACATCATGTACGGCGAGGGCATATCCAAGGTCGGCGAGATAGTCGATCTGGGCGTAAAGCTCGAGCTCATTGACAAGGCCGGCGCATGGTTCACCGTCGGCGAGCAGCGCATACAGGGCCGCGACGCCGTGAAGGAATACCTGCTGTCCCACCCCGAAATCTGCGACGATCTCGAGCAGCAGATACGCGACAACGCATACAAGCTCATGTCCCCGCAAGCGAAGAAGGCAGCCGACAAGGCAGGCCGTGCGGCAGGCCGCGCAGTGGATATAGACGCGGAAGATTTTGAAGGCTGAGCAAGGTGCGGCTTTGTGAGATAAAGCAGACCTCGCCCGAGCGCTTCACGCTCGTTTTCGAGGGCGCGCAGGAGCTCAAGACCACGCTCGGCATCATAACCGACCGCTTTCTGCACTCGGGCATGGAGCTGAGTGAGGAGGAATACAGGGAGCTTGCCTCGGCGAGCACTCTCTCCCTTTGCAGGGCGCGGGCGCTGCGGATAATAAACGCAAGACCCATGTCCCGCGAGGAGATGCGCAAAAGGCTCACGGAAAAGGGCGAAACGCCCGAAAATGCCGAGCTGTGCGCCGACTGGCTTTGCGAAATGGGGCTCATAAACGACGAGATATACGCAGGCAGCGTGGTGCGTCACTACGCCGCCAAGGGCTACGGTCAGGCGAGGATAAAGCAGGAGCTGCGGCGCCACGGAGTGCCGCGCGAAATGTGGGACGAGGCACTTGAGCAGATGCCCGAGCAGGACGAATATCTTGAAAGATTTCTGCGCACGAGGCTGAATGACTCCAATGACCGCGCGCAGATAAAGAAGGTCTCCGACGCACTTTTCCGGCGCGGTTACTCATGGGAGCAGATCAAACACGCGCTTAACGAATACGATACTCAAGGTGATTTCTGATGGACAGAACAATTGCCCTTATTTCTTTGGGCTGTGCAAAAAATCTCGTTAACAGCGAGCAGATGCTGTATCTGCTCAACGAGGCGGGCTATGCGCTCGCTCCCTCCCCCGACGGCGCAGACGCCGTTATCATTAACACCTGCGGATTTATAGACGCAGCAAAAAGCGAGGCTATCGACACCATTCTCGAAATGGCGCAGCTCAAAGCCGAGGGCAAGCTCGGTAAGATAATCGTAACAGGCTGCCTCACCGAGCGCTACCGCGAGAGCGTCACCGAGGAGCTGCCCGAGGTCGATGCCATTCTCGGAGTCGGCAGCTTCGGCGAAATAGTCGAGGCGGTAAATGCCGTTTTCGAGGATAATCCGGTGAGCCTTTTTGCCGACAACAGCGCACCCGTGGATGAAATTCCCCGCGTCGTGAGCACCGGCCCCGCGTGGGCGTATCTGCGCATCGCCGAGGGCTGCAACAACTTCTGCGCCTTCTGCGCGATACCGTATATCCGCGGCAGATACCGCTCAAGAAAGATGGAAAACGTTCTCGAGGAGGCGCGAGACCTTGCCGCACACGGTGTTAAGGAGATAATCGTCATCGCGCAGGATATAACGCGCTACGGCACGGATATTTACGGAAAGCGCTCTCTTGCGGAGCTTTGCAGAAAAATATCCGAGATAGACGGCGTGGAGTGGATAAGGCTGCACTACACTTATCCCGACCAATTTGACGACGAGCTCATCGACGAGATAGCCTCCAACCCGAAGATAGTAAAATATCTGGACATTCCCATCCAGCACATAAATAACGACATCCTCAAGAGAATGAACCGCCACGGCACGGGAGACGACATACGCGAGCTGTTTAAAACGCTCAGGCGGCGCATACCCGACCTTGTTTTGCGCACGAGCCTTATCGCGGGTCTGCCCGGCGAGGGCGAGGCTGAGTTCGAGCAGCTGTGCGCGTTCCTGCGCGAGGTAAAGATCGAGCGCGCCGGAGTTTTCCCCTTCTCCCCAGAGGAGGGCACACCGGCAGCCGAGATGGAGCACTGTGATTTTGAGCAGGCACAGCACCGCGCGGATCTTATAATGGATATCCAAGAGCGAATCATGGACGATTTTGCCGCCTCGCTTGTCGGCAGGACGCTCCCGGTGCTCTGCATAGATCACGACGAGGACGGGCAGTGGATAGGCAGAAGCTGCTATGATTCGCCGGATATAGACGGACTTGTTTACTTCAGCGGAAAAGGCGGACAGGGCAATATCGTGCCCGTAAACATAATTGCGGTTTCCGACGACGGAAACCTGATCGGTGAGGAGGAGTGACTATGAATTTACCCAACAAGATAACGATCGGAAGAATAATCCTTGTTCCGGTGTTCATGCTGCTTTTGTATCTTGAGCTGCCGTATATCGCGCTCGCGGTTTACATAATTGCGTGCCTGAGCGATCTCGTTGACGGAAGGCTCGCAAGAAGGTACAATCTTGTGACCGATTTCGGCAAGTTCATGGACCCTCTTGCGGACAAGATGCTCGTGCTGGCGGCAATGTGCTATTTCGTCGAGGTCGGGCTCATCCCCGGCTGGGTCGTGGCGATCGTGCTGCTGCGTGAGTTCGGCGTTTCGGGACTCAGACTTCTCGCCGTCGAGCAGGGAATAGTCATTGCCGCCGCGTGGTCGGGCAAGATCAAGACCGGCGTCACGATGGTCGCTCTTGGTGTGCTCATCGTCGCTACACGTCCATGGTTCCCCGCTCCGGAGATCATCGCCGTCATATGCTGGGTGCTCATCCTCGTGACGACGCTCTACTCCGGCATCGAATACTTCGTTAAAAACATCGGTGTGTTCAAGCACAGCGCTTGACACGGACACGCCGCAATGGTAATATTTCATTGGCGCTGAACGGAAGAAGTACTTCTCCCCTGCCCGACCAGAGAGGCATTGACATTGGCTGAGAGCTTTGCCGCGGGACAGCGAAGGAAATGCATCCGCGAGCCTCGGAGGAGGAAATGCCTCCGCGTCTGACCTCGTTACCGGTCACGGAAAGCTACAAAAGAGAGTGGAACCGCGTAAGCTACGCCTCTCATGGGTATATACTCATGAGAGGCTTTATTTTTTCAGAAGGAGTTTAGTATGAAGCTTTATAATTCTGCAACAAGAAAAAAAGAGGACTTCGTTCCCAATCACCCCGATATAGTCAAGATGTACACCTGCGGCCCGACGGTATATCACTATGCCCACATCGGCAACCTCAGATCCTACATCATGGAGGACGTTCTCGAAAAGCACCTGCGCTATATCGGCTACAACGTCAAGCGCGTCATGAACATCACCGATGTCGGTCACCTCACAAGTGACGCCGATGAGGGTGAGGACAAGATGCTCAAGGGTGCAAAGCGCGAGCACAAATCCGTCATGGACATCGCAAAATTCTACACCGATGCATTCTTTGACGACTGTGCAAGACTCAACATCAAGACCCCCGACGTCGTTGAGCCTGCCACAAACTGCATCGATGAGTACATCAAAATAATCACCAAGCTCATGGACACGGGCTATGCCTATTTTGCCGGCGGCAATGTGTATTTTGACACCTCAAAGCTCGAGCACTACTACATCTTCAACGATTTTAACGCGGACGATCTTGACGTCGGCGTGCGCGAGGGTGTCGAGGAGGACACCAATAAGCGCAACAAGAACGACTTCGTCCTCTGGTTCACCAAATCCAAATTCGAGGATCAGGCACTCAAATGGGACTCCCCGTGGGGCGTAGGCTACCCCGGCTGGCACATCGAGTGCTCCGGCATATCCATGAAGCACCTCGGCGAGGATCTTGACATCCACTGCGGCGGCATCGACAACGCCTTCCCCCACCACACGAACGAGATCGCGCAGTCCGAATCCTACCTCGGTCACAAGTGGTGCAACTATTGGATGCACGTTCTGCATCTGAACACAAATTCCGGCAAGATGAGCAAGTCAAAGGGCGAATTTCTCACGATTTCTCTGCTTGAGGAAAAGGGCTACGACCCTCTCGCCTACCGTCTGTTCTGCCTTCAGAGCCACTACCGCAAGTCGCTCGTTTTCTCTTGGGAAAACCTCGACAACGCGCAGGGCACCTATAACAAGCTCATTAACCGCATCGCCGCCCTCGTCCCTGCCGGCGAGCCGGTTGACGAGGCTGCTTTTAACGCGCTCAAGGAGAAATTCATCGCGGCGCTGGACAATGACCTCAACACATCCCTCGCCGTCACCGCGCTCTACGACGTTCTCAAGTGCAAGACCAATGACGACACCAAGCTCGCAGCCATTGCCGACTTTGACCGTGTGCTGAGCCTCAGTCTTATTGAAAAGGCAAACGCCCGCCGCGAGGAGCTCAAAAAGCAGGCGGTTTCCGGCGGTGCCGAGTTCACCGTCATATCCGAAAGCGGCGAAGCCGACCCCGCAGTCGAGGAGCTTCTCAAGGCCCGCGCCGCCGCAAAGAAGGCAAAGAATTTTTCCGAGGCAGACCGCATCCGCGATGAGCTCAAGGCTCAGAGCATTGAGGTCACCGACATTCCCAACGGCGCAAAGTGGAAGAGAATTTAATATCCGAATAAATAAAATTCGAGCCGCATACTCCGAAACGAAGTATGCGGCTCTTTGTATATCATGAAAGGGAAGTATCGAATTTCAGGGAGGAATCACAGCGAGCGAGCAGCCTCGTATCCATCCCAGACAGCGCCCATAATATTGCGCACACGACAACCGTCACCGAGTGCAATGACGTCCTCATAATCGTTGCGTATGGAATCAAATACGGTGTGATTTGCACTCATACCGACCGCCGCGACAACGGTATCGCCCTCGGCAATCGCAGCTGCACCGTCATGCTCGTAGTGAACGCCGCCTGCATCGATACTCTTAAGATCGGCGCCTTCTACGATATTTGCACCGTGGAACACGAGCAGGTCGCGTAGCATGAACTCGTTCATTGCCGGCAGCTTGCTTGAACGCAGGAGCTTGCGGCGTGCAAGTATAGTCACCTTGTGACCGCTGTGCAGCAGATGGAGAGCCAATTCGCAGGCGACAAGGCCCGCGCCGATGACCACGACACAATTGCCTACCTCGGTCTTTCCTTCAAGCACATCAAGTGCACTCACGACATTGCTTCCGTCGGCTCCGGGTAAATTCAGCTTTTTAGGGGTGCTGCCCTCTGCTACGAACACCGTCTGCGGGTTGAATGCATCTATTGTTGCCTTATCCGCGCGTGTATTGAGCCGAACATCAACGCCGAGCTTTTTCAGCGTCGCACCGTACCACGCAACAAGATCTCTGTCCGCCTGCTTGAAGTGCGGGACTCCGGCCGGCTTGAGAGCGCCGCCGAGGGCGCTGCTTGCTTCGAGCAAGGTAACGCTGTGTCCCCGCATTGCGCTCACGCGTGCAGCCTCGAGACCGGCAGGGCCTCCGCCGACAACGACAACACGCTTTTTCTCGGCAGCGGGTCTTATGCCGACGAGTCTCTCTCTCGAGCACTCCGGATTGACCGCACACGAACCGACGGCGCCGTCAAACGCGCGTCCGAAGCAGCCTTCATGGCAGCACAGGCACGGGCGGATAAGCTCAAGCTCCCCATTACGCACCTTTTTCACATAATCCGGCTCGGTCAGGAGCGGACGGGCAAGTCCGATCATGTCACAGCGTCCGTCAAGCAGAGCCTGAGCCGCAAGATCGGGGTCATCCATACGTCCCGCGGCAAGCACGGGAACGTCCACGACCTTCTTGACCTGCTCGGCAAACTGAAGATAGACTCCCTTGTCAAAATACATAGGCGGATGAGCCCAGTACCAGCTGTCATAAGTTCCGGCATCAACGTCGAGCGCGTCATAACCCGCCTCAACAAGTATTTTCGCTGCCTCAAGTCCTTCTTCGGTATCACGTCCGAGCTCCTTGAATTCCTCACCGGGGACGGCGCCCTGACGTATGTCTTTAATATAGCTTTTGAGGGAAAAGCGAAGGATAACAGGAAAATCCTCGCCACAGTATTTCTTTATTTTCTGGACTATCTCAGTTGCAAAGCGCAGTCTGCCGCGCAGGTCCCCGCCGTATTTATCTGTACGGTGGTTAAACAGCGACATGCTGAAGCAGTCAAGCAGATAACCCTCGTGAACGGCATGGACCTCAACCCCGTCATAGCCGCACTTTTTTGCAATGACCGCAGATACACCGAACTGCTCCACAATGCGCTCGACCTCCTCGGTCGTGAGCTCTCTGCACTCAATGCGAGGGTTCCAGCGGTTGCTGACTGTGCTCGGAGCCACGAATTTGCGATCATGGATCATCGCAGGCATGGCGCTGCGGCCGAGACCGGCTGTGAGCTGAACGAAAATTTTACTGTCAAAGGCGTGAACGCGGTCGGTGATCTCGCGAGCCGTCTTTATATATTTGCCCGGACATATCGTCGGACACGGGAAAGAGCCCGCACTGTGAACTTCGATGTTGTTATCGACCCAGTTTGCGCCGGTGATTATCAGACCGACGCCGCCGGCGGCACGGCGAACAAAGTAATCGACTGCATCGGGCTCGTAGGCACCGTCCTCGTCGTTATGTGTTACCGTTCCCATGGCCGCCATAAAATAGCGGTTTTTGATCTGCGTATTGCGGATTGAGAACGGAGTAAACAGCGGTTCATGCTTAGGATTCATTTTTCATACCTCCTGATTTTTTCACTTTGTATATGTCATCTTCTGCAAGACGGGAAAATAATCATTGGGATCAATATATCTTTCGGTAAGGCGAACGTACCAATTCTTCGTTGCCTGCCAGCTGTCGCGGTCTGCCTGGCCGAGCGGCCGCAGCGGCCTTGCCGGTATACCTGCAACAAGTGTGTCCGGCGGCACCGTCTTTTTCTGCGGAACGAGGGCCGCTTCGGCAACAATGCTCCCCTCGCCTATCTCACAGCCGAGACTCAGTATGGCACCCATTCCGATGCTCGACTCCGCTCCGAGTTTTTTTGCGTGCACGACCGCTCCGTGGCCAATAGTCGAGCGTCGGGCAATTACGCATTTTTCCGCAGCGTGTATCACGACATGATCCTCCACAGCGACCTCATCCTCGATGACGATCTCGGCTGCGTCTGCGCGAATAACGGTGTGCGGGCCGATATAGCAGCGCGCTCCTATCTTCACATCACCTATGATCTCGGCGCTTTCACTTACAAATGCGGTGGGATCTGCCTGCGGTATCTTTCCGCCAAATGCATAAAACATAGTCATTCTCCGTTTCGGAAGCTTGAGCAATATAAAGCGGCGCAGTGCTGGTGCCATTGCTCGTCTGCTATTTAACAATAGCAGACGAGTTATCTCATCTCAACGATATATCATACAAAAAAGTGCCTTGTCTCCCACGTTCCGACTGGGCATTGCATACAACACAGTATACATATTCCGCATATTTTGCGGCATTCTTACTTGCGCATTGAACGATTTGAGGTTATATTATATAGTAATAAAGAAATTTCGGCTCGAAAGTGTGGTGGAATCGCATGACGCTGTCCTTGCAGCTTATCGCAGAAACTCTTGCGCAATATGAAGCGCAGACCGTCGGCACGCTCGGCGGCGGATTTAACGGTGTTCAGATCTTGAGCTCACCATCGGACGATTTGCGTTCAGATATTTTGTATATCTGCACCGCAAAGCTGCTTTCGAAGCTCAAAAAGACTGTTCTTGACCGCAACAGCTTCATCTTCAAGGCAACGCCCTCGCAGGCGGAATGTCCCGGCTCGGTACGCGGCATAATATTAGGCGAAAATGCGGATATAAACGAGGTCGTCAACCGGCTCATCACACTGTTTTCACAGTTTCACGCATTTGAATTCTCCGTTAAGCAGGCGGCTCTCGAGCGTTGTGGGTATGAGCCGTTTTTCGAGGTAGCAAAAAAAGCCTTTCCTCACTGTCTTATCGTCATCACGGATTCTGCGTATAACATTGTCTGCTCAACACGCAGCACCGTCGAAAACAACGCATACTTTCGCGAGCTGCTAAGTCGCGGATACTACAACCGCGATGACATGGATAAGATCGCCGGCTTCGGATACTACGAGGACGAGCGCAAGTGCTATGAGCCTATGCTGTATCCTGCCGAAAAGACTATATGCGGCTATCCCTTTCTCGTGCGCTCCTATAAAAACCACGGCTCGGCCTACTGTTTTATCGGGTGCTATTTTCTTGATGGGCAACCGACGCAGCTCGACATCGCACTGTTTACCTGCCTTACGAATGAGCTTGAGGAATACTATAAGCTCAACGGCATATTGGACGACGGTATGATAGGCAAGCGGCAGCAGCTTCTGGACGATCTCATTCGCCCGAGGCAGGATTCGGAGGAATATTTCCGAGACCGCTGCGCCCAGCTTCGTATCCCGTATCAGGGCGCATTTCGCGTTGGACTCATTCTGTGTGAAAGCTCGACCATGTTTAAGGTATCGCACCTTGCAAATCAGCTTCGCGCCCACTGTCCGCTTGAAAATTACGGCGTTTTTCATTATGGTTCGTCCGTTATTATACTGCTGCGCGACTGGAACGACTCAGACATATGCAGGCAGTCGGGCTTCGAGGAGGACTGGAACGCATTCATCACAACACTGAGGCAAAACAAGGCCTATGTCGGCATCAGTCTGCTTTTTAAAGATGTAAAGAAGCTGAGCGTCGGTTATCTTCAGGCTGAAGCCGCATCAAATATCGGCAAAAAGCGCAGCGGAGACGATATTGCTTACTTTTACTCAAGGTTTTATCTTGATGATATGCTTGAGCATTATTCGGAGACCATGCCGCTTGAGGATACCTACACGCACTATCTTGACAGGCTCCTTGATGACTGCGGCAGCGCATCAAGCAACGCGAAGCTGCTTTATTACTATCTGTGCCTTGAACGGAACATCTCGCTCGTTGCAAAACAGGTACATATGCACCGCAACAGCGTCATCTACCGTGTGCAGAAAATACATGATATGCTTTCCCTCGACCTTGATGATCCGGAGGTGCGCCTGCGCCTGCTGATCTCTTTCAAGATACTTGAAATGACCGGACGCATACCGCATTGGGAGGTTTCCGGATATACAAGCAGTGCAAGACTATACATGGAATAGCGAATGACTTTGCCCTCGTTCTCTCACCGAGAACGAGGGCTATTTTTATTTATTCCGGCATTATAAGCTTGTCTCCGCCGGAGGGCTCGTTAAGCTGACCCGACGGTATAGTGAGTTTTCCCTGCATCCTGAATATCTCAAATGAGATCATCAGACGCAATCTGACATTTGGGTCGTCAAGATCAAGATTGAGCGTATTTTGGATCCGCTGCAAGCGGTAGATGACGCTGTTGCGGTGCATATGTACCTGTTTTGCCGTAAGCGATATGTTCCGCTCCGTGCTCAAATAATAATACAGCAACATGAGGTCGCCGCTGCCGCTGCCGTTAGAAAGCCGGTCAAGATATCGAACGGCAACATCATCAAGGTGAAATTTGCCTCGGTAATATTCCAGCATATCGTTAAGATAATACTTAGAGTATTGATGATCTACCTCGGTCGGATCGAGTCTTCGCCCCAAGTCAATGGCCGCTTTTGCCTGATCATAGCCGGTCCGCAGCTGCCAAAGCTCAGTGAAAAGCAAGCTCACTCCAATGTGTGCCCGATTTTTTCTCAGCATGGCAAGCAGCTCTCCCCAACGTTCGCCAAAAGCAAGGCGATCCGCCACTGAGTAATCATGCCAGTCCTGAAAAAGGATCAGCACATCGTTTTTATATTGGAAAACGCCATAGGTTGAAATTCCGCTCCATGCGTGAAGCTGCTGAACCATATACCCTGCACGATATGCAGACGCCGCTTCGTCGAGCTCTATGCATCCAAGTCGGAAGCTGCCTTTTTCGGGCAGGCGCAGCCCTCGCGCCCGGTCGCGCACGAGCTCCGGATTTTCCGCTCCGTAGCTCAGCAGATCGTGTATCTTCTGCTGACGCCGCGGCATGCTTTGACTGTAAAAGCCGCTTTCCCGATAATAGCAGTCGAGCTGATCGGTAAAACGCCGGAATATCCATTCCTCGGTCATTGTTGGTATTCTCCCCGGGAAGTAGCACCCGGCAAAGGAAAAGAACATTCCGTTTTCTGTATAGGCTCGCAGCAAAACGGGATCATTACAGACATTGGGCGGTAAAGACAGCAACGGGTGCGTGTATCGCTCGCTTATGTCAAAATATCCGGCAGATGACATCATTTGCAGTGAATTTTTGTCGTAATATCCCAGCTCAAGCACTTTGTCAACATAGTCATTCCCCGAGTTGCCGTCACGCGAGGCGGCAATAATATTGTATGCCGAGTCAACTATAACAATAGTTGCATCCGGAAGCATATTTTTGCCCACCTCAAGCAGCCTACCAAGTCCCGCGTTGGCGCTCGCCGCAAGTCGCATTTGGTAGTCAAACGTCTGCAATCTGTCAAAAAGAGAAAGGAGATGGTTCGTCACTGTACCGAGAGAATACTTCTCGTCGTAAAGCAGCGCATTTATGCCGGCGCGCAGCGGAGCATCATCCTTCGGATCCGTCCTGACAACGAAGAAGTGATCTTGAAGCTGCTTTTTCGGCAGCCTGCGGATCATCTTGGGTTCGCCGATATACAGCACTTCAGGCTCCAATTCGCTCCGCGGCTCCGGCGTGAGCAGCTGCACTTTTTTGAACCGAAAGTCTTTTTCCCTGTCCACCACCACTTTTATGCCAAAATGACACATATTCTCGGCTATCAATTCAACGGGGAGCATAGTTTAATTCTCCTTTCTGCACAAAGACGCGGCACGGTTTTCGTCAAATTATACGCCGTAATTGGGAAACTCAGGTGTATTTTTGCCGATTATTCCGCGATTTGAGTCATATTTTGCTTTTTTCCTATATATTATGCCATTATTGTATCAATAATCAATACTGCTGTTGAGGTTACATATTACGAAACCGCGCCGTTTTCAAACAGCAATTATTGTGCATTTCATACGAAGATAAGGAGCATGAAAAATCAGGGTCTTTCGACCCTGATTCAGTCATTATAATTCAGTTGCCGCCGAATTCACTCTTTACCGCTTCGTTATCCTCACCTAAGGCTCTGTGTCTGGCATAGAGATTTTGAACTCCGAGGCTGTCAAAATAAATCGGCATCTGCGCCAGATATACCTTGTTTCCCGACGGATAGGTGTGCTCGACAAGATAGCCGTTTGCCACGGACTGCTCAAGCCACTCGCCGGAAAAGCGATCCTTATACTGATTAAGTATGCAGCTCGGCACGTCATACTCAATAAGCTCGTCGAGAATATCCTGAGCGTCGCGCTTTAGAGCATATTCGCGGATAATATCAACAAGCGCAGAGCGGTTGGCTATGATCGTCGTGGATTCCTTCGTGGCAAAACGAGGATCTGTGACCACCTCCTGCGGCAGACGCAGCGCCTTCGCGAATTTTGGCCACACATTCGTGTAGTCATTAACGAAAACGTAGACGTAACGGCCGTCCCTGCACTTATAGCCCTGCCCGAGAGGGCTCATTGTGTGCGCTTCACGCGGCCACTCATATCCATAGTTACAGTTCGTCGCAAAGCCCGCTGTAACAAAGTTGCCTGTTCCGTAAAGCGATGTCATAACATAATCGCCCACGCCGGTCTCCCTCGCCGCGATAACGGCGGCCAGAACTCCGCTGAGCAGAGTTATCCCGGTCGTCGTATCTCCCATTCCGGCAGGCGGATATATGGGAGGACTATCGGGATCGGTACGGGTGTCAAGAATGACGCCGTTTGCGCCGAAATATGCGATCGCGTCAATTCCCGGGCGGTTGACCATCGGGCCGTTGATACCGTAACCCGTCACTTGCCCCATGACCAGCTTGGGATATTTCCCGTGAAGTGTATCCCAGTCGAGACCGAGCTTTTTAAGTCCGGCGGTTCGAGTGCTGGTGATAAACACATCAGCCTTGGCAAGCATACTGTGCATCAGCTTAATGCTGGCGGGGTCCTTCAGATCTAAGGACACGCATTCCTTTCCGCCGTTAAATATATCATGGATAGGGTTTTCCTCGGCCGTGATTGGCATACCCATAGACCGACCGTAATAGCGGCAAAAATCACCTATGGGCGGAGTTTCGACTCTGATCACACGGGCGCCCATATCTCGCAGAAAGCGCGCCGTTGTCGTTGCGGCCCAATAGCTTGTCATCTCGACCACAAATATTCCCTCAAGAGGTTTTCTCATTGGCAGCATCTCCTTATTTTTTATTAAAAACGCCGTGTCCGGAGCAATTCGGACACGGCGCGCCGGAAGCATATCATGCCGCCGTTTTAAGCATTGTATAGATTATATAAGCGCTTATTGTACGGCAGCGGAATGTTTTTTCGTCTTATCAGTCGACAAGGTATTTTGCGCCCATACCGCGGATGATCTCTTCCGTATCGCTCATGATCTTCTCGACCAGATCCTTGGTCTTGGGCAGATCGGTGATGCGCTGTGCACACTCGCCGGCACCTGCCATGGCGTGCTCGGCATCGCCCGTGTAAGCGGCCGCAATACCCTTGCGCTCAAAGTTGAGCAGTTCCATGGGAATGGTCGAAAAATCATCGGGGACACCGACATAGGAGCCGGGAGCTTCCTTTGCGGTGTTGTAAGCATGCTGGAGAGAAACATCGCTGCGCAGCCAACGTGCAGGGCCGACAAAGCCGCGGGCTATGATCGTACCGCCGTCGGCACAGTCAACGACCATTTTCTTCCACAAGTCGCAGAAATCGCTTTCTTCGGTAGCAAGGAAGCGGGTACCCATCTGAACGCCGTCGGCGCCCATTGCGAATGCCGCCGCAACACCCTTGCCGTCGCAGAAGCCGCCGGTACCGCACACGAGGGTGTTCTCGTCGGAAAACTTCTCGACGATGTCGGGAAGCAGCGTCATGCTGTGTACAGGTTGCCACGCGGTGTGCATGCCGCCCTCGTGACCGGAGGCAATGAGAACCTGAACGCCTGCCTTCTTGCAGCGAGCCGCGGTGCGCACACCGGGGAACACGTGCATCCACACCATTCCCTGTTCTTTGACGAAGTTTGCCCAAGGCATAGGATCGCCCGCGGTGGTGGCAAGGACGCGGAAGCGGCGCTTCATCTCGGGGTCGTTCTCGCGCAGCTCCTTAATAGCCTGCATCACCTTCATCGCATTTGCCTTGACCTCGGCAGACACCATGACGTTTGCTCCGAAAATGCCGTCGGATTCCTTAGTTTCTTCGAAAACGCGGGTGAACATCTTCTTGAAGATCGTAACATCGTCATCGGAAACGTCTGCATGTGCCTGCTTGCAGAAGTCCTCAAACACAATGGGGTTTGTTTCGCGGGATGTAGTGCCGAAGGTGCTGCACAGGCCAAGGCAGCCTGCGTTTGCGGCGGCAATACACAGATTAGTTACAGGGTAAGGGCCCATGCCCGCCTGAATGATGGGATACTTAATGCCGACAAGCTCGGTAAGTCTTGTTTTTATCATGGTTTTTGCTCCTTTCAATAATCACATTTAACCGTTATAAGGCAATCTCGTTACCTTTCTGACTATAACTATATCAAGTCTGCATTTCTCGGTACAGAGCACAGTCTACAAAAGTCGGCTCCGTATCTTCACGACGTTTTAGTTATCGTGACCACGGCACGCTCTGCCGCGCTTACCGCTTTCCCGTGCAGGAAACTGCCTGCACAGGGAAGCTTTTTATTATGCGCTTCTGTCAGCAGAGCCCGATCGCCCTCCAAAGAGGAACGCTGGCAGTCATGGCGATAACGGTCATTATCATGTAGGCATAAGACGCTTTCTGAGCGCAGGGATAATCAAGGCACTTGTCGCCGGTCATCTTGATGAAGCCGACAACGGACGGGTTGCCGTAAGCGGTGTTCCAATAGGTGCCGCTGAGCCATTCAACGAACACAAGAATGAACATACTCATTCCGTGCGCTTCCATAAGCGGACCAAAGATGGCGATCATCATTGTCAGCATACAGGTCTGAGACACGATCGCATAACGCATAATGAAGGTAATGACGCAAAGGCAGGGGACGAAAATATAGGGGCTGCTCATGATGGGTGCAAAAACGGGACCGAGCAAGCTTGCCAGCCACGCACTGACGCCGGTAGTGTTCATAAACTTTGCTATGCTGAGGATGCCGCCGATAAAGACCACAAGGGTCCACTGTCCTTTTGCGTTGGCCTCCGGAGCCGTAAGCAGTCCGACCGCAAAGAATGCTACGTCGGCCGCAATTGCAACAAATCCGGCGTCAACGCCGTGCAGCTTCTGCGTGACCCAAAGAAGGATCGCAATTGCAACAATGATTATGCCCTGCTTCTCTTTCTTTGAGATCGAGCCGAGAGCCTTATACTGTTCCTTGAGGAAGGTCACGTCGCCGGCAAGCTTTTCCTTGGGACGGCAAATAATGGTGCAGTACAGATATGTAAGCACTATAAGAACGATGTACCACACAAAGGTGCACTTGAACCATGCGCCCCATGTAAAGGTCAGCCCCTGCATGAAGCCGATCATAAGAGCAACGAATGCAGAGCCGGATATAAACGCAACGCCGAGTATGTAAGTGCCCATAAAGTTTGCAAACCAGAGTCCACGCGCCGCCTTGCTGTTAGGCTCTGCACCGACCGCCTCGCACACCTGACCGATAAGAGGAGCCATGATGGAGGTCTTTGCATATGAGCTGGGGATCATCGGAGTCGTTATAATGCCCGCGAGCATCATGGCCGTTACCTGTCCGCGATAAGTTCCGGGAAACTTTGTGAGGACCCACAGGGCAAGGCGCTTCATGAAGCCGCTGTTATTTATGCCGACGGACATGATGAAAACGCCGATGCACAGCCATGTGGTCGTACCGGAAAACTCAACCGTGACCTCCGCAACCGTGCCGATCTTGAACACGAGCATCATCACCATCGTTGCAAGAGTTGCAACCCAGTCAGGCAGTGCGCCGGATATCAGACATGTAAGCAGAAAGCCAAAGCAGCCGAGATACTGCCAGCCCTTGCGGCTCATCATTTCCGTCTCAGGCGGAAGTAACGCGATCAGCAGCATTACGACGATACCTCCGAGAATGCCGAAAATCGTCTTTTTCGTTTGTTTACTCATTTTTTGTTTTCTCCTCCTTAGTGAAAAAATCAGGTCGTATTTATGTTTGTTAATTTTCCATCAATTCACTCATAGAATACTCCGAAGTACCTGCTTTTTCACCAACAAAGGCTACAAAATCGTCAAGCCGGAAAATAGGTTTTTTTGTATTTCATGACCAATCGCCGCTTCGCATAGCAGGGCGTTTTTCATTACCCTATATTAAGCAAACCTCCTTCGCTCCGATCGCCGCCCCTGAGTTTCTCCGTTTTATCTTTGTATATTTCCTACAAAAGCCGACTGCTCCCAACGCCCAAACTTCGTTTCGAATACTCTTGAGATATACACACGGTTTGAATATATTTTTAGCTGCAAGGAGTAAATGCCGATATCAAAACATTCAAGGAGGCTATACATATGATAAACACCAAGCTAACCCGGTTACTGGGAATAGAGTATCCCATCGTGCAGAGCGGTATGCAGTGGCTCG
>CAKTOX010000020.1 GCA_934590355.1 uncultured Oscillospiraceae bacterium
GCCACAATATCGTAGTCACTGCTGTAGCTGAAATCCGCTCCGCCAACCTCACGCACCCGTTTCAGAGTGTCGATGATGATCAGGCCGGTGTTGGGATGCTCCCGCATAAAGCTACGAATCTGATCCTCCAGACCGCTGTTGGCTGTTTTACAGTGGGTGGCAAAATACAGATTTTCTGCCGCCTCAGCGCCGAACATTCGGAACAGTCTCCGCTGTAAGCGGGCATAGTTATCTTCCAGCGCAAAGTAAAGAACACCCGTTTTCCGCACCTTATAGCCCCACAGGGGAAGTCCGGTGCTCACCTGATAGGCAAGCTGGGCCATCAGGAAACTCTTTCCCACTTTCGGGGAGCCGGCCAGTAAGTAGGCACCCCGGTACAAAAGACCATCGATCAGCGGCTCCTGCTCCTCGAAATCTGTATCATAGAGGGCGGTCATCGATACCGTTTCCAGATAATCCGGGGCCATTCTTCTTTGCATTTCCCGGTAGAAATCATCGTCAGACCCCTTGAAATCAGAATCAAAATCGGTTAAACTATGGTCAGTAAGGTTTTGGGATGACTGCTCCGTATCTGCGCCAACAGATACAACGGGAGCGGTCATTTCTTTTTCGTTGGTCATTCAAATTCCTCCTTCATTCCGCCGAGAATGTCGGCGATCATTTCAATTAGGTCAAGCAGTTCATCATTGACTGCGCCGCCAGTCTCAATGCGCTGCAATTCCAAAAGCACTTCGGCAAGCTGATTCCGCAGCGCCCTAAACACTCTGGGATTGCCCTGCACCACTACATCCTTGTGGGTAAGCCGCCGGGTGATATAGTCCTGCTTTGTCAGCCCGGAGAGCCGCACATAGCGTTCGATTTGGGCATCCTCCTCCGGCGATACCCGGAAGGCAACCGTCTTATTGCGCCAGCGATTATGCTCGTCTCTGTTCTTTGACGACATCTTAAATACCCCTTTCCATATCTAACTTATCCGCCATTTCCGCCTGCTTTGAGGGAAACAGATGTGCGTAGTTATAGGTGATGTCAATACTTTCGTGGCCTACCCGGTCAGCGATCGCTACCGCCGAATATCCCATTTCAATCAGAAGCGAAATATGGCTGTGTCTCAAATCGTGGATTCTGATCCTCTTGACGCCTGCGGCCTTGGCGCCTCTGTCCATTTCGTGATGAAGATAGCTTTTTGTGACTTCAAACAGACGGTCATTCTTGCCGATCCGGTAGAGCTGTTTCATATAGTCCTGCATTTCTTCGCAGAGAAACTCCGGCATCTTGATCGTCCGGTTACTTTTCGGCGTTTTCGGGTCAGTGATGATGTCCCGGCCACCGATACGCTGATAGGATTTGCTGATCGTGACCGTCTGCCGTTCCAAATCGAAATCCGCCGGGGTCAGCGCCAGCAGTTCACCCTCCCGGATGCCGCACCAATACAGCATTTCAAAAGCGTAGAAGGAAACAGGCTTGTCCATCATTTCCTCTGAGAATTTCTTGTATTCCTCCTGCGTCCAGAAAAGCATTTCTCTTGCCTTGGCCTTTCCCATATTGCCGACCTTGGCAGCAGGGTTATCTTTCAGCCCATAGAATTTCACGGCGTGATTGAAAATTGCACTGAGCTGATTGTGCAGAGTTTTGAGATATACCGGCGAATATGCCTCGCCGCTCTTATCCCGACATTTGATCATCTCATTTTGCCAAGCGATAATGTCTTTGGGCTGGATCGAGTTCATTTTCCGCTTGGCGAAGTAGGGAAGCAGTTTGGTGCGGATGATATGCTCCTTGGTGTGCCAAGTGTTCTCTTTCAGCCGGTTCTTCATATCGGCTGTGTAGGTGTCGATAAAGCTCTCAAAGGTCATATCCAGATCGGCTTCCACCTTGTGGAGCTGTTCCCGCTCCCAAGCAAGAGCTTCTCGTTTGGTTGGAAAGCCTCGCTTCGTAGACTGGTGGACTTTGCCCTGCCAATCCGTAAAACGGTAGTAGACCTTCCAAGTGTTGTTCTTGGTATCTTTGTAAACTGACATTTTTACCTCTCTTTCTGAACGGCACCGTAACAGGTGCGTTCCATAAAATATTGCTTGTTGACTCGCCCTGAAATCGTGAGAAAGCCTTTGTTTTTCAGTTCTTCATTCAGCTTTTGCACGATCTTGTAGGCGTAGGATTTGGAAACGCCCAATTCCTGTGCTACTTCCTCCACTCTCATAAAGCTTGTGTTTTCCATTTCATCACCCCTTTCGTATGGTTATAGTTCTCTTATTTAGTGTCGGAGAACTTTCTGGCCGCATTCCGATTTGCCCGAGCGGGTACGCCATTACCGCGACGCACGACGGATATTCTGTTGTCTACAAATAACTTAACGCTATTTGCTACAGTCATTATACTAAGCGAATTTGCTATTGTCAAGAGGCTTGCAGAAAAATATTTAACTTTTTTGCTATTGTTATCTTGACACAGATTAAATTTATATGCTATACTGATTGTACAGTATCAAAACGAGGAGCGTAATCGCTATGGCAATCGGTGAGAGAATTCGGTTCTTCCGCAATCTGCGGGGAATGACACAAAAATACTTGGGGCAGGTAGTCGGTTTCCCGGAAAAGACCGCTGACATCCGTATGGCGCAGTATGAATCCGGCAGCAGAACGCCCAAGGCGGAGCTGACGGAGAGCCTTGCCGGTGCGCTGGGTGTCTCACCGCTGGCGCTGTCCGTGCCGGACATTGACAGCTATCTCGGGCTGATGCACACCCTGTTTACCTTGGAGGATCGCTACGGGTTGACGGTGGAAACCGGCGAAAACGGCGTTTCTCTGCGTGTTGATCCCCGGAAGGGGAAGGATGCCGCTGAGCTTTCCGAAATGCTTACTGCTTGGGCAGAACAAGCTGAGAAGTATCGCAGCGGAGAAATCAACCGGGAGGACTACGACAAATGGCGTTATAACTACCCGAAATATGATGAAACTTCCGGCTATGTGAAAGTGCCGTCCCAGCAGCTCAGCGATGCGCTGGTGGAGGCGTTCAAGGATCGGCTGAAGGCTGATTAAAAAACAATAGAAAAAAAGCGCTATCTGACTTGGCTTCAAATCAGATAGCGCTTTTTGTTATCGCAATAATTCAAATAATGTTGCCATTTTGTTGCCACAGCGGGCACTCGTGGCGAAAAAGCCTTGGTATGACTGGGCTTTTTCCGGGATGCAATCATTCCCACTCGATGGTGGCGGGGGGTTTGGAGGTTATATCGTAGACGATGCGGTTTATGCCCTTGACCTCGTTTACGATGCGCACGGAGACCTTATCGAGCACGTCATACGGGATGCGCGCCCAATCCGCGGTCATGAAGTCGGTCGTCGTGACCGAGCGCAGCGCGAGGGTATAGTCATACGTTCTGCCGTCGCCCATGACGCCGACCGAGCGCATATTCGTCAGCACCGCAAAGTACTGGTTCATCGTGCTCTCGAGCTTTGCCTTTGCGATCTCGTCGCGGAAAATGAAGTCCGCCTCGCGGAGAATGTCGAGCTTCTCCTTGGTGATGTCGCCGATGACGCGGATGGCGAGACCGGGACCGGGGAAGGGCTGGCGCATGACCAGGTATTCCGGCAGACCGAGCTCACGGCCGAGCGCGCGCACCTCGTCCTTGAACAGCAGACGCAGCGGCTCGATTATCTCCTTGAAATCAACGTAGTCGGGCAGTCCGCCGACGTTGTGGTGGCTCTTGATGACGGCGGCGACGTTGGTGCCGGACTCGATGACGTCGGGGTAGATGGTGCCCTGAGCGAGGTAATCGACGGCGCCGATCTTCTTGCCCTCGTCCTCGAAAACGCGGATGAACTCCTCGCCGATTATCTTGCGCTTTGCTTCGGGCTCGGAGACGCCGGCGAGCTTCGAGAGAAATCTCTGCTCGGCGTTCACGCGGATGAAGTTGATGTCCCAATTCCTGAACGCGGCTTCGACCTCGTCGCCCTCGTCCTTGCGCATGAGACCGTGGTCAACGAAAATGCAGGTGAGCTGATTGCCGACGGCCTCGGCAAGAAGCGCCGCAGCGACGGAGGAATCAACGCCGCCGGAGAGCGCCAGCAGCACCTTGCCGTCGCCGACCCTCTCGCGGATGGACGCGACGGACGCGCGCATATAATCACCCATCGTCCAGTCGCCCTTTGCGCCGCAGACCTCGTACAGGAAGTTGCGCAGCATCTTCTGACCGTACTCGGTGTGGTTTACCTCGGGGTGGAACTGCACGCCGTAAAAGCCGCGGCTCTCGTCGCATATACCAACGGTGGGGCAGGCGGCGCTGTGTGCGACAAGTCTGAAGCTTTCGGGGACCTTCGCCATGTAGTCGCCGTGGCTCATCCAAGTCACGCTCTCCTCGGGCAGACCCTTGAAGAGCTTGCAGTCGGTCTCGAAGAAGGTCGGGGTCTTGCCGTATTCGCGGGCCGTGTCGGACTGCGCCGCGGTGACCTCGCCGCCGAGGTAGTGCGCCATGAGCTGGCAGCCGTAGCATATGCCGAGCACGGGAACGCCGAGGCGGAATATTTCGGGATCTATCTGGGGGGAGCCGGCAGCGTAAACGCTCTGCGGGCCGCCGGTGAAAATAATGCCGATGGGGTCGTATGCCCTGATCTCGTCCACGCTCATGCTGTGGGGCTTAACCTCACAGTAGACGTTGCATTCGCGGACTCTGCGGGCGATGAGCTGATTATACTGACCGCCGAAGTCCAGAACGAGCACCTTCTGATTGTGCATTCTCAAAATCCTCCGTTAAAACATCTCGATGCAGCCGTCGCGCTCGGCGCTGACGGACACGTACTTTATCGGGCAGCCGACTGCCTCCTCGATATACTTGACGTAGTCAAGCGCGGCCTTGGGCAGATCCTCGGGCTTGCGGCAGCCGGAAACGTCGCACTTGAAGCCCTCGAGGTACTCGTAAACGGGCTTTGCGCGCTCAAGCTCCTCGATGTTGCCGGGGAAGTTGTCGATGCGCTTGCCGTCGAGCTCATACGCGACGCACACGGGGATCTTGTCCATGTAGCCGAGCACGTCGAGCTTGGTGAGAGCGATGTCGGTGCAGCCCTGCATCATTGCGCCGTAGCGCGATGCGACGACGTCAAAGCCGCCTACTCTGCGGGGGCGTCCGGTGGCGGCGCCGTATTCTCCGCCTGCCTCGCGCAGCTCGTGAGCCTCCTCGCCGAACAGCTCGCAGGTGAACGGACCCTCGCCGACGCAGCTTGAATATGCCTTCATGATGCCGATGCTGCCGTCGAGCCTGAGCTGCGGAACGCCGGAGCCGATGGGCGCGTAAGCTGCGAGGGTGGTGGAGGCGGAGGTGTAGGGGTAGATGCCGAAGTCGATGTCGCGCAGAGCGCCGAGCTGTGCCTCGAACATGACGGACTTGCCGTTTTTGACGGCGTCGGTGAGGTATACGGTCGTATCGCAGACGTTTTCCTCGAAGGGCTTGCCGAATTTCTCAAGCCACGCCATCATCTCGTCAACGTCAACAGGCTCATGGCCGTAGCCGCCGGAGACGGTGAGGTTTTTCCACTCGACTATGCCGGCAACGCGCTCGCGCAGGTGGTCGAGGTTTTTCAGATCGCCCATGCGCAGGGTCTTTTTCATGTACTTATCCGCGTAGACCGGAGAAATGCCGCGGCGGGTCGAGCCGAACTTCTTGTCGCCGAGTCTGTCCTCCTCAAGCCCGTCGAGGAGCTTGTGATAGGGCATACAGATGGTCGCGCGGTCGCTGATCCTGAGGTTTGCGGGGCTTATCGCAATGCCGCCCTCGCGCAGACGCTCGGTCTCGTTGAAAAGATGCTCAAGGTCGATGACGATGCCGGGGCCGAGCACGTTCACGGTGTTGTCGCGCAGTATGCCCGACGGCAGCAGATTGAGGATGAACTTGCCCTTGTCGTTAACGACGGTGTGACCGGCGTTGTTGCCGCCCTGATAGCGGACAACGATGTCGTACTTTTCCGAGAGCAGATCGACCATGCGGCCCTTGCCCTCATCGCCCCAGTTGGTTCCCACGATTGCAGTTAACATTGTTTTGCTCCTTTACACATTTACGCTTGCCTCGACGCCGAGCTCGGACTCGTGCGCGCCGATGGCAGGATCAAGATACTCTTTTATGAATTGCTCGGTCTGATGCGACGCCATGCCGGTGAAGCCCTTGGGGTCGCAAAGCCCGTCAAGCTCGGCACGGCTCAGCTCGAAGGCGGGGTCCGCCGCTATCCGCTCGATGAGGTCGTTTCTCTCGCCGTAGAGCTTTACCTGCTGCGCGGCGGCGACGGAGTGGACTCTTATGCGCTCGTGCAGCTCCTGACGGTCGCCGCCCTTGTGCTTGACGCAGTACATGAGAATGTTCTCGCTCGCCATGAAGGGCAGCTCGTCGCTCAGATGCTTGCGGCACACGGCGGGGTAGACCCTCATGCCGCTGACGATGTTTATATAGAGATTGAGCACGCCGTCTATTGCGAGGAATGCCTCCGGAATGCTCAGGCGGCGGTTTGCCGAATCGTCGAGGGTTCGCTCAAGCCACTGGCTCGACGCGGTGAACGCCGCATTTTGCAGGTCGTTTATCACGAAGCGCGAGAGCGAGGCGATACGCTCGGAGCGCATGGGGTTGCGCTTATACGCCATCGCCGAGGAACCTATCTGCTTTGCCTCAAACGGCTCATCGACCTCCTTGAGGTGCGACAGCAGGCGAACGTCGCTTGAAAACTTCGACGCACTCTGCGCGATGCCCGAGAGCACCTGCAAAACGTAAAAGTCCGTCTTGCGCGAATAGGTCTGCCCGCTCACGGGGGCGCAGCGCGAAAAGCCCATCTTCTGTGCTATGAGCGCCTCAAGGCGCATGACCTTGCTCTCATCGCCGTCGAAAAGCTCGAGGAAGCTCGCGCCTGTGCCGGTCGTGCCCTTGCAGCCGAGAAGCTCAAGGCGGCCGAGCTGATACTCAAGCTGCTCGAGGTCGTTTAAAAGATCGTATGCCCACAGTGTTGCGCGTTTGCCCACGGTCGTGGGCTGTGCCGCCTGAAAATGCGTGTACGCAAGCGTCGGCGTGTCCTTGTGCTCCTGCGCAAAATCGCGCAGCGCGGCGATCGCATTAACGAGCTTTCTGCGCACGAGAACGAGCGCCTCGCGCATACGGATGATGTCCGTGTTGTCGCCGACATAGCAGCTCGTCGCGCCCAGATGGATGATGGGCTTTGCCTCGGGGCAGCACTCGCCGTAGGTGAGCACGTGAGCCATGACGTCGTGGCGCACCTCGTGCTCGTGGCGGGCGGCCGCGTCGTAATCAATATCGTTTATATGCGCGCGCATTTGCTCAAGCTGGCTGTCGCTTATCTCAAGCCCCAGCTCCTTTTCGCTCTCGGCAAGCGCGACCCAAAGCCGCCGCCATGTCGAAAACTTATAGTCATCGGAGAAAAGGCGCTTCATATCCTCCCCGGCGTAGCGTCCGCACAGGGGGTTTTCGTAAAATTCGTGCTTACTCATCTGTCTCCTTGAACACCGTGATGCCGCTGCGCTTGTGGGCGCTATTTCGGTGGAAGCGGTCGATTATTCTCTTCTCGGCCGCGGTGACCTCGCCGCCGTGTATATAATCGTCGATGGCGCGGTAGCTCACGCCCATCTCGTCCTCGTCGGTCTGACCGTCGAACAGTCCCGCGGAGGGGGCCTTGTTTATTATGCACGCGGGCGCGGTGAGCCATTTGAGAAACTCGATGACCTCGGTTGCGGTGAGGTCGGAGATGGGGTTAAAATCACAGGCGCCGTCGCCCCATTTGGTGAAATAGCCCATGTATCTCTCGCTGCGGTTTCCCGTGCCTGCGACGAGGCGGTATTCCGATGCCGCGACCGCGTAAAGCGTCGTCATTCTCAGGCGCGGCGCGATGTTATTCACCGCGGCGTTCGTGAGCGTCGTTATGCCCTGAAGCCTGTCGATCTCCGCCTGACGCACGTCGGTCAGGTCGATGACGCGGCTTTCGATGCCGAAGTGATCGGCGACCTCCTTTGCGTCCTTCATGTCCTGCTCGAAATTGCGCCTTGACGCGCAGGGCATCATTATGCCGACCGTGTTCTCACAGGCGAATTTGCACAGTATGCCGACGAGGGCGCAATCCTTGCCGCCGGAGTTTCCGAAAACTATGCCGTCAACGCCGCTGTCCTCGACGAGCTTGCGAATAAACGCGACTCTGTCGGCAAATTCCTTGCTGTAATCACGCATGGTTATCAGCTCCTCAAAAAATACTTTTTACACTAAATTTTATAATATCCCAATGCCCGTGTCAATAAGCGGCTGTGACAAAATACATCTTTCGCACCCGCCCCGATTAGGCGACTTTTCTCATTTTTTGAGACCCTTGTCCGCCTGCCGCGCACGGCAGTTTTTTTGATACTAAATTGCCTTATATTGCCGTCGACAAGAAAAGCCTTGATTTTTCAAGGTTTTTTTGATAAAATGCAAGCTGTAATAATTTTGCCACTTGTTTTTAAACTTATTTTCACACCCGAAATAGTGAGGAGGTTCGCCCATGAAGCGATACATATCCGCCCTGCTCGCGCTTGTGATGCTTCTTTCGCTTGCGCCGACGGCGGTGCTCGCAGACAGTGATATGACGGGAAGCGAGAATGTAAAAACCCTTATAAAGTATTACGAGGGCTGCGTGCTCAGAGCCTACAAGGCGCACCCGAGCGAGGAATATTACACCATCGGCTACGGTCACTACGGCAGCGATGTATACGAAGGCATGACAATAACTCAAGATCAGGCCAACGCATATTTTGAGCAGGACATCAAGGCTTTTGAAGATGCCGTAAACGGCTGGAACGACAAGTATTCTCTCAGCCTCAACCAGAATCAGTTCGACGCTCTGCTCAGCGCTACATATAACTTCGGCACAAGCTGGGTCGAATACTACGCATCGGCATGGCGGCTTGCAAGGTACGTCAAGGCAGGCTTCAAGGACGCAAACGGCACGCCCCTGCCCGACCTCGAAATTGCCGACGCCTTCGGAGTTTTGTGCAATGCCGGCGGCGAGATACTCCCCGGTCTTATCAAGCGCCGCATAAATGAGGCGGAGATATTCCTGTATAACGATTATCACACCGACAACACGCATTTTGTCTACACCGTGCTTGACGCGAACGGCGGCTCCCTGACAAGCGGCAACCGCGTTCAGGTCTTCGCCAAGGGTGTGCCCTACGGCACGATGCCCGGAGTTACGCGCACAAACTACACGCTCAATTACTGGGCAGATGCGGACACGGGCAGTCCGATACTCGCCTCGACCATTGCCGACAAGCACTGCAATCTCAAGGCGATCTGGACAAGCGGTACTGCGCCCGAGCCCGTGCGCTACACCCTGACCGTCAACGGCGGCAGCGGCAGCGGCAGCTACCTTGCCGGCGAGAGCGTCCGCATCGTGCCGGACACGAAGCTCGGCAAGACCTTCACCGGCTGGAGCGTCACCGGCGCGGATGCGGTTCTCAACAGCGACGGATACTATTACATAACCATGCCTAACGGGAACGTCACCGCAACGGCGCTCTGGAAGGACGGCTGCCCGCTCGGTGATAAGTGCCCGACGCAGGCTTTCACTGACCTTCCGTATTATCACTGGGCGCACAACTACGTTGACACCGCCGTGAACGCAAAGCTCTTCATAGGCACGAGCGAAAGCACCTTTGAGCCGGAAACGTCCATGACCCGCGCAATGATGGTCACGGTGCTCCACAGACTCTATCTCAGGCTTGAGAACCATGGTTCGAGCTTTGACGCGAGCGCCGTTGAAAACCCCTACACGGATATACACAAGGGCGCATATTACTACGACGCGGTCATGTGGGCATACGAAAAGCACGTTGCCAACGGCTTTGAGGACAGCACCTTCCGTCCCGACGAAAACATTTCGCGCGAGCAGATGGTGACCATGCTGCACAGATACGCGCGCATGATGGGCTGGGCCGACGACGAAAGCAATTGGGCCGATTTCGGCAGCTATTCCGACGCCGCCGACGTAAGCGGATTTGCCCGCGAGAGCATGAGCTGGGCAATCGGCTGCGAAATAATAAACGGCGTCGGCAACAACAAGCTCGATCCGCAGGGCGACGCCACCCGCGCGCAGGTCGCAACGCTCCTCGTCCGCTTTGCAGGAAACACATTTTGATAGCAAAAAATCTCCCCTCTCGGGGAGATTTTTTGTTGGTTTCTTCATTTTAATTTACTTAACATTTGATTTCAGCCGGTCTTTTATTCGGCAGGCTGTGCGGCTGAGGGAGTCGGAGTCGGGGTGGGCTCGGGCTTTTTCGCAAAGGTAGCTATTATGCTGTGATCCTCCGTGATGTTCGAAAGCGTGTAGCTTTCAACAGCGCCCTTGTCCGATCCGTCAACGCTCACGTTGAGGATTTCATAGCCCTCGTTGGGCGTAAAGTTCACCGTCACACTGCCCCAATCCTCGATGCTTATACTGCCGTTTGGGTCGGTAGTGCCGCCGTTTCCGGCGGTCACGAGCACGGTGTGCTTGCCCGTGCCGGGGCGGCTATTATCCTGTGCGTCGGGCGCTTCGCTCTCGACAGGGGTGTTATCGTTCGCCTGAACGGAGCCCGGCTTAAAATCAAAGCAGCCGTCCTTTGCGACGACAATGACCGTCAGCACCGCGAGTACACACAGCACGCCGGTTATTATCCACTTGGTCTTTTGCGTCATCTTATGCTTCCGCTTTTTGCTTTCGGTGTTGTTCTCAATATTATTGCTCATATTTACCCTCCGGGTGCATTACTGGTTTTGCGTCTGACCGCCCTTGTTTTTAGGTCTGCCCCTGTGATAATAGCGGCGTCCCGACGAGGGCTTTTTCTTTTCGCCGTCAGCGGGCTTTTGCGGCTGTGCGCCCTTGGTGTTTTCCGCGGGAGCCGCGGGCTTTGCGCCGCTCGGCTTTTTGCCGCCGCGGTGACCGGCGCTTCTCTGTCTGGGCTTGACGTTTTTCTTTTCCTCGGGTGCTGCTGGAGCTGCGGGCTTTACGCTCTCAGGCTTATCCGCCGCAGGCTTTGCACCCTCCGGCTTCTTTCCGCCTCTGCGGCTTCTTCTGCTGCGGCTGCTGCGCTTTTTCGGCTGCTCGGGCTTATCCGCCGCGGGCTCCGCCTCGACCGCGAACAGCTCCGGCAGCTTCCACTCGTCCTCCGGCTCATCTTCCTGCTCGGGATCGGGGATATACTTGAGCACCGAGGGCAGCGGCTCGCCGTCCTTGGGACGGCCGCCAGGCACGGCCGCGACCTCAATGGAGCGATAGGTCTTTATCGTATCCTCGCCGTCGCCGTCCAGCTTTACCTTGACCATCTGGCGCAGGAGATTGACCTGCGTGACGACGCCGTAGCCGCTCGGAGTTTCGACAAAGGCGCCCTGCTTGGGCACGCTGCGCATGAGATCCTCATACGCCTCCTGCTCGTATCTCAGGCAGCACATCAGTCTGCCGCAGCTTCCGGATATTTTGCCGGGGTTGAGCGACATGGACTGCACCTTCGCCATCTTTGTCGATACCGGCTGGAACTCGTCGATGAACTGGCTGCAACAAAACGGCCTGCCGCAGATGCCCAGCCCGCCGAGCATTTTCGCCTCGTCTCTGACGCCTATCTGCCTGAGCTCGATGCGGTTGCGGAATATGCCGGCAAGATCCTTGACGAGCTCGCGGAAATCGACTCTGCCGTCGGAGGTGAAGAAGAACATCGTCTTGTTGCCCTCGAAATTGCACTCGACGTCAACAAGCTTCATATCAAGTCCGTGCTCCTCTATTTTCTTGCGGCAAATGTCGAACGCTTCCTTTTCGCGCTGTTTGTTTATCTCCGCAACACGCAGATCATCGCGCGTGGCAAGTCTCACGACGGGGCGCAGCGGCTGAATGACCGCCGTGTCCTCGACCATGTGGTTTCCGCGGAAGCAGTCGGCTATCTCAAGCCCCTTGCTCGTCTCGACGATGACCTGCTGTCCCGCCTTGACGTCTTTTCCGTTGGGGGCAAAGAAATAGCTCTTGCCCCGATTTTTGAATTTTACACTTATAACCTCAGTCAAAATTACTTCCTCGTTTCCGCTGCCGAGCGCACTGCCAGCAGCCCAAGAATGTGTTTTACTCCGGTATTGACGGTCTGATATGCCGCGCACCGGTCGATAAGCTCTATGTTTTCCATTATGCGCCGTGCGTCGCCGCCGGACGTGAGTGCCTGCACGTTTCTGCGCTTGAGTGCGAGAAGAAACTCGCCAAGCTGCGCCTGAGTGAACTTTTCGTGCTCAAAGCACCACGCGGTGAGCCCCGGAGCATCACCGCTCTCGGCAAGCTCGAAAAACTCCCGTGCAAGCGAGAATGCCTCCTCGCTGTCGGCGTCCTCCTCGCCGGCACAGTTTATCTGCACGCAGCGCGAGCGCACCGTTATGAGAAAACGCTCCGGATTTGACGCGCAAAGGATAAAATGTACGCCCTCGGGCGGCTCCTCAAAGAGCTTGAGCGCCGCGTTTTGCGCCTGCGCGTTCATCGTGTCGGCCTGTGCGATGATGTAGACCTTCCGCTCTGCCTCGTTCGGCAGAACGTATGCGTCCGCGCCCATCTCGCGCACCTGATCGACCGTTATCTCTTTTTTGCGGTTGCCCTTCTCGTCCGTTTTGCGCTCGATGAGCGTAAGGTCGGGGTGGATGCGTGCCATTACCTTGCGGCAGTTGCGGCACACGCCGCAGGGGCGCTCTGAGCCGCTGCTGCACAGCATTGTCTGCGCGAGCTCATAGGCTTTTTCAAGCCCCGCGCTTTCCGAGGCGCAGGAAATGATATATGCATGCGAGAGCTTTTCCATGCCTACCCTCCGTTCGGCGCGATTTTCAAGATACTTAATCAGTTTATTTTACTCTTTTCAGAGGTTTAAGTCAACAAAAAACGCCGGAGTCTCCCCCGACGGCTTAAATTTAAACTTTTAGAAGAAAAAACTCCCGCCCTTGCGGGCGGGATATATTTCTTACTGCCTTGCTTCGATGTACTCAAGGATCTTGCCGACAGTGGGAAGCTGTGCTGCATCCTCATCGGAGATCTGGACGCCGAACTCGTCCTCGACGGACATGATGAGCTCAACGACGTCAAGAGAATCGGCTCCGAGGTCATCGACGATATTGGTCTCGACGGAGATGCTGTCGGCAGAAACTTCAAACTGCTGTGCAAGGATCTCCTTGATTTTTTCAAGTATCATTTTTGTTTCCTCCAATATACGGGGCTTATGCCCATTCACGGCTCTGCGGCTTATTGCCTGTGTTCTGCGGACGGTCGTAAGACACGACGACGCGGCGATTCGGCTCTGTGCCGGTGGAGCTTGTGGTCACGCCCTCGTAGTTCTGAAGAGCCGCGTGGATGATGTGACGCTCATAGCTGTTCATCGGCTCAAGCGCCATGCTGCGCTTGTACTTGATCACCTTTGCGGCCATCTTCTCGGCAAGGCGGACGAGGGACTCCTCGCGCTTTGCACGGTAGCTCTCGGCATCGACGCAAATGTGCATATGCTTGTCGCTGCCGCGGTTGACCGCGTAATTGGTCAGGTGCTGGATGGCGTCGAGGGTCTCGCCTCTGCGTCCTATGACCGCGCCCATATTCGGGCCGGACAGCTCGACGGCGATGCTCTTGGCGTCGCGGCGGCTTATCTCGATGTTCGCCTGAGTTCCCATGCGCTCGAGCAGGCCGGAAAGGAAGGCGCGAATTGCCTTGAACTGCTCATCCTCATCGGCGGGAGCGGCTGCCGGCTTTGCGGCGGGCGCTGCCTCTGCGGGAGCTTCTTCGGTCTTTTCCTCGGGCTCGTCGGGAGCTTCATACTCGACACGCACGACGGCGGGCGAGGCGCCTATGCCCAGAAAGCCGGACTTTGCACGCTCTACGACGGTCACTGACACGTCGTCGCGCTCGAGTCCCAGCTCCTTGAGAGCTGCGGCGATCGCTTCGTCTTCGGTGCGGCCTGTGGTTTCCAAAGACTTTATCATGATTCGGTATTCTCCTGTGATTGTTCAGGCTTTTCTTCCGCCTGTGCGGGAGCCTCGACGGTCTCGGCGGCATTTGCCTGCTCGACTGCCTTCATCTCCTCGGCATAGCGCTCGGGGTCATATGCCCTGCCCCTTGCATAGCGGCGCTTGCCGACCTGCGAGGGACTTTCGGTTTTTTCGATGCCGAGCTGGGCCATCTTAGCCTCGCGCTCCGCTCTTTCGATCTCGGCAGCGCGCTCGGTGTCGGCCTGCTTCTGCTGTGCCTGCATTTTCTTCTTGCTGGTGTTGGAATTGCGAACGGTCGCACCCTCTGCGCGAAGCTGCTCGGTCTGCTCATGGCGGCGGGCAAGCTCTGCTTCTCTTTCCCTCTGAGCGGCAAGGCGCTCTGCGTCTTCGATGTCGAGCTTACGCTTGTAGTGCTTGGTGAGCACGACGTCACGCACGATGCCGAAGCAGCTGTTGGCGATCCAGTAAACGCCCAGTGCGGCGGGCATGATGAAGCAGATCCAGATCGACATGATAGGCATCATGAGGTTCATGGTCTTCATGCTGACCTGAGCCTGTGCAGCCGCCTGCGGGGGGTTGGTGGCCTGGCTGATCTTCATCGACGCCCATGACAGGAATGCGGCGACGAGCGGAATGAAGAACAGTCCGATCTGCGCGCCGATGTCAGCGGCGGAGAAGTCAAAGGCCCAGATCTTCCAATTGGGAATGGTGCCGAGGTTCATGCCGAGGAACGAGTAGTCGATATTCAGCAGCTTGCCGCCGAAATCGCCCAGCGCGCTCACTACCGCGTCCCAATTCTGGTGGATGACGTTTGCGACGCCGATCTGATCGTAGGTGCCCGCCTTGGTTGCGACAAAGCCGCCGTTTGCGGTCGCCCAGTCGGTCAGCGCCTTGACGCTCTCATTGCTCAGGCCCATCATGTAGCCGAGGGGCTGACGGATGACGCCGTAGAGAATGATGAGTATCGGGAAGGGCAGCAGCGACCACAGGCAGCCGCCGGTGGGGCTTGCTCCCTGCTCCTTGTACAGCTTCATGACCTCCTGCTGATACTTCTGCTGGTTGCCCTTGTGCTTTCTTTCGAGCTCCTTGAGCTGAGGCTGGATGCGGGTGGTCTTCATTATGCCCTTTTTGCTCTTTGCCATGAACGGCAGAAGGATGAGGTTAACAACCAGCGCAAACAGGATAATGGCAAGACCGTAGCTGGAGGTCCAGTTATAGAGGATCTCCAGAAGTCTGGCAAACGGCCAGACAACGATGTCTACGAATGACATAAGTTTCTCCTTGCATTCGGATCCGCGTTACGGAACGGGATCAAAGAAATCATAATCGCCCCTGTGAAACGGATGACATCTCAGCAGCCGTTTCAGGGCAAGCCGGCCGCCCTTCAGGGCACCGTATTTCTCGATGGCCTGAGCGGCATACTGTGAGCAGGTCGGCATAAATCTGCATCGCGGCGGGAAGGCCGGCGAAACGTATTTCTGATAAAAGCGTATAAAGGCGAGAAGCAGCTTTTTCATTGCTTCCCTTCTTTCAGGATGCCCGCTTCCCGACAGGCGCCGAGGAAGGCGCGCTCGAGCTTTGCAAACTGCGCATCGACGCATCTTGAACGGGCGACGATGACTATGTCCGCGCCGTCAACGAGCTTGTCGGCATTGAGCCTGTACACCTCTCTGAGCCGGCGGCGGGCGCGATTGCGCACAACTGCCTTACCCAGCTTCGTGGACACGGTGTAGCCCACGCGCCTTGCATTGCGGCCGGTCTTGAGAGCATATACGACCATATAGGGCGTCACGGCGGTCTTACCTTTATTATAAAGCCGCCTGAATTCATAATTTTTCTTCAGTGTTACTCTGAGATCCAATTATTCCACCCTTTGCTTTCAACACAAACACATTAAGGGCGGAGTTAAGCCGCCCTAAAATTTATAATCTTTTCCTGCTCGGAGAGGCCAAATCAGGCACTCAGCTTTGCTCTGCCCTTTGCTCTGCGACGGGCGAGGACCTTACGGCCGTTTGCGGTGGCCATTCTTTTGCGGAAGCCGTGCTCTTTCTTGCGCTGACGCTTCTTGGGCTGGTAGGTACGCAGCATTTACCATGCACTCCTTTCAGAAATAAATACTCAACATCGGACTTTCGCCCGAAGTAGTTGACTGTGATAAAGCTTCCGATGCACACAGCATCGGAAGCTTATTATATATGATATTCTTTTGCCGTGTCAAGGTTTTTTTATTGAAACGGCCGTTTGCGATTTTGCGAGCCTCGCCCTTTACGCCTTCAGACGCAGATCCTCGCCGCGCAGATACTTGCCGAGCGGCTTCCAGACGAGTGCGCCGACGATGAGGATGGCGACCATGTCGATGAGCATATATGCGCCGTTATACAGAGCCGAGTAGAGCCACGGGGTGGTCATGGTCATGTTGAAGAATCTCTCCGGCATCCAAGACGCCCAGACGGTGGCGCCGACGACGTAGTGAACGAGGAAGCGGGCCGTGCAGCCGATGAGGGTTCCGATGAAGAAGCCGTTTTTCATGCCCTTGCCCAAACCGGCGAGGCCGAGAACGGTGTAAGCTACGAGGTAGTCGCCGACTATTGACTGCCAGGCGAGAGCTACGCCGCCGTCGAGCATGAACTGAATAACGCCGTAAACAAAGCCCATGGCCAGAGACGGACCGAAGCCCCAGCGCACGCAGAAGATGATGATCGGCAGCATGGCAAGGTCAAACGAGCCGCCCTGAGGCATTTTCCAAATGGGCAGAAGGCTCAGAATGGTTGCCAGAGCGATGAATATCGCGCCCTCGCACAGAGCGCGGAGGGTGAAGTTGCTTTTTTTCATTTCTATTCCTCCTAAAATGAAAAAAGCCGCATTGCGGATGCAATACGGCCATAGGAAAACGATGGTAATTAAAATTTCGTTTCCTACGCCGGCATTACCCGGATCAGGTTCGAGGGTCTCGGAAATTCAATTCTTTCCGTCTCAGCCGAGAGAACTCAGCACCCCTTTTGCAACTGTGATTTTATTACTGTCCGCCGAATTTGTCAAGGTAATCGGCAAAGAATTTTTGCTTTGGCAGCCATGAGAGCAGCGGCAGTCCGGCGGCAAACATGACTACGGCCTCGCCGAGTCCGACCTGACCTGCAAAGACCGCAAATGCGCCGAAGTTTTTAATGGGATCAAGTCCGGATATGACCACCGTGAGCATCGCGCCGATTATGACGGCGTTCCAGACGACCGGCATCAGGCAGGCGAGAAATTTCTTGTTGCGCTTGCCGCACCACGAAACGCACAGGCAGGCAAACAGCGTCGCAAGCGAGCCGAAGACGATGTCCGCAAGACCGGCGGTGCTCGCAATATTTGCGATGGCGCAGCCCAGAAACAGTCCCCATGTCGTATGCGGCATGAAAAACGGCAGAATACACATGACCTCGGACACCCTGCACTGCAGGGGGCCGTAGCTGATGGGAGCAAGCACCAGAGTCAGCACCGCGTACAGTGCGCCGACTATGGCAGCGGAAACTAATTTTTGCGTTGTTTTATTCATCGGGACCTCCGTGGGAATTAAGTGAAAATACGCAGCCGCAGTACTCTTGCCTGTACAGCCCGTATTTTTCCGAAAGAATTATGGAGCGGTGGTTGCCCTCGCGCTTTTTAAACTCCGACGGCAGCCAACTCACGCCGTACTTTTCCGCCGCCGCGCGGCCTATCGCGTTGATGGCGACGGCGTCCTTGCGCGAGGAGACGGTCAGCGTCGTGCAGAACCAGTCAAAGCCCCGCTCGGAGGCGAGCTTCGCGGTCTCCTCAAGGCGCAGCTTAAAGCATTCAAGGCAGCGAGCCCCCTCCTCGGGCTCGTGCTCAAGCCCCTTTATGCGCGAGAAATAATCCTCGCTGCGCCACGGGAGCACCGTAAGCTGCGACGCCGCCCCGTCCTCCGCGAGGCAGGAGATGAGCTTTTTCTGCGTTTCGAGGCGCTTTTCATACTCGCTCTCTGGCCAGAGATTGGGGTTATACCACAAGACCGTCACGTCAAAATGCTTCGTGAGCAGCTCTATCACGGAGCTTGAGCACGGGCCGCAGCAGCTATGCAGCAGCAGCCTCGGCTTTTCCTCTCCGAAGCCCTCGACTATCTTATCGAATTTTCTGAAAAAGTTTTCTCTGTTCATGAGCTTACATTATATATACATACATTTTGCGTGTCAATAACATTAGGTGCTTGTTTTTGCATGGTTTTTCATGTAAACTAAACATAGCTAACCTAACGGCACTAATTTATAGGAGGAAGAAACATGAAGAAAACCGCATTTATGCGGCGCGGCACTTGCGTGCTGCTTGCCATTATAATGGTATGCACGCTCATAGTCCCCGCGCTCGCGGCTCCGGTCGGCGCCGATGAGGGAATAAACCTCAAGATCGCCGTCCTGAGCGACACGCACTACCTGTCCCCCGACATGATAAAGGACACGGCAGACTATCACAAGAGCTTAAACAGCGACCGCAAGCTCATGACCGAGGGCAGCGCGATAAACCTCAAGCTGCTTGAGGCCGTCAGGGAGGATAAGCCCGACATTCTCCTCATCTCCGGCGACATCACCAAGGACGGTGAGCTCGAGGGTCACAGAGACATGGCCGCCCGCCTTCAGCAGCTTCAGAAAGACGTTCCCGGTCTGAAGGTCTACGTCATTAACGGCAACCACGACGTGCGAAACGCAGGCGCGAAGAACTACAACACCCCCGACGGCAAGGCAGTCAAGGCGACCCGCACTCAGCCGAGCGATTTCGTTTCCGCTTACAGCTTTGTCTACAACGACGAGACCGTCATCGCACGCTTCGTCCCCTCCGAGGGCAAGGAGGCAGGTCAGCTTTCCTACGTTGCGCGTCCCTGCGAGGGCGTGACGATAATCGCACTTGACACCTGCTGCTACAGCAAGGACAACACCTCCAAGGGCAAAAACGAGCACGAGACCCGCGGCGCTATGAGCGACGAGCTCGTTGCATGGGCGACCGAGCAGATAAGCGTGGCAAAGGCCAAGGGCGACCACGTCATCGCGTTCTCCCACCACGGCTTCGTTCCCCACTTCTCCATGGAGCCCGAGATCCTCAAGATCTACCTCATCGAGGACTTCGAGAAGATAGCGACCCAGTTTGCCGATGCAGGTCTTGAGATGGTCTTTACCGGCCATATGCACGCAAACGACATCGCCGCCATGACCACCAAGAACGGCAACACCCTCTACGACGTGGAGACCGGCTCCAACCTCACCTACCCCTCCCCCGCTCGCTTCGTGCAGCTTCGTGAGGTAGGCGACAGCCTCGTGGCTTCCATAAACACTCTCAATCACGTCGGCCCCATCACCTATTATAATGCCCTCACCGGCAAGACCGAGACGATAGAAGACCTCACCGCCTACGGCAAGGAGGCAGGCTTCACGCCCGAGATGCTCAACACCGTTGCGGGCACCTTCGTCGGTAAGATCCTCAAGAAATTCGTCACCGTCGAGACCAGCGTTTCCGATTGGATCAACGCTCGGATAATCAAAAACATTCAGGCGATCGTCACCGACGTCGTCAACATCCCCATCACCGAGGACAAGAACCTCCTCGACGTTGCAAACTACATCTACCAGAGCCACCTCGGCGGCGAGGACGACGGCAACTACCCCGACTGGGTGCAGGTCGGACTTGACAAGGTCAAGTCGGGCGAGATCGTCGATCAGCTCCTTGCCATCGTCAAAAAGCACGCCTTCGGCGACGCAGCAAGCGGCATTAAGTTCGACAACATCTTCACCAAGGCAGTCAAGGCCGCAATGAGCGATTACATCTACCGCATCGCCGTTTCCATGGGCAACGACACCAACTTCCCCGATGACAACGACGCACTCATCGTCCTCAGCGGCAGCCTCAAGGCGGCAAGCGTTGCAGTTTCCTGCGACGGCAAGACCATGAACGCTCCCGCAATAGTCGATAACGGCGTTTGCACCGTTTTCCCGACCCGCATTCTCATGCGCGAGCTCGGCGCTGCGGGCAAGGCAGTCACCATCGATGCCTCGGCAAGCGGCGCGGAGACCGTTTCCGTTTGGGAGCGCGGCGCAAGGGCGCTCGCGGCAGCGGATAAGGTCAACTTCATAACCGCGAACGGCAGCATGGAATTTGCCGCGGCAGACCTCGCCGCCGGCGGCGACGTTTACACCGCGATTGCCTCGGCAGTCCCCAACGACGCACAGAAGCGCGCGCTCGGAAATCAGCTCAACACCGCGGCTCCCTTCGTCGTGAACGCCACCGTTGACGGCAAGGCCATCACCGCACAGTGCAGCGTCACTATCGGCTACAAGCCCGGCGACGAGGGCTCGAACACCCTGACGGTCGTCTCCGTCGGCGACAAGGGCGAGATAGCCGCGGCAGACGGCAGGTACGAGGGCGGCGTTGTCAAGTGCACGGTTCCCGCAGGCACGCTGAACGCTGTCGTCCGCTTCCCCTTCTTTGACGTTTCCGAGGACGCATGGTACTTCGGCGACATCGTCTATGCATACAATAACGGTCTGTTTAACGGCACGGGCGAGCACAGCTTCGAGCCGGAAGCGACCATGACGCGCGGTATGCTCGTATCCGTCCTCTGGCGTCTTGAGGGCAAGCCCTCGGCTCCGGCGGCTCCCTTCACCGATTCCCGCGGCTCATGGTACACCGAGGCGGTCGATTGGGCGGCAGATAAGGGCATCGTCCTCGGCACGAGCGACACGACCTTCGAGCCTAACGAGAACGTGACGCGCGAGCAGATGGCGGCGATACTCTTCCGCTACGCGAACTTCAAGAAGCTCGACACGAGCGCGAGAGCTGACCTTGCCGGCTTCCCCGACGCGGGCAGCGTCTCCGACTACGCCGTCGAGGCAGTGTCGTGGGCTAACGCAAACGGCATAATCCGCGGCAGCGACGGACTCATCGTTCCGCACGACGGCGCAAGCCGTGCGCAGGTCGCGGCGATACTCCACCGCTTCATCGAAAACTGCATATTCTGAGCCAAAGCTCAATCCTAAGCAGACCGGCGCCCACGCGGCGCCGGTTTTTTGCACATGAAAACCCCCCGAAGCACGAGGCCTCGGGGGTCATATCATTTTTGCTTAAGGACCTATCAGTCCTCGGGGATGCGTATCTCGCGGATCAGGAAGTCCTTACCCGAGAGAACGGTTTTTTCAAAGCTGCCGCAGTTGGGGCAGTAGCCTTCGTGCTCGATCACATTGAAAACCTCGTTGCACTCGTCGCACTCGGCAAGGCCGGGGATGATGTTTATAACGAGCTTTGCGTCCTTGAGCCACGTGTCCTCAACTACGACGGGATAAATATCCTCGACGTACTTGGGTATGACCAGCGACAGCTCGCCGATATCCAGAACTATCTCCGCGACCTCTTTAATGTCGTTTTGCTCGGCAAAATCGGTGATGGTTTTGACCATTGAGCGGACGACTCCGATCTCGTGCATGGCGGCTCCTTACTTTCTTGCGATCTTCTTGGTGACAAACTTTGCAACGGCGGCGGGAGCGTTTCCTGCTGCGCCGAGCAGCGCCTTGAAGTACGGCTCGCCGACGTAATCGGTGACCTTTTCAAGGGTGATAGCGTCGAACTTGCACTTGGTGGTGCAGATGCCGCAGCCTACGCACAGGCTCTCGTCAACGACGGCCGCGCCGCAGCCGAGGCAGCGGGAGGTCTCGATCTTCATCTGCTCCTCGGTAAAGGTGCCGCGCAGATCCTTGAAGGTCTTCTTTGCTTCCTTGGCAGAGCCGTCTGCGGCGTGCTGTCTGGGAGCGGTGTCGAAGCCTGCAACGGAAACGCCTGCGGTGGCGGTGTTCATTGCCTTATAGTCGCGTCTGTCACGGCCGATGACCTGAGACTGGCCGGGATGTACGTAGCGGTGGATGGAGACTGCGCCTTCCTTGCCTGCCGCGATAGCGTCGATGGCGAACTTCGGGCCGGTGACGACGTCGCCGCCTGCGAACACGTCGGAAACGCTGGTCTGCCAGCTGGGCATGGAAACCTTGACCTCGCCCTTAACGCCGGTATCGAAGCTTGCGATGCCGTCGAGGTCGATCTTCTGACCGATGGCGGAGATGACTGCGGAGACTGCGACGGTCTCGAACTTGCCGGTGCCGACGGGCTTCTTCTGCTCGTTGAGCTCCATGATCTCGACCTTGAGGCTCTCTGCCTTGCCCTCGCCGGTGATCTCGACGGGAGCTGCGAGGAACATGAACTTCACGCCCTCTGCGATGGCTTCCTCGACCTCGTCTGCCGCTGCGGGCATCTCGTCGCGGCTGCGGCGGTAGATGACGGTGGTCTTTGCGCCGAGGCGGACTGCCGCGCGTGCAACGTCGATGGCAACGTTACCGCCGCCGATGACCGCAACGCTCTTGCCGACTGCGGGCTTCTCGCCGAGGTTGACCTCGCGCAGGAAGTCGATGCCGGTGAATACGCCGGGCAGGTCGTCGCCGGGGCAGCCGACCTTGGTGCCCTTGGATGCGCCGACTGCAAGGTAGAATGCCTTGAAGCCCTGAGCGCGCAGCTTATCGAGGGTGATGTCCTTGCCGACCTCAACGCCGGTCTTGAACTTGACGCCGATGTCCTTGAGGACCTTGATCTCTGCGTTTATTACGTCCTTCTCGAGGCGGAAGGAGGGAATACCCATGGTGAGCATACCGCCGAGAGCCTTTTCCTTCTCAAACACGGTCACGGGGTAGCCCTTGAGTGCGAGGTAGTATGCGCAGCTCAGACCGGCAGGACCTGCGCCGATGACCGCGATCTTCTCCTCATAGGGTCTGCCGGTCTGGTTGACCATCTTGGGGATGAAGCGGTGCTTGGAGTCGAGATCCTTCTCTGCAATGAACTTCTTGATGTCGTCGATCGCGATGGGGGAGTCGATGTCGCCGCGGGTGCAGGCGTCCTCACAACGCTTGTTGCAGATACGGCCGCAGACTGCGGGGAACGGGTTTTCCTTCTTTATAAGCTCAAGAGCCTCGGTGTAGCGGCCCTGAGAAGCGAGCTTGATGTAGCCCTGAACGGGAACGTGAGCCGGGCACTCCGCCTTGCAGGGTGCGGTGCCGGAGGGCATAACGTCGGTACGGGTGGTACGGTAATCGACGTTGTAGCTCTTCTTATCCCAGGGGACCTCGAGGTCGGACTGGTATGCATCGGAAACGTGCGGGTCGCTGGTGCACATCTTCTGGCCCAGACGAACGGCGTTGGGCTGGCAGTATTCGACACACTGGCCGCAGGCAACGCACTTGTCCTTGTTGACCTTTGCGATGAAGTTGGAGCGAACGCCCTCGGGAGCGCGGAAGAGCTCGGTTATACGCAGAGCGTAGCAGGAGCAGCCGCAGCAGTTACAGATCGCGTTTACCTCGTCAAAGCCGAGAGCCTGGTTGACCTCGTGGACAAGACCGTTATCCTCGGCGCGCTTGAGGACCTCGTATGCCTCCTCCTTGCTGATGAGGCGGTGCTCGCCGGTCTTGGAGAAGTTGATCGCATTGTCGTTGAGGTACATGCACATATCCTCTTCCAGATGTCCGCAGCCTTCGCCGATGAGACGGCGGGAGCGGCGGCAGGAGCAGGGACCGACGGAGATGGCGTTTGCCTTCTCGATGATGGTCTTGAGCTCATCATAGGAAGCGGTGTGGGTGTTGTTCTCGATGGCGCTCATAACGGGCATAACGCGCATGAAGTTGACGCCGTTGCCGAGAACGGGAGCGAGCATACCGACGCGAATGCGGGTGTACTCCTCGAAGCAGGCGCCCAGGTCGGGATACTTATCGCACTGCTCGCGCTTGGAGAGGATGCCCTCCATGATGCCGGGGACCCAAATGGGGTAGTAGTAGCAGGGCAGCTCGCCGCGGTAGCGAACGCGGATAACGCCCGCGTCAACGAGCTTATCGCACTGCTCCTGAACGTATTCGAGGCTCTTTCTGCACTTCTTTGCAAGCTCCTCTGCGGAAAATTCCTTCTCAAGACGCATACGCATCATGACAGAGCACATATCGTCATCGACGATGGGCTCAAGAATTCTATACTCGGGATCCTTGTAGGTGATGCCGGTATAGGTCATGCTTTCAAGGCTGATCTTAGAAGCCAGCGCAAGAATATTCGGTCTGTTTGCCATTGTTTTTCCCCCTGTTTTTGATTGTTATAATTCTAATATGTATACGCACTGAAACTCTAAATTACTTTATACCATGAACACCGCACATTGTCAAACATTTATCGTTGGCATTTAATCCCGCAAACAGACAATTGCGCACGATTTTGCACAATTTCTATGTTAAAAAAGCCGCAAACCTATAAAATTGCACCTTTTTTTGAGCAAAACAAGTATTTGCCATTGTTTTTGCGCCTGCGTGCACATCGCCTCGGATTTTTAATTTTTGCTTTTCTGTAAATTCATTTTTTTAGATTTTTCGAATTTTTGAATTTTCTTCGATTGAAAAGCGTTTTTCACAAATTTGTAGGATTTTTGACAGTCAAATTTGTGAATAATCATCGGCTCAAATTTTGACGCATTATGAACTGCAAGGTAAAATAAGTACAGATTTAAAGAAAACAGCGCTTTTGAAAGCAAAGAGAAGCACAGTGTAAGCATTTTTCCCGATGACTTTTGAAGCGGGTTGAGGAGCCCGCCGCAAAAGCCGGGAATGTTATTATCGAAAAGAGAAAAAGGAGAAACACTATGAACAACAAAGCAGCCAAGGGCACATGGGCGGCCGCGTTTACGGTCGCATCCGTGTGGTTCGGCACCCACGTAGGCGGCGGCTTCGCCTCCGGTAACCAGGTCGTCAGCTATTTCGCTCAGTACGGCTTATATGCAGCACTCTTCCCCATCATCGCAATGGGCATTCTCGCTCTTGTGATGTACACCGTTATGAAGTTTGCAAAGCTCAGCGGCTTTACGAACTACAAGGACACCTTCGCGGCACTGTATCCGAAGCCGTGGATGGAGGTTTTCTTTGAGATCTTCTACATTGTAATTCTTCTCGCGGCAGTCGCGGCAGCAGTCGCCGGCGCAGGCGAGGTGCTTGCAAACTTTGTCGGCGCGGACTACTCCGCCGTCGGAACCAAGATTCTCTTTAACCTCATCATCGTCGCTGTTCTCATCGTTCTGAGCATTTTCGGCGTCAAGCTCGTCATCGCAGCTTCCACCGTTCTTTCCATCGCTATCCTCATCTCCACCGCAGCAGTCGTCATCGCCGGCGTCGCAGCCGACTTTGACACCATCAGCGCAAATCTTCTGGCACAGAACGGCCTCGAGGCCGCAAGCTACGTTTCCGACCCCGTCGATGCTATTTGGCGCGGCATTATCGTTTACGCCGCATTCCAGTGCGTTTCCATCCCCGCAATGATCGCCGCAGGCGAGGGTCTCACCCTCAAGGGCATCAAGCGCGCAAACATCCTCGGCTGGCTCATGAACGGTCTTGCACTGGCTGCCTCCGCAGGCATGCTCTCCCGCTGGTACCCGCTGCTCAAGGCTCTCCAGGACGGCGGCATTCAGGGCTTCACCACCGCAGCAAGCGGCATCCCCAACCAGTCCGTTCTCACCCTCGTCGGCATCAAGTGGCTCATGGCCATCTTCAGCATCCTGCTGTTCTCCGCATTCGTTTCCACCAGCGTAACTCTGGTCTTCACCATGATCCAGCGCTTCCAGGGCTACTGCTTCCCCAACACCATTAAGAACGAGAAGGTCCGCGGCGTTATCGTCGGCGTCATCGTCATCGGCATCTGCTTTGCCATCTCCCTGCTGGGTCTGGGCAACATCATCAAGTACGCCTACGGCTACGACGGCTACTACGCGATCCTCGTTATCTTCCTGCCTGTCCTGATCTGGGGTCTCCCCAAGGTCAAGAAGCTCTCCACAGCCAAGAAGGCAGAGCTCGAGTGATATAAATAACCAAAACACCACCGGATATTCCGGTGGTGTTTGACCAAGGTGTTTTAAATGAAAATAGCCATGATAGGCTCCGGCGCAGCCGGCAGCGTTTTTGCTTCATATTTAAATAAGGGCGGGGCTGAGCTTTGGCTCGTTGACCGCTACAAGGCGCACATGGACAAGGTCGCACAGGACGGAATGACCTTCGTCACCCCCGACGGCGAGGAGCTCCTCAAGGGCTTCCACACAGCCTACTCCGCGGAGGATATCGGCGTGATGGACATGGTCATCCTCATGGTCAAGGCGACCCAGACCGACGGCATCATGCCTTCCGTCATGCCCTGCATAGGCAGCGCCACCATCGTCGTTTCCCTGCAAAACGGCATCGGCAATGACGACATCCTCAAAAAGTACGTCCCCGAGGATCGCATACTCTACGGCTTCGGCACGATAGGCACCGAGCTTCCCGAGCCGGGAAAATGCGTTTCCAAGCCCGAAAGCGGCGTCATCATGCGCTTCGGCGCGGCGAAAAACGACGCAGTGTCCGAAAAGGCCGGCAAGGAGCTCGAAAAGTGCTTCTGCGACGGCGGCTGCCTGACCGTTTTCGAGCGTGACATCCGCCCCTTCGTTTGGAAGAAGGCAATATCAAACAGCGGCTACAACACCCTGTCCGCTCTCACCCGTCTCAAGGTCGGTCCCATGCTCGACACCGAAAGCGGCAGACAGCTCATAAAAAGCGTCTGGGTGGAGGGCTGCGCGGTCGCAAAGGCGCTCACGGGCGTTGACCTTTGGGACGAGATGCTCGAGGAGCTCGACCGTCTGCGCGAGGGCTTTGCACAGTATTACCCCTCCATGGCGCAGGACGTTCTCATCCATCAGCGTCAGACCGAGGTCGGCCTCTTAAACGGCGCAATAGTGCGCTTCGGCGAGCAGCTCGGCATTCCCACCCCCGTGAATGCGGCGCTCACTCTTATGATCCGGACTATCCAGCAAAGCTACGACAAGCAGTATTGCGGGAAATAAATCATCTACCATCATTATCTATAAAAGGAGATCACTAAAATGAAAATTGCAATGTACGGTTCCGGCGCAGCAGGCAGCGTTTTTGCTTCTTACCTGAAAAAGGGCGGCGCAGACATGATCCTCATCGACCGCTATGAGGCACACATGAAGAAGGTTGCCGAGGACGGCATGCTCTTCACCATCCACCAGGAAGAAAACGGCGCATACACCGATTACAACTACCAGCTCAAGGGCTTCCGCACCTACACCTCCTCCGCGGCAGCAGCCGAGGCAGAGGGCAAGGTCGACGTCATCATCTACATGACCAAGGCGACCCAGCTTGAGCAGGCAATTCAGGACTCCCTGCCCGTCGTCGGCGACAACACCGTTGCCGTTTCCCTCATTAACGGTCTCGGCAACGACGACAACCTCTTCAAGGTATTCCCCAAGGAGCGCTGCGTCATCGGCTCCGGCGTTCTCGGCACCGCACTGCCCGAGCCCGGCCACTGTGTTTCCACCCCTGCCGGCGGCGTTCAGATGAACTTCGGCGGAGCTGTCAGAAGCGAGCTTAACGACGCAGCCTGCGCAGAGATGCTCAAGTGCTACCGCGAGGGCGGCTGTGATGCTTACTGGCGCGACGGCGAGCCGGGCACCGACAACAACATCTACAAGTTCATCTGGAAAAAGGTCTGCGTCAACGCGACCGTCAACACCGTCTGCGCAGTTCTGCGCCTGAAGATCGCAGAGGTCGAGGCCGATCCTTGGGGCCAGCAGCTGTTCCACGGCGTCATCCGCGAGACCTGCGCCGTTGCTACCGCAAAGGGCGTTCCAATGGACGCTGACGAGTTCATCGCTCATGACCATGCCGACATCGTCACCAACATCGGCGATTACTACCCCTCCATGTGCCAGGACGCTCTGATCCATCAGCGCCAGACCGAGATCGACGTTCTCAACGGCAAGATCGCAGAGTACGGTAAGGAGCTGGGCATCGCCACCCCGACCTGCGACATCCTCACCAAGGTCGTTCACTGCATCCAGAACAACTACGCAAACCAGTACTTCCAGGACAAGGACGGCAACCCCTTCCACCTCGGCAAGTAAGCTGAAAGCAAATCAAATAAGCAAAGCACCGCAGTTTTCACTGCGGTGCTTTTTCAATGCCGTATTTTAATTTTATTCGACCTCGCCGACCCAGCCGATGCGGTCGAGCTCGCCGTCCTTATCCCAAAGGAAATCGACCTTGAGCTCCCTGCCCTGTCTGATGCGCTCGAGGTTTTCCATGTGCTTGGAGATGATGGGGAGCGTTACGAGTCCGAGGATCGCTCCGCTGCGCCAGTCGCCGCGCATGATGCCGTGGTAGATGGGGTAAAATATCGCGCCGGAAATGGGCACGAGGCACAGATAGCGCGTCGCCATCAGCAGCAGCGACTCCAAAAACAGCGTCATGATAAAATCGTTCACGCTGAACGCGAGGATAACGCCGCCCAGACACGCAAGCCCCTTGCCGCCGCGAAAATGCATTAGCGCGGGGTACATATGTCCGAGTATGCACGCGGTGCCGGCAATTTCGCCCGCGTATTTATTCGATCTCATGAGCCGCCGCGCAAGGCTCACGCTCACCGCCGCCTTGCTTATGTCAAAGCACATGACGAAGGCGCCTGCCTTTTTGCCCTCAAGGATCATGAGGTTCGTTGCGCCCGCGTTGCCCGAGCCCTTTTTGCGTATGTCATAGCCCTTGCGCAGAGCCATGACGTAGGCGGGGTTCATGTCGCCTATCACATAGCCGAGCGTCGCCGCAGCGATCGCCGCCGCCACTGCTCTTTTCTTAATTTTCATTGCACTCCCCTCCGTTTATGAGCCCCAGAAGCTGCCGTGCGTCATCCGCGACCGCAGCTCCGAAGCCGTCGAGAAATTCGCGTGTTTTGAAGCCCCAGGATACGAGCACGACGCGGCAACCCGCGTTTTGCGCAGTGTGAAAATCCACGTCCGAGTCGCCGACGTACACGCAGCTTCCAATGTCCCCGCCGAGAGCGCGCAATGTCTCAAGCACCGCATCCGGCGCGGGCTTTTTGCGCACGTTTTCGCGCTCGCCCACGACGCTGTCAAACATTTCGGGGAAATAGTGCGCGACGAGCGCCTTTGCCGGCGCGTCGGCCTTGTTTGACACGACGCCGAGAGCGCAGCCCTCGTTTTTGAGCGTACACAGAAGCTCCGCAATGCCGGGATAGGGCGCGGTGGCGTCCATGCAGTGGGCGGAATAGTGCGTTTTGAAGCACTCAAAGCAGCGCTCAAGCGTCTCGGGCGCACAGTCGGGCGGCACGGCGCGCTCGATGAGCTTTCTGATGCCGTTGCCGACAAAGCGGCGCACCTCGTCAATGCTGCGCTCGGGCAGTCCAACGCTGCGCAGGGCGTAATTTGTCGAATCGTGCAGGTCGGAAAGCGTGTTAAGCAGCGTTCCGTCCAAGTCAAATATAACGATTTTTTCAGTCATGTTTTTGCTCCATACTTATAGGTTTGCTGCACCGTCTCAAAACGCATTGCCTCAATGGCTATCAAGAAGCGGCTGCGGTTTTGTCGGAATTATCGTTACCGTGTCGGCGCAGTTAAATCCGCCGCCGATGTCCGCAGCGAAAGTGCCTCAATGGCTATTGTTGCATAGCCTTGAGGAATTTGGGGAGGACGCCGATGCCGTCGGTGCGGTGAGGCGGGAGCTGATAAATATCATGACCGGGATAGTCGTTGCCCTCGATGAGCAGCGGCCCGTTATCGGTCACGCACACATCCCAGCCGACGATGCCGACCTGCGGCACGACCTGTCCCGCGCGCTCGACAAGCGAAATGACCTCGTCCCAAAGCGGTACCTGAAAGCCCTTTATCGCCACGCCCGTCATCGGATGCACATCATACAGGCGCCCCGACTTATCCAGCGCGGGGTAGATGATTTTGCCGCAGTCCTCCTCAATGGGGACGACCATGCCGCCGTTATTGAAATTATCGACGTACTTCCCGTTGCCGATGCGCAGATACGCCGCGACGACGCGCGTCGTTTTGCCGCGGGTAAAGCTTATGACGCGGCAGGTGTTTACCGAGCAGGGGTGCAGCGCCATGAGGTCGCGGTGCTGCGTGACGCACTCCTCGAGCAGGACGTGTCCAGCTCCGGCAAGATGCTCGCGCAGGGGCACCTCAAGGGTGTTTATATCGAGCTTCTCGATGCCGCGTCCGCACTGTCCGTCAACGGGCTTTACCATGAAAACGGGGTGCTTGGCGGTGAACTCGGCTATCTCCTCATCGCTCGCGGCGGCAAAATCGAGCCAGTCGCGGTGCAGAAACTCGGAGAAATTCTTCGCAAACCTGAGCTTGTCCTCTATCTCGGGCATATACGCGGAGTCATTGTATTTTTTAATGAAGCTGTTGTTCATGCCGCGGGTGAGAACGGTCTTTCGCTGTGCGCCGTTGAGGTCGTACATCTCGAAAAGCCAGTAATCCATGTAGCCCGCCTGATAGCGCAGCCCGCACCAAATCATGTCTAAAAATATGAAGATCTTGCTTTTTCCGGACTTTTCGTGCACCTCGTTGATCTTTCGGAACATCTGACGCCAGTTGAGTCCGGCTATACGCGCAAGCAGAAATTTGAGTTTGCCCATTGCCTGTCTCCTTAAATGATAATATAACATTATATAATTCCCCGCCGTTAAAATCAATCCCCCCTTAGCAGTCTCGGCGCGGCGGGCAAAAAAATGCGTGGGATTTCGGGCGAAATAGTGTATAATCAAATAGATAGAACGAAGGGAGGCGGCACTGTGCAGGAGCGGGAAATGATAGACCTGCTGCTCGAAAGGGACGAGCGCGGCATGGCGGAGCTTATGCGGCAGTATGCGCCGCTTCTGAAATATATAATCGCGCCGATCGTCGCCGATGCGCATGAGCGCGAGGACTGCCTGAGCGAAATAAGCCTCATCATCTGGGGCAAGATCGGGCTTTTCGATTCGGAAAAGGGCAGCCTCAGAGCGTATCTCACGGCGATCGCGCGAAACGCAGCGGTAAGCCACGCGAAAAGGCTCGGCAGGAGCGCACACGAGGAGCTTCCCGAGGCAGAGCCGACACGCGAGCCGGGTCCCGAGGAGCAACTCATTTTAAACGAGCGGCGCGAGGCGCTGGCAAGGGCGCTGGGGCAGCTCACCGTTGCCGAGCGCAGCCTGTTTTACCGAAAATATTACTATATGCAGCCCACCGCTCAGATAGCGTCGGAGCTCGGCATGACTGAGCGCGCGGTCGAGGGGCGGCTGTACAGACTGAAAAAGCAGCTTCGCAAAGCGTTGGGAGGTGACGGCCTTGAGCGAACGTGAAAGAGCGCACATGAGCGACGAGGAGCTTGAAAAAATGCTCCGAAGCGAGCTTCCCGAGCTCCCGCCGCCGGATGAGATAGTTTCCGGCGTGACCCCGTGGCGCAGGGCGTCCGACCGCATCTTCGCGGGACTTGCGCTGACGATGCTGACGCTGAATTTCCTCGGGCTGAACTACATTCTGCCCGCGATCGGCACGGTGCTCATGCTGCTCGGACTGCGCACGCTGCGAAGGGAAAACGGCTGGTTTACGGCCTGCTTCGTGCTCGCCGTCGTGCGTGCGGTGCAGTTTTTCGCCGTATGCATTTTGAATACGACGCTGTATATGCAGGCTCTTAACGACGGCGCAGTCGGCACGGTCTTAACGTGGCTGAGTGCGGCAATGGGACTTGCAAGCGCCGTGTGTCTGTGGCAGGCGCTGTCGGCGGTGCGCCGTAAGGCAGGTCTTGAGGGCGGAGCCAAGGCGGGCGGCGCGGTGGTCGCGTGGTACGTGTTCGTGCTTATCCTCGCGGCCGTTAAATACGAGGGCATCGTCATCGCCGCCGCAATGATAATTTCGTATATCCTCATCATCCGCGGTCTCGTGAAGCTCTCGCGCGAGCTTGAGCAGACGGGCTACGCAATCGAGCCCTCCCCCGCGCGAGTGAGCGATAAAACGCTCGTCATCGCCGTCGCGCTCACGCTTATCATCGGCGTCATCTGCGGCTACACCTTCGGCACGAGCTACAAAATGGACTGGCAGAGCGTGATCGAGGCTTCGCAGGAGCAGACGGAAATCAAATCGCACCTGCTTGAGCTCGGCTTCCCGCAGGACGTTCTCGACGATCTCTCAAGCGAGGATCTTGCAAAGCTCGGGAGCGCCGAGCAGGTCGTATCCGAGACGCCCGAGGATTTTTCCGCGCGCGGCGACAGCGGTCCCGCGGTGACGCACGTTGCGGTGCGCCTGTCGGGAAACGAGCGCGAGCGATGGATCGTTATCCACCACTTCTGCTGGGACGGCAGCCGAAGCTTCAGCGGCACCGAGTGCATTCAGCTCTGGCCGACCTACCGCGACGTTCCCGAGGGCTGGTCAAGCGCCGCCGCGGGTGAACGCGAGGGCGCATTCGGGCGGGTCTTGTACACGAAGGACGGCACGGACTACGAATCGCCGTTTTGGTACCTCGGCGCGGAGAGCTATGTGCACGATACGATCTTCTGGGGTCCGCAACAGACGAGCGACATTTTCGCCGCATTTTCCGGTCCGAGGCACGCAGAACGCCTGCGCGGCTACGTCGCATACGAAACGCTTTGCAGCGACCCTACCTATATATTCAGCAGCTGGATGAACTATTTCCACCAGCAGACGCTGCTTCAGTACCCCGTGATGAGCGCGATGGAGTGCTGCAAAAACGGCAGCGCGTGGACGAGCGGCGGCGCATTCTCGGTAACACAAAACGCATTGCAGTTTTATCGCTATGACGACGGCAGCATAGAGCTCATTTCATAAGCGCAAACGCAAAGAGGCTGACTTGCTCCGAGTCGGCCTCTTTTCTCGCTCTTCACGCGGCGGCGGCATTTGCCGCGCATTAGTTTTTGCGTTTTTAGTGACATTTAGGCGCAGATTTGATATACTGTGTCCGAAACTTGATTAAGGACTGATAACAATAGAAGCAAACGATATAAAAATTGAACGCGCCGTCCTCGCGGGACTTTCGGCGGCGTCCATGGACGCGAGCGAGCGCTCCACGGACATCTCCATGCAGGAGCTTGCCGCCCTTGTCGAGACCGCAGGCGGAGAGTGCGTCGGTATGCTCGTGCAAAACCGCCCGACCCCCGACCCGCGCAGCTTCATAGGCGACGGCAAGGTCGCAGAGCTCAAGGACTTCATCGAAATGAACGACTGCGATCTCGCGGTTTTCGACAACGAGCTGTCGCCCTCGCAGATGCGTGTGCTGTCCGAGGAGCTCGGCGTCAAGGTGCTTGACCGCTCCGGACTGATCCTCGACATCTTCGCCCAGCGCGCACAGACCCGCGAGGGTCAGCTGCAGGTCGAGCTTGCGCAGTATAAATATCTGCTGCCGCGCCTGACGGGTATGTGGACGCACCTCGTGCGCCAGACCGCAGCCGGCGGCTCATCGCCCATAGGCACGCGCGGCCCCGGCGAAACTCAGCTTGAGACCGACCGCCGCCATATCCGCAGAAAGATACAGAAGCTCGAGGAAGAGCTTGCCGCGGTGCGCAAGATACGCTCCACGCAAAGGCGCAAGCGCGAGAAAAACGACGTGCCCGTCGTGGCTCTCGTGGGCTACACCAACGCCGGAAAATCGACACTTTTAAACTGCCTTACCGACGCCGGCATACCCGCAAACAACCGCCTTTTCGACACCCTCGACACCACCACACGCAAGCTGCGCATAGACGATCTGACGGAGGTGCTCATCTCCGACACCGTCGGCTTTATCCGCAAGCTGCCGCACCACCTCGTCGAGGCGTTCAAGGCGACGCTTGAGGAGCTCAGCTACGCGGACGTGCTGCTGCACGTTATCGACATCTCAAACCCCGACTGGGAGGAGCAGGCGCGAGTCGTCGATGAACTCATAGCCCAGCTCGGAGCACAGCAGACGCCCTGCCTGCGCGTATACAACAAATGCGACGCCTACCTCGGCATACTGCCGCACGGCGAGGACTGCGTCTGCCTCTCGGCAAAGTCCGGCGAGGGCGTGCAGGAGCTTGTCAACAAGCTTTCGACCATCCTCGACAGGGGCAGCCGCCGCGTGAGCCTGCTCATCCCCTATTCCGATGCGGGCATAACCGACCTTCTCAACCGCGAGGCGTCGATTGAGCGCCTTGAATACACCGACGGCGGCATCGAGGCCGACGTCACCGTGCCGCCGGAGATATTCGGCAGGATAAAAAAATATATCCCCGGCTACACAGAGCCTAAGGAGGACTGGGAGGATTGAGCGAATATTTCATTCCAGCCGGAGACGGCGAGGCGGAATTTGTCGAAAAACGCTCGAGCTTTCTCGGCCATGTGAGATTTGTCGAGACCGAGGAGGCGGCGCGGGACTTCATAAACGAAACGAAGAAAAAGCACTACGACGCGCGGCACAACTGCTGGTGCTACATCATCCGCGAGGGTGCGGTGCGCTATTCCGACGACGGCGAGCCGCAGGGCACCGCGGGGCTGCCGATGCTTGAGGTCTTTAAGCGCGAGGGCGTGGAAAACGTCGTGTGCGTCGTGACGCGATATTTCGGCGGCGTGCTGCTCGGCACGGGCGGACTTCTTCGCGCCTACACGAAAAGCGCAAAGGACGCTCTCGACGCGGCGGGCATTGCCGCCGTGCGCCGCTGGGTAAAGACGCTTGTTGACTGTCCGTATTCGCTGCTTGAGAGGATAAAGCTCGAATGCCTCGCTCTCGGCGGCAGCGTGCAGGACACGGAATACGGCTCTGCCGTCACGCTGCATCTGCTTCTTCCGGAAAAGAGCGCGGAGGACTTTGCCGCGCGTGTCACGGAAATAAGCGCCGGTGCCTGCCGCGCCGTGAATTCCGGTGAGGAATTCATGCCGGTTAAAATCAAATAAATCAAAACCTCCGGCTAAGCCGGAGGTTTGCATAAGCCCTATAAGGGCATGATACTGGCAGCCCCAAAGGGGCTC
>CAKTOX010000021.1 GCA_934590355.1 uncultured Oscillospiraceae bacterium
AGCCCCTTTGGGGCTGCCAGTATCATGCCCTTATAGGGCTTATGCAAACCTCCGGCTTAGCCGGAGGTTTTGATTTTTTGCGCAAAAAACGACGGCAGCGAAAAACGCTGCCGCCGTAAGAGGCGTTAAATTACTCGGTGCAATTACTTGCCCATGTTCATCTGAGCTGCAACCTCGGCTGCGAAGTCCTCTTCCTTCTTCTCGATGCCTTCACCGGTCTGGAAACGGACTGCGTCGGCAAACTTGATGCTGCCGCCGAGCTTCTTTGCTGCGTCTGCGATGTACTTCTCGACGCTGCCCTGGAACAGATCGCTGCGAACGAACTCCATCTGGAGCAGGCAGTTCTCTTCGTAGAACTTGTTCATCTTACCCATGACGATCTTTTCCTTGACCTGATCGGGCTTTGCAGCCATCTTCGGGTCGTTGTTCATGAGCGCGAGAGCAACCTTCTTCTCCTCCTCGAGGACGTCAGCGGTGACCTCGCTCTTATCCCAGAAGCGGGGGTTGAGAGCTGCGATCTGCATTGCGATGTTCTTGCCGACCTCGCCTGCGTCAATGCCGCCCTCGGTCTCGAGGTTGACGAGAACGCCGATCTTGCCGCCTGCGTGAACGTAAGCGACGGAGGTGTTCTTGTCGAAGCGTGCGAAACGGCGGATCTGAAGATTCTCACCGATGGACATGACCTTCTCGGGCATAGTCTCGGCGACGCTCAGCTCGCTGCCGGGGTATTTGCACTGCATGAGTGCATCGACGTCTGCGGGTGCGTCCTTGAGGACTACCTTGCAGATATCCTTAACGAATGCAACGAACGGCTCGCTCTTTGCGCAGAAGTCGGTCTCGCAGTTGACTTCAACGACAGCGCCTACGCCGCACTCGGGGCAAACCTGTGCATAAGCCATGCCTTCCGCTGCGATGCGGCCGGCCTTCTTCGCGGCCTTGGCAAGACCCTTCTCGCGCAGATACTCAACGGCCTTATCCATATCGCCGTCGCACTCGCTGAGAGCCTTCTTGCAGTCCATCATGCCGACGCCGGTCATCTCACGGAGAGTTTTTACGTCCTGTGCTGTAAATGCCATAACATTTTCCTCCTGTAGTATTTAAGAAAGGGAGCAGGATCGCTCCCTTACGGTTTTTTTAGATCTGCTGATCGATTTCAGTGTGTTTGCGGCTAAAAAGACCCGGCAAGGGGCTTTTGATTATTCCTCTTCGACCTTCTCGGCCTCAGCCTCTGCCATGGTCTCCTCGACCTCGGCGTCGGCGCCCTGACGGCCTTCCTGAACGGCGTTTGCCATGGTGGAAGCGATCAGGCGGATGGCGCGGATAGCGTCGTCGTTTGCGGGGATAACGTAGTCGACCTCATCGGGGTCGCAGTTGGTGTCAACGATTGCAACGATGGGGATGTGCAGCTTGCGTGCCTCGGCAATTGCGTTGTGCTCCTTGCGGGGGTCAACAACGAACATTGCGCCGGGGAGCTTCTTCATGTCCTTCACGCCGCCGAGATACTTCTCGAGCTTCTCCATCTCGCCGAGGTGCTTCATGACTTCCTTCTTGGGAAGCATATCGAAGGTGCCGTCCTCCTGCATCTTCTTGAGCTGTGCAAGGCGATCGATACGGGTGCGCATGGTCTTGAAGTTGGTGAGCATACCGCCGAGCCAACGTGCGTTGACGTAGTACATACCGACGCGGGAAGCCTCTTCCTTGACTGCCTCTGCCGCCTGCTTCTTGGTGCCGACGAACAGGATGCTCTGGCCGTTTGCAGCAACGTCGCGGACGAAGCTGTAAGCCTCTTCGAGCTTCTTGACGGTCTTCTGAAGGTCGATGATGTAGATGCCGTTACGCTCCATGTAGATGTATTCGGCCATCTTGGGGTTCCAGCGGCGGGTCTGGTGACCGAAGTGGACACCTGCTTCCAGCAGCTGCTTCATAGATACTACTGACATTTGTTATTTCCTCCTGAATTTGTTTTTTCCTCCGAACGCTTCAACCCTCTCCCCAAGCCGTAGCCACATGGAGAAAAGTCTGCATCCGTGCGAAATGCCTTGATATAATATCAGAATTGCACAGATTTTTCAATAGTTTTTTGCCGTTTTGTCAAAAAAATTTTCTTTTTTCTCTGTGGCGGCGCGGCTGCGAGTCCTCGGTGCGCACGAGAATGATGTCCGAGCCTATGCGCTCGATGCATTTCCACGGCAGAACGTAGTCGTCCTCGCGCCCGAAAAGCCCGAAAAACCTCGCTCTCCCGGGCGTTATGAGCGATATGAGCTGCCCCTGGCACTCGTCAAGCTCCGCGTCGCACACATAGCCCAGCCGCCTGCCCGAGTGAATGTCTATCACTTCCTTGTATCTTAGCTCGGAAAAATAGCTTATCATGCCCCTCGCCTCCATACCCAAGCACATACAAATACCGCCGTATTATTCTACGGCGGCATATGTTCGTCCTATTCGCTCTTATTTTTCGGGATGGATATCGTCAGGATGAGCTCATCCTCGGTCTCCTCGCGCTTCATGCCCGCCGCGATGCCGCCCTGCTTCATCAGGTCGAGCCCGTGCAAAATGGTGTTCACGAAAACGCGCACGTCCTTCATGATAAACGTCCGCCTGACCTCGGGCTTCTCCTCCCGCTCGGCCTCGGCGAGCAGCGAATCGACATAGCTGTCGGTCGAGGCGACGTTAAGATCGTGGTCTATTATGTACCCCAGCGCCATACGCTGCGCGTTTTCGTCGGCAAGGCGCAGCAGAGCCCTGCCGTGGCGCTCGGTCAGGGCATTGTCGCGCAGCGCCGTGAGCACGTCCTCCGGCAGCTTGAGCAGCCTCAGCTTATTGGCAACGGCGGACTGCGACTTGCCTATCCTGCGTGCCGCCTCCTCCTGGCTCATGCCGAAAAGCCGTATGAGCTGGCTCAGCCCGTTTGCCTCCTCGATGAAATCAAGGTCGCGCCGCTGAAGATTTTCGACAAGGGCAATGAGGCTCGCGTCCTCAAGCCCCACGTCCAGCAGGATGCACGGCACCTCGTTAAGACCGGCAAGGCGCGCGGCGCGGAGCCTTCGCTCGCCCGCGATAAGCTCGTATCTGCTCTCGCGCAGACGCACCGTGAGCGGGTTTAAAATACCGTACTGCGCGATGGACTCGCTCAGCTCCTGCAATTCGCCGTCGGGGAAATTTTTGCGCGGCTGCACGGGATTCGGCTCAAGCTCGTCCGCCGGCAGCCAGATGACGCCGCCCCGCCGCGTGCCGGGGCGCAGTTTTGTCGCTTGCATAAGTGTACCTCCTATACACCGTAGTATATTGAGAATTTACACTGCCTGCCGCGCAAAATCTGCCGCATTGTGAGGTTTACATAAAATATCGCAGGAGCACATCGGGTGGCGTGCTCCTGCGGAGTTTTGATTTTTTCGAAATTGTCTCTTTTAGCGCCGAAATAAATCAGCTTATGAGCTCGGGGCAGAGCTCGGGGTTATTCGTCTGCTCGCACTGAGCCGTCAGCGCCGCGGCCTTCATTGCGGCGGAGGCGGTCTCCGCGAGACCCAAGCCGTTTACGCCCGCCCAGATTATCGCTGCCGTGGCGGCATCGCCGCAGCCGGTGGCGTTGACTATCTCCGCACTCTCGCAGGGCAGCTTTATTATCTCACCGTCGGCGGCGGCAACTATACCGTCGCTGCCGAGGGAGACGAACACCTGCTTTACGCCGCGGCGCAGAAGCTCCTCGGCGGCAAACAGCGAGGTAGTCTCGTTCGTCAGATACTTTGCCTCGTACTCATTGGGCTTAAACGCCTTGAGCCTGCCCAGAACGGGCGTGAGCCTTTCCGCCTTTGCGATGGAAACGGGGTCGGCGTACAGGTCGCTCGTCACGTTTTCGCCTATCCACGAGAGGGTCTCCTTCGTGAGGTTTGCGTCAATTACGACGGCGTCGGCGGCGTTGAGCTCCCTGAGGTGGCGTCCGAGATATTCGGGGGTGATGCTGCCGGAAATATCGGTGTCGTTAACGCCGAGGAGCATATCGCCCTTTTCGTCGGTGATGTACAAATAGCTCGACGTTCTGCCGCCCTTCATTCTGCGGCACATATGCATATCCATGCCGAGCTTTTCGCAGCTTTCGTAAATGCTGCTGCCGTAAACGTCGTCTCCGATGGCGGCAATGAATTTAACGCTCACGCCGAGCAGGCACAGATTGTGCGCGATGTTCCGTCCTACTCCGCCGGGGGTGAAGCTGACGGTGCCGGGGTTTGAATCGTGCATCTTCGGTTCTTTGTTCGGTCTGCCGCAGATATCCATATTCACGGCGCCGATAACGACTACAGTTTTATTCCCCATATATCCTCCGCATATTCCTTTATCGCGCGGTCGGCGGCAAAGATGCCCGCCTCGGCGGTGTTTACGATGGAAAGTCTTGCAAGCTCGGACGGGTCCGAGATCGAGGCGTAGAGCCTGTCGTGAGTGTTGACATAGTCACGGTAGTCGGCGCACAGCATATATGTGTCGCCCCTGTACAGCAGCCCCGAAACGAGGTCGGAGTAGCTCTTGCCGTCGGAAAAGCCGCGGCTTATCCTGTCGAGCACCGCGCCGAGCTCCGCGTCCTCGCGGGCGTAGCGCTGCGGGTCATAGCCCGAGGCCTTGAGCGCGATGACCTCCGGAGTTTTGAGACCGAACAGGAACATATTCTCATCGCCCAGACGCTCGTACATTTCGACGTTTGCGCCGTCAAGCGTGCCTATCGTAACGGCGCCGTTGAGCATGAGCTTCATGTTGCCCGTGCCGGAGGCCTCCTTGCCGGCGGTGGATATCTGTTCGGACACCTGAGCCGCGGGCATAAGCGCCTCGGCCGCGGAAACACGGTAGTTTTCCATGAAGCAGACCTGGAGCTTGCCCTTGCACAGCGGGTCGTTGTTAACGTCCTTTGCCAGCGAGCAGATGAGCTCGATTATCCGCTTTGCGGTGTAGTAGCCCGCCGCCGCCTTTGCGCCGAACACGAAGCTGCGCGGCGTAAACTCCGCGTTGGGGTCTGCGTGTATCTGCATTTGCAGACGCGTTATGAGCATCGCGCACAGAAGCTGACGCTTATACTCGTGAAGGCGCTTTACCTGAACGTCGAGTATCGCATCGGTGTCGAGCGCAAAGCCGTCGTTTTTCGCAAGGAACTCCGCGAAATCGCGCTTATTCTGAAGCTTAATTTCATTTACCCTGCGCTGCACCTCGGCATCCGTCGCAAATGCCTTGAATTTTATAAGCTCCTCTGGTCTTGTGAGATAGCCGTCGCCGCCCAGAGCTTCGCTCACGAGAGCGTTCAGGCGCGGGTTTATCTGCGCAAGCCAGCGGCGGTGATCTATGCCGTTTGTGACGTAGGTAAAGCGCTCGGGGCTTATCCCGCAGACGTCCTTAAACAGATCCGTTCTGAGTATCTCGCCGTGCAGGGCGGAAACGCCGTTTATCTTATAGCACGCGGCAAGGCAGAGGTTTGCCATGTGCACCTGCCCGTCGCGGATTATGAGGTTTCTTCCGACCTTTTCGCTGTTGCCGAAGCGGGAGACAAGATCATCGCACCAGCGGCGGTTTATCTCGCACAGTATCTCCCACACGCGCGGCAGAAGCGTCTGCACGAGCTCCTGCGGCCATTTTTCGAGCGCCTCGCTCATGACGGTGTGGTTCGTGTACGCGACCGATGCGCTCACCGTGCTCCACGCCTCGTCCCAGCCAAGCCCGTACTCGTCCATCATGATGCGCATGAGCTCGGGGATAACGAGCGCGGGGTGGGTGTCGTTTATCTGAATGGTGTGGTGCTTTGCGAAGCTCTTAATGTCGCCGAAGCGCTTCATATGGGTCTTTATTATCGACTGCGCCGTTGCCGACAGGAAGAAATACTGCTGCTTGAGGCGCAGGGTCTTGCCTTCGATGTGGTCGTCCGCGGGATAGAGCACCTTGGTGATGACCTCGCTCATGGTGCGCTGCTCAAGGCTCTTGACGTATTCGCCCTCGGAGAACAGGTACATATCCAGTGCGCTCGTGCTGCGTGCGTCCCAGAGCCTGAGGATATTGACGTTATCCCCGCCGTAGCCGGCAATGAGCATATCGCGCGGGACCGCGGTGACGGTCTGATAGCCGGTGTGCTCGGCGTGATATCTGCCGAAGCTGTCCCAGCGCGGGGAGATGTTGCCGCCGAAGCGCACCTCGACCGCCTCGTCGTTTCGCGCAACGAGCCAGCTTTCCGCCGCGCTGCGCCAATCGTCGGCGACCTCGGTCTGCTTTCCGTCAACTATCTTCTGGCGGAATATGCCCAGCTCGTAGCAAAGCGAATATCCCGTTGCGGGAATGCCGAGCGTCGCCAGAGAGTCCATATAGCACGCGGCGAGGCGGCCGAGACCGCCGTTGCCGAGTCCTGCGTCGTTTTCCGCCTCGAATATATCCGCGGCGCTGCGTCCCAGGTCCTCGAGCGCGCCCGTAAGAGCGTCGGAAATGCCGAGGTTGAACGCATTTTTCATAAGGCTGCGTCCCATAAGGAACTCCATCGAAAGATAGTGCACCTCGCGCTCGGGGGTCTTGACCTCCTCGGCGGTGAGCAGCCTGCTCATGATTTCACGAATGACGATGGCGCTTGCCTGAAACACCTGATCGTCGGTTGCTGTCTCTGCTGTCACGGCAAAGTGCGCGCAAAGCTTATCCTCGATGGCGCTGCGCACCTCGTCGCGAGAGATCTGACTTACATACATAAATTATTTGCTCCTTAAATTTTCGTGCCCTTGGGCAGCACGACCGGCAGCTTCTCGCTGCCCATGAGGGTCTGGTACGGAGATATCTCCGAGGCTTTATCGACGACGACGTTTTTCATAACGACGCCCTCGCCTATTTTTGCGCCGCGCATGACCACGCAGCCGTCGAGCTTCGCTCCTTTTGCGATGCGGACATCGGAGGAGATGATGCAGTTATCAATTTCGCCCTCGATGATGCAGCCGTCGGCAACGAGGCTGTTCGAGGCTCTTGAGCCCTCGGCGTAATACGTGCTCACGTCCTCGTGAGTCTTGGTGCGCACGGGGCGCTCGGGCGGGAAGAGCTCGGCGCGCTTTTCGCTGCTGAGCATATCCATATTCGCCGAGAAGAACGACTGCGTGCTCATTATCCGCCTGCCGTAGCCGCGGTGGCAGTAAACGCCGACCTTGCCGCCGTTTGCAAGATACTGCGCTATCGCGTCGCGGTGGAAGTGATAGCGGTTTTCCGCACGGCAGGTCTCCATCATGCTCAGAAGAAGCTCCTTGGAGATGATGTACGCATCAAGCGAGGCAAGTCCGGGGCCGGCGGCGGTCTGTCTGAACATCATGCTGCGCGCAAAGCCGTCCTGCTCGACCATGTAGCGATGGTGCGTATAGTCGGGCGTAGTCTCGGTGCAGATGGCGGTTATCTCCGCCCCCGTGTGCAGATGCTGCTCGATGGCGGCGCTCATGTCGATGTTAGCCGCGGTGTTGCCGTGCATCATGATGACGTACTTGGCGTTAATGTCGCTTATATAGGTCGAAACGGCGTTGAGCGCCTCGATCGTACCAGTATAGTCGCCCTGATGATATTCCGGCAGGCCGAACGGCGGCAGCATGCGCAGTCCGCCTATCCTGCGTCCCATGTCCCAATCCTTGCCGCTGGCAAGATGGTCGAGAAGGGACTGATAATCGCGGCGCATGATGACCCCGACGTCGTGTATGCCCGCGTTCATGAACGACGACAGCGCAAAGTCAATGAGTCTGTATCGGCCGCAGAACGGCAGCGATGAGGCGGTGCGCGCCTTGGTCAGCTCACCCAGCTCCGGCACTGCGCCGTAAGCAAAGATAATTCCGTGAAAATCGCTCATCTTCAGACCTCCTCGCTTTTGTATATCATGGCTCCCGCCTTGACCTCGGCGCCGGAGCGTATCTCGATCCTCGGACCGCAGGTGGCAACGCCCCAGTCCGCGCTTCCGTCGGGAGCGGAGCCGACGTGCGCGCCGCTTTTAATGACGGTGCCCTCGCCGATTATCGCGTATTCGACCGTTGCGCCGTCCTCGACCGTGACGCCCGGCATGAGAACGGAATACAGCACCCTCGCGCCCTTTCCGACCGTTGCCGAGCTTGAGAGCACGGAGTTTTCGACGCTGCCCTCGATGACGCAGCCCTCGGTTACGATGGAGTGCTCGACGCAGGCATCGCTGCCTATGTAATGCGGCGGCTGTGCCACGCTTCTCGAGCGGATGGGCCAGCTCGGGTCATACAGGTTTATGAGCGTCGTCGAAAGCATATCCATGTTCGCGTCCCACAGACTCGTTATCGTGCCGACGTCGCGCCAGTAGCCGTCAAAGCGGTACGGCCAGAGCTTTTCGCCCGCCGCGAGCATATTGGGAATGATATTTTTTCCGAAGTCCTTGCTCGAATTCGGATCGGCCTCGTCCTCGATAAGGTATCTGCGGAGCTTTTTCCAATTGAATATGTAAATGCCCATCGAGGCAAGGTCGCTCTTGGGCTGCTTGGGCTTTTCCTCGAACTGCTCGACATAGCCGTCCGCGCCGAGGTTCATGATGCCGAAGCGGGTCGCCTCCTCCATGGAGACCTGGAGCACCGCGATGGTGCACGCCGCGTCCTTTTCAACGTGCTCGCGCAGCATTTTGGAATAGTCCATCTTATAGATGTGGTCGCCCGAGAGAATGAGCACGTTGTCGGGGTCATACATCTCGATGAAGCTCATGTTCTGATAAATGGCGTTGGCCGTGCCGGAAAACCACGAGCCCGCCTCGCCCGCTGTCTGGTACGGCGGCAGGATGAAAACTCCGCCGTCGGTGCTGTCCAGATCCCAGGGCTGACCGCCGCCTATGTAGCTGTTGAGCTGAAGCGGCCTGTACTGCGTGAGCACGCCCACGGTGTCGATGCCGGAGTTTGCGCAGTTGGACAGGGGAAAATCTATAATGCGGTATTTTCCGCCGAAGGGCATATTCGGCTTTGCCACGTCCTGCGTGAGCGCATAGAGCCTTGAGCCCTGACCGCCCGCGAGGAGCATTGCTATGCAGCTTTTCTTCATGTCATCCGTCCTTCCGTAATAGCATAATAGAAAACGGCAAAGTGCCTGCGCCCTTTGCCGTCGTAAAGGGCTTAACCCTCTCAATTAAACTTGTTCATTGCCCTATCCGGGCCCTCCGCGATATAGCACTCGGCAGCATCGGCAGCTGTTTTCGCAAGCTGCTCCATATCCGCCGCGTCCTGACCCTTGAACGCTCCGAGCACCCAGTCGGCCATGTCGTAATCCGGGTGCGGCGGCGCGCCCACGCCGAGGCGTATGCGCGGGAATTTATCCGTGCCGAGCTGAGAGATGATGCTCTTGAGTCCGTTGTGTCCTCCCGCCGAGCCGCCGCGGCGAATACGCAGCTTGCCTATCGGCAGCGAGGTCTCGTCCGAAACGACGATGACCCGCTCGGGCGGGATCTTATAAAATTTCGCCGCCTGAATGACCGCGTCGCCGGACAGATTCATATAGGTCTGCGGCTTCATGAGCATGACCTTCTGACCGGCGATGTCCACCGTTTGCGTCAGAGCCCGGAAGCGGAGCCTGTTTATCGAAACTCCGAGCTTTTTCTCCATGGCGTCGGCTGCCATGAAGCCCGCATTGTGTCTTGTTCCGTTGTATTTAAGACCGGGGTTGCCGAGGAAAACTATGAGCCACGACACCCCGCCTTTGTTCATAAACATTTTTATCACTCAAACAGATTGGAAATGGAGATCTCCTCGTAAACGCGCTGGATGGCCTCTGCGAAAACAGGCGCCACGGACATATACCTTATCTTGTCGCAGGGCTGTGCGTTTTCGGGGTAAGGAATGGTATCGAGAAGCAGGACTTCCTTGATCGCGCTGTTTTCGATGCGCTCGATCGCGGGGCCGGAGAGCACGCCGTGGCTTGCGCAGGCATAGACCTCCTTCGCTCCGCCGATCTCGATGATCGCCTTTGCCGCGCCCACGAGAGAGCCTGCGGTGTCGATCATGTCGTCAAGCAGGATGCAGGTCTTGCCCTGAACGTTGCCGATGATGTTCATGACCTCGGACTGATTTGCCTTTTCGCGGCGCTTGTCGACGATGGCCATGTTGCAGCCGAGCTTCATGGAGAAGTTTCTTGCGCGGGCGGTGCTGCCGACGTCGGGGGACACGACCATTATCTCATCGTTATCCTTGCCGAAAACGTCGATATAATGCTTTGCAAAGAGAGGTGCGCCGAAAAGGTTATCGACGGGAATGTCGAAGAAGCCCTGGATCTGAGCGGCGTGCAGGTCCATGGTGAGCACGCGGTCAGCGCCGGCAGCGGTTATGAGATTTGCCACGAGCTTTGCGGAGATGGGGTCGCGGCTCTTTGCCTTGCGGTCCTGACGGGCATAGCCGAAATACGGAATGACCGCGGTTATTCTGCCTGCGGAGGCTCTGCGGACTGCGTCGATCATGACGAGCAGCTCCATGAGGTTGTCGTTGACGGGCTTGCAGGTGGACTGCACGATGAAAACGTCGGCGCCGCGAACGGGCTCATGCACCGAAATGGAGCACTCGCCGTCGGCAAAATGCGTGCAGGTGCACTCACCGAGGTTTTTGAAAAGCTGATTGCATATCTCCTTTGCAAGCTTGGGATTAGAGTTGCCGGTGAACACCTTTATCTCTTTACCATGGGAAATCATTTTAAATCGTCCTCTCTGTCTTTATTTGCCGATAGTGACCCAGTATTTATCCATAGCATTATATCAGAAGCACCGCGTGTTGAAAAGGGGGAAGGGTATATAATTTTATCCATATGCCGTGGGCGCTTTCTGTATAAAAACGCAAGGACAGCCGAAAGGCTGTCCCTGCAAGGTTATATTCAGTGAAGCGGAGCGATGCCGATGACCGCTCTGAATGCGTCGACGAGGTTTTCTATCTCGAACGCCGCATAGAAAACATCTTTTATACGCTGCATATCCGCACCCGTCACGACGCCTGCGAGAATGCACAGCACGCCGAGAATGAGCGCGACGGTCGCAACCGTCGAAACGGCCTTCCATATCTTACTCATTGACGGTCACCTCCCTGACGCAGATCCTTCCGCCGAGCGCCTTGATGCCCGCTATAAGCCCGCTCAGTCCTCTGAAGAGAATGAGTATCGCAAGCCAAATGAGCATGAGCGCGACCGCGAGCGCCACAAGCGCTGCGCCGGCACACAAAATGCTGTCGGCAAATATCGCAAAGGTGGAGAAGGCAAAGCCGACCGTTTTGATTCCCAAGCCGATAAGCACCGCACCTGCCGCAAGAAGCGAGATGGCTACTATGACGGCGGCGAAGAAAAGCGCAAGTCCGATGGGTATCGCAAAAATGAGGTACAGGATAAGAAGCCCCACGTTCGTCTTGTACTGCACCGTTTCCTCAGGCGGCTGCACCTTATCGAGCCGGTCAAAGACCGTGACCGCGTCAAGCTCCGCAATTTCCTCGGCGGCGGGAGGCTCCTCGCCTTCCCCGGACTTCACGGTTTCCTCGACGGTTTCGACTTCCTCTGCTTCTTCATCCTCTGTCGTTTCTTCGCTCACCTCGGCGTTCTCCGCGACCGTTTCATCGGCTTCGGCCTCTTCGGCGGGTTCTTCCAGCGCGTCGCTCTCGCCGTCAGCCTCGGGAGCTTCCTCCTCGATTTCGGTTTCCTCGGGCTCGGATTCCTCGGAGGGGGTCTCGACGATCTCGACCTTGATGTCCGCTTCCTCCGCTTCCTCTGCTTCGAACTCCTCGGTCACGGGCTCGGATTCCTCGGTTTTCTCCTCCGCTTCGGGCTCCGTGGGAGCCTTCTCGGGCTCGTTAAAGAACATCGGCGTGTATTCCACGCCCTCCTCCTCGGCCTTTTCGCGGCGTATCTCCTCGATTATATCGGCATAGGAAAGCCCCGGAGCCGGCGCCGCGGGCGTTTTCTCCGCAGCACTTTCCTTCTTGACGGGCTTAACGAAGATGTGCTCCGGCTCAACGCTCGTCTCGCCCTCGTCGGGCTTGTCCGCCTTTGAATCGGCCTCCACCGCGAGCTTGCGCTCTGCGCGCTTGTAGCCGCGCGAGATGTTGACGGCAAGTCTCGTGGGCGAGCCGAAGCTCTCGAGCAGCGCCTGCTCGTCCTCGGCCTCGTCGAGCATCTTGTTATAATGCGCGAGGATATCTTCCTTATCTTCCTTGAACATGAACGTAAGAAGTTTTGACAGCTCAGCCATATAGCGCTGTCTGTTCATATACGTCACCTCGTCTTTCAACACATATGAGTTCTATATTATTATAGACAAAAAGTTCATTTCGGTCAAGATTTTTTCTTTAATTGCAGGCTGCACGCGGTATTGACAAGCCGCGGCAAGTCCTATAAAATAGATAAGTTATTAAACATAAGGAGAATTTACAATGGCAAAGGATAAAAAAGTTGAACAGATAACTGATATGGAACAGGACTTCGCCCAGTGGTTCACCGACGTGTGTACGAAGGCGGAGCTTGTCGATTATTCCGGCGTTAAAGGCCTTTTCATCCTGCGCCCTTACGGCTACGCCATTTGGGAGAATATTCAGAAAGAGCTTGACCGGATGTTCAAGGAGGGCGGACACGAGAACGTCTCCATGCCCATGCTCATCCCCGAAAGCCTGCTTCAGAAGGAAAAGGACCATGTCGAGGGCTTTGCGCCCGAGTGCGCTTGGGTAACGGTCGGCGGCTCCGAGGAGCTGCCCGAGAGACTGTGCATCCGCCCCACCTCCGAGACGCTTTTCTGCGATCATTGGAGCCGCACCGTGCATTCATGGCGCGATCTTCCGATGCTGTACAACCAGTGGTGCTCCGTTCTGCGCTGGGAAAAGACCACCCGCCCCTTCCTGCGCGGCAGAGAGTTCCTCTGGCAGGAGGGTCACACCCTGCATGAGACCGAGGCCGAGGCGCGCGAGGAAACTCTGCGTCAGCTCGAGGTCTATGCGACGATGTGCGAAAAGTACCTCGCAATGCCCGTTATCCGCGGCGACAAGACCGAGAAAGAAAAGTTCGCGGGCGCGGAGAACACCTACACCATCGAATGCATGATGCACGACCACAAGGCGCTCCAGTCCGGCACCAGCCACTACTTCGGCACCGGCTTTGCCGAGCAGTTCGGCATCACCTTCACCGACAAGGAGAACAAGCAGCGCTACCCGCACCAGACCTCCTGGGGTATGTCCACGCGCATCATCGGCGGCATCATTATGACCCACGGCGACAACAACGGTCTTGTTCTGCCCCCGCGCATCGCGCCCGTTCAGGTCATCGTCGTGCCCGTCGCGCAGCACAAGCCCGGCGTCACCGAGAAGGCAAACGAGCTTTACGATCGCCTCAAGGCCGCCGGCATCAGAGTCAAGATCGACCTGAGCGACAACAGCCTCGGCTGGAAGTGCGCACAGTATGAAATGAAGGGCGTGCCCCTGCGTCTTGAGCTCGGCCCCCGCGATATCGAGAACGGCGTTTGCGTTGCGGTAAGGCGCGATAACGGAGAAAAGACGACGGTCGCCATCGACGAAGTTGAGGCAATGATACCCACTCTGCTCGACGACGTGCAGCAGGGTCTGTTCGACAAGGCAAAGAAAAACCTCGACGAACATATCTTCGAGGCCCACTCTCTTGAGGAGGCAAAGGCGCTTCAGGAGGAGAAGGGCGGCTTCATCAAGACCATGTGGTGCGGCGGGCTTGAGTGCGAAATGAAGATGAAGGAGCAGGCGGGAATGTCCTCGCGCTGCATCCCCTTCGAGCAGGAAGACCTCGGCGATACCTGCCCCATCTGCGGCAAAAAGGCAAAGCACATGATCTACTGGGGCGTCGCATATTAAACCGAAACCCGAATAGCCTAAAAAACTCCCGACTGAACAGTCGGGAGTTTTGTTATATCGTTGTGCCGTTTAAAACGGCGCTTATGAGCTCATCGCCGTCGTAGCTGAGCTTGAGCGAGAAAAACGGCTCGTCGCTCTCAAGCAGGCGGAGGAAAATTTTATCCCCCTCCCACAGCGTGAGGTCATAGAGCTTTTTTCGGTCTATCCACTCCAGCACGCCCTCGTCGCACTGCTTGATTTCGCCCTCGTAATCGTCGGAGGTGAATAAATGCATATACTCCGATGCGCATTTGGTGTTCACAAACGTCACTATCCCGCGATAGCGCCATGACATGAGCGTCAGCCCCGTTTCCTCGCGAACCTCGCGCAGCAGGCACTCGTCCGGGCTCTCGTCCTGCTCGAATTTTCCGCCGACGCCTATCCACTTGTCGCGGTTTATGTCGTTTTCCTTTTTGACGCGGTGGAGCATGAGATATTCGCTCCCGCGGCAGATATAGCACAGCGTCGTGTTGAGCATTGCAGTTCCTCCCCTAAATAAAAATCCCGCCCTTAGACCGACTAAAGGCGGAATTTTTCGCTCTCGCGCTCGGACGGTCTTACTCGATCTCAAGCTTCATGGGAAGCCAGAAGGTAAAGCCGTAGAGCATGGTGTTTATGAAGCAGCGGGTATCGTCATACCAGACCTTCTTGCCTGCCTTCTTCGCAACGGCGAAGTACTCGGCAAGATGCATGGCGTAAAGCACCATCGGTACGAGGGGATTTTTCTTGTGGATAGCGTAGGCGATGCTGGCGGCTCCGAGGCCGAGAACGCCCTTGCGGGCAGTGCTCCAATAATTCATAGCGAGCTCTCCTTTTAAATTGATGCTTGTATTATAGCAGACATCGTGTTGAGAAACAAGAGCCTTTATTCTTCATTTTCCCATGTACGCTCGGAGATTATGTAGCGCGGGCGGTGCTTGGTCTCCATGTATATCTTGCCGATGTATTCGCCGATTATGCCCATGCAGACGAGCTGCACGCCGCTTACGAAGCACACGATGCAGGTCGTGCTCGCCCAGCCCGCGACGGCGTGGCCGCTAAGCGCCGCAACGAGTGCCCAGATAACGCCCACGAAGCTCAAAAGCGCAACAACTATGCCGAAGCTCATTATAAGCCGCAGGGGCTTTACCGAAAGGCTCGTTATTCCGTCAACGGCAAGCGCTATCATCTTGCGCAGGGGGTACTTGCTCTCGCCGGCAAGACGCTCGTGGCGCTCATACTCAACGCTCGTGCTCTTAAAGCCCACAAGCGGCACCATGCCGCGCAAAAAGAGGTTTACCTCCTTGAAATTTGCAAACTCCTTGAGGACTCTCGCGCTTATAAGGCGGTAGTCGGCATGGTTGTACACGACCTCCGCGCCCATCATGGACAGGAACTTATAAAAGCCCTGCGCGGTGGTGCGCTTAAAGAACGTATCGGTCTCGCGTGAGGATCTGACGCCGTAGACGACCTCGCAGCCGTCGTGATACGCCCTTACCATCTCGTCCATTGCGTTTATGTCGTCCTGACCGTCGCAGTCTATCGAGATGCTTATATCGCACACGTCCTTTGCTTCCATAAGTCCCGCGAGCACCGCAGCCTGATGACCGCGGTTGCGGCTCTGGCTTATGCCGATGAAATGCTCGTCGCTGCGCGCAAGGGAGCTTATTATCTCCCATGTGTGGTCGCGGCTGCCGTCGTTAACGAACATAACGCGGCTGTCATCGGAAATGAGCCCCTGCGCGGCAAGGTCTTTTATCTTTCCGAGAAACTGCGGCGCCGTTATCGGCAGCACCTCCTCCTCGTTGTAGCACGGTATTACGATGTACAATATCGGACGCTTCATTTGTTTTCTCCTTTTTATTTTAATCCTGAAAGTCTTGGGTAAATTTAACGACGACGATCCCGTCAACGGTTCTGACGCTCCCGGCCGCGGGGAAGAGAGGCATAGCTGCAACCTCCTCGCTTGCGGCAACGGCAACGGCCGTGCCTCTGTCTGCGATATTCATATCCGTCCTGAGGAGCATCGGGATATAGACACCGTAGATCACATAATATGTGATGGAGCTGTTGTTATTCGCTCCCGTAAGCTTTTTTATTTTGTCAAAGGGGGCAAAGTCCGAAAGATACGATTGCGGCGAGCCCATGAACACCACCGGCGTGACGCCTCTTTCGTAGCCCTCCTGCGTTTCTATTCTTTCAACAACGCGGGTCATCACGGAAAGCGTAGCCTGATGCTCAGTCGTTTTCTTGATGTAAACGGCGTTTGCCGTCTGAATATTCATAAATATCACACAGCACAGCAGAAACGCTGCCGTTCGCTCAAACACCGCCGTATTTTTGCGCTCGGAAAGCTCCTTTGCAAGGGTAAACGTGATGATATACGCAAGCCAAAAGGCGTAGAACATGAGAACATGGATATAGCTGTTCAAAAGGCGCATGAGGTTCATAGCAAACGGGAGCATCAGGAAAAACAGCAGCGCCGTTATCACGTTCCCCGCGCTTGCTTTTCTTTTTATGAGAAGCCCAATGAGCCACGCAAAGCACACTGTCACCGTAATCATCGTCAGCACGCCGACGGCAGTGGTAAAATACACAGAGTGCGCATAGCCGGAAAACTCGATCATGTAGAACTCTACCCGGCGGAATGTTTCGTAAAGCCGCTCGCCTATGGGACCCGAGTCTCTGAAAAGATTTATCAGGCCGTTGCTGCTCTGCGACAGCTCAACGCCCGTCACGGCAAGAGAGAGCCTGAGTCCGGCGTAGTACATCGCACCGCCCAAAATGGCAATTCCCGCCGCCCGGAAATCGGACAGCCAGACCTTTTTCCAGCTTGACTTTTCGTCCAAAAGGCGCATTATGGATATGGCGAGCACCATCGTCACGAAAACGCAAACGAGCGCCTGATAAATGCCCAGCGAAACGGCTACGCACAGTGCCGCACACAGCGTAAGAGCGAGCTTTTTCCTCGGCCCATGCTGCGTTTTTCCGCTCGTCAAGCCATACCAGATGCGGCAGCCGAGCAGAGCAAACAGCAGCGAGAGCATATCGGAACTGAGATCCGGCATATAGGTCGCCGCAAGCGCCGTCACGGTGAGGTTTACACTCAAAACTCCGCAGGTGAGCGCGATGCCGAGCCTTTTGTTTATGCTCAGCATCTCCGTCACGAGATAGCCCGCAAGCGAGAGCCACAAAAGCGACATAAGCCCGTTTATCCACGGAAGGCTCGCAAAGCGCCCGAGGGTGAGGTCGTACAGGGGCTTCAGAAATCGCCCGAGCTGCAGCTTCCATTCCCAATATGCGGCATCGGATATGATCTCATACAGCGAATCGTGCGAGGGTTGGAAGTTCAAAAACGCATATGCGTGCGCAATAAGTCCGATGGCAAACGTGAAAACAAAGCAGGAAACGAGTCTCTGCTTATCGACATATTCAAAAATTCCCGGGCGTTTACCGCCGTGCAGCGCTTCGTTTTCCATGATTTTCTCCGCTCAGCTTATAATTATGCTATATTTTACATTCCCAAGCGCCGTTCTGTCAATAGCACGGGCGGTATATTGAGTAAAGCGTTGATTTTCGCGGCGCTTTGCGGTAAAATATTTTTAAAACTTCGCAGGAGGCATGGAAAATGAGCTATATCCCCACCGTTGAGCAGGCAAAAGAGCTTGTTATGAAATACAACAAGGAGCCGTTTCACCTTCAGCACGCCGAGACCGTTTCCAAGGTCATGGGCGAGCTGGCAAAGGAATACGACCCCGAAAACGTCGAATTCTGGGCTGCCGTGGGTATGCTCCACGACATAGATTTCGAGCTATACCCCGACGAGCACTGCGTCAAGGCGCGCGAAATGCTGCACGAGCTTGACATTGACGAACGCGTTATCCATGCCGTCATCAGCCACGGCTACGGCATCTGCATTGACGTTGAGCCGGAGCTTTTCATGGAAAAGGTCCTGTTCGCGGCGGACGAGCTTACAGGGCTCATCGGCGCCGCCGCGCTCATGCGCCCGACCGGAATTTCCGACATGGAGCCGAAGTCCGTGAAGAAAAAATTCAAAGACAAAAAATTTGCCGCCGGCTGCTCACGCGAGGTCATACTTCGCGGTGCGCAGATGTGCGGCTGGGAGCTTGACACGCTCATCGCCAAGACGCTTGACGCCATGCGCGCATGATGACATGATAAAAATATTCTTTGCCGACCTCGGCTCGTTCGACGAAAAAGCGGCGCTTATGCTCGTTTCGCCCGCGCGGCGCGAAAAAGCGCTTGCCATATCGGACGACGGAGCCCGCAGGCAAAGCCTCGGCGCGGCGCTTTTGCTGCACAGCGTCTTCGGGCGCAGCGACTGCTCCGTAGCGAAAAACGGCAAGCCGTTTTTCGCAGGCTCGGATGCGCATTTTTCCCTTGCGCACTGCCGTGACACCGTCGTTTGCGCCGTGTCGGACGCACCCGTCGGAGTCGATATCGAGCTTGAGCGGCAAAACGGCATTGCGCTTGCACGGCGCTGGTTTGCGCCGGACGAGGCGATGTCCGTCGAAAATGCAGCAGATCCGAACGAGAAATTCTGTATAATTTGGACAGTCAAGGAAAGCTATATCAAGCTGCGCGGCCTGCGCCTTTCGGATATGTCCCGCTTCAGCGTGAACGCTCTCGACGCGCAGTACCGCTCGCTGCGTCTGGGCGAGTATCACCTCGCCTGCTGCGCCGACGGCATTGATAAAATCGAATTATTGCAACAAAAAATCTGAGGTCGAAAAGACCTCAGATTTTTTTAAGCAATTGCGGCAGCTCGGACAGCGCGCGGATCTCGTAGTCGGCGGGGATCGCGGGGTTTGCCGGCAGTCCCTTGGGGTTGAACCAGCAGGTTTTTATCCCTGCGTTTATGCCGCCGAGCACGTCGGAGCCGAGTCTGTCGCCGACTATTATCGCCTCGGACTTATTAAAGCCCTCTATCTTCGAAAACACGATGTCGAAAAACTCCTTCGAGGGCTTGTCCGCGCCGAGGCGCTCGGAAATGAAAATGTCTTTAAAATACGGCGCTATTCCCGAGCTTTTCAGGCGTCTGTCCTGCACGAAGGCCGTGCCGTTGGAAACGATGTAAAGCTCATATTTGTCCTTGAGCTCCTCCAGCAGCTCCTGCGCCCCGTCAACGAAATAATGCCCGATGCCAAGCAGATATTCATAGCTTGCCTGCGCCATTTCGCTGGGCACGCTGCGCACGCCGAGCTCGTCAAAGAGAATGTCGAACCTGCGCACGAGCACCTGCTCGCGGGTAAGCTCCCCACGCTCAAGCAGCGCCCACTGCGAGTCGTTTATCTCGCTGTAACGCTTTATGACCGCCTCCGTCGAGGGAATGCCGATGCGCTCGAAGGTCTTTTTTATCGCTGCCGCCTCGGCCTTGCCGAAGTCGAGCAGCGTGTCGTCAATGTCAAGAAAAACAAATTTTATCATACTTTTCACACCTCAATAATGCCCTGAAAAGATCAGTGAACGGAATAAAAGCTCCAGCGCGGTCTGTGCTGCCCGGGAGCCGTTTCAACGAGCCGCCCGAGCCAGATCTCGAAGGTCAGATTATAATTGTCGTAAAAGCTCAGTCTGGCCTTTTCCCCGTCGCGCCCGAGATCGAAGCCCGGTTTTTCGGGGCCGAAATCGAAAATGCCGCCGACCTGCTCATACACCTCGTCCATAATGAAGGGGCTGCCCGTGCCCATTGCAAACGAATGCAGCCGCCCCTCGTTTGCGGAAAACCAGCGCCAGAATTTTGCAAGCTTTTCCCTCGGAATACTGCGCAGGGCAAAGCGCGGATTTTTTCTCTCGACTATCTCGCGCACCATGAGCGCCGACGCGGCCTCAAGCTCCGGCGCCACGCTTCGCAGCCTGCTCATTTTTTCCACGCACTGCGCCTTGCGGTCGGTCGCGGCATAAAGGGTCGCCCATGTGAGCGTGAGCATCGGGTTTTCGCAGCCGTAGCGCTCGGCCTCGTAAAGCTCAAACTCCGCATCGTCATAGCGGCGCATCATGAGAAGGCAGTTGGCAGCATTGCCGTGCACGGAGCCGAGCACCGCCTCCTCGCGCACGGCCGGCACCTCGTCCGCCCGCTCGCGCGAAAATATCGCGTCGGCGGCAGTCAGATACTCCGCCAGCGCCGCCTCATAGTGCTTTTTCGTGTGCAGACATTTCGCGAGCATGAGATATACCATGTAAAACTCCGGCTCACGCCGTGCCGCCTGCCCGTAATACGCCAGCGCCATATCCGAAAGCTCGTTCCTGTCGCAGCAGACCCCGAGGAAAAAATTCCACGCGGCAAAGTCCTCGTCGGTCCTGCAATATTTCAAGACACCGTCGAGCTTTTTCGCCGCCGCGGTGTATTTCCCCCGCGTCATGAGATTGAGGGCGGCAACGAGTTCAAATCTTGCGGCAATGTCGTCCGTGAATGCAGGGCGCAGAATGTCTCCGAACACCCGGCAATGGGCGTACCACGAGTCTGCGTAGCCCTTGCCTATCCTGCCGCTTTTGAGTATCAGCGATACAAATTTATTCCGTTTTTCTCTGCGTTTTTCGTCCATGCCTTGAATTATATTCTAAACCTCATTCTCTGTAAAGGAAAATTTGCGGCCGTACCTTCTTGTGCAGACTGCGAAAAAGCAAGATTTTTTGCGTTTTTTATCCCCCCACCGGGCTTGTGAGCTTACTTTTTTGCGTGTTAAAATTCAAACACGAATGTATGAGTATTGAGTATGTAGAAGGGATATGCCGCAATGAACGCTCTTTTGGGTACGATCGAACAGTATTGGACACGCCGCGCGAGCTCCTACACGGAGGTCGTGAAGAAAAATCTTGCCGACGGCTGGGACGGAAAGTGGGCGGACGAGCTTATACGAAACTTCCCCCGTATCGAGGGCCGGACGCTGCGCGTTTTGGACATAGGTACGGGTCCGGGCTTTTACGCCATCATTCTCGCCGCGCGCGGCTATGAGGTAACGGCGGTGGATATGTCCGAGGGTATGCTCGAGCAGGCGAGGAATAACGCGGGTGAGCTCGCCGATAAAATTCGTTTCTGCAAGATGGACGCGCAGGAGCTGAGCTTTAACGACAGCGAATTTGACGTTATCGTCACGCGAAACCTCACCTGGAACCTGCCCGACCCCGCCAAGGCATACGCGGAGTGGCGGCGCGTGCTGCGCGACGGCGGCGTTATGCTCAACATTGACTCAAACTGGTACGCATATTTATTCGACGACGAAAAAAGGCTCGAAAAGCAGGCCGACCGCGAAAACACCATACAGGCGGGCTTTGACGATCACGAGAGCTACGACGAGGGCTGGCTCATGGAAAACATCTCGCGCAACCTTCCCATGGGCAGACTGCCCCGCCCGCAGTGGGATGCGGTGACTCTGCTCGACCTCGGCTTTAAAAACGTCAGCGCCGATACGTCCGTAAGCAAGCGGCTCTGGAGTCGGGAGGAAATGTCAAACTACGCATCCACTCCCTGTTTTCTCATAAGAGCCGTAAAATAAAATAACGGAAGAAAGAGTGGTAAACGATGAAAAAAAGAATTACAGCACTTGTCCTTGCGCTTTTAATGGTGCTCGGTCTTGCTGCCTGCGGCGGAGACAAGACGGGCGGCGAGGACAAGTCGGGCGAAAAGATCCTGCGCGTTGCGGAGAGCTTTGCCTACCCCAGCCTTGACGCTCACAAGGAGTATTACGGCTGGTACACCTCCATTTACGGCATAACCGAGGCTCTTTTCAAGATGGGCGACGACAGCTCCGTGCAGCCCTGCCTTGCCGAAAAGGCGGTCGCCTCCGACGACGGTCTGACATGGACCGTCACCCTCAAGGAGGGCATCGCATTTTCTAACGGCAGCCCCGTCACCGTTGACAGCGTCATCGCAAACCTCAAGCGCGTGGGCGAGGTGAACGTGCGCTTCGCGCAGTTTGCCGAATATGAGTACAAGACCGTGGGCGACAAGGAATTTACCATCACGACCAAGGATGTCTACCCCACACTCATAAACGACCTCGCCTCGCCGGAAATGGCGATCATGGACCTTGACGCCACGGAGGACCTCGACAACGCGCCCGTTGCGACAGGCCCCTTTGTCGTAAAGTCCTTCAAGCCCGAGGGTACGGTCGAGGTGCTCAAGAACGACAAATATTGGGGCGGCGAGGTGAAGCTTGACGGCGCGGTGTTCTACTACATGCAGGACGACGAATCCAAGCTCCTTGCGATGCAGAACGGCGAAATTGACTGCTACACCTCCGTCACGGCAGCGGCAAAGGAAATTTACGACGCCTCGCCCGATAAGTACACCGTTACGGACATCCCCGCGACAAGACTCCAGTTCTATATGCTCAACCGGAACACCCTTTCCGACGAGATAAGAAAGGCAATTAACCTCACCGTTGACTGCAAGGCAATAGCCGCTTACCTTAACGGCACCGTCACCGCCGCCGTCGGCCCCTTCGGAACCTCCACGGCATACGGCAAGGTCACAAAGCCCGCGGTCGACACGGCTGCGGCAAAGGCGGCAATAGAGCAGGCAGGCTACACCCTCGGCTCGGACGGCATCTACGCGAAGGACGGCCAGCCCCTCAAGCTCAACATCTGCTACTACGCCGCCCGCTCCCTCGATTCCCTGGCGCTCCTCATGCAGGAGCAGCTCAAGGCCGTCGGCATCGACACGACCCTCACGGTGCAGGAGGACGCGGACGCGACCTACATCGCCTCGGGCGACTATGACATCGCTCTGTACTGCATGATAGCCGACAAAAACGGCGATCCGTATTACTTTATCGACACTGTGCTCCGTCCGGGCGGATACTGGGCCTCGGCGGGCTTTGAAAGCGACAAGGTCATGCAGCTCATTAACGAGCTCAAGGTCGAGACCGATCCGGCAAAGCGCGCCTCCCTTGCAAACGAAATCGTGCAGCTTGCCATCGACGACAATGCCATCGGCTGCGTGGGACTGTTTAATAACATCACCGTTTCCGCCAAAAGCGTGAGCGGTATTTACGAAAACTGCCCCTTCGACTTCTACCGCATAGATGCAAACACCGACATGAAATAAATCCCGTGCGTCGGGAGTCTCCTCGGAGGCTCCCGACTCTGCGGGCAGAGGTGAACGCCATAAAAAAGCAGATTTTAAAACGCCTGCTGCATCTTGCAGTGATAATAATAGGTCTGAGCTTTCTGACCTATCTTTTAATGTACATATCGCCCGGCGACCCTGCGCAGAAGAAGCTGACCGCGCAGGGTATAAGTGTTTCTGAGGAAACTCTCGAGGCTGCGCGCGAGGAGCTGGGGCTCAACGACCCCTTCCTGCTGCGCTACGCAAAATGGCTCGGCGGCGCCTTAACGGGCGACCTCGGAGCCTCGTATAAGGACGGCATCTCCGTTTCTCATAAGCTCGTGCAGGCGCTCAGATATACGCTTATCCTGAGCCTTTCGAGCCTTGCTCTCGCGCTTGCAGTATCCCTGCCGCTGTCGGTCATAACGGCGGTCAAAAAGGACGGCGTGCTCGACAATATAGTCCGCCTTTTGAGCTTTATCGGAAACTCGCTGCCGAATTTTCTTATCTCGGTGCTTTTAATGTATTTCTTCTGCATCAAAACAAAGCTCCTGCCCGTCATAGCCGACGAGAGCGTCAAGGGGCTTATCCTGCCCTGCCTTGCGCTGGCAATTCCGATGTGCTCGCGCTTCGTGCGGCAGTTCAGAGCGGAGGTTTTGGAGCAATTGGGGCGCAGCTACGTCCTCGGCGCGAGAGCGCGGGGCGTCAAGAGCTCCGTTATCCTGTATAAAAACGTCCTGCACAATGCAATGATACCGATCCTGACCATAACAGCCCTCTCCGTCGGGACGCTGCTCGGCGGCAGCGTCGTTGTCGAGACCATATTCCGCTGGCCCGGTCTCGGCAAGCTCGTCATGGACGCGATAACCGCGCGCGACTACCCCGTCATTCAGGGCTTTGTTATATTCACAAGCTGCGTTTACGTTTTGATCAACCTCGCCGCAGACATATGCTATCGCCGTCTCGACCCTCGCGTCGAGGAAATGTGAGGTGCGCATGGATATGGTAAGCGCAGCAAAAAGAAAGGCAAAGCGCAGGCTTTGCGTGCTTTTGATACTCGCCGGAGCGCTCATGCTCATCGGGCTTCTCGCCCCCGTCATCGTTCCCAACGACCCCAACGCGACAAGCTCCGCCCACATGAACTCCGCCCCCGACGCGCAGCATATTTTCGGCACCGACAGATACGGCCGCTGCGTGTTCTCCCGCGTCATCATGGGCGCACGCACGTCCGTTTTCTCCGCCGTCATCCTCGTTGCGGCGACCTTCGCCGTCGGCACGGCACTCGGAACAGTTGCCGGCTGGTACGGCGGGAAGATCGACAGCGTAATAATGCGCCTTGTCGATATAATGCTCGCCTTTCCGCAGATGGTGCTGGCCATCGCCGTTGCGGGCATACTCGGCGGCGGCATGATAAACGCCATGCTCGCCATGGGGCTTTCCGGTTGGACGCTTTACGCGAGGCTTGCGCGCTCGCAGGTCATCGCCATGAAAAAGGAGCCGTTTATCAGCGCGGCCCGGCTGTCCGGCTGCTCCGATCTGACGATAATGCTGTGCTATCTTCTGCCGTGCATGCTCGGAACGCTCATAGTCAACGCCGCAACTCAGCTCGGCGTCATGATGATCGGCGTGGCAGGGCTTTCTTTCCTCGGCATCGGCGTGACCGAGCCGCACGCGGAGTGGGGCAGCATGATAAGCCAGTCGCGTGCTTATATGCAGCTTGCGCCGTGGGCGACCCTCGCTCCCGCGGGTGCTACCGTCGTGACGGTCATGGTCTTTAACTGCCTCGGAGACTGCCTGCGCGATTATCTCGATGTGGAGGCGGCAAAATGAACGATAACATCATTCTCAGCGTTAAAGACCTGTGCGCCGCCTACGGTGAGCGCGACGCTATATCGGGCATTTCGTTTGACCTTGCAAAAGGCGAGGCACTGTGCGTGGTCGGGCAGTCCGGCTGCGGAAAGAGTACTCTCTTAAAATCCATCATCGGCGTTTTCGACAGCCCGGCTGTCACCTCCGGCAGCATAGTTTTCGACGGCAGCGAGCTCACGCAGCTCAGCCGAAAGGCGCGAGGCAAAATAACGACCGAGGGCATGGGGCTCATTTTCCAGACCCCCGGCGCTGCCTTTAACCCCATCCGCAGCTACAAAAAGCAGTTTATCGAGACCCTCAAAAGCCACGGAAAATACGATGCGCAGGCGTTTTTGCCCTCGGTGCAAGACGTTTTCGCGCGGCTCGGACTTGACGATGCGCAGCGTATTCTCGCCGCCTGCCCGTATGAAATGAGCGGCGGCATGAACCAGCGCATCGCGCTTGCGCTCGTTATGCTCATGCAGCAAAGGCTGCTGCTTGCCGACGAGCCGACGAGCGCTCTTGACGCGCTGACGCGGCGCACCGTAGCCGATGAGCTGACGGCGCTGCGCACGCAGCTCGGCATCTCGCAGATAATAGTCACCCACGACCTTGCCCTCGCGGCATACGTTTCCGACCGCATCGCCGTCATGCACGCGGGAAGGCTCGTGGAGCTTGCTCCGGCGCGGGAGCTCGTCACCGCTCCCCTGCACCCGTACACGATATCGCTTCTCGAAAGCCTGCCGCGGCTCGGCGGAATTCTGCCGACGGCGCCGGCGGAATTCGGGGAATTTCACGGCATCCTTACGGAGCGCGGCGCGGGGCATTTCGTCCTCACGGAGGTTTAAGCATGGAAAGCATACTCAGCGTCAAAAGCCTGTGCAAAAGCTACGGCGGCGCGGGCGGCATATGCGCCGTGAGCGGTGTGAACCTTGAGGTGCACGACGGCGAGATACTCGGCATTGTCGGCGCCTCCGGCAGCGGAAAGAGCACGCTCCTGCGCCTCATATCGGGTCTTGAGCAGCCCGACTCGGGCGAAATTATCCTTGACGGACGTAGGCTCGGCGCGAAGCGGAGCATTGCCGACAAGAGGGATATGCAAATGATATTTCAGGACGCAACGGCGTCGTTTCACCCGCGCAGAACGATAGAGCGCTCCATTCGGGACGCATTTTGCAGCCTCATGGGCAAAGGCGCGGAGCTTAACCTCGACGCGCTGTGCCGCGAGGTGGGCCTCGGCGCCGAGCTTTCCCGCCGATACCCCGGCGCCCTCAGCGGAGGTCAGTGCCAGCGCTTTGCGATAGCGCGAGCCGTTGCCTCCTCGCCGCGTGTGCTGCTGTGCGACGAAATAACGAGCGCGCTCGACGTGTCCTCTCAGGCGCAGATACTCTCGCTTTTATCCGAGCTGCGCCGCGAAACGGGTATGTCGATGATCTTCGTTTCGCACGACCTTGCGGTCGTCGGTAGCCTTTGCGACTCGGTCATCGTCATGCAGGGCGGCAGAGCGATAGAGCGCGGCAGCACGCGGGATATTATCTCGTCGCCGCAAAACGAATACACAAAGGCACTCATTTCATCAGTCATGGAGATAAAATAGCATGGGAAAATGCGAAAAGATCCGCCGCTTCGTTTCCGTGCCCGGAACGAGGCTGGAATATCCCGAAACCGTCATTTACGGTGCGCACGAGGGTGCGTGCGTGACGGTCTCGGCGGGAGTTCACTGCCGCGAATACGTCGGCATTCAGGCTGTCATAGAGCTTGCGCGCGAGCTTGAACCGGAGAGCATCCGAGGTGAGCTGCACCTTGTCCACGCCTTCAATTACGACGGGCTCATATGCCGCTGCTCGGACGTTTTTCCCTCCGACGGCAAAAACCTCAACCGCGTTTTTCCCGGCAGCGCCTGCGGCACGGACGCGGAAAAGCTCGCGGCGTTTCTTGAGGAGCGCGTCATTCGCCGCTGCGACTGCATCATTGACCTCCACTCCGGCGGAGGCTACGAATACCTCACCCCGCACGTTTATTTTCACGGCGGCGCGGCTCCGGAGGTCTGCGAAAGCTCGCAGGAGCTGGCGATGCACGTCGGCGTTGACTACGCGGTGCGCTCGCGCGCGAAAAACGGCTTTTACAGTCACGCGGGCACCTGCGGAGTGCCGGCGGTTCTGATCGAGCGCGGCTGCTGCGGACTGTGGTCGGAGCAGGAGGTCGCGGAGGATATTGACGACGTTAAAAATCTTCTGCGCCATGTCGGCGTGCTGTGCGACGGCATAAGCCCCGTGCGCAAAAGCCCCGAGGTCTTTGACGGCGGAGAATACATCGACGCGCCCGTGAGCGGCTGCTGGTATCCGACGAAAAAAATCGGGCAGAGCATAAAAAAGGGCGAGAGCCTCGGCAGGATATGCGATATATTCGGCACGCTCCTGCACGAGGAGCTTGCCCGCTGCGACGGCGTCGTGCTGTACCAGACCGCCTCGCTCGGCATCGAAAAGGATAACCCGATGATAGCTTACGCGGCAAGGAGGTAACACCCTATGGAGGAGCTCGAAAAAAAGGTACTTAACTACTGGACGGTGCGCGCACACGATTTTTCGGTCGTGCGCCGAAACGAAATACACGATGAAATAAGCACACGCTGGCGCGCAGAGCTTTTAAAGCATCTGCCCGAGGGCGGACTGCGAATTTTGGATGTGGGCACGGGAACGGGTTATTTCGCCGCGCTTTTGGCAGCCATGGGTCACGAGGTGACCGGCATTGACCTCACGCCCGCCATGATAGACGAGGCAAAAAGCTTTGCGCGCGACCTCGGCGTGAGCGCGCATTTTGAGGTCATGGACGCGCAGGCTTTGAGCTATCCCGACGAGAGCTTTGACGCCGTTGTGACACGCAATTTAACGTGGACGCTCCCCGAGCCGGAGCGCGCCTACTCCGAGTGGCTGCGCGTGCTGCGGCGCGGCGGGGTGCTGCTCAATTTTGACGCGAGCTACGGCGACAACGTGCGCGGCAACGAGAAAAACGCCACGCGGCTCCCGCAGGGCAGCGTGTACGGTCACTGCGGCATGACGCCCGAGCTTGAAATCGAAAACGCGCAGATCACGCTGGCAATGCCCATAAGCGAAAAGCAGCGCCCCGAATGGGACGTGAGGCTTCTGAAAGCCCTCGGCTGCACCGACTGCGGCTTTGACAAGGGCGTCGGCGCGCGCATACTCGGCGACCGTGATCTGAAGGACGCCCCGCTGTTTCTCATCCACGCGAAAAAATAATAAAAGACCAGCTGTTAAACAGCTGGTCTTTTATTATTTAAGTATAATTATCATTTCTCCTCGCCGAGCAGGAATGCCGCAAGGCGTGCATTTGCCTCCTGCGACTCGGGATATTCGGGCAGCAGCGCAGAGAACGCGTGCGGCAGCTTTCTGTCCGCCGTCACGTCGTAAAGCTCGCATTCTGCGTCCGCGCGGGTCAGCGCCGCGGCAAAGCTGCGGCTGTAGTGCCGCAAAAAGTCGCCGTCGGCGGTGATGAGCATCGCCCGCGGGAGGCTTCGCAGCAGCTTTTCGTTTTCGGGATCCATGAACGGTCTGAACGTGCTTTTTCTCCAGTCCGCGCCGTAGATGAGCTTGGGCAGAAATATGCCGACCTCGTCGAGCTTGCGGGTGTAAAACATTCCGCTTATGAGCCCGAGCGCCTCTATCTCGACGTTCACCGGCTCCGCTCCCGCCGCCTCGGCTATTTCGGCGCAGTTTTTCACCGCCGCAAGATATGTGCACAGCCACGCACCGGCGCTGTCGCCGCTCAGATATACCCTGCCCGCGTCCGCGCCGTACTCGGCAAAGTGCGCCGCGGCAAAGTTGACGGCAGCAGTCAGGCTGCGCAGTATTTCGAACACGGTCTCGTCCGGTACGAGCGGATACTCGGGACAGATGACGACAAAGCCGCGCTGTGCCATATCGGCGCAGAAAAGGGCGTTGACCTCCTTCCTGCCGAGAAGAAATCCGCCGCCGTGGATATTAAACAGCACAGGCAGCACGCCGCTTGCAGCCTTGGGACGGTAAACGTCCATCATGTGGCATTTTGCGCCGTCGCCCATGTAGTCGATATCCCGCATGACCTCGACGTCGTCGGGCATAGGGTGCTCGGCGCTGTGCTTTGAAAACCACTGCTCAAGCTGCTGCGACTGCTGCGCCGTCTTTTCACTTATCATCTTTTCAAGCATTTTATATTCCTCCCTCAAGCGCCAAAAGGCGCTCCTTTTTGTAAAGTCCCGCGGCGTAGCCGACGAGGCTGCCGTTTGCCCCGATGACCCTGTGGCAGGGCACGATGATTGCTATCGGATTGCGCCCGACCGCGGCGCCGACCGCCTGCGCGCAATTAACTCCGAGCTTTTTTGCGATCTCGCCGTAGCTTCGTGTTTCCCCGCGCGGTATTTTTATAAGCTCCGCCCACACCGCGCGGCAAAAGTCCGTGCCGTGCAGCTCAACAGGCGGCATAAAATCGGGCTGAGCGCCGGAAAAATAAATATCCAGCCAGCGCACCGTATCTTTTATGGCCTGCGGGCAGCCCTCGCGCGCATTTTCATCGAGCCCCGCGGCAAAATGCCTCGCGCCGTAAAACCACAGCCCCGTAACGCTATCGCCCCTCGCGGCAATGAGCATATCGCCGAGCGGGGAGGCATATCCGTGCGTATATGCAGTCTTTCCGTTCATCGCTTCGCCGCCTCACCGTTAGTTTGCGATAATATTATAGCGCGCAGCCCTGATTTATCAATGCTTTTGCGCCGGTATTAGAATTTTTCATATCGCAATTAAATCATCTCATTTCCATAAAACGCTTTGCTGCGTTAAAATGAAAAAGTCCTCCGAAAAAGAGGACTTTGGCATAATATGAAGGAGAGAGAGAAAATGAAGAAGACAAAAAGCTTCGCCAGCCGATGGGGCTTCATCCTCGCCTCGGTAGGCTCGGCGGTCGGAATGGCCAACGTTTGGGGCTTTCCGAACAAAATGGGATCAAACGGCGGCGGCGCATTCCTGCTTATCTACCTGCTGTTCGTGTTCATATTCAGCTACGTCGGACTGCCCGCGGAGTTTGCCATGGGCAGACGCGCACGCACGGGCACCCTGGGCGCGTATCAAAACGCATGGGCGACCCGCGGCGAGAAGGCCGGCAAGGTCGGCGGACTGCTCGGCTGGCTGCCCCTCGCAGGCTCGCTGTGCATCGCCATCGGCTACGCTGTCATCGTCACCTATATCCTCAAGGCGCTGTTTGACTCAGTCGCCGGCACGCTCATGACCGCAGACACCGCAGTGTGGTTCGGAGAATTCTCCTCCACGCCGTACTCGGTCATTCCCTTCCACATTATCGTTGTCGTCGGCACTCTGCTGACGCTTTTCCTCGGTGCGCACAGCATCGAAAAGACCAACAAAGTCATGATGCCCTTGTTCTTCCTCATCTTCCTCGTGCTCGCGGTGCGCGTTGCATTCCTGCCGGGCTCGGGCGAGGGCTACAAGTTCATGTTCACCCCGCGCTGGGAGGCGCTGACAGACCCGATGATCTGGATCTGGGCAATGGGTCAGGCGTTCTTCTCGCTGTCGGTCACGGGCAGCGGCATGATAGTCTACGGTGCGTATCTTTCCGACGGCGAGGACGTCGTCGGCGTTGCGCGCCACACCGCGCTGTTTGATACGATAGCCGCCGTCGTTGCCGCACTCGTCATCATTCCCGCCTGCTTCTCCTACGGTCAGGACGTCGGCGCGGGCCCCGGTCTGCTGTTCGTAACTCTGCCGACCATTTTGCAGGATCTCCCGCTCGGCCGCCTGTTTGCAATAATCCTCTACGTTGCGATGATATTCGCCGGCGTGAGCTCGCTTCAGAATATGTTCGAGGTCGTTGCGGAGTCTCTCATGCACAAGTTTCCCAAACTCAGCCGCACCGTGGTGCTGCTCATCATCTGCGTTATTGTGCTCGGCTTCGGCATCGGCATGGAGACCATCTCCAAGTGGGGTCCGTGGATGGATCTCGTTTCGATTTACATCATTCCCATCGGCGCAACCCTCGGCGCGGTCTCATGGTTCTACGTCATGAAAAAGGATCAGCTTCTTGACGCCGTGAACACCGGCAGCACCGCCAAGCGCGGCAATCTGTGGTACAGCGTCGGGCGCTATGTATACGTTCCCCTCGCACTCATTCTCTGTTGCGTGGCTCTGTTCATGCGCGTTGCGTTCTGATTTTGAATTCGGACTTTAGCGAGCGATAATTTAATACCGACATGAAAAACCGCAGGGTAACGAAAGTTGCTCTGCGGTTTTTTGACCCCGCGTGGGGGGCGACTGCGTATGGCAACAGCAGCGTCGAGGCGTATGACATTTCAATTCACGCCCCCGCGTGGGGGGCGACCCAACAGGTCAAGCCGAGAGGGGCGCGGGATAGAATTTCAATTCACGCCCCCGCGTGGGGGGCGACATACCACCCTTGGCGAGGCGAGGCATCTTTAGCTTTTATTTCAATTCACGCCCCCGCGTGGGGGGCGACAGCAAAAGCGCACAAAAAAGTATTGCGATGATTGTGCGTTTTGCTGCATAAGACGCCTCGTTTCGCACGAAAGCGCAAGCCGAGGCAGTTTTTTTATTAGGGCTTTACTCCGAAAGCCCTTCAAAACGCTGCGCCGATCTACCGAGAAAATGTGTACGGCAGCGGTCGGCGCGGCAGCGCTTCACAGAAGCAGCGGTTCCCCGGTTTCGATCAGTCCGGTGCGTCCGATAACTTCAATCCGATTTTTATAGGTGTTCCCCAAGCGGTAGATGCGGATCGAATCCGTTTCCTTGCAAATGGTCTTTTCCAGCCCCGCTTTCAGCGCTACAAGCTGTGCCGGATCCAAAAGCACCTCAAACACCGAGTTTTGAACTCTGCTTCCATAGCGCTCGCACAGCTTTGCGACCTTGCGCAGCCGCTTTGCTCCGGCGCTGCTCGTAGTGTCCACATCATAGGCTATCACAAGCATCATGCCCGCTCACCTCCAAACAAAGGGCGGATAATCGTCAAGGTCTCCGCGCAAAACGCGAGCGAAGAGCATCGCCTGCACATAAGGTATCAAGCCGATGGGGAGCTTCTCTTTCAAAAACGGATGCATTATCTGTTCCTGCTTTCGCTTTTCCCACGCGGAAAGCAGCGTTCTGCGCCCCTTGTCGTTGAGAAACACCGCGTCCTCATCATGGTCGAAGTCACCGTAGGAAAGCTGCGCTTTATTGAAAAGCGACAGCACGAAGCGGTCGCAAAGCGGCGCGCGCAGTTCCTCAATAAGATCGAGCGCAAAGGATGCCCGACCGGGACGCAGAGTGTGCAGATACCCCGCGGCGGGATCAAGTCCCACGGTTTCCATGGCAGACTGCATTTGATTGCTCAGCAGCATATACGCAAACGACAGCGCCGCATTCACCTCGTTTACTGGCGGACGCCGGCTGCGGGTGTCAAAGCGAAAGCCGCCCGGATTGCCCGCGAGCATACAGTCAAATCGCGCAAAATATGCGGTTGCCGCGGCACCCTCGACGCCGCGCATGGAATCTACGCTGCCGCATTCAAGCAGGCGCTCCGCGGCCTCGTTGAGCTGTTCTATGCCGAGCTCCAGCTCCTGCCTGTCGGCGCTTGTCCGCTCGGTGCGGGCAGCGCGCATCAAAACGAGCTTGCTGTTGCGCAGCTTCGCCAGCAAAACCGATCTTACTATCCTCAGTGTGAATTCCTCGTCCTCCACCGATGCATACTGCCGCTTGCGAAGAAGGACATTTCCGCTCACGGGGCCTTGAAGTCTGCCCATAAATCGCCCGTTTTCGCGCACAAAGGTCAGGCTTATCCCGCGCTCACCGCAAAACTCAAGCAGCGGTGTGGACACCGTCATCTTTCCGAAGCAGATGACGGCTTCCACGTTCAGTGCCGGAATACACAGCTTTTCCGCGTCGCCTATCCGCACACAGATGTTTTCATTGCGGCAAAACAGATAGCTGTCCGGAGTCAGAACATATACGGTGTTGAGTAGTTTTTTCATAGTTCGGAGAATAATCTCCCCAAAACACCGAGTCGCCGTCTGCATTCTGTTTCCAAGTACAGAACATAAAGCCGTTCTTTTCGCTGTAGGTCGCCGCCAACACCGTATCTCCGAAAGCGGCGAGCTGTCTGTAATCGGAGACATCGGCAGCCGTCATCTGCGGTGCGTGTTCGTAGAGACCGACATATTCCCGCACCGTAGAGATCTCTTCCTGAATGTCTGCAATTTTACTGCGGTATTCATCTGAGAGGGTTTTGTCGGCGTTGCTTAGGAATTGACCGTTGTACTTTATCCGGCAGAGAGGGACGCCGTCCGAAGATACTTCCAGCCATCCTTTGCTGTCCATCTGGGTGTCATACCGAGCCCTGAGCCGTTTGGCTAATTCTTTCTGTAGCATATCTGTTTTCTCCTTTTTTGAGGGTAATAAAAAAAGGCAGATAGATTTTTGATTTCTATCTGCCTGTGTATTTGGTATTCAGTTTTCGGGAGTTCGAGTCCTGCCACAAAGGGAAAACGGCGATTTTACATCTGTGTTTCTGCACAGAGAAAAATCGCCGTTTGGGTAGCAAAAAAGCCCGATAAAATCGGGCTTTTTCGTGGGAGACATCTTTTTTGTCTCCACATTATGGTCGGAGTGTAATTATAGGATTTCAGAAAACGCAGATATATCAACGGTTTGTTGGCAGTCGGCAAGAGGTATTTATTCTAAAAATTCAAAATGACGAGAACAACGCCGCCCAACAGGACAGCGGGCGGCGTTTTCATATATAACACCATGAAAGGAGGTCACTTCCACCCGGCCAGTCTGCGGACTGGCTTTTTTTCATGCCACGAAAAGGAGGTTTGCAAATGGCAGATGATAAGAAAAACATTCCCGAGGCAGCCCCGCCCGCCGAGGCTCCCGCTCCTGCGGTAGAAAATGCCGCCGTGCCGGAGCAGCCTGCTCCCGAGCCTGTGCTGACCGATGCAGAGGCGGTCATGCTGGAACACGAGGGGCAGGCGGCACTCTTTGAAATGGGCGAGGCCGTGCCTGATCCCGCCGACGCTGTTACCCACGCCGAGGTGGAGGAGCCCGCCGCTCCCGAAGTCCCCAAGGCTGAAAAGGAACAGGAGCAGCCGCCCACTCCCGGCAAGGACGATCCCGCCCCGGCACATTCCGGCAAGGTGGTGGATTTTGCCGCTGCCCGTGACGAGGCGGCCAAGGAGGAGAAAAAGGCGGTCAAGCAGAAGCCGCCCACGGAAAAGGACAAGCCTGCCAAGCCCGGCAGAGGCCGTCCGCCCAAGGATGGCAAGGCCGCTCCCGATAAGGCAAAGCCGCCCAAACCTCGGGACAAAAAGTCCCAAAGCAAGCCCGCCCCGGAGAAGCCTGCCGTGGATAAGGGCGGTACTCCCGCTGGTGAAGAGGTCACGCCGGAGCCGTCTGCGCCCCGTGACGCCACCCGCGCTGAAAAAGAGGAAATCGTCTATCTCAATTTGGCAGACCTGCACCCGTTCAAAAATCATCCCTTTGGTGTCCGGGATGATGCGGAAATGCAGGGGCTTGTGGAGTCGGTCAAGGCGGCAGGCGTCAATCAGCCCGCGCTGGTGCGTCCCCGTGAGGATGGCGGCTATGAGATCATCGCAGGCCACCGCCGCCAGCG
>CAKTOX010000022.1 GCA_934590355.1 uncultured Oscillospiraceae bacterium
TGAAATCCCACGCCTTTTCCCACATGAGAAGCAGTACGCTCTTGAGTGACGGCATACGGTAATTCGGAAGCTCCATCACAAAGGGCACGGGCTTGCCTGTGAAAACGGTTTTGCTGAGTATTTTTGCTGCCAATATGCCGACGAGTATGCCGAAAACATACAGGCAGGTCATGACAAGACCGCCGTGATCGGGGAAAAACGCCGCCGTAAACACTGCGTAAATGAGTATCTTCGCAGAGCAGCTCATAAACGGAATGAGCAGCATGGTCATTTTCCTGTCGCGCTCGGACGATAGCGTGCGCGTTGCCATGATAGCAGGCACCGAGCAGCCGAAGCCTATGAGCATCGGAACGAAGCTGCGTCCTGAAAGTCCTATGCGGCGCAGCAGCTTATCCATGACAAACGCAACGCGCGCCATATAGCCCGTGTCCTCGAGAATTGCGAGGAAGAAAAACAGCACAACGATTATCGGCAGAAAGCTCAGCATACTGCCGACGCCGGCAAAAACGCCGTCAATAACAAGGCTGTGCACGACGGGGTTTAGACCGTATGCCGTGAGCGCCGAGTCAACTATCGCCGTAACGGAGCTTATTCCGAGCGCCAGCATATCCGACAGCCATTTTCCGAGCACGCTGAAGGTGATCCAGAAGATAAAGCCCATTATCGCAATAAACATCGGTATCGCAAGATATTTATTGGTCAGCACCTTGTCGATTTTTACGCTGCGCAGCATTTCGCGGCTCTCATGCGCCTTGACGACGCTTTCCGAGCACACGGCTTCGATGAAGCGATAGCGCATATCGGCAAGGGCGGCGTTGCGGTCAAGACCGCCCTCCGTTTCCATCTCAAGCACTGCGTGTCCTATAAGTTCAAGCTCGTTTTCGCTGAGCTTGAGAGATGAAATGATATCCGCATCGTCCTCTATAACGCGCGTTGCGGCAAAGCGCGAGGGTACGCCTATCTTATCGGCATGATCCTCAACGACATGACTGACGGTGTGTATGCAGCGGTGCACGGGGCCCGACGAGCAGAAGTCTATCCGGCGCGGTATACGGGCGTTTTCCGCCGTTTCCGCAACCACGCGCATGAGCTCCTCAACGCCGTCGTTTTTAGCGGCGGATATGGGCACGACCGGTATGCCCAGCCGCTCGGAGAGCTTTGTTATATCCACGCTGCCGTGGTTTCCCAAAAGCTCATCCATCATATTCAGCGCCAAGACCATCGGCTTCCCCATCTCGATGAGCTGGAGCGTGAGATAGAGATTGCGCTCGATATTGGTGGCGTCAACGATGTTTATTATGGCGTCAGGCTTGTTTTTTATTATAAAATCGCGCGTGACACGCTCCTCGCCGGAGTACGGGCGAATGGAGTAAATGCCCGGCAGATCGACAAGCTCATAATCCTTGCGGCCGATTATCTGACCGGTCTTTTGCTCGATGGTGACTCCGGGAAAGTTTCCGACGTGCTGATTGGAGCCTGTGAGCTGGTTAAAAAGCGTTGTTTTTCCGCAGTTTTGGTTTCCTACGAGTGCAAGCAGCATATTATATCTCCTCCACCGGCCGCACCTCTATACGCGCGGCATCCTCCTTGCGCAGCGTCATGGTATAGCCGCGCAGATAAAGCTCCATGGGGTCGCCCAGAGGTGCAATTTTTCGCACCGTGACCTCCGTGTGCGGGATAAGCCCCATATCAAGCAGGTGGCAGCGCAGGTCACCCTCGCCTCCGACCGCGAGAATGACGGCCGGCTTGCCTATCGGCAGCTTGTCAAGTGTCATAAAAACAACCTCCGCGTTAGTTTCAACTAACTACGTTAGCTTACACTAACCCGGAGGATTTGTCAATAAAAACACATCAATAATACATCATTTTAAAACATCGGTTATTGTGCTCCAATCTGCCATGCCGAGCACCCTCATTCCCGAGTCGGAAAGTGCATATGCAAAGTCGCCGGCATACACGCATCTCAGGCAGCCCTCAGCGTTCTCGGGGAAGGAAATTTCCGCATTGCAGACAAAGCCGCCCTCGTCGGTGTAGGAGTAGATGAAATATTTATCGGTGCTGCCGAAGCCGATGATATTCTTATCGGGGGATATGAGCAAGGCTGTGTGCTCATACAGCGCGTCCGACCACTCTACTCCGTCTAGCACCTGCACGGACTTGGCCTTGACGTCGGCTCTGTCCGAGGTGTCAAACATGACGAGCTTAATGTTCTGCGTAAAGCCCGTTTTCGCATCCGCCTCGTTGCCGAGTCCGAAAAGTCTCCCCTGTGCCCACGGGTGCAGATACTCGGAAAAACCGCTTATTTTCAGCTCGCTGAGTACCTTGGGTGCCTTCGGATCGGATACGTCAACGGCAAACAGGGGGTCTACCTGACGGAAGGTGCAAAAATACGCGGTGTCGCCTTCAAAGCGTACGCTTTTTACGGTCTCATCGGGTGCAAGCCCGGTGAGCGACGACACCTCGTTTAGGCTGCCGTCGAGGATATAAAGTCCGTTTACGGGCTTGTTTTTTTCCTCGTCATATTTGTAGTTTTCAAAGCCGTATTTATCGTCGCGGTAGATCGTGCAGTAATTATTCGCGCTTGTCGTTACAACGCGCAGGAAGCCGTTATACTCATCCATGGCAAACTGACCGTCAAGATAGCCCTCGACGCTGCCGCGAGCCTTTTCACTAAGGTCGGATACGCCGAGGCGCACGATGTCGGTAAACTGCTTGTCGGCGCAGTCGGTCACGGTGTAAACACCCTCACGGCGCTCATCGGATACCACCTGCTCAAAGCGCCACGCGCTCAGATACAAGCTCTGCGAGTTCATGTATATATCGTCTCCCGCTCCGAGCACAGATCTTTGCGCACTTTGAACGCCTGTTTTCGCGTCATACGCGCCTGCGACGATGTAGTTTACGTCATTTACGGCGGGCATGATGCTTATGCAGCCGCTGTCGGCAACGGAGGCTGCACCGTTGCGGTAATACTGCGGGACGTAGCTCGCGGGCTTATCCTCATCGACCGTGCCGGAGACGGCGTATCTCGTCACGAGATAGAGCTTTCCGTCATAGAGTCTGCTCGTCATGAGCGAGCCGTCCTGCCCCGCGGAGGAAATGAGCTTTGGGGCGGCGGGGTCGGAAACGTCGTAGTAATATACCGTCGTGCACTCCCTGTCACGGTCTCCCTCAAGGTCTGCCGCGTCGGAATATACGCAAAAGCCGAAGCGGCACATCACGACTATGAGAACGCCGTCGTGAAGATATATTGCGCACGTTGTACCCTTGCTTTCATCGTCCGATTTAATGCATCCGACGCGGCGGCTGTCGGCTCCGGCGGCCTCGTAGATGTCGATTGAATTTCCGCAGACGTAGTAGATATATTTCCCGTCCGTCTTTATTTTATCGCCCTCGTCTATACCATCCACCTGCGTGTTTGTTTTGGAATACTCCTGCGCGGTCTCGCCGTACGCCGCATCCTCGGCCACGATGTTATACATGATCATGCGCCCCACGTTTTCGCTTCGGCACGCCTTTATCGCGCGGTACACATCGGCGTAGCCTTGCGCATTCTGCTTTCCTTCGCTCGCGCAGGCAGTCAGGGCAAATACGAGCGCAAGGCAAAGAAGTGTTGCGACCATCCTTTTCATTTTTTATCACTCCCGATTTAGTATTTACCCTTAAGACGCGCAAAATCACAAAAAAGTTCCCAAAAAAAGACGCCTTAGCGGCGTCTTTTTCGTTTCATTATGTGCCGAGGTAGGCGGCTTTAATTTGTTCGTTTGCAAGCAGCTCTGCGCCTGTTCCGGACATGGTCAGGCGTCCTGTTTCAAGAACGTAGCCGATGTCGGCGGTTTTGAGCGCCATATTTGCATTCTGCTCGATCAGCAGGACGGTCACTCCGCGCTTATTGATCTCCTTTATGATGTCAAATATGCCGCGCACGATAATAGGCGCAAGGCCGAGCGAGGGCTCGTCCATCATGATGACCTTGGGGCGGCTCATGAGGGCGCGGCCGACCGCAAGCATCTGCTGCTCACCGCCGGAAAGCGTGCCGCCCTCCTGCCACGAGCGCTCCTTGAGCCTCGGAAACAGGTCGTACACCCAGTTGAGATCCTCCGTCAGATCGTCCTTTCTCAGATACGCTCCGATCTTGAGGTTTTCCGCGACTGTCAGGTCGGGGAATATCTTTCTGCCCTCGGGAACGAGGGTTATGCCCTTCGTGACGATGCTCGTCGGGTCCTTGGCGGTTATGTCCTCGCCCTCGAACTCTATTGTGCCGCCGGAGGGCTTCACAAGTCCCGATATTGCGCGCAGGGTCGAGCTCTTGCCCGCGCCGTTTGCGCCGATGAGCGTAACTATCTCGCCCTTGGGCACGTCAAAGCTGATGCCCTTGACGGCCTCGATGCCGCCGTAATTGACCTTGAGGTCATTGATCCTCAGTATTGCTTCACTCATCTTCAACAACCCCCAGATATGCATCGATAACGCGCTGATTATTCTGTACTTCCTTGGGCGTGCCCTGAGCTATTTCCGAGCCGAAGTCTATGACGTAGATATAGTCGGATATCTGCATAACAAGCTCCATGTGGTGCTCGATGAGGAATATCGTCAAATCGTACTTTTCGCGGATCTCGCGGATAAACTGCGCAAGCTCGAGCGTTTCCTGCGGGTTCATACCGGCAGCGGGCTCGTCAAGCAGAAGCAGCTTCGGGTCGGCTGCGAGCGCACGGGCTATCTCAAGGCGGCGCTGCAAGCCATAGGGCAGGCTCGTTGCTATCTCGTCCTTGTACTTGTCAAGCCCCTGCTCCTCGAGAAGCGCCATCGTCTCCTCGCGCATACGCTTTTCCTCCTTCGCGTTACCGCGGAAGGTCGCTGAAAAGATGTTCTGCTTTGCATGCATATGCTTTGCAATGAGGACGTTTTCGAAAACGGTCATGCTCTTCCAGAGTCTTATGTTCTGGAAGGTACGGGCGATGCCCTGCTGCGTTATCTTATCGGGTGTGTTCGCAACGACCTTACCGAGGTACATATCGCCGTTTTCGCCCTTGTAGTTTTTCCTCATCTTGCCCTGCGGGTGGTTGCGCACGATCGGCTTGCCCATGAACTCGACAAGGCCGTTCGTGGGCTCGTAAACGCCGGTGATGCAGTTAAAGGCCGTGGTCTTGCCCGCGCCGTTAGGGCCGATGAGAGCAATTATCTTGCCCTTGGGGATATCCAGCGAGAGGTTATTCACCGCAACGACGCCGCCGAACTGCATGGTGATATTTTCAACATGAAGAACATTTTCGCTCATTATGCGGCACCTCCCTCTTCGGCCTTTTGTGCCTTTTTGGCTTTCTTGGCCTGAATTTTTCTTATTAGCCCTGCGAAGGAAAGCTCCTTATTGCCCATGATGCCCTTGGAGAAGAAGAGCACGATGACCATGATGACGACGGAGAAAACGACCTTGCGGAAGCCGTCGCGGAAGAAGCTGACCTGAATGTTGCCGAAGGGCAGCATTCCGGAATCGAGGAAGCGCAGCCACCATTCGGAGCAGGCGATGTACAAAAATGCCGCTATGCAGCTTCCGGATACGGAGCCGATGCCGCCGATGACGACGATGAGCAGCAGCTCATAGGTCATTGCTGACATGAACGCGGATGCCTGCACGGTGGACTGGAACATTGCAAGCAGAGCGCCGCCGACGCCGGCGAAGAAGCTGGAGATGATAAACGACAGCATCTTATGCTTAAACAGGTTTATACCCATTGCCTCTGCCGCGACCTCGTCATCACGAATGGCCTTGAATGCGCGGCCGTAGGAGGAGTTTATGAGCAAAACGATGATGATTATACATATCATCGCTATTAGGAACGGGAACACTGTGTTGAGCTTGAAGGCCTGAGCGCCAATCTGGATCTTCATGTCGCTGAAGAGCGTGTAGTCGCGCAGGAGGTTTGAGCCGTTTGTTATCCTGCCCAGTCCGTTCCACTGGAAAAAGGCGCGGATTATCTCCGCAAAGCCGAGAGTTGCGATGGCAAGGTAGTCGCTCTTGAGGCGCAGCACGGGGATACCGATGAGCGCCGCAAAGACCGCCGCCGCAAGTCCCGCTATGATAATGCAGATGATGGCGCCGAGGAAGCTGCCGAGGTTAACGCCGATGGCATTGCCGAGAGCCTCGGGGATCGAAAACCGGATAGCGCCGCCGTCAAAATACTGGTAGACTGCCGCGTGGCGCGCAGCGGGGATGGAGAATATCGAGTAAGCATATGCGCCGATGAGCATGAAGCCCGCCTGACCGAGAGAGAACAGACCAGTGAAGCCGTTCAGGAGGTTCATTGAAACGCACACCAGCGAATATATCGCGCCCTTCTTGAGTACGGGAAGGAGCATAAGCGTGAATTTTGAGGGCTTAACGAAGTTATCGAGCGTAAAAAGCACCGCGTACAGTATGACAAGAGCCACTATCGTCAGCCACATTCCCTGCCGCTTTGCTACCTCCTCCGGAGTCCTGAGGGTCTTGGTATTCATTGTTTCGTTCATCATCGTCACCTCACACCTTATCCGTTGCCTTCTCGCCGAAGATGCCGGTGGGCTTGACGAGGAGGATAACGATCAGCAAAACGAAAGTAAACGCATCGGAGAATACCGTCCAGTTCTGGCCGAAGGCCCTGATGATATTCTCGCAGATACCGATCAAAAACGCGCCGATGACCGCGCCGGGAATCGAGCCGATGCCGCCGAACACCGCCGCAACAAAGGCCTTCAGGCCGGGCATTGCGCCGGAGGTCGGAACAACGGTCGTGTAGTTTGAAAAGTAAAGCAGCGAGCCGACAGCTGCGAGGAAGCAGCCGATGACAAATGTAAAGGATATAACGGAGTTTATCTTTATGCCCATTAGCTGGCTCGTTTCAAAATCCTTCGCAACGGCGCGCATCGCCATGCCGATCTTCGTGTACTTAATAAGCGCCACGAGCCCTATAACGAGCACGAGCACGAGTATCGGCGTGATAACCGTGACCATCTTGGTCGTTGCGCCCCATATCGTTATCTGCTTTGACAGAAACGGTATCGCGGGGTAAGAGCGCGGCAAACCGCCCGTGAAGTACAGCGCGCAGTTTTGCAGCAGATACGACACGCCGATTGCCGATATCATGACCGACATTCGCGGTGATGAGCGCAGCGGCTTATACGCGACCTTTTCGATTGCAACGCCGAGTGCTATCGTAAGAACGATAACGAGTATTATCGCCAGCCACATCGGCAGGCCGCCGGCTATGGCATAGACCATCACGAGACCTGCTACCATGAACACGTCGCCGTGGGCAAAGTTAATAAGTCTGAGTATGCCGTAGACCATCGTGTAGCCGATGGCGATAAGCGCATACTGACCGCCCACGGATATGCCTGACAGCAGATAGCGGAAATTTTCATGTAAAAATTCGATCATCTGTGGACCATCCTATCTCTCTTGGAAATCTCTCTCCGGGAACGCATAGATCCGCTCCGCAGCTTTTTTTGCGGAGCACATTTATGCGCTCCTGCAACGGGTTTTTAAGGGGTATATAAAAACGGCATATGGTGGAGATGCCAAGGGCATCTCCACCACAGTTAAGTTTACAGGTTAAGTATTAAGCTGTGCCTGTAGCTGCTGCGCATTATGCCTCAGCCTTCTGGACCGCAACGAACTCCCACTCGCCGGTCTCGCTGTTGGACTTTTTGATGACAGCCGAGTCGCGGATCGCGTCGCCGATGTCGTTGAATGCGATCGAGCCGGAAATGCCGGTGTAGGTAACGCCGGGCAGTGCTGCCATGACTGCTGCGGGATCGGTGGAGCCTGCTGCCTTGAGTGCCTCAAGAGCTACCATGTATGCATCATAGCCCATGACGGTGACTGCTGCGAGCATATCGTTGCCGCCGTTGTTCTCAAGGTTCTTGGAGTCGCCGTTGATCCACTCCTTGATGCCCTTTTCAAACTCGGGGTTTGCACCCTCCTGATAGAAGGTGGAAACGTAAGCCTGAACGTTCTTGCCCTTTATTGCGCCGACGATGGTGTTGTTATCCCAAGTATCGGAGCCGAGCAGAGGAATGTCGATGCCCTGTGCGGAGGCCTGCTCAACTATGAGCTGTGCATACTGGATGGAGCAGGGAGCGAAGATCGCCTGTGCGCCGGCCTTCTTTGCGTTATTCAGGTAAGAGGTGAAGTCGGAGTTGTCCTTGGGGAAGGACTCAACGACGACCTTCATGCCGAGCTTCTCGGCCGCTGCCTTGCAGTAGTTGATAAGACCCTGGTCGTAGTCGTTGCCGAGCTCGCCCAGGCAGTAGATGGTGTCAGCCTTGAGCTGCTCTTTTGCAAAGTTTGCGTGAACGGTGCCCTGGAACGGGTCGAGGAAGCAGATACGGAAGTAGTGGCTGTTGCCCTCGGTGACCTGGGGATTGGTGCAGGTTACGCCGATAGCGGGGATGCCGGCTTCCTTAAAGGTGTTCGAGCCTGCGATCGCAACGTTCGAGCCGTAGGTGCCGAGAACGACGGATACGCCCTCTGCAACGAGCTTGGAGGCTGCGGAAGCCGCCTTATCGGTGGTCGACTCGTTATCGGAGATGACCAGCTCGACCTTGTAGGTCTCGCCGCCTATCTCGACGGTGGGGCACTTGGCGTTTGCATACTGCATGCCGAGAACCTCCTGCTTGCCGCCTGCGCCGTTCTGACCGGTGATGGGCTCAAAAACGCCTATCTTGACGACCTTTTCGCCGCTGTCGTTGCCGCATGCGCACAGCGAGAACACCATGAGCACCGCAAGCGCGAGAGCTAATACTTTCTTCATTTGGTTTTTTCCTCCTAATTTTCTCAACTTTTCAACTTTCTCCGTGTCCGCGCCGAGCGAACATTTGTCTTTATGTTGATAGTGAGCATTATAAACTACAAAAAGGTAAAATGCAACTACTTTTTGTATTTTGCCATTCATATTTTATTGATATATTTGAATTACGGAAGGCTTGGTGGTAAAATAAGCGTAATTATTGCATAAAGGTGACGACACGATGCATTTTAAGCCCTTCGAAAAAGGCGGCGGCATTACGCTCAAAAAGCTTGCCGACGCAATAGGCGCTCCCTTGCCCGCGTCCTTGGACGGCGGCACGGTCTGCGGCAGGGTGCTCACGCAGGCGGAGTATGTCCGCAGCGGCGACGCCGTCATAAGCGCGGGCTGGTACGGGCATGAGAAAACGGTCTCGCAGTCGCTTCAGAACGGAGCGGCGGTCGTGTTCTGTCCGCAGGGCGTTAAGGACTGTCTTTACCCCGACGATGACAGGGTCATTGCGGTAACCGACCCGCCGGAGTGCGTAAAGCGCTTTGAGCTTCGCTGTGCGGAAAAATGCCGCGCGAAAAAGATAGCCGTCACGGGCAGCGTCGGAAAGACCACGACCACGGGGCTCATAGGCGAAATAATGAGCTATAACCGCGGCACGCTCACCCATCCGAGTATGTCAAACAGTCACGGCGCGATACTGCGAAATTTCCAGAAGCTCACGCCGCGGCACAAATGGTGGGTGCAGGAGGTCGGCGGTGTGCAGCCGGGCTATATCGAAAGCTCCGCCTGTGTGCTGCGTCCGGATATTGCGGTCATAACGAATATCGGGCAGTCGCATCTGGATAAATACGAAACGAAGGAGAATATCCTGTACGATAAGCTGAGCCTCGAGCGGCATATGACGCCCAGCGGCACGGTCATAATTAACGGCGACGACGAGCTTCTCGCCTCGGCGGAGTATACGCACAATACCCTGCGCATCAGTGCAAGGGATACCTCGGCGGACTACTATATTAAATCGGTGCGCAGCACACATTACGGAACAGAGTTTGATTTCTCCTGCTCCGAGGGGGATTTTACGGCAAGGCTCGCACTTTTCGGAGAGTATAACGCCTATAACGGCGCGATGGCTGTCGCCGTCGGTCGGCTTGCGGGAGTGCCGATGAAAAAATGCATCAAGCTCATGGCTCGCTACCGCCCCGCGGGTATGCGGCAAAACTACCGCAACATCGGCGGATATCATATGCTCATCGACTGCTTTAACGCAGAGCCGCAGACGGTTCTCGGCTCGGCAAGAACGCTTGCGCAGATGCCCGTGCCGAACGGCGGCAGGCGCATTTTCGTGACAGGGCATATCGACAAGCTCGGCGAGGACTCCAAAAGGCTGCACTATGAGCTCGGCGAAAGCCTCGCGGAGCTTGGGCTCGATATCATCGTGCTGTTCGGCGGCGACAGCGACAGGATATATGCCGCGCTCAAGGCTCACGGCTTCGAGAACGCGCTTCTTATGAGCAGCCGCACAGAGCTTGAGGATTGGATACGGCAAAACATAACGCGCAGCGACGTTACATTTTATAAAAGCGGACAGTTTGAAACGGCGATGGCAAAGAGCATCGACCGCGTTTACGGCACGGCGCTGCGAAACGAGGAGCAGTTCAACGTCGGCAAGGTCGTGCAGGACGGCTGCCTTGAGTTTAAAATTCGCAGGGACGGCATTGCCGAGCTCACACGCTGCCGTGGGCGGGAGAAAAACATCGTCATACCCGCACAGTGCGGCGGCGCGACGGTCGTGAGGATTCAAAGCCGCGCGTTTAAGGGCTCGCACGCAGAGTCGGTCACGATACCCGACACGGTCACGCACATAGGGCGCCTCGCGTTTTTTAACTGCACCCGTCTGCGCGAGCTGCACCTGCCGAAAAGCCTCAAATTCATTGACGACAACGCATTTAACAACTGCCGCCGTCTCGAAAGCCTGATCATACCCGACGGCACGCTGCACATAGGAAGGCGCGCATTTTACGACTGCCGCGCGCTGCGCAAGCTGCATATCCCCGACTCCGTCGGCTTCATCGGCGAGGATGCATTCTTCGCCGTCCCCGGATATGATGCGCAAAAAACGCCGTGAGGGTCAGACTATACCCTCCACGGCGTTCTTCATTTAATATACTATCACAAAATTTTCGGGCTCGTGCGCCAGTCCGCTCCGCCGCGCCGCTCCTGCCGGGCAGTGTAGCCGAGAACGTACAGATCATGCGCCGAGCTGCACAGTTCAAAAAGCCTGCGGCATTCTTCGCTGCGGTTTTTGACGTCGGCAGGCTTCGTTATGACCGGTATGCGCGATTTTTCGTTCATCTCGCGCAGCAGGGCGCAGCCGCGCTCGTTTGCGGCAAGCACTCGTGCATACGGCGGCGTGTCGGCTGCCATGCCCGCGCTTATGCCGAGGGCCGCGCACATGACCATGCGTCTTATGCGGCTGAGCGCATAGCGCTTGCTTTTTGACGCGGCAAGAATGGCATCAACGCTGCATTCCTCCGCGGCGGCGCGATATATCCTGTTATCAAGCCCCTCGGCGGCATCGGGCAGAGCCGCAAACACCTCCGGCGGCAGCATTCTCAGGCGTGACATGACGGCGCTCTCCAAAAGCTGCGGCGTGACCGGACCGCGCCCCATTTTGTCCTCGCGCTTATACACGGCGCTCGCCTCCTCAGGCACGAGCCCCGAAATATCCGCACCGCCCGACAGCGCTCTGCGGATCTCGGCAGCGGACTTATGTCCCGTGCCGTCGGACATTTTATCGTGTCCCGAGCCGAAGCGGCGTATCGTCACGGGCTTTAAGTCGAGCCCCTGATTATATATTGCCTTTATATACTCCACGGCGAGGATATTATTCGGCGTTTCGAGCTGGCTTGCCGCCTCGCCTATGCGCATTGCGACCGCTCTTTGACGCGCAACGGCAAAGGGTATGCCCTCGTCGGCATTGAGCTGTGCTCGTATTTCGGCGCCTATGAGCGGGTCTATGAGCGTTTCGGCTATCGTTTCGAGAACCTCCGTTTCGCCGCACTCGCTGCCGAAGCTCAGGTGCGTCACAACGCCCGTCGCGCCAAGCAGTCCCACGGCGCCGCGCGCAAAGCCCTCCGCGGACGAGAGCGTCCACGGCAGCGGAAGCTCAAGCACGAGGTCAACGCCGCACATAACGGCAGCCTCGGCTCGCGCGAATTTGGAATACACCGCCGCCTCGCCGCGCTGGATAAAATCGCCCGACATCACGCACACCACGGGGCTGTTCTCGCCCATGAGCTTTCTCGTCTCCGCAATATGGTGCATATGTCCATAATGGAACGGATTATACTCCCCCACTATGCCAATTACGCTCAAAACACTCATCCCTTTCAAAATATACTTGATTTTTGTGCAAAATGTATTAGAATAAACCATGTATGATTTTATAATACAATTATTTTGTGAGTTTTACAATAAGAAAGGAAATTTGGAATGAAAATTCTTGTTATCAACGCAGGCAGCTCTTCCCTGAAGTACCAGCTCATCGACATGGAGACCGAGTCTGTCATGGCTAAGGGCCTTTGCGAGCGCATCGGCATCGACGGTCACCTCAAGCACAGCCCGCTGGTAGGCGGCAAGCCCGTATTCGACGAGGATCTTGCAATGCCCACCCACGCCGAGGCTATTGCCGCAGTTATCGACAAGCTCACCAGCGCCGAGTACGGCGTCGTCGCATCCATGAAGGAGATCGACGCTGTCGGTCACCGCGTCGTTCACGGCGGCGAGAAGTTCGCTTCCTCCGTGCGCATCGACGATGCAGTCATGGAAGCTCTCAAGGAATGCACTCCCTTTGCTCCCCTTCACAACCCTGCAAACATCATCGGCATCAATGCCTGCCGCGATGTTATGGGCGATGTTCCCATGGTCGCAGTTTTCGATACCGCTTTCCATCAGACCATGCCCGGCAAGGCATATATGTACGCAGTTCCCTATGAGTACTACAAGAACGACGGCATCCGCCGCTACGGCTTCCACGGCACAAGCCACCGCTACGTTTCCGGCCGCTGCGCAGAGCTCATGGGCAAGCCCATCGAGGAGCTGAAGATCGTTTCCTGCCACATGGGCAACGGCAGCTCCATCGCAGCCATCGACGGCGGCAAGTGCGTTGACACCTCCATGGGCTTCACTCCGCTGGTCGGTCTTCCTATGGGCACCCGCTGCGGCGATCTCGACGCCGGCGTTATCCAGTTCATCATGAACAAGTACGGCATCAGCATCGACGAGATGCTCAACATACTCAACAAGAAGTCCGGCGTTCTTGGCGTTTCCGGCGTTTCCTCCGACTTCCGCGATCTTGACAACGCGGCAGCAGACGGAAACGAGCGCGCACAGCTCGCTCTGGATATGTTCCACTACTGGGTCGCAAAGGTCGCCGGCTCCTATGTTGCAGCCATGAACGGCGTTGACGCGATCGTATTCACCGCAGGCGTCGGCGAGAACTCCAAGAGCTCCCGCAAGGCCATCTCCGAGTACTTCGGCTACCTCGGCATCACCATCGACGACGAGGCAAACTCCAAGCGCGGCGAGGACATCATGATCTCCACCCCCGACAGCAAGGTCAAGGTCTTTGTTATCCCCACCAACGAGGAGCTCGTTATCGCACGCGACACCCGCGATATAGTCGGCTGATATTAAAATAAAAGCTGCCGCTTCGGAAATCCGGAGCGGCAGCTTTTTTGTTGTCACAGAAGCGGCGCCAAAACGCGCAGCAGGCGGTCGATAAGCTCGCCGAAAAAGCTCGTGCGGCAGTCGGAAAGCTCTATCCTTTTGCATTTTTCCATCGTTTCGAGGTCATCGTCACGCAGCTTTAAGACCGCGGGGCTTTCGTACATGAGAGTTCCGCATTCAAAGTGCAGGTACAGGCTGCGGTAGTCCATGTTTATCGTACCGACGACGCCGAGCTTATCATCGCACACATAGCTCTTGGCGTGGACAAAGCCGGGCGAATATTCGTAGACCTTGACTCCCGCTCGGATAAGCGAGGCATAGTACGAGCGCGTGAGGCGAAAGACCATTTTCTTGTCGGGTATTCCCGGGGTAATAAGTCGCACGTCCACCCCGCGCTTTGCCGCGCAGCACAGTGCATTTTGCATACTGCTGTCGATGGCAAGATAAGGCGTTGTGATATAAACGTAGTCCCGCGCCTGATAGAGAATGTTCGTGTAGACGTTTTCGCTTATATTCTCATCATCCAGCGGGCTGTCGGAAAAGCTCAGCACAAAGCCGTCTTCGGCGCCGCCGTGCTCGGTGTATTCCCTCGGCAGAAAGTCGGCATAGCCGCCCTCGTTTTCCTCGAATGCGTTCCACATTTCGAGAAACATGACCGTCAGATCCTCGACTCCGGGCCCCTTGAACATAAGTCCGGTGTCCTTCCAATGTCCGAAACGCACCTTGCGGTTTATATATTCGTCGCTGATATTTATGCCGCCTATGAAGCCGACCTTGCCGTCAATGACGGTTATCTTGCGGTGGTCGCGGTTATTCATTATGATGCTGACAAGGGGCACGAATTTATTAAACGCCATTGCCTTTATGCCGAGGCTGTGGAGGGTCTGGCAGTAATTTGCGGGAAGATAGTCCGCGCAGCCGACGTCGTCGTAAATAACGCGTACCTCAACCCCCTGCGCGACCTTGCGCTGTAATATTTCAAGCACCGAATCCCACATCTCGCCGAGGTTTATAATGAAATACTCGAGGAAAATATAGTTTTCCGCCTTTTCGAGTTCCTCGATCAGACACTTGTACATATCCTCGCCCACGGGGAAATATTCCGTTTTCGTGCCGCAATGCGCTCTGTAACCGCTGTTATCCTCAAGATAGCGGAAAAGTCCTCTTGCGCCTATGCCGTCGTCGGGTATATCATTAACGACGGAGCGGCGTCCGAAATGATAGACCCGCGTTTTTTCAAGCTGGGTATTTATCTTCTCGCGCACGTGCTTTGCGGGGCGCTTATTTGAAAACAAAACGTACATCAGCCCGCCGAAAAGCGGCAGGAACGCGATGCAAAGCACCCAACTGACCTTATACGAGGGATCGATGTCGCTTTTTATGACGTGGAATATCGCAATAAGGCTCACGATGCGCAGCGCGTAATCTATTACCGGCAGCACCTCGCTCAGCCGCATGAGCGTCACGACTATCCACACGACCTGTATCAGGATCAGCAGCGCCGTTATCACGGTTCGGGAAAGGACTTTTTTCAGCACTCGTGTCTTCCTCCGTCAAAAATCTTTGTTCATATTATCTCACGCATTCCGCTGTTTTGCAATACGTCATACTATATTATATAATAATTATGCAAAAAATGATTGACATTGCCTGCGGTTCGTGATATGCTATTTCAGCCGCATTGAATGGGTTGAAGTTCGGCGCCTGTCCGGCACCCATGAGAGCGAGACCTGAAGAAAGGATCGTTAGTTTATGAAGCATGCTATCATCATGACCGGCGGCAAGCAGTACCGCGTGGCAGAGGGCGACGTTATCTTCGTTGAGAAGCTCGACGTTGAGGCAGGCGAGGCAGTCAAGTTCGATAAGGTTCTCGCAGTCATCGACGGCGAAAACACCGTTTTCGGCGCTCCCGTCATCGAAGGTGCTACCGTTTCCGCGAACGTCGTAAAGAACGGCAAGGGCAAGAAGGTCCGCGTCTACAAGATGAAGCCCAAAAAGGGCTACCGCAGAACGCAGGGTCACAGACAGCCTTACACCAAGGTTCAGATTGAAACCATCAACGCATAATTTTCCCCGCTACTACTGATAATGGAGGTGTAACCTTAATGGCACATAAAAAAGGTATGGGTTCTACCAAGAACGGCCGCGACAGTGAGTCTAAGCGTCTTGGACCTAAAAGAGCAGACGGTCAGTTCGTCCTGGCCGGCAATATCCTCGTCAGACAGCGCGGAACTAAGATCCATCCCGGCACCAACGTTGGTAAGGGTAAGGACGACACCCTGTTCGCCCTCGTGGACGGCAAGGTAAAGTTCGAGCGCAAGGATAAGGATCGCAAGCAGGTTTCTGTTTACGAAGAGATCGCTCAGTAAATTAACACAAAATGCCGGACGAAGCCCGTCCGGCATTTCTCTTAGCTTAGAATTTTCAGTGAGGTGAAATATGGCTACCTCTTTTGTAGATAAAGCACGCATAACCGTTAAGGCGGGCAACGGTGGCAACGGCGCTGTCGCATTCCACCGCGAGAAATACGTTGCGGCAGGCGGTCCGGACGGCGGCGACGGCGGCAAGGGCGGCGACATCGTTTTTGTCGTTGACGATAATATGTCCACCCTGATGGACTTCCGCTACAAGCGCAAGTACGTTGCGGCAAACGGCGCCGACGGCAGCGGCAAGCGCTGCTCCGGCAAGGACGGCGAGAGCCTGTATATCCGTGTGCCCCGCGGCACGCTCGTGCGCGACACCGAAACCGGCGGCATTATGCACGACATGTCCGACGGCAAGGATTTCATCGCTGCGCGCGGCGGCAAGGGCGGCTGGGGCAATAAGCACTTCGCCACACCCACGAGGCAGGTGCCGCGCTTTGCAAAGCCCGGTCTGCCCGGACAGGCACACGATATTACGCTTGAGCTCAAGCTCCTCGCGGACGTCGGTCTTGTCGGCTTCCCCAACGTGGGCAAATCCACGCTGCTGTCCGTTGTGAGCAAGGCTCACCCGAAAATCGCAAACTACCACTTTACAACTCTGTTCCCCAATCTCGGTGTGGTTTACGTTGACGAGGGACGCTCGTTCGTCATGGCGGACATTCCCGGCATCATTGAGGGCGCATCCGACGGCGCGGGGCTCGGCCACGATTTCCTGCGTCATATCGACCGATGCCGCCTGCTCATCCATCTTGTTGACGTTTCCGGCTCCGAGGGGCGCGACCCCGTCGAGGATTTTGACGCCATCAATGCCGAGCTCAAGGAATACTCCGAGGAGCTTTCGCAAAGACCGCAGATAGTCGCGGCGAATAAATGCGACCTGTGCGGCGACGACCGTGAAAACATTGAGCGGCTCAAGGTGCACGTCGAGGCTCTCGGCTATGATTTCTTCGAAATGAGCGCCGCAACTCACAGCGGCACGCGCGAATTGGTGAACATTGCAGCGGCAAAGCTGCAAGAGCTGCCGCCCGTTATCAGCTACGAGCCGGACTATGTCCCTCCCGAGCCCGTCATTGATACCTCCGAGGCACTGACCATCGAGCAGTACGACGACGTGTGGGTCGTGGAGGGTCCGTGGCTGCAAAGGCTCGTGAGCTCCGTCAACTTCTCCGACAATGAAAGCATGATGTACTTCGACCGTATGCTGCGCGACAACGGCGTATATCAGCGCATGGAGGATATGGGCATTCAGGACGGCGACACCGTCAGCATCTATAACCTTGAATTTGAATACCGCGACTGATTTTATATATTATATATGTATAAGGAAACGATGCCTGCTCTTGCAGGCATCGTTTTTCTTTCTCTCCGCTTTGGCTTACTTCATGCCGTTTTCGTAGGCCTCGATCATCTTCTTGACCATCTGGCCGCCGACAGAACCGGCCTGGCGCGCAGTGATATCACCATTATAACCCTGCTTCAGATTTACGCCGACTTCGTTCGCCGCCTCCATCTTGAATTTCTCCATTGCCTCGCGTGCTGCGGGGACAACAAGATGGTTACTGGAATTGTTAGACATTGGTTGCATCTCCTTTTTTGTATTGGGTCAAGTATTTGACTCGCTACTTATCATGCCGCATTAAAGACGCTATATTCTCGCTTTTTGTATGCAATTCTTGCTAAAAATTCTTTACACGCAAGATATTGTGTCAAAATATTTACAGATCACAAACGATTTAAATTTTTGTTCATATTTGTTATTATGTTTACTTGACAATTATTTATAATGCCTGTACAATAATTTTGAATTAGATTGCACTGCGGTTGTTACTGTTTTGTAACCACCGTTTTCGACCGATTTAGGCAGCTTCTAATGCTATACTATTCTATATTATTCGGGTAGTCTGTCAGGAGTATTATCGGATATGCGTAATGTTTTCAAAATTTTCACACACGACCTGAAGGCGCTGTACAAGAACTTCTTCGCCTTTACTATAATACTTGCCATTTTGGTATTGCCGGCCCTGTATGCATGGTTTAATATCTATGCCTTCTGGGATCCGTACGGCAAGACGGGCGACGTTTCGATCGCCGTCGTTTCAAATGACAAGGATTATATGGACTCCGACGGCAAGATCGTCAATATGGGTCAGTCGCTCATTGACGAGATCAAAAACGACGAAAAGCTCGGCTTCACCTTCCTTGACGATGCAGACGAGGCGATCGAGGGCGTCTACGCAGGCAAGTATTACGCAGCCGTCGTTATCGAGCCGGACTTTACATATAATATGTATAACTTCCTGTCCACCGATATGTACAGCCCGACGATAAAGTTCTACAAGAACGAAAAGACCAATGCCGTTGCAGTCAAGGTCGTTGACGCAGCCGGTGACAGAGTAAAAAAGGTCGTTAACGAGAAGTACATATCCACAGTCGTGTCCACGCTCTTTGATAAATTTAACGCCTTCTCCGCAGACGTTCAGGGCGACTCCTCGGCAGAAATGCTCAAGAACACGCTCCAGAAAATCAACGCAAACCTTTTGAGCTACAACACCACGATAGATCATTTTATTTCCGCAAACAATGCTCTTATAGACACTCTCCAGCGCACAAACAATACTCTTAACTACTCTATTTATCTCATCGGCAACGAGAGAGTCAATATCTCCAAGCAGATAGTTTATATCGAGGACACCCAGAAGGACCTCGCTCTTATAAACGAAGAGATAAACAACATGCTCCTCGGTCTTCAGGATTCCGTCAACGAAGCAATATACAAGCTCGACAGACTCTACAACGGCAACACCGACGACGCCGAGGCCGCAAAGGAAGCTCTCGCGGAGCTTGAGCGGCAGTATCAGGAGCTTATTGACTATCTCACCCACTCCGGTCTTACCAATACTCAGATTGAGGACGCTCTGACCGCGCTCAACAAGCTTACCGATAAAATAACCGAGCTGCGCAAAAAGCTCGGACTTGACAGCGCAAGCAGCGCGGCTCAGATAAACGTCCTTGCCGCACACAATAAGGACGCCATCGAGGCGCTCAAGACCGATTTTGAAACGGTCGCAGTCCCGACGGTCTACAAGGCAGTGACCGGATATGACTACGAAGACCTCAGCAACGCATCCGAGACCCAGCAATCCATGGAGTCGCTTGTAAACTTCATGGCAGAGGATACGGACAAGCGTATTGAAAGCATTCAGGCAAACATCACCCTTGCACAAACCACCAATGACCCCGAGGTTCGCAATCAGGCTCTTGCACAGGCGCGCAGCGATACGCGCATCGTCGAGCAGGAGATCGGCGCAATGGGTGCAGCGGCAGAGGCAGTCGGTACGGCAAGCGGCAGCGGCAGCTCTGATATTTCCGGCTCCATCAGCAGTGCGGAAGACGATACGAAGGACATCGGCGGCATCATCGACGATATTCTCAACGGCAACCGTGACATTGACCTTATCCGCGACCTCCAGCTCATAAGCGATATGCTCGGTACCGTTCGCGTTACTCTGACCGAAACGGTCTATCCCATGCTCAACAACATGCTTGACAATCTTCAGGACAGCCTCGGTGACGTGTCCTCCGTCCTGCTTGAGCTCAGCGGCATACTCGGAAAGACCACGCCCATCATCAGCGAGCTGGGCAACACCTTCGGTGCGGTAAACAATGCTCTTATTCAGGTCAAGGACCTGCTCACCAATTACAGCAGCAGACTCAACGACTTTATTGCACTGCTTGACGGCAGCGAGGACGGCGCGCTTCAGAATATTTTCACCTTCCTCGACGTTGATCCGGAAAGCATAGGGGCCTTCCTTTCAAGCCCCGTCAGCATCCGCAGCGAGATTATCTATCCCGTCGAATCCTACGGCGCGGCAATGACCCCGTTCTATACGATGCTCGCGATTTGGGTCGGCTGCATCATACTCAACGCGATCCTCAAATGTGAGGCGCCCGTGGGCGTGCCCGAGGCGACTCAGACCCAGAAATTCTTCGGAAGATACCTGATGTTCTTCCTGTTCAGCCAGATCCAGACCTTTATCACGCTCTTGGGCAACCTTGTGATACTCGGAGTTGACTGTCTGCATCCGGGACTTCTGTTGCTGACCGGATTTGTTACCGCGACGGCGGTCAGCATGCTCGGCTATGCTCTCGCCCTCGCCTTCGGCAACATCGGCAGGGCGCTCATGGTCGTGTTCCTCATCATTCAGATAGCAGGCTCCGGCGGATCCTACCCGATCGAGCTTCTTCCGAACTTCTTCAGACAGGTCTATCTTTTCTTCCCCTTCCCCTACGCCATCAACGCGATGCGCGAGGCTATCGCGGGACTGTATCAAAATCAGTACCTGATCTATCTGCTGCAGCTTTTGCTGTTCTTCGCAGTCGGCACGGTTCTCGGTCTGTTTGCCCGCCGCTCCATGTCCGGATTTAACCAGTACATGAATGAGCAGCTCGACAAAACCGAAATGATGTGAGCTCAACCACAGGAGAAATCAATATGGGTACTCAATACGAAAAAAAGTATAATGACCTTAGGGAATGTCTGATGCAGATGCATGAGAACAACCTCAAGCGCACGAAATTCGCGCTCAGAAGTCTCATAATCGTTCCTACGATATTCCTCATCATGCTGCTTTTCACAAGCAGCTCCAAGACGATATTCCTCGTGCTGTGGATCGCTTCGATGTTCGTCATCGCGGTCATCCTCATAGTCGTTGAATATCAGGACTTCATGCTGCGGCGCATCATATCGGACGCCGAAATTGACGTCGGCGCAGCAGACGAAGCTCTCAACGAGACCTTTGAATACGATAACTATCAGGAAACCTCGTCCGTGGACGGCGAGCAGTAAGCCAAAACACTCTATGAAAGTTGATGTAACACGATGAACAAACTTAAAAGCACAACTTCAAGCATCTTCTCCGTCATACGTTCAGACATAAGACGTCTGAGCACGAGCGTTGTGGCAGTCGTCTGCGTGTTCGGTCTGGCTCTTATCCCCTGTCTGTATGCGTGGTTCAACATCATCTCAAACTGGGATCCCTATGAACCCAGCTCGACTCAGAACCTTAAAATTGCCGTTGCGAGCGAAGATACAGGCACCAATTTCATGGGTCTTGACGTGAACGTCGGCAATATAATAATCGAAAGGCTCAAAAGCAATGACCAGATCGACTGGCAGTTCCCTGAGTCCGCTCAGGCGGTACGCGACGGGCTTTACAGCGGCGATTATTATGCCGGTCTAGTTATTCCCTCGGACTTCAGTGCAGCAATGCTCGGCTTTACGGACGGCGAATTTGAAAGCCCGGAGATCATTTACTACGATAACCAAAAGTTGAACGCAGTCGCTTCGCGTATAACCGACCGCGCTCAGGGCATCGTCAGAGACCAGGTCAACAGCATATTCGTTGCAACCATCGTTGAGGAAATGTCCACCTTTACCTCTGTCTTTTCCGGCATAGGCATCAACGCCAAGAGCACCCTCGGCAGTCTTGACGAACAGCTTGAGAACATCAAGGGCGACCTGCGCGCCTACGTTTCCATTATGGACTCCATGTCCGCGGTAACTAAGTCCGCCGCAAACGTTGCAACGATGACGAACAATCTTCTGCCCGACATCGTAAATATGCTCAACAACAGCCGCAAGAGCATCGCCAATATGCAGGACAGACTCGCAACCAGCAAGGAGGACGTCATTTTTGCGGCGGACTCCATCAGAAACAGCTCCGAACAGCTTCGCAACACCATTGAGCGTCTTGACGCGGCGACAGGCGGCGATCCCGCAGGCGCAGGAAGCTCCTATGTTGACTGGGACGCAATCTTCGGAGAGGGCGGCATAACCGAATATGAGGGTGAGATACTTGACGATCTGTACTACGACGTCAATAAGCAGCTCCACGAAAGCGTTATCCGCTTCGATGATATTCTCCAGCAGACCAATATCGACAGCAACCTTATAAACTCCATGACGACCCTACAGTCGTCGCTGAATAACCTCGATTCTCTGCTCGCACAGATTCAAGGCGACGTAGACGGTCAGGCATACACGCTCCAGCAGTTCACCACGGCGCTCAACTCCTGTACCCAGAGCATTAACGGTACGCGCGAGGTCATGAGCTACATGCTCGATCTGGTCACTACCGTTCAGGCCAACGTAAACGACCTGCGCTCGAGTGAGAGCATTTCCAATCTGCTTGATCTCATGCAGAACGACGTTGCAAGCCTTGTAGATTACCTCTCCTCCCCTTCAAACCTTGAGGTCGTCCGAGTCTACGCGCTCGACCACTTCGGCTCCGGTATGGCTCCGTTCTACACCGTGCTTGCTATCTGGGCAAGCGCCCTGCTGAGCGTCAGTCTCATGCGCCCGCACATAAAACGCCGCGATGAGTTCCCGAACCTCAGCACCACGCAAGAATACTTCGGAAGATATTTCATCTTCTTCGCAGTCGGACAGTTCACCGCGCTTATCACGGTGCTCGGCAACCTCTTCTACATCGGCATTCAGTGCTACAATCCCTTCCTCTTCTGGCTGGCGGCAGCTATGACAAGCCTCGTTGCAACGCTTGTTAACTACTGCTTCGTGTTTGCATTCGGCAGTGCAGGCGAGGCACTTTCGATAATCGTCCTCGTCCTTCAGGTCGCAGGCTCCGGCGGCACCTATCCCATGGAGATGCTCCCGAAACTGTTCCAGGTGCTGTATGACGTGATGCCGTTCAAGTATTCCATGAACGCAATGCGCGAGACCATTGCAGGCAGCTACGACGGAACGTATGTCAAGTGCATTCTGGTTCTGCTGCTCATGGCCGCGATCACCATCCCCGTTTCCCTGCTCCTGCACAAAGTCTTCAAGCCGCTTCTCAAACGCTTTGACGCAAGCAAGGCAAACACCGGCGGCCTCATGCACGGCGGCTGATACAGCCCCCCGAGGCGCAAACAAACACATTCCAATATCCGCCCGTATTTCGGGCGGATATTTTTATATTTTTTTCGCAAAATCTATTGACAAATGCTGCGCACGGGTCTATTATACTACCAACCTACCAAGTTGGTAGTTTTAATGAATCGAGGCTGCTGCTATGACGAAATATATGATTTTTCGATGTCGGATATGATGTGACCCGAAATTAAAAATCCGAATTTTAAAGGAGATATATCATGTCTAAAATATACACTCGCGCCGATCAGCTTATCGGCAATACTCCTCTTTTGGAGCTGACACACATTGAAAACAAGTACGGTCTCAAGGCGAGAATTCTCGCAAAGCTTGAGTATTTTAACCCCGCGGGCTCCGTGAAGGACAGAATAGCGAAGGCCATGATAGACGACGCCGAGGCAAAGGGGCTTCTGAAGCCCGACTCCGTTATAATTGAACCCACAAGCGGCAACACGGGCATCGGACTTGCCTCCGTCGCCGCCGCAAGGGGTTATCGTATCATCATAGTCATGCCTGAAACCATGAGCGTTGAGCGCAGACAGCTAATGAAGGCTTACGGCGCGCAGCTTGTGCTCACGGACGGCGCCAAGGGTATGAAGGGCGCTATCGCAAGGGCGGACGAGCTTGCCAAGGAGATACCCAACAGCTTTATCCCCAGGCAGTTCGTGAACTCCGCCAATCCAAAGGCGCATTTTGAGACCACGGGGCCGGAGATCCTTGCCGACACGGACGGTGAGGTCGATATTTTCGTTGCGGGTGTCGGCACGGGCGGCACGGTGACGGGCGTCGGGCAGTATCTTAAATCCAAAAAGCCCGAGGTCAAGGTCGTTGCTGTCGAGCCCAAGAGCTCGGCGGTGCTCTCCACCAGCGTTGCGGGCGCACACAAAATTCAGGGTATCGGCGCAGGCTTTGTGCCCGAGGTGCTTGACACCTCTATTTATGACGAGATTATTCCGGTCGAAAATGACGATGCTTTTGCCGTCGGCAGGGAGATCGGGCGCAGTGAGGGCGTGCTCGTCGGCATCTCATCGGGCGCTGCGGTTTGGGCGGCGATAGAGCTTGCAAAGCGCCCCGAAAACGAGGGCAAGACCATCGTTGTCCTCCTGCCGGACACCGGTGACCGCTACCTCTCTACCCCGCTGTTTGCGGACTGACCGATATTGAGGAGGACTTTCCATGATCCCTACAAAAGACGAAGCATTAGAGCTTTTGAAAAAGTATAATTCCGACCCGTTTCACATAAAGCACGGGCTCATAGTATCCGGCGTTATGGAGTATTTTGCAAAGGAGCTCGGCTACGCCGATGAGGCCGATTTCTGGAGCGTCGTAGGGCTGCTGCACGACCTTGACTTTGAGCTGTACCCCGAGCAGCACTGCATAAAGAGCCAAGAGCTGATGCGCAATGAGGGGCTCGACGAGAGTATCATTCACGCGACCGCAAGCCACGGATACGCGATAACCGTGGATATTGAGCCGCAGCATCTCATGGAAAAGGTCCTCTACGCCACGGACGAGCTCACCGGTCTTATCGGCGCCGTCGCCATAATGCGCCCGTCAAGGAGCGTTGCCGATCTTGAGCTCAAGTCCGTTAAGAAGAAGTATAAGAGCTCGAATTTTGCTGCCGGCTGCTCACGCGAGGTCATACAGCGCGGCGCGGATATGCTTGGCTGGAGCCTTGATGAGCTCATAAGCAGGACGATTCTCGCAATGCGCGCGACCCCCGCAGCATCCTGGGCGGAGGAATAAAATACAGCCTTGGAGGATAAATTCTTCCAAGGCTGTTGTTATATCTCCAAAAAGGGGAGGCTACTATACATAGAGACCGTATTCTGAAGTTTCAATCCACCCGCCCCGTGCGGGGCGGGACCATATCAACCGCAATTTCTTCCCACTTCATAAACTATTTCAATCCACCCGCCCCGTGCGGGGCGGGACTTCAATAAGCCGGTCGCCGCTAAACGCTTTAATATTTCAATCCACCCGCCCCGTGCGGGGCGGGACGAGACTTTATAAGAGAGGTCAACGGGCTTGCAAATTTCAATCCACCCGCCCCGTGCGGGGCGGGACATCTACTCCTTTTCTTTCAGCTGATTGGATTAGGATTTCAATCCACCCGCCCCGTGCGGGGCGGGACGTCGGAACACCCGGGACAAATGCAGAGTTGTTTGCATTTCAATCCACCCGCCCCGTGCGGGGCGGGACTAGATACCTTACTTGCCCAACGTAATATACGCCATTTCAATCCACCCGCCCCGTGCGGGGCGGGACCACGCCGCTAATTGAAAAAAGAGTACTGTGAGGCATTTCAATCCACCCGCCCCGTGCGGGGCGGGACAAAAATCAACCGTATAATGGGGGCATTGGAGCTTATTTCAATCCACCCGCCCCGTGCGGGGCGGGACTACTCATACACGCGCACACACCCTACTACTGCCATTTCAATCCACCCGCCCCGTGCGGGGCGGGACCTGTACCTCCACGATTACCTTTAGTTGCTTCTTATTTCAATCCACCCGCCCCGTGCGGGGCGGGACTCCAGCCGCCGCGACCGAAGCCGAACATAAACAGATTTCAATCCACCCGCCCCGTGCGGGGCGGGACAAAACTGCGAAGAATGATGAGAATAAAAAGTCTTATTTCAATCCACCCGCCCCGTGCGGGGCGGGACTTCGCGCGAAACTTATCTATGTCTCTTGTATGATATTTCAATCCACCCGCCCCGTGCGGGGCGGGACCGCAGAATATTTAGCAGACTCGTTCAATTTATCAATTTCAATCCACCCGCCCCGTGCGGGGCGGGACAGCAACAATTCACAAATTTCACTCTGTGATTTATTGCAAAATACATAATTTTTCGATTGCGCCAAACACTTTATATGCCTTTCATATCATCAAATGGTCATTTCACTTGTACGACGCATCGTTTTTAAGGTGCGAACACTTTGAAGTTTTCTTGTTCACTACAACTTCGCACACTCACACCATAAGCAATCCTTCCAGCTTGTAACCGGCTTTTATACCGAAGTGTTCAATCTTGGTTTCATAATTATTTCCCAAGTAATAAAACCTGAGACTGTCCTTTTCTTCATCCATAAGCGAGCACAGCTTATGCTTAAGCTGCTTGCATTGCGCTGCATCAAGTACACACTCAAACACAGAATTTTGAACGCGTTGTCCGTAATTCACACATTGCTTTGCGATTTGCCGGAGGCGTTTACGTCCCCCTGCATCTTCTGTACTCACATCATAAGATATCAATACCAGCATAGGCTTTCCTCACTTCCACAAAAACGGCGGATAAGCATCCAAGTCATTGCGCAGATAGCGCGACAACAGCAAGGCCTGCACATACGGCACTATACCCCATGGCATTTTCTCCCCCAAATAGGGATGCGTAATTACTTCCTGCTTGCGTTCCTGCCAACTTTTCAAAAACTTGCGGCGGCCTCCATCCGTCATGGTCACCGCGCCTCCCTCGGCACTTTCAAAGTCACCGACTTGCATGACCTTATTGTTTATCATGGTCAAAACGAAACGATCAGCAAAGCACGGTCTGAGCTCCTCCATCAAATCAAGGGCCAGAGATGTTCTTCCCGGGCGATCACGGTGCATAAAGCCAACATATGCATCAAGGCCAACGCTCTCCAACGCAGATGCACAGCTACTCGCAAGAAGACTGTATGCAAAGGACAGCATCGCATTCACCTTGTCCGTCGGCGGTCTACGACTGCGCCCGTAGAAGAAGAACTCATCTTTACCGCGCAGTATCATATCATCAAAAGCATCAAAGTAAATTGAAGCAGCCGCCCCCTCCAAGCCACGCAAGGAATCAAGTGACGAAACCTCCAACGTCTGCGACATTATGTCATATATAGCGCAGGACGCCTCGCGAAATTTCTCCTCATCAATGCGAAGCTTATGGTCGCGCTTGGTACGCTCAATGCTCCAGCGGCAATTATACATTTTGCCCCAAATCATATGTTTCGCTATCAGGCAACTGCGCTGTATGTCTTCAGCAACGCGATATTGCTCCCTGCGCAGCAGCACATTGCCGTTTGATACACCTGTCGTTCGCGCCAAAAATCTGCCGTGCGGAGAGCAGAAGCTTAGCCCAATATTGCGCTTTGCACAGGCGCCCATAAGCGCCGGAGATGCCCCCGCATACGAGAAGCATATTATCTCCTCTAAATTATGCAGGGGAAAACGTGCCGTCTCCTCTTTATCTCGGCGGACAACGATATTCTCTCCGTCCAGTGTCAAATACGCGTCCTCAGAGGTAACAAACAGGGTGTTGAGCAAACGTCTCATACCTCTTCCTCCATATGTTTTTGCAGATAGCTTTTTACCGAGCCGCAACGTGTCAGCTTAGGCAGGCAGAAGTCCTTCAGCGAGCACGCATTGCAGGATTTCGACGGCTTCACCTTTGGCGTATATCCGCGCCGATAGAGCTTATGCATTTCTTCCAAAGTATCCGCAGTTTCCCGACGGAGCTCCTGAGTGAATTCTATCTCTGCTCGGCGGCGTATCTCGCCAAAATATAAAGCGCCTTTTGGTATGTCGCAGCATAGCATTTGCTCAAGGCACATTGCCTGTCCGCATAACTGCAGTTCGTTTGCCAAGTCATTTCGAGGCGAGCCGTGCTTGTATTCCACAGGGTATGGCTGAAACAAACCCGTTTCATTAGACAGCGGTATCCCTTTCGAGGATCTTCTGAATTCCACAACGTCGCATACTCCTGAAACACCTAATGTCGGAGATGATATTGCCAAGCCGCGGGTAATGATAAGGTCTGACCGTTTTTCACGCAAGCCCGAGGTGTGCGCTTTCTCATGCATGATCTGACCTTCTGCAGTTCTGCCGTTTTCCGCCCACAGGTTTTCAATGTGGATCAGAGCCCACTGTCTGCGGCAAAATCGGAAGTGCTGAATTCCCGAAAGTTGAAGGTACTCTTCCTCTTTATATTCCATCGATGATCTCAGGTGTTAAGCCGGGCAATTCGTCCAGCGTTATCTCATAATCATCTACACTTTGAGGGATGCCCGAGGCATCCTTTGCACGAACATGGACGCTGCGGTGCACCTTTGCAGACGAATACTGGCCATCCTTGCAATTATGCTCCCACCAATAGAGTTTTACGACCTCCATCGAGCCCTCCGGACGCGCAGAGGAAGCATCATTAACGAACAGCGTACGCAGACACTCCTTCACGACTGCCGCATCCTCCTGAGAGAATCCGGTCTTCTCTGCAAGCTGCACGTTAATAGCGCCCTTGAGTTTATACAGACCAAAACGGACAAAGTGCTTCATACCCATAGTATCCGATGCACGATTGGCATTCGGTTCGCCGTTGACACTCTTAGTGATCTGCATTTCTTCGATTTCAACAGGTGAAACGCTGACTGCCTGATGAACGGAAACAGGCCCACGGACTCCGACGGAAACTCCGCTATTTTCGTTGCTCTTAAATGCAAACACCTGTCCGAAGCTACGTACATCCAGCCATTTTTCGCAGGCAGTTTGTGCATAGGCAGCTTTATCTTTGATACCCTTGGTTGCCGCTGAGGCGCGCTCGCTCAGACTTTTAAAACCGTCATCACAGCGATCGTCGGACTGGACAAAAATCGCATTCCCTATATCCTGCATCCTATTGCGTATCTTGCGCTTGATGCAAACATCGGATATCTCACCGAGACCGTTATAGTCTGCTCTGGGGCGGTTACCGTTAAGCGGGTCGCCGTTGCTGTTCGCATTTGTAACGGAAATAAGTGCCACAAAGTCGATTTTATGATTCAGTGCTGCCATGATTTATTCCTCCTCTTTATTATCTGTTGTATCGTTTTTTTCAAAGAATGCATTTCGCTGCAGTTCATATCCCATCAGATACAGATCATCCAAGGGCCTGTTGAGTTCGCTTTCCGGGAATTCACTGAGTATCTTGAAAATTTCGCCCACGAGCCTCTTATAACGCTGTACCTTCCACGGCTCGATGCGATTAAGGTAAGCACGCTCAAGGTGTCGGTTAAGTCTCTCGAACACCGAAAACGGTCTCCGCCGGAATTCGCTCATGGATTTGACGGCATTTGTCTGCCTATCATCTTTCGTTTTGCTGTAGTAATCCGCCTCCGCACGCTCCATTGCCGCCAACAATCTGCCGTATTGGAAGCTGCGATCTTTTTTGTCAAGTTCCCAATCCATTTCGTTACCTCCCAGTTTAGTGTCATATCTGTATTTCTGGAGTGCGGCGCATGCCGTCTGCACAATTTTTCTCCAGTTTGATTCACTATAAGCCTGCGGCGAGGATGCACGCTGCACCAGTGCCCTCAATATATCCAGAGGGAATATCCCTCCGCCTATTTTGCAGTTGAGCAAGCGCTGCAAATGCTGGCGCCGTATGCGGTCATCTGTCTCGAGGTATGCATTTCGCTCAATTCCGAACGCAGAGTTTACAATGTCAAGAAGGTTGGAGGCCTGGATACCGTATTTTCCGGCATACCAGCAGCAATGCGCATCCCAATCGTGCATACGCTCAAGGAAGGTTCCGACAGAAAGCTCGTTATAATAAGTAACGGCAAGGCGTCCTGTGGTCGCGGCGTCAAAGCTGACCAAAACGGTCTCATCCTCATCGCGGAGCTGATTTTCCTTTCGACAGCTCAGCATCGTGCCTTGTAGCTGCTTGCGATAATCGCTCGGCTTTCGGGCGGGCTTTGCATCCTTATCACGCAGCCTGCGCATAGGCTGAGGAATGACTTTGCCCGCAGGATTCCAGCATATGAAAATTCTATTGCCCGCAAGCACGCCCTGCTCGGATGCCAGCCAGCGCAGCGCGCTGTGAGCCTTCTGCGATGCCGCATAGCCGACAGTTGCAGCCTGGCTTTCTTCAGAAAAGCGACCGCGATAGGTAAAGCCGCTCTTATCATTAGCCGAAATAAGCTTTGCATTTCCGTTCACGGGAATAATGCCCTTGGTATGCTGCAACGCAATTGTGTTCATCTTCCCCTCAAGCATACACAAGGCGGCACCGCGCACGGAAATAAGTTCAGTGTAATATGCTATATAAGCAGAAAAGAGATTTTGGTTCTTCCAGCAGTCAGGCTCCTCTCCGTCAACACCGATCACGCGCCAACAGACAAGCAACTTTTCATCATAGCTGCCGTTCGTGTTCGCAGCTATTATTCCGCATTTTCTAAGGTCGTCGATAATCGTATTGCTTGCGGCATAGGAATAGACGGCAGCAAGAAACGGATGTGTGTATTCAGAGTCTCGCCATTTCTTCAGAGTTTCAAGATAGAGCTCATGCGCTTTTGCGTTTTTACAGGCTATATATTTAAGCTGATCACAGAGAGGGTGCGCTGCAAGTGCACTCGTGCGTCCACCGGATTCTTCGGTTAGCGGAATAAGTATCTTTGGTTCGCTTTTATCGACCTTTCGCGCAGTTATAAACTCTCCCTGCGCATTCAGTGTGACTTCAATGTTAGCACTTGTCAGGCCGTGTCCTATCGGTGCAAGAGGCTCGTGGTCGACCTTGTATACGCCGATCAAATCGGTGTTGGCGTCATATGTTTCGATTGCCCGCTGTAGCAGTCCCATTATGTAACCTCCCCAAATTCGTGCAATCCGGAAAAATTGTCCTGTTCTTCCCCGAACACCTTCGGCTCCATGTCTCCTATCGTTTTATGCTGCGGACACTGCTCCGGAGGTAAGAAGGAGATAACTCCGCGTTTCATAACCGGATTCCAAAAGCGGACTGTCATTTTGCCTTTAGTGTCCTCGGAGTATGCTTCGTCCGCATAAGTGATCCCATGATACATCAGTCCGAAGGCAATTTCCTCAGTTTTGTCATAGGCCCCCTCACCTTCGCCGAAAACACACGGTTCCACATAACCCTGACATTCTCTCGAGCCAAGGAATATATCGCGCCGTCCGCCCTTATTTATCATCTTCTTGGCAATCTCATGGTGCTTGTTTTCATTGCGGTCGGCTGCCAGCTCCGGTCTGTTTTCGTTCCATTCGAAATGGGCGCGCACCTGATAGCTGCAGTCCTTCAGGTAAGTATAGTAGCTCAGATCGTTTATGCCATGGCTCTGATCGTTTCTAGCATGGTATTTAATCGAGCGGATTCCCTTTGTTTCCATCTGAATGGGCTTCATGACTCTGACGGCATCTATGACCCAAACTATAGTGGGCTTCCAATATACCGAGTGCAGAATACCCTTGAGGGCCTCATAAGTGGGTACCTGATAGCTATATTTTTCTCCGCCAACGCGCATGATGGGATCTGAAAACAATGCGTAGTCCCCTGTTACCCGGAACTCCACAAAGTTATCATGCTTTGTGTTTTTCACGCTCTTACACCTCCATGAATATTTGTTTTTCCGAATTTATAGTTAAGCCGACTTCATCGTCATAAAAACCTTCAGCCAATATCCAAGCACAATCATCGCAGGCGGATATGAGCCCATTATTCTCCTCCAGCCGTTTCTTCTGATGTTTATATATCCCAACCGTATAATTGCTCGCTTCTTTTAGAATACCCGCTCTGTATGCAGGATCAAAGCTGCATTGATCGGAGCATAACTGCGCTATAAGCTGTTTGCCCCTGCCATACGGCACAATAACATCGGTTGTATCCTCATCAAAAACAGAAAAATATTGCCCCGCCGTTTTTAATGCCTGCCTCAAGAAGAAAGCATCAATATTTTCACAGCGTTCATCAGCATATTTCCCATTTGTTGCCATCAGTTCAAAGAGTGTAGTCCCAAGCTCCCTAACAGAATAGTCCTGTTCATCCACCGACATCCCCCTATACAAAGCCCGATAGTAATAGCAAATAGCTTCATTGGAAAACATGTTGTTTCCGAATCGCTTCGGTTCATTTTTGAACGTCTCCATAAGCTCAATGCTTGCATCCTTTCCGCGCTGTATATCTCGCAATGAACCAAGCTTTTCATCGGAGCAATTCACGGTATACACAGGGCGCGGCATATCGGATTCTCCGTTTCGATTACATCGTCCCGCAGCTTGAACAATGCTGTCCATGCCAGCTGTTAGACGTATGACCGATTCAAATGAAATATCTACACCTGCTTCGATAACTTGAGTCGCAATGCACAAGACCTTTTCACGATTTGAAAGGGTCTCTTGCAGGGCCATCAGCACATCGCGGCGATGTTGCATACACATTGCTGCGGATAAATGATAGCTTTTGTAACAAGGCGACGCAGTCTCCTTCAGAAGGTATGATGCTTCGTCTTTTTTGTTGCAAACAACCAGCAGACTGTCTGTCTTTTTCATTTGCGTTCGAATAACATCCGGTAGCTCTTTCAAGCAGCAATCCGGAAGCCTTGAAAGCTCCGTGCGACGAAATGCAGACCAAAGTGCGTCATTTCTAGGCACTATATCCTCAGGCTTTTTGAGCAGCGGATGGTCCGCACTCTCAAGCTCCGGTTGCGTTGCCGAACATAATACGACAGTTGCGCCGCACTGCTCGGTTAAGAACTCTATTGCCATGTTAAAGAGTGTGAGCATTTTTGCAGGAACAGTTTGTACTTCGTCAATTACTATCACGCTATCACACAGCGCATGGAAGCGCCGTATCGAAGTGGTTTTTCCTTCAAACATAGTGTTTAAAAGTTGCACCAGCGTTGTGATTATTATCGGAGCGTCCCAGCTTTGCATAAGAAGTTCTCTGTCATCAAGCTCATCTTTGCCTTGCTCGGTTTTTACGACGTTCGAATGATGCTCCAAAATCATTCTCTCATCGCCTACGAACTCATGGATAACGCTTGCATTCTGCTCAAGAATAGATAGTAGCGGAGAAGTAAATATTAACCTTCGCTTGTTAAAACACATTGCGTGCGCCAGGGCATACCGCAGCGAGCTGAGCGTTTTTCCACCCCCGGTCGGGACATTAAGTCTGAATATCCCGGGCCCGTGCTCCGCAAATGTGCGGCACATCTTCGAAATTTCATATCGGGCATTCTCAACCGGCGTCTCACGCGGAAATTGCTTGAGCTTTTCTTCGAGATAGTTCAGCCGCTCTCGCCAAACAGGGCTCATGTTCTCCGGCCATGCAGCTGGTGCTATACCGTTCATAAATGCTGCCGTATCACATCGGTCACCTTCTATGACTGCAGATAAAATCAGCCGCGCAAAAAGCCCGGTTCCAAACGCATAATCATGATCTTCTGGGTATATATTATCAAGCTTTTCAAATACCCTATCTATTTCCTTCGTTGATGCCTCGAAAAGCTTTTCTATCTTTTCCTCAGATATCTCTGCCTTAAATGCCGCAACAGCTTCATCATAGGGGACATCGTTATTTTCTGTTCTATACTGCAGCCCTATGCGCTGCGTTTTATCTACGCAGTCAAATAGGCCGTGATGAGCCCCTATAGCAAAAGCGAGAAGCTCTGAGCAAACAATTGCAGGAAAATCCGAGTTTTTTCGGTGAAAATTTTCCATCACATAGCGGCACCCCTGAAACGTGTGGATAACGCTGCCACGTTTACCGCTATCGCCCGCAGCAAGATAGCGTTGGAAATCTTCCGTACACTTACCCATGTCATGAAGCAATCCCGCTAAATAGCCCGTATTCTCCATGCCGATTGGTTTCAGGCATTCCGCCGCTCGGCGAGCAGCTCCGGTCAAGTGCTCAAGTACCGTCTGCCGTTCAATTTTTCCGTCCGGCAGTTGTCGCTCGTGGGCATAATACTCCATTTTTACACGGCCTCCCGTTTTAATCTATGTCGCCGTCAAATCATTTCTCGCTTTAATTATACTATATCAAATGTTCAATAAAACGGACTTTTCTAAGGTTTTTCAACATTTTTAAATCACATAGCTGCCGCCTTGGGGGGTATGCATGAGGTCGGCAAGGGTTATTCCGGAGAAATAGCTGCGCGTCAGCTCGTAGTAGCCCTCCCACACCGAGAGCGTGCGGCACTCGGCTGCGCGGTGGCAGGCAGGTGCGTTCTCCTGAAGGCAGGAGACAGGCGCGAGGTCGCCCTCGGCGATATTCAGTATCTCCCACAGGCTGTACTGCTCCGGCGCACGCGTGAGCCTGTAGCCGCCGCCTATGCCGTGAACGCTGTCGATAAGCCCCGCGTTCTTGAGCGAGGGCATGATCTTCTCAATATACTTAAGCGATATTTCCTGTCGCGCGGACACCTCCTTCATGGGGATATAGCCGCCGTTATTGTGCTCGGCAAGGTCTAATAAAATGCGTATGGCGTAGCGCCCTTTAGTTGATATCATATCATTCACCTCTTGAGGATATTATACGACCAATCTCGTAGGTAAATCAATATTGTTTCATAAAAAAAGGCAGTCATACGACTGCCTTTTTTTGTTTATGTACTTTTGTGCCGCACCTGTGCATTACGCAGAAAGCGGCTGCCGAAGCCTCAAAGATTACTTCTTTGCAAGACCCTTCTGACGAGCATACTCTGCTGCGCCAAGTGCACCCATGAGCTGGGGGTCGGTCTTCAGGTTGACGACCTTCAGCTTCAGAACGTGCTCGATCGCTTCCTTCAGGCCGTC
>CAKTOX010000023.1 GCA_934590355.1 uncultured Oscillospiraceae bacterium
TGTCTACTTCTTTCCTCGCTATAAGCTCTCCTCTTCCACTAGCATAGCTAGTGGTTGCCTTTGCTGCTGGCAATACACAAACAAAAAACCGGCTCGATGGCCGGTTTTTTGTTTTGTTTAAATTGCGTCGGCAACGTCGGATCTAAACTGCTCCCATGCGTCCTCGTGGACCACATAGTACAGAGGACATTCCTTGCCGCAGGTATCGTAGTGGCGGATCACATGCTCTGCGGAAAGTCCATAAGTATCGCACAGCCATGCGGTGAGCCTGACAAGTGAGCGATAGCTCGCGTCGGTGAATTTCCCGCTATCGTCGGGATGGCAGACCTCTATTGATATGGTATCGCGGTTGCGCTCGCTCGTGGCGGAGGATTTTTCGTCAAGCGGTACGCACTCGATCACCTCGCCGTCAAGCCCGACAAGGAAATGCGAGCTGACGCTGCTGTCGGGGTTATTGAAGTAATTTCTGTTCTGCTGCGCGGTCGTACCGGGATTTCCGACATAATGTATAACAATGTCGTTAATTTCCTCGAGCTTTACTCCGCGGCGCGAGTGACCGTCAACGTCAATAAGCTGTACGTCCACCCAGTCGGGCGCAGGCTCATCGCGCACGGTATTTTTGTTTTTAAACAGGTCGAGCTTAATTGCCGCACACAGTGCAACGGTAATTACCGTCAATAATGCAAGCGCGGTCAAGGCACGGTTTTTTCTTCTTCTCATTATACGCTCCTGTCGTTAAATGAATACACGATGCTGTTAAAATGAATGGTCATGACGTTATTTGCGCCGTACTGCGCCTCGGAGGTCGTGACAAAGCTCTCCGTGTTAAGTCCGCCCGGAAACATGACCGAAACCTCAAGCGTTGTAACATTCGTATCATCGGGCGAACGGTCATTTATTCTGAGTATCTCCGCGCCGTATAGCTCCGCAAAGGTGCTGACTATTTTAAAAATTTTGTCCATATCGAGCTGCTGCGCCCTATCGCCGCTCCAGCCGATTCTGTCGCAGTCATGGTAAATAAGCGCGAGCAGGGCTCCCGTCTCGTCATCAATGAGAAACTCCAGCGCACCGACCTGATCGGTCACCCTGACGATCCACGCGACAAACGACGGTGCGGCAGTGTTGCTGTCCGACATCAAAAGAACAGGCTCACGGTAGTTTACATAATATTCTCCGTCAGGCAGTCTTTCGGGACACTTGACGCCGCAGCCCTCGAGGAGCTTCAGATAGTCGAGCGCTTTTAATCGCGCCTGATCCCACGTCATGTACTTGCCCTCCGTGAGGCTCACGGAGCTCATCTGCTGAGTACACACCATCCAATACTTCTGCGCAAGCGTTATGCTGCCGCGGCCGCCTAGCCCGAGCGTTGAATCGTCAAGGCTGTCGGACTTTGCGGCAATGGCTGCGTCCTGAACGTTTGCCACGGCAAGCGGGATGCCGAGCCCGACGCAAATAGCAAGAAGTATTAGCCCCGCTACGAAGATTTTCTTTTTCATACTGCACCTCCATGCAAGCCGACGATGACGCAGGTGCCGTTTTCGGCGCTGCTTTCAAATTCGATGCTGCCGTTATGAAGTCGGGCAATGTCGCTGCAAAGCGCAAGACCGAGTCCCGCTCCGCCTTGGGCGCGCGAGCGCGATTTGTCCACTCTGTAAAACGCCTCCGTGAGATGGCGGAGGGCGTCCTGCGGTATGCCTCTTCCGTTATCGTGCACGCAAATGATGCAGCCGTCATCGCACATTTCCGAGCTGACCGCTATCTTACCGCCCCCATCGAGGGCTTTTTTCGCATTATCGAGAAGGTTTACGAGCAGCGAGCGCACAAGGTCTGGCTCGAGCAGGCACTCGCCGTCCATGCAGGCGCACTGCATGATAATTCCGCTTTTTTCGTATATGGGTCTGAGATACTGCACCGTATCCTCTATGAGCCGCGCCGGTGATACGGGCTTGAGGTCGAGCTCGGTGTTTTTCAGGACGATTATGTCAAGCAGCTTCTGCGACAGGCTTTCAAGGCGCTTGCCCTCGGAAAAAATATAGTTTGCCGCCTCCATCTGCTCCTCGGCGCCGAGGCTGCCGCTGCGCAGCAGATCCGCGTAGCCGATTATAGAGGTCATGGGCGTTTTCATCTCGTGCGCAAAGCTGCCCATGAATTCCTCCTGACGGCGCATCGCATCCCGAAGTTGCTCGACGTTTTCCTCAAGCCTGAGCGCCATAGCGTCAAAGCTGCGCGATAATTCGCCCGTTTCGTCCTGCGTGTCAATGCCGCAGCGATACGACAGCTCGCCCGCGGCAAGCTTTTTCGTTGCCGCCGTGAGCTTTTCAAGCGGCTTTGTGATGAGGCGCGAAATGAGATACGACACCAGCGCCGCGACCATAACAGTTGCGGCAAAAACGACGGCATACGTTCTGTACTGCCCGTCGCGCATTTCATAAATGCTCGAAATGTCCTTGAATGCCGTGAATATAAGCGCATCGGACTCCGTCGTTATCGTGCCCGACACGCGGCAGTAGTGCTTATCTCCGACCTCTACCACGCTCACTCTGCTTTCGTCCGTATACGGAAGGTCTTGCGCGCCGAAGGAATAAAACACCTCGCCGGAGGCCTCCATGCGCGCCGCGTCAAAGTTAATTGAGCCCATGCCCTCCATCTGACGCAAAACCTCGGCAATATCGCTGCGGTTCGGCAGCGTGGAAATGCTGTTTACCATCTGAACGGTTTTGACGATAAAGCCGTATGACTGCTCGCACGCGCGCTTTTCCTGCGAGACTGCGGCACTGAACGATGACGAGATCATAAGGCTCCCGCCGATGCCGAACGCGACCGACAGCAGCCATATCATGTAGACCGTTATCTTTACTCTCAGGCGCATATCAGACCTCCAATCTGTATCCGACCTTGTTCACGGCGCGCAATTTATTTTCCCAGCCGACCTTTTTGCGCAGGCGCTGGACGTGCAGGTCAACGGTCTTTGAGCCGCAGGTGTAATCCCCGCCCCAGACGCGCTCGTAAATCGTTTCACGGTACAGCGCGGTGCCGGGGTTTCGTGCAAACAGCAGCAAGACCTCAAACTCCTTTCGCGTGAGCAAGATCTCCTCGCCGCCGTCATCGCGGAACACCTGCATCGACTGCGTGTCTATCGTCAGCCCGCCTATGCTTATAAGGCGCTGTGTTTTATTATATCTGCGCAGAACAACGTCCACCCTCGCCTGCAATTCAAGCACCTCAAAGGGCTTAACGATATAGTCCTCCGCGCCCATGCGCAAGCCCTTTACTCTGTCCGCGACGGCATTTTTTGCGGTTATGAATATGACCGGAACACCGATGGGGCGTATATAATCCAAAAGCTCAAAGCCGTCCGCGCCCGGCAGCATGATATCGAGCAGAACGAGGTCATACACATTTTCGTCAAGCATATCCGCCGCCTTTATGCCGTCATAGGCACATTCGCAGTTATAGCCGGATTTGCCGAGCGTGAGCTTAATAAGATTTGCGATGGGCTTTTCGTCCTCGACTATGAGAATTTTTATCATTTGCATCACCTGTTGTGAGGAGTATATCTTAATTTTGCATCAAAACGGCAAAAAGCGCAACCTCAGCTGCGCTTTTTGTTAAGAAAATCAAGTTTTGTTTCGCTCGTTATGATTGCGATAAATATGAGACAGAAGCCGAGAGCGATGTTAAAGGTGAGCGACTCGACGCCGAGAATGACGGATATGGCCGTTCCGAAAACGGATTCGAGCGTGAGGATAACGGCCGTCTGCGAGGGCGGAGTGTACTTCTGACCGACGGTCTGGAGAATATAGCACAGTCCGGTGCAGATAAATGTCATGTAAGCGATGCTAAGCCAAGTGCCGGTGCCTATATCATGCGGCGCGGGCTCGAACATCACGGCGCCTATGAAGCAAATGACGGCAGCAGTCGCAAACTGGAGCATGGTTATGAGCACGGGATCGCGGTTTTCGGCGGTGCGCGAGGTCACGATTATGTGCAGTCCGTAGAAAAGACCGCAGAGTATTGTGAGCATATCGCCGATATTTACGCTCAGATCGTTGCTCAGGCACACGAAGCCCACTCCGACAAGGCACACGAGGGCTGCGATGATGTTATATTTATCGGGTCTTTTGCCTGAAATTACCCAATAAAGAAACGGAACGAGAATGCAATAGGTCGTTGTTAGAAACGCATTTTTGCCGGGCGTTGTGTAAACAAGTCCGTAGGTCTGTAAGATGTACGCCGCCGAAAGGCACAGTCCCATCAGGCAGCCGCCCGTTACATACCGTTTATCGAGCTTTTTGAGTCTCGGCAGGCAGGCAATGAGCATCAGTATCGCTGCGCCGGAAAAGCGTATCGAAAGCACCCACAGCGGGGTTATACTGTCGAGCGCGGACTTGAGTATGACAAAAGAGCTGCCCCATATCAGAGTCGTTAATATAAGACACGTGCGCCCGATATTGGCTTTGTTGTTATTCATTTTCTAAATTCTCACCATATACTGTACGGCGGCGCGAAGCATGAGCTTCTTCCTTACGCCGCTGTCAAATTCGATTTCTATAAAATAGTCGTTGCCCATGGGTGTCATTTTTACGAGCTCACCTTCACCGAACGCCTTGTGCAGCACCCTGTCTCCCACGGAAAACTTCGGTGCCTCCGCTGCCGGCTTGGGCTTTGCGCCCGGCGGCGGTGCTACCGGGCGGCGGGTGTTCGGGCTCTGGACACGCTGGGCAAATTCCTTCTGAACGTTCGTTTTTTCCGAGTAGCCGTAGCCGCGGGGAATGCCGCGCTTTTCAAGGTGCTCGGGCGGGATCTCGTCGATGAAGCGGGAAACGCGGTTCGAGGTCGTGCGGCCGAATATCATTCTCTGACGCGCACAGGACAGGAAGAGTTTTTTCTTCGCGCGGGTCAGAGCGACATAGCAAAGCCTGCGCTCCTCCTCCATTTCCGCCTGCTCGCCGATGGCCTTAACTCCGGGGAACACGGTCTCCTCGCAGCCAACGATGAAAACGTTCGGAAACTCAAGACCCTTTGCCGCGTGCATCGTCATCATGACAACGCAGTCATCGTCCTTTTCGTAGTTATCCATATCCGTATAAAGAGCTACATCGGCAAGATAGCCCTCGAGCGTGGGCTCGGTGGTTTCATTCTTATAGTTCATTATACTCGTTTTGAGTTCCTTCACGTTCTCCGCGCGTGCGGAATCCTCAACGGTATTTTTGCGCTCAAGAGCACTTAGGTAGCCGCTTTTTTCGACGAGCTGATCATACAGAAGGTCGGGTGCAAGCTCGTCCTTTTGCGCGATGAGCTCGTTCATCATACCCGCAAACAGCAGCAGCTTCGGGGCCGATCGGCTCAGCTCCGGATAGAGGTCGGCCTTGCTGATGACCTCAAACAGCGAAATGCCGTTCTCCGCGGCTATGCCTGCCGCCGTTTCAATGCTTTTCGCTCCTATGCCGCGCGGCGGGTTATTTATTATCCTGCCAAGGCGGAGATCATCGCTCGGAGAGGCAATGACGCAAAGATACGCGAGCATATCCTTTACCTCGGCACGATCGAAGAAGCCCGTTCCACCGAAGATCTTGTAGGGTATGCCGTTGCGCTTGAACGCCTGCTCTATCTGACGCGACTGAGCGTTCATGCGGTAGAGCACCGCGCTTTCGCCCCATGACGAGCCCTTGCCGTAAAGTCCGAGTATCTGCGAGGCGACGTAGCTTGCCTCGTCATGCTCGTTGTCGGCAACATAAAGCTCGGGCAGCTCGCCCTCGCCGGAGTTCGTCCAGAGCTCCTTGCCCTTGCGTCCGAGGTTGTTTCTGATCACCGCGTTGGCTGCGCCGAGGATATGTCCCGTGCTGCGGTAATTCTGCTCAAGGCGTATCACGCGGCAGCCCTTGTACTCATCCTCAAAGGAGAGGATGTTTTCTATCGTCGCACCGCGGAATTTGTAAATACTCTGATCGTCATCGCCGACAACGCAGATATTTCCCCAGCCCTCAGCAAGCTTTGACGCAAGCATATACTGAAGCTTATTCGTATCCTGATATTCGTCGATGAGGATATATTTAAATCTTCTCTGCCAATATTGGCAAACGTCCTCGTTTTCGTTAAGGAGCTTTACCGTGTAATAAATAAGGTCGTCAAAATCCATTGCGCCGGCTGCAAGTGCGCGGCGGGAATACTCGGCATAGATCTCCGCTATTCTGAGCCTATATCTGTCTCCGGACGCCTTTGCACGGGCATAATATTCCTCAGGCGAGCAGAATTCGTCCTTTGCCCTGCTTATCTCATTTTGAATAGAGCGCGGCGGGAACTGCTTATCGTCAATATCAAAGTCGCGCAGGATATGTTTTATAAGACTCTGACTGTCGGCAGTGTCATAGATGGTGAAGCTCGACTGAAATCCCAAACGCTCGGCGTCGCGGCGCAGGATCTTCACGCAGGCGGAATGGAACGTCGAAGCCCAGACATCGGCTCCCGCCTCACCGAGCATAGCGGAAAGCCTTGTTTTAAGCTCCTCGGCAGCCTTATTTGTGAACGTGATGGCAAGTATGCGCCACGGCTCAACAGGCTCCAAGGCCGCAAGCCTGCGCGCCTCATCGCCGCCGCGGAGGAATACGTCAATATCGTCCTCGCTCGCATTGGCGGGTATCTCATCACTGTCGCCGGCCTTGCCGTAGCGCAGGAGGTTTGCGATCCTGTTTATGAGCACCGTGGTTTTGCCGCTTCCTGCGCCTGCAAGGATGAGCAGTGCGCCCTGAGTCGCCATGACAGCCTTTCTCTGCATGGGATTGAGCTTTGCAAAATCGTTCTCGACTACCTTTTTTCTCGCTTCAATATATTTTTCTCTAAATTCCATATTCATAACGAGTTATTTTACCACGAACCGTATCAGTTATCAAGGCAGACATGGGCATATTTCTTAGCAGGACGAATGACCATTAGCGCCGTGAAGATAAGAACGGCGTTTACGGCAAGGCTTATGGGATAGACCTGCATGATGGTCTCAAAGCACGGGTTTTTCGGGAAAACCGTTGCAACCCAGAGCATACGGATGCCGCACACTCCGAGCATTGTAAGCAAAGCCGGGGTCAGCGATATGCCGAAGCCGCGAAGGTAACCTGACATTCCGTCGTAGACGGTCGAGAAAATATAGGATGCGAAAATATACTTGAGTCTTATAAATCCGAGGCGTATGACCTCGGGGTCGTTATTGAACAGCGACAGCAGAAATTTACCCGACACGAGCGTAATTCCGACGGCGCAGGCGGTTGCTATGGCGCCCTCTATGAGGCAGAGCTTGAACGCCTTGCGGCAGCGGTCGATCTGAGCCGCGCCGTAGTTCTGGCCGACGAAGGTCGTGCACGCCTGACCGAAGGAGTTGAGGATATAATACGCCATTATCTCAATATTGAAAGCCGTGCTCGAGGCCGCCATAACAATCTTTCCGAGGCTGTTTATAGCAGACTGGATAACGATATTCGACAGCGAGAACACCGCGCCCTGAATTCCCGCAGGCACGCCTATCTTGAGAATGCGGGCGAGAATGGGCCAGCTTATCTTCAGCTTCTTAAGCTCAATTTTGACTAAAAGCTCGCTCTTTATGAGTTTTCTCATAAGAAGCACCGAGCTTATCGCGTTTGCCGTAACGGTCGCAATGGCGACGCCCTCGACGGTCATGCGCATGACTATGACGAAAAACAGGTTCAGCAGCACGTTGAGTGCGCCCGATATTGCAAGCGCGGCAAGCGGAGTTTTCGTATCTCCGGCGCTTCTGAATATCGCCGACTCGAAGTTATAAAGCAAAATAACGGGCATTCCGATGAGGTATATGCGCATATATTTTGCCGCGAGAGGGAGCACTTCCTCGGGGACGTTGAGCATTTCAAGTACGGAAATTGCAAAAAGCTCACCGAGGACCGTTATGAGCAGACCGCCGAGTACGCTTGCAACGATAGATGTATGCACCGCACGCGAGACGGTTTCGTGATCGCCCCTGCCGATGGCATTTGCAATGACGACGTTTGCACCGAGCGCGATGCCTATGAAAAGGTTGAGAACCAGCCCTATGATGGGGCCGTTGGCACCGACCGCGGCAACCGCGGAAACGGTATCGCCGGGGGCAAAATTGCCGACTACGGCTATATCCGAAGCATTAAAAAGCTGCCCCAAAATGCCGGTTGCCGCAACGGGCAGAGCATAGAGCAGTATCTTATCCCACATTGTTCCGCTGAGCATATTCAGCGCTTTATCTCTTTTTGTCTTTGCCATGTATAATCTCCTCTTCTAAATCACCATGATATTTTAACGCTCAATTTGCAAAATTCAATAGTCAAATGTCGATTTAATAGTTTTTTAATAGTTTTTGAGCAATATACAAAAACGCCCGCCCGAAACCGAGGTTCCGAACGGACGATTTATGAGTCAATTATGACAAAAAAGCTTTAATTATCAAGCATTTGACGAAGTTTCTCCAGGGCCTTGCGCTCAAGGCGCGATATTTGCACCTGCGAAACATTCATGACACGGGCTGTCTTTTCCTGCGTCATACCGTGATAGTAGCGCAGGCACAGGGTATTGCGCTCCTTTTCGGGCAGCCTTTCGATCGCGCAGCGCAGCGAGATGTGCTCGATCATGCGCTCCTCGCCGAAGGAATCGGTCAAAACGCACTCGAGCGTGAAGCCGTCGTCTCCTGTTTCGCGCTGAAGACTCTCGGCAGGACCGACAGCGGTTTCAGCAAAGGCTATTTCCTCCGGCGTCAGCCCTACCTCCTCCGCGATTTCGGATATGCAGGGCTCGCGTCCGAGCCTTTGCTCAAGCGCAGTGCGCGCCGTACGGATATGATTTGAGCGCTCCTTTATGCTGCGGCTGACCTTGATCATGCCGTCATCGCGCAGAAACCTGCGTATCTCCCCCGATATTTTCGGCACTGCGTACGTCGAAAACTGTGTCCCGAAGCTGAGATCAAAGCCGTCAATGGCTTTCAAAAAGCCGAGGCAGCCGAGCTGATACAGATCGTCCGGCTCCGTACCCCTGCCGAAAAAGCGGCGCGCGATGCTCCAAATAAGCCCCGCGTTTTCCTCCACCAGCCGCGCTGCCGCCTCCCTGTCGCCGGTTTTCGCAAGGCGAAGGTCGCTTAGCATACAATCGGTCATCTCATGCTTCTTCTGCGGCGTATCGTGCGCTGCATCGTGACCGCGGTGCCCCTGCCGGGTGAGCTTTTGACGCTGAGCTTGTCCATGAAGCTCGCCATTATCGTAAAGCCCATGCCGCTGCGCTCCTCCCCGCCCGTTGTGTACATGGGCTGCATCGCTTTTTCAAGGTCGTCTATCCCGCGCCCCTTGTCGCGGATGCTTATCTCCAGCCTTTCGCCGTCAACTATCCGCAGGCGCATAGATATCTTTCCGATGCTGTCGGGATAAGCGTGAACTATGCAGTTGGTAACGGCCTCGCTGACGGCGGTTTTAATATCGCCGAGCTCGTCGAGCGTGGGATCAAGCTGCGCGGCAAAGCCCGCCGCCGCGGCTCTCGCAAAGCTCTCATTGACGCTGTTGCTCGGAAATTCCAGCTTTATGTAATTTGAAATCCTCATGTCGTCACCTCTCTTTTCGCCGTTATGGGTATCATGCGGTCGATACCGGACGCATCGAGCACCTTTAACGGCTGCGGCTGCGTATCCTCGATATACATTCTCCCGCCCGCTCCGCGTACCTTTTTATAGCTTCGCACGATAACGGCAATGCCGGACGAGTCCATGAAGCCGAGCGCACCTAAATCGAGCACAAGGTCGCGCGGCAGATACCTGTCAAGAGCATCGCTTATCGCGTCCACCGCAGCCCTTGCGCTGTGGTGGTCAAGCTCACCGTATAGGCTCACGGTAAGACGGCCGTCGGAATAATCCGCCTTGATGTTCATTTTCTTCACTCCAATGCTGTAAAAATACGAAAAACTGATGCCATGCACTGCATAGCATCAGTTTAACCAATCATATATGCATATTTTGCAAAAAGCCGTCGGACTTATCCGAGATTTTTCAGGCTGTCCTCAAGATTTTCGATGAGCGCCTCGAGCTTTGCCTTCTTTTCGCGCTCGGCGTTGACGACCTTTTCGGGCGCGCGGGAAACAAAGTTCTCGTTTGCCAGCTTCGCTGTCTGACCGTCGAGCTGCTTTCTTGCATTTGCAAGCTCCTTCTCCATGCGGGCGCGCTCCTTTTCAAGATCGACGAGCTCGGCCATGGGCATGAACATTCTTGCGTTGTCGGTGATAACGGAGACCATGCCGTCGACAGCCTCGGGCAGCTCGGCTCTGACTTCAGCAGCGGAGGCATAAGCCAGCTTGCAGATGAATTTCTCGCCGTCCGTGAAGGCCTTTGCCTTGTCCGTCACGATAATGAGGTGGCTCTTTCTGGAGGGCGGCACGTTCATCTCCGCTCTGCGGGCACGAACTGCCTTGATGGCATCCATGACCATGCCGAAGTTTGCCTCATCCTCGGGGAAGTTGAGCTGTGCATCATACTCGGGGTAGGACTGCATCATCAGCGCATTTCCCTCGTGCGGCAGAGCCTGCCATATCTCCTCAGTGATGAACGGCATGAACGGGTGCAGGAGCTTGAGTATCTCAACGAGAACGTACAGCAGCACGCGCTGTGCGCCTTCCTTTGCCGACTCGTCATCGCCGTTAAGGCGCGGCTTCGTGAGCTCAATATACCAGTCGCAGTAATCGTCCCAGATAAAGTCGTATATCTTGCCCGCGGCAACGCCCAGCTCGAAGCTGTCCATATTGTCGCAGACTTCCTTGATAACGCGGTCAAGCTTCGAAAGTATCCACTTATCCTCGGTCTCGAGCTTCTCGGGCAGACGGTTATCCTCAACGGTGAGGTTCATCATTACAAAGCGCGATGCGTTCCAGATCTTGTTGCAGAAGTTACGCATTGCCTCGCACTTTTCAACGTAAAAGCGCATATCGTTTCCGGGGCTGTTGCCGGTTATGAGGTTAAAGCGCAGTGCGTCGGCGCCGTACTTTTCCGCCATCTCAAGAGGATCGATGCCGTTGCCGAGGCTCTTGGACATTTTTCTGCCCTGGCTGTCGCGCACGAGGCCGTGAATGAAAACGGTCTTGAACGGCTCCTTTTTCATCTGCTCCATGCCGGAAAATATCATTCTCGCGACCCAGAAGAAAATGATGTCATAGCCCGTGACCATGACGGAGGTCGGGTACCAATAGTCAAGCTCCGGCGTCTTGTCGGGCCAGCCAAGGGTGGAGAACGGCCAAAGCGCCGAGGAGAACCACGTGTCGAGAACATCCTCCTCCTGGTGGATGTTCTTGCTATGGCAGTGCTCGCACTCGCAGAGGTCCGTGCGCGATACGCTTATCTTGCCGCAGTCATCGCAGTACCATGCAGGAATGCGGTGGCCCCACCAAAGCTGGCGGGAGATGCACCAGTCGTGCACGTTCTCCATCCAGTTCATATATATCTTGGTAAAGCGCTCGGGAACGAATTTGATCCTGCCGTCCTTGACGACCTCGATCGCCGCCTCGGCAAGGGGCTGCATCTTCACGAACCACTGCGGGCTCGTGAGCGGCTCAACGACGGTGCCGCAGCGGTAGCAGCAGCCGACATTGTGGTTATACGGCTCGACCTTGACGAGATAGCCCTGCTCCTCAAGATCGGCAACGATCGCCTTGCGCGCCTCGTAACGGTCCATGCCGTTATACTTGCCGCCGTTTATTATCTTTGCGTCCTCGTCGATGCAAAGTATCTGCTCAAGGTTGTGGCGCAGTCCGACCTCGTAGTCGTTCGGGTCATGGCAGGGGGTCATTTTAACTGCACCGGTGCCGAAGCCGAGCTCAACATAGTCGTCCGCGACGATGGGCAGCTTTCTGCCGACGAGGGGCAGGATAGCATTTTTGCCGACAAGGTGCTTATAGCGCTCATCGTCGGGGTGCACGGCAACGCCGGAGTCGCCGAGCATGGTCTCGGGACGGGTGGTCGCGATGATAAACTCCTCGTCCGAACCCTCAATGGGGTATCTTATATGCCAGAAGGAGCCGGGCACGTCCTTGTACTCGACCTCGGCATCGGAAAGCGCGGTGCGGCACTTGGGGCACCAGTTTATGATGCGGCTGCCCTTATAGATAAGTCCCTTTTCGTACAGCTCGCAGAAGGTCTCGCGGACGCTCTTGGCACGCTGCTCGTCCATGGTGAACGCACTTCTGTCCCAATCGCAGGACGCGCCGAGCACCTTCTGCTGCTCGACGATGCGGTCGCCGTATTTGTTCTTCCAATCCCACACTCTGTCAAGGAATTTCTCGCGGCCGAGGTCATAGCGGGTAACACCCTCCTTGGTGCGCAGCTCCTCCTCGACCTTTATCTGCGTGGCAATGCCCGCGTGGTCGGTGCCGGGAAGCCAAAGAGCGGCATAGCCCTGCATACGCTTGTAGCGCGTGAGAATGTCCTGAAGAGTCGAGTCAAGCGCGTGACCCATGTGGAGCTGTCCCGTGACGTTGGGAGGCGGCATGACGATGGAAAACGGCTTCTTGTCGGGGTCTATGACGCCCTTAAAGCAGCCCTGCGACTGCCACATATCGTATATTCTTTTTTCAACCGTCCCCGGGTCATACACCTTTGGCAATTCTTTCATATTTTTACCCTCCTGAAGTAATAAAAAAACTGCGTCCCGAAAAAATCAGGACGCAGTAATACGCGGTACCACCTGAATTCCGCGCGATGCGCGGCTCTCAACGCTCTGTAACGGGAGCACCCGTCCGGCCTACTGCATTTTTCGGCTCGGCGCTCGGAACCGACCTTCGGCGGTTTGCTTCAGGAACTTTCACCGACCGTTCCCTCTCTGAAAAGCATGAGCCGCTTACTCCTGTCCGTCATTGCCTTTAATAAGTCATATTATATGCACATTTTTCCGCAAAAGTCAAGGCGTTATCACTCGCCGCGCTCGTTGCCCCAGAAAAACAATGCGACAGTGCCGGGTCCGGTATGGCTGCCGATGGTCGTGCCGACATAGTTTATATCGACCTTGCCGTTGAGTTTAGTAAAGCGCTCCTCGATAAGAGCGGCGACTTCCTTTGCGTCCTCGACACAGCCCGACTGCGAAATGTAGCACTTGCCGGAATAATCAAGACCGTCGTTTGCGCACTGCTCCATGCGCTCAACGATGGTTTTGATGACCTTTTTCTTCGTGCGGATCTTTTCCCTGGGAATAAGACGGCCGAGGTTATCCATATTGAGAAGCGGGCAAATGTTCAGCATAGTGCCGAAGAAGCCTGCCGCCTTGGAGATCCTGCCGCCCTTGACGTAGAAGCTCAGGTCGGTGGAGAAGAACCAGTGGTGCAGATGCAGCTTGTTCTCCTCGAGCCAATCGCGAGCCTCGTCAACAGTCAGCCCCTCATCGCGCTTGTCGGCAAGGGTATCCATAAGAAGACCGTAGCCGGAGGATGCGCCGAGAGAATCGACTATGTAGATCTTGCGCTCGGGGTACTCTGCGGAGAGGATTTCCGCGGCGCTGCGGGCGGAGTTTATCGTGCCGGAGATGCCGCTGGAAAGAGTAACATGGAGAATGTCCTTGCCTTCCTTGAGGAAGGGAGTGAAGAAATCGACGTATTCAGCGACGTTGACCTGGCTTGTCTTGGTCTCCGCACCCTCGGCCATCTTCTTGTAAAACTCCTCAAAGGGGATGCTCTGTCCGAGGTCATCCATGTAGTCGGCTCCGTTGAGCATATAGTGGAAGCACACATATTTAATATCACGCGCTTCAAAATGTTCCTTCGTAAGGTCTGCCGTCGAGCAGCAGCTGATTATATAGTCAGACATAATTTCCTCCTGTAAAAGAAATTGCACCCGTATATAACGGATAATCCATTATATACGAGCGCAATTTGAAATGCAACAAAATTTTAAATTACCGCGGCCTGTCAGCCGAACATACGCACGAGCTCCTCGCTGCTTGTAACGCCGACGTTTTTGCCTATCTGCTTGCCGTCTTTAAACGCGATGAGAGTCGGGATGCTCATGACGCCGAAGCGCTGCGCTATCGCGGGGACCTCGTCAACGTCGAGCTTGCAGACCTTGACGCGACCCTCCATCTGCTTGTCGAAATCCTCGAGTATGGGAGCCTGCATACGGCAGGGTCCGCACCAGGTCGCCCAGAAATCGACCAGCACGAGGCCGGAAGAGATGACGGAATCGAAATTGTCCTTCGTAAGATGCATAACTGACATTTTTTATATCTCCTTTTCGATGTTATTTATATATTCGCAGGCTGCGAGCGCGGCAACGTTGCCCTCACCCACTGCCTTTGCAAGCTGATACGGCGCTCCGGTGCAGTCTCCTGCGGCAAATACGCCCTTGACGTTAGTTTTACCGCTGCGGTCTGCTTTTATAACTGCGCGCTCGATCTCAAGTCCGGGCACGAGGCTGTCGGGCGAGAGTGTGTCCTTTAAAATAAAGATGCAGTCGGTTTTATACTCCCTGCCGTCGGCAACAAGAGTGTCTGCCTTCATGCCGCCCTTAATGTCGAATTTTTCTTTGCCCGAAAATTCGATGACCTCGCAGCCGATGCCGCGCAGAAAGCTCTTGTCGTGCTCGGCCTCCGCGCTGTCGCCTATTACGGCAACCGTCTTGCCGCGATAGAGCATACCATCGCAGGTCGCGCAGTAGCTCACTCCTCTGCCGAGGAACTCCGTTTCGCCTTGGCAAACGGGTTTTCGGCTGATCCCCGCCGCAACGATGACGGCACCTGCTTCGTAAAAGTCGTTTCCAACCGCGACGCCTACGGTCCTTCCGATGGGCATGACGCTCAGCGCCCTGCCTGATATGATCTGCGCCCTGCTGTGCTCAAGCTGCGAAAACATGGCATTCACGATATCTTTTCCGCTGCCGGACAGGCCGGGATAATTGGTAACGTTCTCGGCAAGATACAGCTTGCTGCTTTCGGGCGGATTTGTTATGACGCCGACCGTTTTGCCGCGATTTATCGCAGTGAGCGCCGCCGATATGCCGGCAGGTCCGCCGCCTATTATGAGAATATCAAACTTATTGTCCATTTTTATCACCTGAGCGTATTTTAGCACAGTATCGCATTTATCTCAACCGCATATGCCACAGCTTGCGAAAAATATAAAATTTTCCGTACTTAATGCACATAAGTGCCCGAATTTAATTTTAATATTGTAATTGCGCCGAATATCGTTTATAATTTTACTACCTAATCACACAGGAGTAAGGACATGGAAGAGATAAGCAAGAATTTTATTGAAAACTTTATTGACGAAGACCTTGCCAAGGGCGGCCGCTGCGAGGGGATGCAGGTGCATACCCGTTTCCCGCCCGAGCCTAACGGTTATCTGCACATAGGTCACTGCAAGGCACTTATCATAGATTTCGGCACCGCCGAGAAATACGGCGGCATCTGCAATCTGCGCATGGACGACACTAACCCCGCCAAGGAGGACACCGAGTACGTCGATGCCATTCAGGAGGATATCCACTGGCTCGGCTTTGACTGGGGCGACCGTTTCTTCTACGGCTCGGATTATTTTGAAAAGACCTATGAATTTGCCGTTGAGCTTATTAAAAAAGGGCTTGCCTACGTCTGCGAGCTCACGCCCGAGCAGTTTAAGGAGTACCGAGGCGATACCACCAAGCCCGCAATAAGCCCCTACCGTGACAGACCGATTGAGGAGAGCCTTGCACTGTTCGAGCGCATGAAAAACGGCGAGTTCCCCGAGGGCTCGTACACTCTGCGCGCAAAGATCGACCTCGCCTCCGGCAACTTCAATATGCGCGACCCCGTGCTCTACCGTATTCGCTACATCGAGCATCACCGTCAGGGCACGAAGTGGTGCATCTTCCCCATGTATGACTTCGCCCACCCCATTCAGGACGCACTTGAGGGCATCACCCATTCGCTGTGCTCGCTTGAATACGAGGACCACCGCCCGCTTTACGACTGGGTCATCAACAATGTTTCCGTTCCCTCCAAGCCCAGACAGATCGAGTTTGCCCGCCTCGGCATAAGCTACACCGTGCTCAGCAAGCGCAAGCTCAGAAGGCTCGTGGAGGAGGGCAGAGTTTCCGGCTGGGACGATCCGCGTATGCCGACGCTGTGCGGTCTGCGCCGCCGCGGCTACACCCCCGCGTCCATCCGCAATTTCTGCGAGAGGATTGGCGTTGCAAAGGTTCCGAGCACCGTCGAGTTTCCATTCCTTGAGCATTGTCTGCGCGAGGATCTCAACGAGCACGCTCAGCGCGCCATGGCAGTTCTGCGCCCCGTGAAGCTCACGATAACGAACTATCCCGAGGGTCAGAGCGAGGAGCTTGAGGTTGAGAATAATCCCAACGATCCCGAGGCCGGCACGAGAAAGATAAGCTTCTCGCGCAATCTGTGGATCGAGAGCGATGACTTTCTCGAGACTCCCGTCCCCAAGTACAAACGCCTTTACCCCGCAGGGCCCGAGTGCCGTCTCAAGGGCGCGTATCTCATAACCTGCACGGGCTGCGTCAAGGACGATGACGGCAACGTCGTCGAGGTCCTTGCCACCTATGATCCCGACAGCCGCGGCGGAGATCCTGCCGACGGCCGCAAGGTCAAGGGCGCGACTATCCACTGGGTCGATGCAAATAATTGCGCCGACGCCGAGGTCAGACTTTACAGTAACCTGTTCTCCGATCCAGATCCGGACGCGGCGGACAAGGATTATCTCAGCTGTCTCAACCCCGACTCGCTCGAGGTGCTCACCGGCTGCAAGCTCGAAAAAATGCTCGGCAGCGCAGTCGCTCCGGCGCAGTTCCAGTTCCTGCGCATGGGCTACTTCTGCGTCGACAGCAAGGACTCCTCTCCGGAGCATCTTGTGTTTAACCGCGCGGTCGCGCTCAAGGACAGCTTTAAGAAATAAACAAGGCGAAAAAGGAGACGACATGGATTATAAGGCAGCAGTTATTACCGTCAGCGACAGATGCTCGGCGGGCACAAGAGTAGATAAAAGCGGCCCCGCCATCGTGCAGATGCTGACCGATGCGGGCTTTAACGTGATCCACAGGGGACTCGTTCCCGACGAGAGACATGAAATTTCCGCGGAGTTTATTAAATGTGCATACGAGCTCGGCGCGGATCTTATAATCTCCACCGGCGGCACGGGCTTCGGAAAGCGCGACATCACCCCTGAGGCTACCCGCGACGTTATCTCGCGCGAGATACCCGCAATACCGCAGGCGATGCTGCATTACAGTCTTCAGATAACGCCGCGCGCCATGCTCTCCAGAGCCGTGGCGGGAATTCGCGGCAAAAGCCTCATTATTAACCTCCCCGGCAACGAGTCCGGCGCAAGACAAAATCTTGAGGCGATAATCGGCATTCTCGACCACGCGCTTCAGATGATAGCCGCAGGCGAGGACTGATAGATAAAACATTTTTCAGACTGTCGAAAAACCTATGCTGCCAAGGAAAGATAACCGCGCAGCGGGGGAGCTCGAGGGGGCAAAGACCCCGCTCGAAATCAGATTATAGCCATCAAAAACGCCTGAGCTATCAGGCTTTTTGACGAGCGAAGCGAAATTTTTTGTGAAGCTTGCGCTTCACAAAAAATGTGGCGTTTTTTCAGCGTGCAAAAAAGTCACAGACATTTTTGACACGCTGAAAAATCACGCAGTCAGTTAACTGCGTGATTTTTTTCGCTCTTTATATTTAACAGTACGATAGCCGAAAGCACGAGCACAACTCCGGCGGCACTCATTGCCGTGAGCGCTTCGTTATAAATCGCAATACCGACGAACGTTGCAACGACGGGCTCGATTGACGCCATGATGCTCGCCTTGCCGTTTTCAAGTCCCACGAGCCCGCAGGTATAGAAAAGATACGGCAGGAAGCAGGTCACAACGCCGGTCGCAAAGGCAAAGCCGAGGTTGGGAAGGCTTGAGAAAATTATGCTTACATATTCCGTGCCGCCCCACACGGTCGCGCCGACGGCAGCCAAAAGGCAGGAGTAGAAATTTATTGTCAGGCTCGAATAGCCGCTGTTTAGCGCAAAGCGGCTGAAAATGCTGTAAAGGGCATAGCATACGCCGGAGGCAAGGCCGAGCAGAAGTCCAACGGGCGTTATCGCGGTGTCGCTGCCGATGCAGGAAACAAGGCAGCAGCCGGCAAAAGCGAGCACCATCGCAACGAGCTTGCGCCCACCGAGCTTCTCTTTAAAAAGCACCGCCGAAATGAGGATCACGAAACAGGGAGCGGTGTACAGCAATATTGCCGCCGCGGATAGGCTCATGTGATCCATCGCCTTGAAGTAGCACACGCCGAAAACCAAAAGCGAGACTATGCCGCTGCCGATAAACATCCAAATATCGCGCAGCCTGATCTTAAAGGCGGATGGGTCCTTGATTGCAATGACTATGCCGAACAGCAGGGCGGGAAAAATGCATCTGACCGCAATGCAGCCGATCGCGGAAACGCCCATCGCGTCGAGCGTCCTTCGGAAAAAGCCCATGAAGCCCCAGAGTGTGCCGGCGGCAATTACATATGCAACATATTTATTTTTCATAACAAGAGCCTCCCGCACGTTGCAGCTAAAGATACGGCATTATTGTAATTACTCGCGCCATAATAGTCAACACCTCCATTAAGCAATTGACAAAAAAATATTGCTTGTGTTATGATGACATTTATACGCGGGTATGATGGAATTGGCAGACATGCGAGATTTAGGTTCTCGTGCTTATGGCGTGCAGGTTCGACCCCTGTTACCCGCACCATAACGCACGGCGGTTTTTACACTGCCGTGCGTTTTTAGGAGCTGCTATGGCAAATTTTATTGAAATAATCGACTTTGGTGCATCGGAGCTTGACGTTTACGCCAGACTTACGGAAAATCAGCTTCTGTACAGGATGCATCCGGAAAACGCGATGTTTATTGCGGAAAGCCCGCTCGTTATCGAGCGCGCTCTCGATGCCGGCTGCACTCCCCTGTCGTTTCTCATGGAAACCAAGCACGCACAGGGCAAGGCAAGGGACATTCTCGCGCGCTGCCCCGATGATATTAACGTATACACTGCGCCGCTCGAGGTGCTCACGCAGCTCACGGGCTTCCACCTTACGCGCGGTATGCTCTGCGCGATGCTCCGTCCGAGGCTCAGGAGCGTTGAGGATATCTGCTCCGGCGCGAGCCGCATCGCGGTGCTCGAAAACGTGATGAACCCGACAAATATCGGCGCAATATTCCGCTCGGCGGCGGCGCTCGGTGTGGATGCGGTCCTGCTCACGGCTCAGGGCAGCGATCCCCTGTACCGCAGGGCCGTCAGGGTTAGTATGGGCACGGTATTTCAGGTGCCGTGGACGTATCTTTCCGAGGATACGCCGTGGATCGAGCAGCTTAAATCGCTCGGCTTCAAGACCGCGGCAATGGCGCTCACGGACAGGTCGCTGCCCATCTATGACGCAGCTCCCGCAAGGGAGCCGAAGCTCGCCATCGTGCTCGGCACGGAGGGCGACGGTCTCATGGCGCAGACGGTCGCAAGCTGTGACTACACATTGCGCATACCGATGACGCACGGAGTCGATTCATTAAACGTAGCCGCCGCAAGCGCAGTCGCGTTTTATCAGCTCGCACTCATGCACAAGGCTTGATTTTCATTTTCCGCAGAAGCTCACAGGCAAAAATAAACCCGACCCCGTGTTCATGACGCGGGGCCGGGATAATATATTACGGTTTTCACGAGCTAAGGCTCAGACTCAGTCCAGAGCGTTGGTCAGCTTGTTTACAAACAGGGTGAATGCGCAGGCGCTGACGATGCTGAGAATGCCGAAAAGGGCTTCGGAAGAGGTGTACACTGCCATGCAGTAGCTGGAAGCGACGGCGCAGACGAGGCTGACGACAACAAGAAGTGCGAAAACAGTAGACTTTTTCATAACTATCCCTCCGATATAATTTTAGAAATTTCTGATTATATTTTCAAAAGACATCAATTATATTCGGGCCCTGAATAGTGCTTGATTTCTTACTGTCTGCATTGTAAAATATTTTTACGCAAAAGTAAAGCTATTGATCGTTGAGGCTATTTTAAGTATTACTTAAAGGAGAAAATTATGGAGACCTCGCGCTGCAAAGCATTCATAGCCGCTGCCGAGACGGGCAGCTTTTCCAAGGCGGCAGAGCTTTTGAGCTACACCCCGTCGGGCGTCAGCCAGCTTGTCACGGCGCTTGAAGCCGACCTCGGCTTTGCCCTGCTGCGGCGCACCAACAAGGGCGTCACGGTGACCTCCGACGGCGAGCTGCTCCTGCCGGCGATACGCGAGCTTTTAAATCAGGAGGAGCGCATTTATCAGATAGCCGCCGACACAAAGGGGCTTCTCATCGGCAGCGTTACTATCGCGTCGTATTCGAGCATCGCAACGCATTGGCTGCCGACGGTGATAAGCCGTTTTCAGGTAGACTATCCGCAGATAAAGATAAATCTGCTCGAGGGTATTCGGCAAGAGGTCAACAAGTGGCTTGACGACAAGACCGCCGATATCGCCTTCACGAGCTACAAGGAGCCGTTTCCGTATGACTGGATCCCGCTCACGGAGGATCCGATGATGGCAGTGCTGCCGCCCGATCACCCATATGCAGGTGCGGATAGCTATCCCATAGAACTGTGCCGAAACGAAAAGCTCATTCTCCCCGGCTTCGGTCACGACGACGATGCGGTCGCGCTGTTTGACGAGTTCGGTATCGAGCCGAACATCAGCTTCTCCACCGTTGAGAGCTTTTCGGCGCTGCAAATGGTCGAAAAGGAGCTCGGCATCAGCATAATGAACGAGCTCATAACGCAGAACTGGCCCTGCAACGTCGTGAAGATCCCCGTGGAGCCTGCGCGGAGCATCATGTTCGGCATGGCGCTCAGCTCGCTCAAAAACGCCTCCCCCGCCGTCAAGCACTTCGTCAAGTACGCGGAGGAGATCATAAAAAATGAAAGGTTTTGTTATAATTGATACCCCGGCTGAAGCTGAAAAACTGTCTGAGCATACTGCTCGGCAGCGCAATATTGTCTTTTGGTCTTTATAATGTACATTCGATTTCCGGAGTCACCGAGGGCGGCGTTCTCGGTCTGACGCTGCTTTTGGAGCACTGGTTCGGCATCTCTCCGTCCGTGACCGGACTTATTCTCAACGGACTTTGCTATCTGCTCGGTTTCAAGATGCTCGGCAAGGAATTTATCGCATATTCGATCGTTGCCGGCGGCGGATTTTCGCTCTTTTACGCCGTGTTCGAGCAGTTTCCTCCGCTTTGGCCGCAGCTTGCGGATATGCCGCTCATCGCCGCGGTGGTGGGTTCGCTGTTCGTCGGCATCGGCGTCGGGCTGTGCGTGCGCGCTAACTCCGCGCCCACGGGCGATGATTCGCTCGCACTGAGTCTGTCGCATCATTTCAACATCGGCATACAGTGGGTGTACCTCGCAAGCGACCTTATTGTTCTGCTCATGTCGCTGACCTATATCCCGCTCAGCCGCATCGCGTATTCTCTGCTGACCGTCATTCTTTCGGGGCAGATAATCGGCTTAATTCAAAAAGGGAGCTTCAAAAAGCTGAGGCAGCCGCAATAAGTGCGGCGCAAGGCAGCAAAACAGCACCTCGTTTCAGATAACGGGGTGCTGTTTTTTTCTTAAATGCTGAGCTTTTTTGCGTTAAGAAGCGCTTCGTCCTCGGGGTTATGGCTCACGAAAACGAGAGTTTTGCCGTCGGAATGGCGGTCAATATAGTCAATGACGCGCATTTTTGTGCCCTCGTCAAGCCCCGTGAACGGCTCGTCGAAGTAAATTATCTCTGAGTCACCGAGCACGGCGCGGACTATCGCAACGCGGCGGCGCATACCGCCGGACAGCTGCGCGACAGACTTTTCCGTGTGCTCGGCAAGTCCGACCTCGGCAAGATGCTCACGGATGAGCTGCTTTGAAACGCCGCGGCGGCAGGTCATTTTGACGCTGTTAACGGCGGTGAATTCCTCCGGCAGCCTATCCTCCTGAAAAACGGCGGCCTGCCGCGCGGGACGATTTACAACGCTGCCCGAGTCGGGCGGCAGAAGCCCCATCATGATGCGCAGAAGCGTCGTTTTGCCCCTGCCTGACGGCGCCGTTATGAGCACACGGCTGCCCTTGGGAATAAGCAGGCTCACATCATCGAGAATTATATTTCCGTCAAAGCTTTTGCATATTTTTATAAGCTCCATCAGCTGCGCTCCAATCTGCGGTATGCCGCTCTGAGCGCCAGCATGAACAGCTTTTCAAACGCGACGCTTACAATCACTATAATTACCGTCCAGCACAGAAGGTCGTCGGTGTCGAGATAGATTTTCGCATAGTACAGCTGCTTTCCTATCGAGCCGTCGGGCGTTCCGATGATCTCGGCGGCGATGCCCGCCTTCCACGACATACCGAGCGCAGTTGCGCACGCGGACAGAATAAAGGGCTTGAGCTGCGGCATATGAATATACAGTATGCGCCGAAGCATGGGCATACGAAAGACCTCCGCAACCTCGAGCATTTTTCCGTCCTCGCTCTTTATGCCCTGAAGGACGTTGCCGTAAACGACCGGCAGGACGATAAGGAACGATATGAACACCGAGAGATTTTGCGCCGACAGCCATATAAGGCAGATGACCACGAACGACGCAACGGGGACGGTCTTTACCGTTATCATGAACGGCCAAAGCGCGGTTTCGACCCATTTAAAGCGCCCCGAAAGCGCAGCAAGCAGTATCCCGCTCACGAGGGCGAGCAGAAATCCGCCCGCGATATGATAGAAGCTGAACCAAATCGACGATGCAAAGCCGTCGACCTGCCATATCGTTGTCATTCGCAGCGCAACGTCTGTGGGCGAGACGAGCAGTATGCTCTGATCCACCGCAACTGCTGCCGTCTGCCAGACAAGCAGCGCGAATAATACGGCGAGCGACTTGCCGAGCCTATCCTTATTTTGCTTCATAACATATGCCGTCGTCGGGCAGCTTACCGCCGACAGACTGCGGATTCATATCATACAGCGCGGAAAGATAGCCGCCCAAAACGGTCTTGAGCTCGGAGCCGGTGATGCAGCAGATATTGCAGTACGGCAGCGCCTTCTGCGCGATGGGAGCCTTGACGATCTCATATGCGCCGACAAGCTGCGCCGCCTGCTCGGTGTTTTCGTTTACGAATTTCACGGAGGCTGCATACTCCTGCATGAATTTTTCGAGCTGCTGTGGGTACTTTTCGGCAAACTCACTGCGAACGACCAAAACGCCCGTCGCCATGGAGGCACCGTCGTTTGCCGCCTTCCACAGCTCATCAAGGCTCAGCGCGACACGAAGGTCACTGACCTTGCTCTGAGCTGCGGTGACAAACGGCTGCGGCAGCATGGCTACGGCGTTTGCGTCATTGGAGATATACGACAGTGCCTCGGTGGTATCCGCACACCAGCGTATTTGCGGCGCATTGTCGCCGTCAAGTCCGTTTGCCTTGAGAAGATAGCGCAGCGCGTATTCGGGAGTTGCGCCCTGCCCCGTCGCGTAGAGGGTTTTGCCCGCAAGATCGGCAAAGCCGTTTATGCTCTCGCCGCGCTCGACGATGTACAAAACGCCGGTGGCTATGACGGAGAGGACTTTTATGCCGCCGTTTGTGTTGTTATAAATGACCGATGCAAGATTTGCGGGCACCGCGGCGATGTCGATCTCGCCCTTGGTGAGCGCGGGGGCGAAGGCGGTCGCCTCTGTCTGAAGCGTGAACTCGTACTTGTTTGCGCTCTCGCCCTTGTCGCTTGAGTCCATGAGCTTTACCATGCCCATCGCGGTCGGGCCGGTCATCGCGCCGACACGGATAGTCGTGGGTTCCTCGCTCACCTCCGGAGTTTGGACAGCGGCGGAATCGTCCTTTATGCAGCCGGTAAAGAGGCAGGCGAGCATAAGGACAGACAATAATACCGATACGATTTTTTTCATATTATCACCTCATAAAATTTCTGAGCCTTTCGGCTTCGTTTATACAAACCGTCTTACCCTTCTTCGTTATTGCTCCGCACTGTGTGAGCGTGTCAAACGCCCGATACAGCGACGCGCGGGAGATATTCAGTGCGCTCGCAAGCTTGTTGATCGGCATCGGCAGCTCCGCCACGCTTCCCTGCGGGATATTATCCAGAAGGAAGCTGCAAAGCCGCTCCTCCGCCGTACCTGCTGTAAGAAAATACATTTTTTTATTCAGAAACAAGATCCTGTCCGACAAATAGCGGATATAATTCTCCGCAATCCCCGGCTCGCGGCGTATCATGCGCTGCATTAGCTTCTGCGTAAAAAACACGATGCGGCTGCCCTCGAGGGCAGTTATGTCCGTTGCGTATTCGCTCTCCTCGTTAAACAGCGCCGCCGCACCGAACAGTGAGCCGGGCGTGAGCGTACTCATGAGCATGGCGTGACCGTCGGCATTATTTTTAGTCACTCTCAGCCGCCCGCTCAGAATTATCCCGAGGCTGCGCGAAAAGTCCCGCGTGCCGTAAACAAGCTCCCCTTTTTCGAAGCTTTTCACCTTGCAATAGGGCGACGCTATTATTTTTTCGAGCACGCTTCGCGGCACCATGCTGAACAGGCTCGTGCGCAGAAGAAGCTCGGTTTCGGTTTCGCTTATCTTCATGAAATACCTCATTTTGTCTCATGTGAGACATTTATATTTTTGATTATATATGAATTCCCCATAAAGTCAAGAATTAAAAATATAAATTTTCGAGGGAATTTGCAATACAACATAGTCAGATGAATGTCAATCTTATAAACTTTTGTTCAAAATGCAATAAAGCTTGCATTTTTCACCATCAATTTGACCAAAGCATTCAAGCAAGTAACAGACAGCACCGTCACAAACCGTTCCCTACCTTACATTTGTACGCGAGAAGCTGCTTTGTGTCTGCGTTCGCGCAAATTAACAATTTTATAACTATTCTTTACACGGAATTATTTTTTATCTATAATTAAACTCATCAAAGTGTTAAAGTGAAAGTATTTGTAGCAGTATAAGTATAGAAAGGATGATACACATTGGTAAAAGTCAGCTTCAGTTTTATCGACGGCGTGCTTGAAAAACACGGATACGATAAAACAAAGGCCATTTCCATCATGCAGGACGTGCAGAACGAATACAAGTTTTTGCCCAAGGATGCACTGACGTATATTGCCGATAAGATCGGAGTCAGCGATGCCGAGCTGTACGGAGTTGCTACCTTTTACGAAAACTTCTCGATGAATGAAAAGGGCAAATACATAATTAAGGTCTGCAACGGCACTGCGTGCCACGTCAGAAAGTCCGATGCGGTGCAGGAAGCTCTTTACAATGCCACCGGTATGAAGCCGGAGGATCATATGTCCGAGGACGGGCTTTTCACCATTGAGCGTGTTTCCTGCCTCGGCGCCTGCGGTCTTGCTCCCGTCTGCACCGTTAACGACATCGTTCACCCTGCAATGACTCCCGAAAAGATGTATAAGCTTATAGCAGATTTGAGAGAGGGGGAGAAAGAATGAGGCTTTCGTCGCGTCAAATGCTGCATGACTACCGCAGCGAATGCAAGGCTGCCCTCGACAGGCAGAAAATCAAAATTCTCGTCTGCGGTGGCCGCGGATGCTTTGCCGCCGGCTCGCAGGAGGTTTACGAGAGTCTTAAAAGAGAGCTCGTGGAGCGCGGTCTCCCCGTTGAGCTTTCGATAGTCGATCACGTTGAGCACCCCGAGCCCATCGGTCTCAAGCTCTCCGGCTGTCACGGTCTGTGCGCGCTGGCTCCGCTTATCCGCATCGAGCCGGCAGGTCTTCTTTATATGAGAGTATCCCCCGACGATGCGGGCGAGATAGTCGAGCAGACCATCCTCGGCGGAGATATTATCGACAGACTCGTATTCCAAGATGAAAACGGAGCTTACCCCCGTCAGGAGGACATTCCCTTCTTCAAGGGTCAGAAAAAGGTCGCTCTTGAAAACTGCGGTCACATCGCAGCAGAGAGCATTGAAGAGTATTTTGCCGTCGGCGGCTACTCCTCGCTGGAAAAGGCGCTGTTTGACATGACTCCCGAGGAGGTCGTCAAGGAGGTTTCAGATTCCGGTTTGCGCGGCCGCGGCGGTGCGGGCTTCCCCACCGGCAAGAAGTGGTCGCAGGTTGCGGCTCACAAGGACGCGCCCGTAAAGTACATCGTCTGCAACGGCGACGAGGGCGACCCCGGCGCGTTTATGGACTGCTCCATAATGGAGGGCGATCCTCACAGAATGCTTGAGGGCATGATAATCGCCGGCATAGGCTGCGGAGCCGAGCAGGCATACATCTATGTCAGGGCGGAATATCCCAATGCGGTCAAGCGTCTGAGCATTGCCGTCGAGGAGGCCGAAAAATACGGCGTACTCGGAGACGACATTTTCGGTTCGGGCAAAAACTTCCACATCCGCATAAGCAAGGGCGCCGGCGCATTCGTCTGCGGCGAAGGCTCCGCGCTCACCGCCTCCATCGAGGGCGGACGCGGAATGCCCAGAACCAAGCCTCCCAGAAGCGTTGACCGCGGTCTGTTTGAGGCCCCCACCTCGCTCAATAACGTCGAGACCTTTGCAAACGTTCCAGCGATAATCAGTAACGGCGCCGATTGGTACAAGGCCATAGGCACCGAGACGAGCACCGGCACAAAGGCGTTCTCGCTCGCAGGCAACATTAAAAATACCGGTCTTATCGAGGTCCCCATGGGCACAACGCTCAGAGAGATCATCTTCGATATAGGCGGCGGCGTGAAAAACGGCCAATTCAAAGCGGTTCAGATAGGCGGTCCCTCCGGCGGCTGTCTTACGCAGGAGCATCTCGACCTGCCGCTCGACTTTGAATCCACCAAGAAGATCGGCGCAATAATCGGTTCGGGCGGTCTTGTCGTCATGGGCGACGATACCTGCATGGTCGAAATAGCACGCTTCTTCATGAATTTTACCAAGAAAGAGTCCTGCGGAAAATGCGCCACCTGCCGCGAGGGTATCCCCAAAATTCAGGCGATACTTGAGCGCATAACCCACGGCAACGGCACGCTTGAGGATATTGATATGCTTCAGGAGCTTGCCGGAGTCATCAAGACTTGCTCGCTGTGCGGTCTCGGCAAAACCGCTCCGAACCCTGTTCTGAGCACACTCAAATACTTCAAGGACGAATACATCGCCCACGTTAAAGACAAAAAGTGCCCGGCCGGCGTTTGCCGCAGCCTGTGCACAATGTGGATCGATCCGCTCAAGTGCATAGGCTGCACCAAGTGTGCAAGACTGTGCCCTGTCGGCGCTATAAGCGGCGAGCTGCGCAAGCCGCACAAGATAGATCCCGAGAAGTGCATCAAGTGCCGCGAGTGTAAGAACGGCTGCCCGAAACACGCGATAAAGGAGGTTTGATGATATGAAGCATATGATCATTGACGGCATCAGCTGTGAATTTGAAAACGCCAGAAATGTGCTTGAGGTCGCTCAGGCAAATCATATCGACATCCCCAACCTCTGCTACTGCGAGAGTCTGTCGATATACGGCGGCTGCCGCCTGTGCGTAGTCGAGAACGAGCGCGGCGCAGTTGAGGCTGCGTGCTCGATGATGCCAAAGGACGGCATGGTCATCAAGACCAACACCGCAAGACTCAGAAAGCATCGCCAGATGATTCTTGAGCTGCTGCTTGCCGGTCACAGAGCCGAGTGTACCACCTGCGAAAAGTCCGGCAAATGCAAGCTTCAGACCTATGCGCGGCGCTACAACGTTTCCAACATCCGCTTCCCCAACGATTACTGCAAGCTGCCCATCGATGACTCCTCCCCCGCCATTGTGCGCGACCCGTCCAAGTGCATTCTCTGCGGCAAGTGCGTAAGAATGTGCGATGAGGTGCAAAACATTCACGCCGTCGATTTTGCAGAGCGCGGCATAGATACCTATATCTCCTGCGGCTTTAACAACAAGCTCGCGGACACCAAGTGCGTGAGCTGCGGTCAGTGTGCCGCCGTATGCCCCACCGGAGCGCTCGTAATCAAAAACCAGGTCTCCGAGCTTTGGCAGGCAATATTCGATTCGACCAAGAAGGTCGCGGTGCAGGTCGCTCCCGCAGTGCGTGTCGGCATCGGCGAGGAATTCGGAATTCCCGCTTCGCAGCCCGTCATGGGCAAGATAGTCACGGCGCTGAAAATGCTCGGCGTTGACTATGTTTTTGACACTTCCCTGACCGCCGACCTCACTATTATGGAGGAATCGGCAGAGTTCCTTGAAAAGCTCAAAAACGGCGATAAGCTCCCGATGTTCACCTCCTGCTGCCCCGGCTGGATAAAGCACGTTGAGAATATGCACCCGGGTCTTATGCCCCAGGTTTCCACCTGCGGCTCGCCTATGGAGATGTTCGGCGCCATTTTGCGTCAGCAGTACGGCGACGAGGATCTGTACTCCGTCGCAATAATGCCCTGCACTGCGAAAAAAGCCGAGGCTGCGCGCCCTGAGCTCATCAAGGACGGCGAGCGCCTTATTGACCTTGTGCTCACAACGCAGGAGCTTGCAAAAATGATCTACGAGGCGGGCATTGACTTTTCCGAGCTTCCCGACACCGAGCCCGACAGCCCCTTCGCCGACTATACCGGCGCGGGCGTCATCTTCGGCGTCACCGGCGGCGTTACCGAGGCAGTCATCCGTCACGTTGTCGGCGCATCCACCACCGAGCAGATTGCGTCCATCGCGGAATGCGGCGTGCGCGGTCTCGAGGGTATAAAGGCATTCGAGGTCACCGCTGGCGATCTCACGCTCAAGATCGCGGTCGCGAGCGGCCTTGGCAATGCCGACAAGCTCATCGAGAAGATTGAAAGCGGTGAGGAATTCTTCCACTTTGTCGAGGTTATGGCCTGCCCCGGCGGCTGCATCGGCGGCGGCGGTCAGCCTGCTGCCTGTCGTGCGCAGAAGCACGTTCGCAACGAGGGCTTGTTTGTTGCCGACGAGGACTGCGAGCTTCGCTCGTCCGAGCAGAACCCTGCGCTTGAGATCGTTTACGGTCTGCTGCGCGGCAGAGCTCACGATCTGCTCCACGTTCACTATCCCGATCACCATAAATAAGGCACAAATCATTATCCCCTATCTTCGGATAGGGGATTTTTTACGTTTTTATAAACATTCGCTTGTATGCTGGATTTTTTCGCGGCTGCATGGTATAATTTCTTTCTGTGTAAGGAGTTGATATTATGCGAAAATTCACGGCTGTCACACTGATTCTGCTGATGGTCATATCGCTGTGCGCCTGCGGCAATAAGGGCAACAAGGACACCGAACGAAGCTGCGGCGTATATATTAAAATGGAGGCAGACGACGTCTACACTGTTTCATGCGGCACTGATGTGGGGTCGGATTCGTTTGAGGCTGCGGACAAAGCGGCGATCGCCCTCGGAACAGAGATACATTTCGACTTTGCAGGCGAAAAAGCCGACAGCACCGACAAAGCCGAAATTGAATACAGTATTTGTATTTATGACAAGGAACTCAACATCATTGCGGTAAAATCCTTCGTTGACGATTTTTCCAATCACGCGCGCGTTGACATCACCGTAACCGCAGATCATAAGATTATTAACGCAAACGCGGGAAGCTGCGGCGGTGACGTCGTTGTTGAAATGGAAAGCGCCTCCGCCGAGGACGGTGTGACGTATATGCTGCCGAAGGTCACGATGCCCTCAAGGGTCGAGGCTGCCGAGGCAATGAACACCGCCATCACAGCCATGACCGAAAGGTTCACCGGCGAGAGCTACACGGCAAACCGCGAGCAGTACGTCAAGAATATCGGCGACGGCAGCGCGGAGGGTCTGTCCGCGTTTTCGATGGATCGCACGGTAAGAGCCCAGCGCGCAGACAGTGAAGCCGTTTCACTGCGCGTCGTTGACAGGGTCTCTCTGGGCACGACGAGCACGCTCACCATAAGCGGTCACAGCTTTGACTCACAGACGGGCGCGGAGCTCAAGCTCGCAGACCTCGGCGACAGTGCAGAGAAGATAGTCAACGCAGTCGCGGAAAACATACTCGTTTCCTTTAACGGCGACGAGTACAAGGACGTGTTCTTCAACGAGGGTTATTCCTCTACCCTGCGCTCGCTCGTTTCCGACGGACACTGGTATCTGAGTGCCGAGGGTATGGTCATCATCGCTAATCCCGGCGAGCTTGCCGCCGTTGAAAACGGTTTTTATGAGTTTACGGTCGGCTACGATGTTTTAAAGGACGTCATTGACAGCCGCTTTATCCCTGAGCAGCGCGAGGGCGGCGAGGGCGACGTCAGCATCACGTTTGCCGCCGATACCAACGACAGTGATCTTACGATACTCGCCGGAGCCGCGGCAACGGACATAAAGTCCATGCTCATAAGCGCAAGCGGCACGATATTCGATCTGAGCGCATATTATATTGACTACGTATCCGATGATAATTTTAACGTCACGCGCCAGATACTCGGATGCAGCGATATGTCCGACGGTGCTGCGCTTGCTTTGAACACCGAGCTTCAGGGAACGACTCCGAGCATCGTGGTCATGTTCTCGCTTGCAGACGGGACGAAGGAGGTTCGCCTGCTCTCGCTTGACGATGCGGGCGGTCTCAAGGTCACAAACCCCAACGGTGCGGTCGGAACGATCATAACCGAGCGCCTGCCCTACACGGGCGACCTTAACGGCGACGGTATCGACGAAAGCATCAGCTCCGCCGAGAATGCGGAGGGTCTGTGCGTCATCAGCGTCAGCTCCAACAAGGGCAGCTCCGAGGTCACGACCGCAGTAAAGAGCGTTAACAGTATTCGCCTTTTTGATATTAACGGCGACGGCATCCGCGAAATCTACGTTGACGGCACGGACGCCAACGGCGACGCGATAACCTGCGCGCTGTTCTATTCGCCCGACGCTGCGCAGCCTCTTCAGGCGGCGTCCTTTGATGGCCAGAGCTTTGCTTACGGTCATATAAATGACTTTGAAAGCTCCTCGCTCGTTCTCAACACCGTGGTCAATATTCTCGGCACTTATAACGTCCGCAGCGTCTACTCGCTCTCGGACATGAGCTTCACGAAGAATTCCGGCGAGCTTGTGTTTGATAACAACACGACCTTCGTCACGACCACAAAGAGCATCACACTCGCTAACGGCAGCCTTCTCAAGGTCGGCACCTCGCTGCGCTTCACCTCGACCGACGGCAGCAGCGTCATTAGCTTCGTCACCGACGGCGGCTTCAACGGTTCCATCGCGATTACAAACGACGGCAGCGGCTGGAAGATAGGCGGTCAGCCCGATACAAGCTACTTCTCCTCCCTGCCATACCAAAACTAAACTCAATACGATCTGAAATATACGGCGCTTTTGCGCCGTATATTTTTTGTATATAGTGCCGAAGATATTACCGAGGTGATATTATGAAAGCAAACGGCAGCGACCTGCCTCTCGGGCTCGGTATGGCGCTCATGCAAAACACGGACGCATTTCTCTATTTTTCCGCGCTCAATGTGCAGCAGCAGCAAAGAATTATCGAAAAAAGCAAGGGAATACAAAGCCGCAAGGAAATGAAGAGCTTTGTTGACTCGCTCACCGCGCTCGGCTGAACGGAACACACTCATTTGTATGTGCAGCGAGGACATATTGAATTTTTGTTAATAGTGCAAAGACAATTTTTCGGCAAATCGCTTGTATATTCGCTCTGAATGCAGTAAAATTTATCTATCAACTGTCAGAGGTGAAACAATGGAATTGCTGTTAAAAGACATTGAGTGCGCTGCCGAGCGGCTCAAGCCTATTTTGCACCATACGGAGCTTGATATGTCCTCCACCTTCTCCGAAATGACGGGCGGCGAAGTATATCTCAAATGCGAGAACCGCCAGAAAACCGGCTCATTTAAGATTCGCGGCGCAAGCAATAAGATCGCCGCTCTCGTCGAGCGCGGCGGCGTCACAAGCGTTGTGGCGTCATCTGCGGGCAACCACGCTCAGGGTGTGGCATATGCAGCCCACAAATTCGGTATCCCCGCGACCATCGTTATGCCGGCAAGCGCCTCCATCGCAAAGGTTCAGGCGACGCAGGGCTACGGCGCCAACGTTATTCTGCATGGCGACTGCTATGACGATGCATACGCGCGCGCCTGCCAGGTTTGCGAGGCTGAGGGCGCAACCTTCCTGCATCCATACAACGACCTTGAGGTAATGACGGGTCAGGGTACTCTCGGATTGGAAATTCTCTGCGATCTGCCCACGGTCGATATGGTCGTTGTTCCGGCAGGGGGCGGCGGACTTCTCGCCGGCGTTGCTGCCGCAATAAAACAGGTCAATCCGCGCGTCGAGGTCATCGGCGTTCAGGCTGAGGGCGCAGACGCAATTGCGCGCTCGTTCAGAGAAAAGAAATACATAGCCACCGACTCCGTTTCCACCATTGCCGATGGCATAGCCGTAAAAGCCCCCGGCGATATGACGGTCGAGCTTATAAATCGCTACGCAGACGATGTCGTCACAGTCAGCGACAATGAGATCTCCGAGGCAATACTGCTGCTTATGGAGCGTTGCAAGCAGATCGTCGAGCCGAGCGGCGCGACCTCCGTTGCCGCAGTTCTCAAGGGAAAGGTCGATGTCAAGGGTAAAAAGGTCGTGTGCCTGCTCTCCGGCGGCAACATCGACGTCGGTTTTATCCAGTGCATTATTAAGCAGGGTCTTACCGCACGCCACAGAAACCTGCGCTTCACCGCAACGCTTCTTGATAAGCCCGGTAACCTCGTTAAGCTGCTCAACAACATCGCCGAGCAGGGCGCAAACATTCTCACCGTTGAGCATGACAGGCTCAGCGCGGCGCTTGATCCGAGCCAGACGGACGTTCACGTTGCCTGTGAGGTCGGCGGCAAAGAGCACGGCGAAAGACTGATAAATTCGCTTAAAAGCAAAGGCTTCGAGATAAGAATCAACTACTAAATTGGAGGACATAACTATGAAAACCGTATCAACCGATAAAGCACCCGCAGCACTCGGCCCCTATTCGCAGGCTCAGATCGTAGGCAACCTCGTGTATACCTCCGGTCAGATCGGCATTGACCCCGCAACCGGCGCTGCACCCGAGGGTGTCGAGGCTCAGGCGCATCAGGTGTTCAAAAACCTCTGCGAGCTGCTCAAGGCTGCCGGAAGTGATATATCCAAGGTCGTAAAGACCACCGTTTTCATCAAAAACATGGACGATTTTGCTCTCGTCAATAGCATCTACGGTCAGTACTTTACCGAGCCCTACCCCGCAAGAAGCTGCGTTGAGGTCGCTCGTCTGCCCAAGGATCTGCTCGTTGAATGCGAGGTCATTGCAGAGCTTTAATTTCAAAAGTAAGCAAAAAAACTGCGAGGAGCAAATGCTCTTCGCAGTTTTTTATCGTACCGGCACATCGCAAGGCGATATGCCGGTATTTTTTTAGAAATCAGAACTTGATGTCGACAGGCTTTCTGTCGAACATGGTGTTAACCTGCTTGTATGCCCAGCCGAGGAGCTTCTGATCGAGGTTCCAGAAATAAACAACGAACAGTACGCCGACTACCATGCTAAACAGCTTAACAGACTTTTTGCAGAATTTGCACATTAGCTTTTCTCCTTTTTGAGCTGTTATTGATGCCAAACAGTTCGGATCATCGGAGCTGTTGGCGCCTGTGTAGGTCGTCAAAGATTACTTCTTTGCAAGACCCTTCTGGCGAGAATACTCTGCTGCGCCGAGTGCGCCCATGAGCTGGGGGTCGGTCTTCAGGTTGACGACCTTCAGCTTCAGAACGTGCTCGATCGCTTCCTTCAGGCCGTC
>CAKTOX010000024.1 GCA_934590355.1 uncultured Oscillospiraceae bacterium
CTGTGTACCGTCAGGCTGACGGAAGTCAGCGAGGTTCAGCGGGAGGAGACCGGCCTGTGGGAAAAGAACGAGCAGGAGGTCTACATCGGTCAGTGGATGCTGTGCCAGCTGAACCGGGAATTCCCTACATGGCTGACCATCTGGCCGCGTGACAGGCTGGATAAGCTGTTCGGCGCCAAAGCCATCAAAACTGGAAACGAGACCTTTGACAAACGATTCAATCTGAGCAGCGACGATGAAGCGGCAGCCCTTCGCATCCTGACTCCCGACCGCATAGAGCGGATTATGGCGCTGGCGGATTCCTCTTTCGGCAGATTCGCCGTAAACCTCAACCGCGATGGTAGACTGTATCTTGCCGTTCGCAGCGGACGCGGCTTCTTTGACATCGGCAAAAGCCATGAGAATCCGACGCAGCTGCGGCAGCGCTTTGCCCGCGAACTGAAATGGTTTACGGATATGATCGATGCATTCCGCGACGTGTAAAGGAGGTGGACAGTATGCCGCTTTGGCTTGCTGTTGTGCTGCTGTTGCTGTCGTTGTCGGAGATAGTCTTCTCTCGCCGTTACCTGCATAAACCGATGCAAATCGTCTGTGTCATTCTCTGTGTCCTGCTGGCGTTGGCAAGCACCGCTTATATCGGACTGACCATTCTGTTTGTGGATGCGGTACAGAACCGGCCGCCGGTATCGTGAAAAAATATCCCTGCCCATGACGGCAGGAAGGAGGACGCATGAAGAGTATCAAAGTTATCGTGATCGGTTTCATTCTTGCGATAGCGCTTGTGGCATGGCCCGTAGAATATACGCGAAATATCACAGCAGGAACCGGCTTTCTTCTCGGGGGTGTGCTGGCGGCCTGGCTCGGGATTCGCCGCCGGAAAGGCGCACGGAAGGAATACGAGGATGATGTGCGGCGGTACACAGGCACCACGATGATGAAGGTGGTATGGATCGAGGAATCGGTCGTTGAAAGGTGGGAGCACCAGGAGGACGGCAGTGATCGGCTGCGCCGGGAGACGTACTATCTGCCGACCTATGAGTACACATTGAATGGCACGACCTATCGGTACTTGAGCCGTCAATCGCTGTCCGTCAAATGGGATCTGGGACAGCAGGTGGTCGGATACTATGACCCGGCTAAGCCTGAATGCATTACCGAAAACAGACCCCGAAAGCCTGTTTTCGGCAGAGCTTACTGCTTTTTGTGGGCTGCGTTTCTGCTGTTTTTCGGGATCATGACATTTACCGGCCGGGTCGCCTTTTTCTGATGCCATGCATGTATAACCACTGCGATCAGGGATACAGTTCCGAAACAACCGTCTGCGCGGCAGAGAGGAATAACAAAAAAATGAAGCAAAAAGCGAAGGCACCCAAAATGCCTTCGCTTTTTTGCTTCTGTTCTGCACACCTGAAACTGTCAGCTAACAGTAATAAGGGTGAATTAGTTCCTTATCGCTGTTAAATCAACGCAATACGTTCTTTTTGACAGTTCAAATCACTTGTGGAGCATGAAGTATGCCTTCTCGCGCGCGATGGCGCGGTGCAGAGAAAGCTCCGCGCGCTTGAGGTCGATGTTTTCCGCATGCGCCTCAAGGCGCTGTCTGGCTCTCTTTTCCGACGCGCGCGCACGGGCAATGTCGATGGTCTCGGCCCTTTCCGCGGTGCGTGCAAGCACGATGAGCTCATTATCAGCAACGCTTATCACACCGCCGCTTATCGCCGCATAGTGTGCCTCGCCCTCGCAGATGTATTTCACGACGCCCTCGCGCAGCGCTCCGATAAGAGCGGCATGGTTCGAGAGAATTCCTATATCGCCGTCCACCATCGGGACGAGGACATAGCTTGCCATAATATCGCACACCGAGCCATCGGCCGTTGTGAGCTGAAAATGGATCTTATCTGCCATGGCACTTTACCTGTACTGATCGCGCTTTGCAAGAACCTCGTCGATCGTGCCGCACATGAGGAACGCCTGCTCGGGCAGGTCGTCGCAGTCGCCGCCGAGGATGGCCTGGAAGCCGCGAATGGTGTCCTCAAGCTTTACATACGCGCCCTTGACGCCGGTGAAGTTCTCGGCAACGTGGAACGGCTGCGAGAGGAAGCGCTGAATTCTTCTTGCGCGGTTTACGGTCGCCTTATCTTCGACGCTCAGTTCGTCCATGCCGAGGACTGCGATAATATCCTGAAGCTCCTTGTACTTCTGAAGCACCGCCTGAACTGCGCGCGCGGTATCGTAATGCTCTCTGCCGAGAACGTTCGGGTCGAGTATACGCGAGGTGGATTCAAGCGGATCGACCGCGGGATATATACCGAGCTCTGATATGCTTCGGGACAGAACCGTCGTTGCGTCCAGATGCGCAAAAGCGGTCGCGGGGGCGGGGTCGGTGAGGTCGTCGGCGGGAACGTAGATAGCCTGAACGGACGTGACCGAGCCGTTGCGCGTGGAGGTTATACGTTCCTGAAGCGCGCCCATCTCCGTTGCCAAAGTCGGCTGATAGCCGACGGCGGACGGCATACGTCCCAGCAGTGCCGATACCTCGGAGCCTGCCTGAGTAAATCTGAATATATTGTCGATGAACAGCAGAACGTCCTGACCGGACTCATCACGGAAGTTCTCCGCAATGGTGAGGCCCGACAGAGGAACGCGCAGACGCGCTCCGGGCGGCTCGTTCATCTGACCAAACACGAGCGCAGTCTTGTTGATAACGCCCGATTCAGTCATCTCATGCCAAAGGTCATTGCCCTCGCGGCTTCGTTCGCCTACACCGGCAAAAACGGAGTAGCCGCCGTGCTCGTAAGCGACATTACGGATAAGCTCCATGATAAGCACCGTCTTGCCGACGCCCGCGCCGCCGAAAAGGCCTATCTTACCGCCCTTGGAATAAGGCGCGAGCAGGTCAACGACCTTGATGCCGGTTTCAAGCATTTCAGTCGAGGGTGCAATATCGGTAAAGGCGGGAGCCTCGCGGTGAATGGGCATATACTCCTCGGCATTGACTGGACCCTTGCCGTCGATGGGCTCGCCGACGACGTTGAACATACGTCCGAGCGTTGCCTCACCTACCGGCATTTTAATGGGTGCGCCGGTGTCAACCGCAGTGCAGCCGCGCGAGAGCCCGTCGGTCGAGAACAGAGATACGCAGCGCACGCTGTTATCGCCGATGTGCTGCACGACCTCCATAACGATCTTTCTGTCCTCGAGAGTGACCTCGATGGCGTTATAGATATCCGGCATTCTGCCGGAGGGAAACTGGACATCGACAACAGGGCCTATGACCCTTCGGATTATTCCGTTTTCCATTCATTTACCTCCTTTTTTAAGGGGTTTGAGAGATTATTTTTTCTTTTTGAGCGCAGCGGCGCCGCCCACGATCTCGGTGATCTCCGTCGTAATGGCCGCCTGACGCGCACGGTTGAGCTTGAGATCAAGCTCGGCAATAAGCGCCTTGGTGCTGTCGGCCGCGGAGGTCATTGCCGTCATTCGCGCCGAGTGCTCTCCGCATTTTGCATCGAGCAGCACGCTGAGCATCTTATTGTTGAGATAAAGCTGCATTACGCCCTCAAGAACGCTTTCCATGTCGGGCTCAAAGATGAACGACGCCGTTTCTCCGCCGTTTTCGCACTTTTCGGGCGAGGCGGGCAGATACTGAAACACCGTCGGATCCTGACGCAGAGCGGTGACATAGTGCTGATAGATGAGCTTAATCTCGTCATACTCGCCTGACAGATACAGCTCCTTTAAATAGTCGGCAATGTCAAGCGCCTCGTCGATATTCGGCGTGTCGCTCAGATCCGTAAACGTCCTTACGACGTTGAGCTTGCTGTTTGCAAGAACATCCTTGCCCCAGCGCCCGCAGACGATGAGCCCATAATCCCTGCCGTCATTTTCGATGACGGAGCCGGCGTAGTGCAAAATGGAGCTGTTATACGCTCCGCAAAGTCCGCGGTTTCCGACAAACAGAACGTAGCAGACCTTTTTGACCTCTTTATGCGGCGTAATGAAGCGATTTTCGAGCTCCGCCTTACTTGACGAGAGCAGCGTGTCCATGACCTCTTGGCTTTTTTCCGAGAAGGGGCGCATAGCCTGCATACTGCTCTGAGTCCGGCGCAGCTTGGACACCGCGACCATCTTCATGGCCTTGGTTATCTGCTCGGTATTCTTCACGCTTTTGATCCGCGTGCGTATTGCGCGCATATTAGCCATTTATGCCCCTCCCTTCTTTATCGGAGTTGCTTTCACGAGAAAGACTTTTTGAAATTCACGATACATTCTTTAAGCTTTGCCTGCTGCTCGGCGCTCATCTTCTTGCCGCTGAGCACCTCAGCCTGAAATTCAGGATAACTGCGGTTTACATAATCTATGAGCTCGGACTCAAAGCGCGCAATTGCGTCAAGCTCGAGGTCGTCGGTGAAGCCCTCGGACACCGCGTAGATGGCGATGACCTGATCGGCTGCGCTCATGGGTGCGTACTGACCCTGCTTGAGGATCTCGGTCATGCGTGCGCCGCGGTGGAGCGTGTCGCGCGTGGACTTATCGAGATCGGAGCCGAACTGGGCAAACGATGCAAGCTCGCGGTACTGAGCAAGATCGACACGCAGACGACCTGCGACCTGCTTCATTGCGCCGAGCTGAGCTGCGCCGCCGACACGGGATACCGACAGACCGACGTTTATTGCCGGACGGACGCCCGAGTGGAACAGATCGCTCTCGAGGAATATCTGACCGTCGGTGATCGAGATGACGTTAGTCGGGATATATGCGGATATATCGCCGGCCTGAGTCTCGATAATGGGCAGCGCGGTCATGCTGCCGCCGCCGGATTCCTCGTTGAGGCGAGCCGCTCTCTCAAGCAGTCTGGAGTGCAGATAGAAAACGTCGCCGGGGTAAGCTTCACGTCCGGGCGGTCTCTGGAGAAGCAGAGAAAGCTCGCGGTAAGCGGTGGCCTGCTTGCTCAGGTCGTCATAGATAACGAGGACATCCTTGCCCTTATACATGAAATACTCGCCCATTGCGGCGCCCGCGTAAGGCGCGATGTAGAGCATCGGGGCGGGCTCGGAGGCGGTCGCGGAGACGACGATGGTGTAATCCATTGCGCCGTGGCTGCGCAGCTTCTCCACAACGCCGGCAACGGTAGATTCCTTCTGACCGATGGCGACGTAGATGCAGATAACGTCCTTGCCCTTCTGATTTATGATAGCGTCAAGCGCTATTGCGGTCTTACCGGTCTGGCGGTCGCCGATGATGAGCTCACGCTGGCCGCGTCCGATAGGAACGAGTGCGTCTATCGCCTTGAGGCCGGTCTGCATGGGTACGGAAACGGGCTGTCTCGAAAGCACGCTCGGAGCCGGGCTCTCGACCGGGCGGAAGCCGTCGTTCTTGATGGGGCCCTTGCCGTCGATGGGGCTGCCCATCGCGTCGACAACACGGCCGATGAGTGCATCGCCGACGGGGACCTCTACTATGCGGCCGGTGCGGCGGACACTGTCGCCCTCCTGGAGATGGCCGAACGGTCCGAGCAGGACGACGCCGACGTTGTTCTTGTCGAGGTCCTGCACCATGCCCTTGAGTCCGCCGGGGAACTCGAGCATCTCGCCTGCCATGACGTCGGCAAGACCGGATACGCGGCAGATACCGTCGCCCAGAGTCAGCACGGTGCCGGTCTGGAACACGTCAATGTCGCCGTTGACCTTCTCAAGCTGCTGCTTGATGCCCTCGGCTATCGTCTGAAGCCGGTTGTCGTTCTGGCGGGTATTGCTCTCGACATCCTGGCTGAGCCGATCGAGGGTATGCGACAGAGTGCCGTCATACACCGTATCGCCGACCTGCATACGCACGCCGCCTATAACATCGGAATCGACCTCATTGTGGCAGGATATGAAGGTCTCGCAGATTATCTGCGTGAGCTTCTTCATTTCCTCGTCGCTCAGAGGCTGAGCGCTCTTTATTGAAATGTCAAGTTTTTTAAGTTCATTCATGTTCAAAATGTCACTCGGCATTGCCGATACCAATTCTCTAATTTGTTCGATAAACCTATCATTGAGCGCCTGCTTGGAGTCCTCAAAGCTGCCGCTGCGCAGAACGTCCGCCGTTATCTCGGCAACGCGCCGCACCGCATCGGAGGACACGCGGCTGCGCATCTGCTCGACAAGCTGCTGCTCGCTGCTTTGGGCGTTGGCGATGAGGTCTCGGGCTTCCTCCTCACCCGCTGCCGCAATGGCCTCGGCGTCGGTTCTTGCCTTCGCTTCGGCATCGCTCAAAAGCTGCTGCTTGCGCCCTTCGTTTTCTTCCTTGGCCTTTTCGATATCCTCACCGAGCGCCTTTGCCTTCGCCTGAGCCTTTTCCGAATCCTTTATCTGCTCGTCTATGCCGCGGCGGCGGCTTCCGAACATTTTATCGAAAAGATTCAGCTTACGGCAGAAAAAGAAGAGTACGCCGAACAGTATGATAAAGTTAATAATTTTCCATATGATATCCACCTGAGAACTATCCCTCCTTTCCTGTAGGTCCTGTTGATCAGTGGATCATTCCCGTGCTTTGCTTATGCACTCGTTTATGAGCCCGTCCTTTTCCGAGACCTCAGTCCCGGTGAGGCGTCCGGACAGCAGAGCAACAAGCTCGGGTATGCTGCCGTTGACCTCATTCTCGGCGGCTGCCTCCTCGGCCTTGACCCTTTCGTGCACGTCCTTGCGGAGCTTTTCAGCCTCCTCATGGGCCGCGTCGAGAGTCTCGCCCTTGGCTTTTTCAGCCTCGCTGCGTGCCGCGTTAACGACCGCGCGGGCCTGCGCGCCGGTTTCGGTGAGCTCCTGTGCAAGCTGAGCCTTATTGTCCTCCAGAGCTGCCTCGGCTTTTTTGCCCTCGGCAAGCCCCGCGTCTATCCGCGCCTTGCGCGCGTCCATCAGGGACAAAACAGGCTTGAACAGGAATTTGTTGAGCAGGAACATGAACAGGAAGAAGCTGATGACGGTCCATATAAAATCAGGTACGCATATTTCAAGTCCGACTATGTCCAGTACCATCAAATCTCCTCCTTCTTAGTTGTGAAGATGACGCTTATATTTTTGCTATAAGCATAAATGCAATGACCAGACCATAGATAGCAAGCGCTTCCATGAAGCCCATTGCGAGGATCATGACGGACTGGAGCTGACCCTTGAGCTCGGGCTGACGAGCCATACTGTCGAGAGCCTTAGAGGCTGCAAGACCCTGACCGATACCGACGCCGATGGTGCTCAGGCCGATGGCCAGTGCAGCGCCTATTGCGATAAGACCCTGTGCTATTGACATTTTTGTTTTCCTCCAATATTTAAATAGTATAGATTACTTATTTATTCCTCATCCTCTGTTGCTTCGTTTATAAACACCGCGAGCAGCATCGTGAAGACCATTGCCTGAATAAAGCAGAACAGCAGACTCAAAACGTGCATGACTATCGGCAGTCCGAGTGGGAACAGCTCAAACAGCGTTTCCGCCGCAAGCTCCTCGCCGTAGATGTTGCCGTAAAGTCGCAGCGCCATCGAGATGGGGCGGATAAACTGCTCCATGATCATTATCGGCGCCAAAAGAATCACAGGCTTGAAAAATGTCAGCAGATATTTTCCAACGCCGTGCTTTTTGATGCCCGAGGACTGGATCGCAACAAACGCAATCACAGACAGAGCCGCCGTCACGGTCAGCACCGAGGTCGGCACCGTGAACAGCTCGCCCGAGCCGGGGATAAGGCCGGAATAGTTGCACACGACGATGAGCACAAAGAATGAGCCAAGCAGCGGGAAATACTGCCTTGTTTTCTTCTCGCCCAAAACGCCGCCGAACAAGCCCATAAGCCCGGTGACCGCCATCTCCGCCAAATTCTGCAGCGGGCCCGGCACGTCCTTCATTTTGCGCGTCGCAATAATGCAGAACAAAATGATGACCGCCATAATGACCCACATCGAATACATCGTCGAAGTCGGTTTCAGAAACTTTTCAAAAAATTCCGTCAATATTTTTCACCTCCGTCCGCCTCTGTTTCATGCGGCTGAGATTTTTTTATCATCACGCGGAGCATGATCATTCCGCCGAACGTCAACCCCATTGCACCGGCAATGAGCATGGCGAGCATAGGAAGATCGAACCTCGTGCTGACAAAGTAGATTACGGCAAGCGCTGCAACATCAAGGAAAAAGCGGAGCATATTAGATCCCATGACGCCCGCGATGCTCTTTGCTTTCATGCTTGCTTTGCTTATGAGCGTATTGACATACGCCACTATAAGTCCCAATGCAAGAGCCGCAGCACAGTACATAAAGTTTAACCAGTTCATACTTCGTCCTCACATATACAAACACTTGACCATAGTACACAACAGTATTATTTAACACCATCTTAACAGTAATTGCAATGTGTTTTTTCGCGATTTTATGCATTTCTCATAAATTGTACAAATTCAACCCAAATTTTAGGCACATTGCCCCATGTGTTAAAAATGTGGCACTTTTTTATGATAAAACCGCCGCAGAATTTAAATAAATCCTGCGGCGGTAATACTCAGCCGAGCCCCAAAAGGGCGATTATTGCCGGAATGGTCAGTATGGATAACACAGAGCCTATGAACACTGCCTCCGAGCCCTCGACGCCGTCGCGTCCGTACTCGATGCCGAGTATCGGGCATATGATCGCGGGCGGGCAGGCAGCGACTATAACGATGGTTCCGAGCATGACGGGGTCTGTAACAAAAAATCTCAGTATGCCCCACACTACGATGGGGATAACGAGCAGTCGAACGAAGTTTATCCCGTAAAGCCGCGGCTGCGTGAGCGCTTCCTTTATGGAAACGTTGCCGAGCGACAGTCCCACGCTCATCATCGAAAGCGGTACGCACGCTGCCGAAACGGTATCGGCAACATCGTCAACAAGGACGGGCATCGGTATCTCGAAAACGAAGATGACAGTTGCCAAAAGCGTTGCGATGATGGGCGTGTTTATGATTTTTTTGAAGTTAAACTTCTTTTCTCCGTTACTCTCCTGAAGCTGCATAACGCCGACGGTATACAGAAGGATATTGAACGGAATGTTCGTGAGCGCCGCGAAAAAGACCATGTCCTCGTTATAAACGGCGGCGACTATCGGAAATCCGACGAAGCCGACGTTTGAAAACGCGGTGAGCAGGCGGTACATTCCCGTGTCCCCGCCCTTTATCCGCAGAGCCGAGGGGGTTATGTAGGCAATAGCCATGCTTATGAGCATCATCAGCGTGAGCATCCCGATGCCGAATATAACGTCCGCCTTTGCCATGGACATCTGCTTATTGATGACAGACGAGAGGATCATGCCGGCAAGCAGGACGTTAATGACAATTTTGCTGAGTCCCTTGTTGAATTCCGGGCCGACGACTTTGAGCTTTGCGCACAGATAGCCGATGCCCATGAGAATGGTGAGCAGAGCCATCTTTTCGATCAGTACAAGCATATTGCGTTTCTATTCCTCCGTGGATATTCCGCTCAGAAGCTTATCATAAGCTTTGCTATCTCAAAATAAATGAGCAGCGAGACAGCGTCCGTTATGGTTGATATGAGCGGGTTTGCCATGACCGCGGGATCTGCGCCGAGCTTTTCGGCGGCTATGGGCAGCACGCTGCCGACTACCTTTGCGAACATGACGATAAAGACAATGGAAAGACTGACGACTCCCGCAACTGTGAGCGTTACGGCGTCGTTTCCGAGAAGAAGCTTATCAACGAGAAGCATCTTAGCGAAGTTTACCGCGGCGAGCGTGAGTCCGCACAAGATAGCGACCCTGAACTCTTTCCAAACAACAGGGCCTACATCCTTGGGCTCAGTGTCGCCCAGAGAGATGCTTCGGATAACGGCGGTGGACGCCTGCGCGCCGGAGTTGCCGCCCGTGCCCATGAGCATGGGGATAAAGCCGATGAGCACCGCCTGCACGGCAAGCGCGTCCTCAAAGGAGTTTATTATCATGCTCGTGAATGTCGCCGAGAGCATGAGGAACATCAGCCACGGCACGCGCCGCTTCCACATATCCATTGCACTCGTGCGGGAATAGGGCTTATCCGACGGGGTCATTGCCGCCATGAGTTCGAAGTCCTCGGTGGCCTCGGCTTCCATAACGTCGATGACATCGTCGACCGTAACGATGCCGACAAGGCGGCCTTCCTTATCCGTGACGGGCAGTGCCATGAGGTCGTAGTCGGAGATCTTCTCCGCCGCCTCCTCCTGGTCGTCATGGGTCATGCAGAATACGATATTCGTATCCATGATGTCCTCTATAACGGTCTCGTCATCGGACAAAAGCAGGTCCTTCACCGACAAAACGCCCTCTAGCTTTCTGTCGGCAGAGGTGACGAAGCAGGTGTAGATGGTCTCCTTATCCTCGCCTATCCTGCGGATGCGCGCGATGGATTCGCGCACGTTCATGTATTTTTTGAGATCGACAAACTCGGCCGTCATTATGCTTCCGGCGGAGTTTTCGGGGTAATTGAGATACTGGTTTATGAGCCTTCTCGTTTCCGGCGTCGCGGTGCGCATGACACGCTTGACGACATTCGCGGGAAGCTCCTCCATCATGTCGACAGCGTCGTCAACGTACAGCTCTTCGATGATGGCTGACAGCTCGGAGTCGGTTATAGAGTTGATTATCTGCTCCTGCTCGGGCGTATCGAAATTTGCGAAAACGACCGCGGCGGTCTCCTTGGACAGAAGTCTGAAAACCATCGGCATTCGGTTGTCGCCTATCTCGGTCAGAAACTCGGCAACGTCGAATTCGTTCATGTCCTCGAGCCGAAGCTGGAGCTCCTTCATTCTGCGCTCGTCGAGAAGCTGCATCAGCTCTCCCGCCTGTTTATCGCGCATTGTCTCAAAGTCCATATTCTCCATGTTTTCCATTTAGGAGCCTCCTTTCAGCGTCGATACGGCCCTTTGAAGGTCATTTGCCGAGATACTCCGCCTGCTCGCGGCTGAGCGAGTCTATGCCGACGCCCATAGCGCGCAGCTTGCATCTTGCGACCTCCTCGTCTATTTCACGCGGAACGGAGATGACGCCGGGCTTTACGCTGTCGCGGTTATCGGCAAGGTATTTTGCGGAAAGAGCCTGTATCGCAAAGCTCATGTCCATAATTTCCGCCGGGTGACCGTCCGCCGCGGCAAGGTTTACGAGCCTGCCCTCGGCGATGGTGAAGAGAGTTTTTCCGTCGGGCATAACGTAGCCCTGGATATTGTGGCGCGCCTCGTATTTTTTGACCGCAGTCTTTTCGAGCGCGTCCATATCGACCTCGACGTTGAAGTGGCCTGCGTTACTGAGTATCGCGCCGTCCTTCATAAGGGGGAAGTGCTCTGCGGTTATTATATCTCTGCCGCCGGTAACGGTGCAGAAAATATCGCCTATCTTTGCAGCCTCCGCCATGGGCATGACCTCGTAGCCGTCCATTACCGCCTCAAGCGCACGGATGGGGTCGGTCTCGGTGACGATGACCTTTGCCCCCAGCCCCTTGGCGCGCAGCGACACGCCCTTGCCGCACCAGCCGTAGCCGGAGATAACGACGTATTTGCCCGCGATGATGAGGTTCGTGGTGCGGCAGATGCCGTCCCAAACACTCTGACCTGTGCCGTAGCGGTTATCGAACATATGCTTGCAGTCGGCGTCGTTTACCATGACCATCGGGAAGCGCAGAGTGCCGGCGGACGCCATGATGCGCAGGCGGTTTATGCCGGTGGTGGTCTCCTCGCAGCCACCGATGACGTTTGCGATGAGCTCCGGGTATTCCTCGTGCATGAGATGAACAAGATCTCCGCCGTCGTCGATGATAATATTCGGCCCTACCTTGAGTACCTCGCGCAGGCAATCCTCATACTGCTGCTCGGAGCAACCATACTCGGCAAAGACGTTCATACCGCCGTGAGCGAGCGCCGCGGCGACGTCGTCTTGCGTTGAAAGGGGGTTAGAGCCCGTGACATACATTTCCGCTCCGCCCATTTCGAGCACACGGCACAAATACGCCGTTTTTGCCTCAAGATGCACGGAGAGCGCGACCTTCAGCCCCGCAAAGGGCTTTTCCCGGGAAAACTCGTCCGCTATGCCGCGGAGCACGGGCATATTGCGTTCGACCCAGTTGATCTTCATTTCGCCGGACGGCGCAAGAGCTATATCTTTTATTATGCTCATTTTTTATCCCCCTTGGAACATTAAAATTAACAAACAATTTATTTTAACACCATAATTAAATATAAGCAAGTGTTGAAAGGGACTGTTTAGCATGATATAATTTGCATAACAATACAGTGTTCGATACAAATATTGAAAAATGACTAAATAAAAATAAAAAATTTTAAGAGAGGAGCAATAGGATATGGGTCTTATCAAAGCAGGTATCGGTGCGCTCGGCAGCACGCTGGCCGACCAGTGGAAGGAGTTTTTCTACTGCGAGGCAATGCCGAAGGAGGTTTTGGTCACAAAGGGCCGCAAGCAGATCAGCGGAAGATCCTCGAACACCAAGGGCAGCGACAACATCATTTCCAACGGCTCGGGCATAGCGGTGGCCGACGGACAGTGCATGATGATCGTTGAGCAGGGCAAGATAGTCGAGGTCTGCGCAGAGCCGGGTCAGTATACATACGACACCTCCAGCGAGCCGAGCATCTTTTCCGGCAACCTCAGCGAGAGCATCAAGGAGAGCTTCCGCACGCTCGGCAAGCGTTTCACCTTCGGCGGCGACACCGCCAAGGATCAGCGCATTTACTATTTTAACACCAAGGAGCTCATCGACAACAAGTTCGGAACTCCCAACCCCATCCCCTTCCGCGTCGTTGACAGCAAGATAGGGCTTGACGTTGACGTTTCGGTGCGCTGCTCGGGCGTTTATTCATACAAGATGGCAGACCCCCTGCTGTTTTACACGAACGTCTGCGGAAACGTTTCGGAGGAATACACCCGCGACGAGCTCGACGGTCAGCTCAAGACCGAGTTTATAAGCGCGCTTCAGCCTGCCTTCGGACGCCTGTCCGATCTCGAGATGCGCCCGAACCAGATAGTCAGCCACAACACCGAGCTTGAAAACGCGATGAATGCGGCTCTGTCGGAAAAATGGGGTGCACTGCGCGGCTTGCAGGTCGTGAGTATTGCGCTCGGCTCCGTAACGCTCCCGGACGAGGACGCGGAGATGATAAAGACGCTCCAGCGCTCGGCAGTCATGCGCGACCCGACCATGGCGGCGGCGACCCTCGTCGGCGCTCAGGCGGATGCGATGAAAACGGCAGCCGGAAACAGTGCGGGCGCGATGACCGGCTTTATGGGCATGGGCATGGCAATGAACGCCGGCGGCGGAATGAACGCTCAAAATCTCTATGCCATGGGTCAGCAGCAGCAAGCGCAGCAGCCCGTGCAGCCTCAGCAGCCTCAGCAGCCTGCGCAGCCCGCTCCCGCGGCTCCCGCAGCAGATGCGTGGACCTGCTCCTGCGGTGCGACGGTCACGGGAAAATTCTGCACCGAGTGCGGCTCCCCCAGACCCGCGCAGAACGGCTGGGTATGCTCCTGCGGCGCGGTGAACAAGGGCAAGTTCTGCTCCGAATGCGGCGCAAAGAAGCCCGAGAGCGCCCCGCTTTACCGCTGCGATGAGTGCGGCTGGGAGCCCGAGGATCCCGCTCACCCGCCCAAATTCTGCCCCGAATGCGGCGACCCGTTTAACGATAACGACCGCAAATAAGGAGTAAAAAGTTATGGATACTATGCTGCAATACAAATGTCCGTGCTGCGGCGGTGCCATAGCCTACGACGGCGCCAGCGGCAAGATGAAATGTCCCTACTGCGACACCGAATTTGATTTGGAAACGCTCAAGAGCTACGATGCGGAGCTCAAGGGCGATAAGGACGACGAGCTGGAATGGAAGGAGGACGAGAGGGCTCATTTCGACGAGGAGTCGGGAATGAACATCTACGTCTGCTCCTCGTGCGGAGGCGAGATAATCGCAGAGGAGACCACGTCCGCGATGAGCTGCCCCTACTGCGGCAATCCCGTCATATTCAAATCCCAGCTCAAGGGCGAGCTTTGCCCCGATTATATCATTCCCTTTAAGCTCGACAAGGCCGCCGCAAAGGCAGCGCTCAAAAAGCATCTTAGCGGCAAAAAGCTCCTGCCGAAGGTATTCAGCAGCGAAAATCACATCGACGAAGTAAAGGGAGTTTATGTTCCGTTTTGGCTGTTTGACACGGACGCGGACGCTCGCGCACGCTATCGCGCAACGAAGGTGCGTGCATGGTCGGACAAAAACTACGACTACACGGAAACGAGCTTTTACGCAATTTCGCGCTGCGGAAAAATGGGCTTTGAGCACATTCCCGTGGACGGCTCGAAGAGTATGCCGGACGATCTCATGGAGTCCGTAGAGCCGTTTAACTTCTCCGATGCGGTGGATTTTCAGACGGCGTATCTGGCGGGCTACCTCGCCGACAAATACGACGTTGCGGCGGAAGTGTGCAATGAGCGCGCAAACGAGAGAGTTAAGAAGAGTGCAGAGCAAATGCTCTCCTCGACCATCTCCTCGGCTTATACAAGCGTCATACCCGAAAGCTCGTCCGTCTCTCTTTCCGGCGGGCAGAAAAAATATGCCCTCTACCCCGTTTGGATACTCAACACCACCTGGAACGGCAACAAATACACCTTCGCCATGAACGGTCAGACAGGAAAATTTGTCGGTGACCTGCCTGTTGACAAGGGCAGGTACTGGAAATATTTCTGCTCGATCTGCGGCGCGGTCTCGCTCATATCATATTTCCTGATATGGACGCTGATGGGCTGAGGAGGTGTATGACGTGAAAAAAAAGCTATTATCCGTTCTTCTGGCGCTCGTGCTCATATGTTCTCTCACGGCAGCGGCATTTGCCGACGCCTCGGCAAGCCGGGTGTATGATTATGAGGGACTGCTCACGAAGGAGCAGGTCGAGGATCTCGACAGCTGGCTCGATTACATAAGCTATAATTACGACATCGGAGTTGCGGTGATGACGGTCGGGTCGTTCGACGGCAAGACTGCCGAGGAGTACACGGATGAATTCTACAACAATAACGGCATCGGCATAGGCGACGACAACCGCGGCATCATTCTTCTTATGAGCGCCGGCGAAAACTATTGGTGTATCAGCCGCTTCGGCTCCGCGAAAGACATTTTCACCGCCGAGCGTGTCGATGAGATGGCAGATAACTTTACGCCGTACATGAACGATGGTGATTGGTACAACGCGGCATACAGCTTTGTCATGGACTGCGACACCTACATCACGCTCGAGGCCGGTGAAAAGACCGCCGAAAACCACGTTTATGACTTCGAGGAGCTTTTTGAAGAGCTTGACGCTGCCAATCTCAACAGCAGGATAGATAAGATCGTCGCAAAATACGGCGTTGACGTTGCCATCCTGACCATAGACTCGCTTGACGGCAAGACCGCCGAGGAATACGCCGACGATTACTTTGACTACAACGACTTCGGCATCGGCAAAAACCGCGACGGCATTCTCCTGCTGCTCAGCCGGAGCGAGAGAGTATGGCACATCACGACTCACGGCTACGCCATCTTCGCCTTCCCCGACGCGTACCTTGACGCAATGGCGGATGAGATCGTGCCGTATTTGTCCGACGGCGATTGGTACGGCGCGGCAAGCAGCTTCGTTACCGGCTGCGACACCTATCTTGAGCGTGCCTTTGACGACCCGAGCGGCACTACGCCGGACAATTTCGATCCCGACAACTTCGCGCCCATCGACACGAACGACCCGTCAACGGACAGCTACGAGCACATCCCGCTCGGCCTATACTGGAACTGGGTCGGCTATGCGCTCGTTATAGGTCTGATCGTCGCCGTCATCGTTATGTCCGTAATGAAGAGCGGCATGAAGTCCGTGCGCATGAAGGCGGAGGCCTCCGACTATGTCCGCGATGGCAGCTTTGACCTCACGGAAAGCAACGACACCTATCTGTACAGAACGGTCACAAAGACCGAAAAGCCGAAGAATGACGATAAGGGCAGCGGCTCGTCAGGCGGCGGCTTCGGCTCGGGAGGCAACTTCAGCAGTACGCACACCTCCTCGAGCGGATCCACCCACGGCGGACGCGGCGGCTCATTCTGACGCAGCAGCTTAACATCACAAAACGGAGTCGAAAGGCTCCGTTTTTTTATTGCCTTCTTTCGTGGCTATGCAATTATTTTAACATTTACGAAAACGTGTAGAATTTGCTACACGTTTTTTGCGTTCGAGCGTCTATAATATACTCAAAGGAATTAAAGAGTTAAAGGAGACACAGCATGGAACTTTACAATCCTCTTATAGAAAGCACGAATAAAATCCTCAGCGCCGCAAGGCCCAAGGTTTGGGGCTATAAGCCCGGCAAGGCATGGCCCGATCTCGGCTCGGCAGAGCTCGTTTTGCAGTCGGACGCCGCGTATGAGCTCGGTGCGCTCGGCCTCGGCTCGGCAAACTACATCTGCCCCACCACGAGCTCGGAGCTCGTCAACAAGGACGAGGTCCTGCTTTACGGCTCCGATCTCAAGGCCATCAAGAAGGACATCCCCTTTGCGCGTATCGTTCTGCTGCGCGTCGGCGTTCTTGAGGGCGAGGACGAGGAGGTCTACCGCGCGCTCAAGGATATCGAATTCTGCAAGTATCACGTCTACCCCGAGGGCTACATGGTGCGTATGTCGCCGGAGAGCCACCGCGAGCAGGTCCGCGTTTCCAAGAAGGCGCTCAAGCGCGGCATAAACTTCGAGCAGATCGGCTATCGCTATATCGAGGCATACAAAAAAGACCCCAACGTCCTGAACGTCAAGGTCATTTTCGTTACCGATCCCTCTCTTGATTTCGCCGCAATGCTCGACAACGCAAAGAAGGCGGACGCCATCACCAACACCCTGACCCACATCATGGAGGGTCTGCCCACCGATTGCACGGTCTGCCAGCTCAAGGACATCTGCGACGAGGTCGAGGGCATGAAGGAGCTCCACTTCGGCGTGGGCGACAAGGGCACGAACGAGCACCATTGATTTTTAATAGCTCCTACACAAAACGGCACGGCTTCGGCTGTGCCGTTTTTTTCGTAATGCCGTAATAACGGCGCAGGTATGCCGTTTACACAGCGTCGGAGCATTATCCGCTTTTTTGCCGATGATGAAAAAAAGGACGCCGAAGCGTCCTTTTTTATCACCTGCCGCATTATGGGCTGTCTCCTCAGTACATTCCCAGTGCGCGGGCGAGAAGCAGCCGCACATAAGCGGGGCATTCGCGCTCGCCATGCTTCCAGCTCAGCACGGTGCGGTAAGGGATTGCGAAGCGAGCGGCGAAGTCAACGAGCTTGAGCCCCGATGCCGCGACGATGTCGGCGAAGCTGACGTGTGCTACATCCCATATCATGCCCAGCTCCGTAAGACGCTCGGCGGGAATTTCCGCCCCTTCCGCGTCGCCCAATTCGGGCGAATGCTCCCAGTTGGATATAAACGCTTCACGATCGTTGCTGCTCTGTGCATCGGTAAAAATCCGATAGAAAAGTCTGTCAGTCATATAATAGCTCCTTGCGCATCACGAAGTTACGGCAAAATCGGCAGGTTCAAAAGCGGTGCAGCTTTTGAACAATTGGGGCATCACGCCGCTTAGTATCTATTTACGTGTTATAGTCATTGAGTATACCATGTTTTTCCTAAGATGTCAATAAGCACACACCCGCGTGTGCGAGGAATACTTCGGCAGTTACTTTTGGCTGAGGTTATCTGCGCAGTTCACGGATCTTTTATGAATATCCGCTTTTTTGCCGAAGATGAAAAAGGACGCCGAAGCGTCCTTTTTCACATTTTTTATTATCTGCCCGCGCCGAGGAAGAACAGCGAGAGCATTCCCGGACCGACATGGACTCCGGTGTAGGGCTCGTGCACGGCAATAATGAGCTCCTTGGGCTTTGCAATGTCGTTTACGAGCTTTGCAAGAAGCTGCGCGTCCTCAAGGCAGTCGCCGTGGCTTATCGCAACGCGCTGATTCTGCGGATCGACCGCCTTCTCCGCGTATTCCTTCGCGATCGCCTCGATCGCCTTTTTGCGGCCGCGGAGCTTCGAGAATACGACTATCTTGCCCTCCTCATCTCCGCGCAGAAGAGGCTTGATATTCAGCACCGTACCCATCATGGCAGCGATGCCGGAAAGGCGGCCGCCGCGGCGCAGATGCATAAGGTCGTCAACCGTGAAATATTCACACAGGCCGCTTCTGTCGCCGGCAAGGCGCTCTATAAGCGGGGTGAGCTCAAGTCCCTCGGCTCTGTAATCGGCGGCTCTCATCGTGAGAAGTCCGATGCCGAGTCCCGCGCCCATTGAGTCGAACACCTCGATGCGACGCTCGGGGTATTTATCCCGCAGCTCCTCGGCGGCAAGACGCGCCGCGTTATATGTGCCGCTGATGCCGGAGGAGATGCTGATATAAAGCACGTCCTCACCCACGGACAGCGCGGTTTCAAACTTCGCCGCAATGTCATGAGTGTTGGTCATGCTCGTATGCACCTCGGTCTTTGCGCGGAGCATATCGTAAAACGCCTTGCCGTCAAAATTATCGGGCACCGTCGGGCACTTTATTATCTGTCCGCCGACCTCATAGCTGCACTCAATTACGTTTATGCCGAGCTCCTCGAGCTTGGCGGCAGGAATATTCGCTGCCGAGTCTGTGAAAATCTGAAAAGCCATTGTTTTTACCTCCATAGGCCCTGACCATAGTATTTTCCAATCAGTCACCTAATATGCCGTATTATTTTAACTCACTTTTTCAATTATGTAAAGACTATTATACGAAATAATGATGAATATCATATTTTCTTGTCATCGCTATTTTTTAATGCTATAATATATCGGATAAACGGGGGGGAATGACTTATATATAACACTAAGTTTATTGCGGCCAAGCTGCGCCGCTGGGACAAGTACATAACGCAATTTTGCCTTCCGACATGGGACGAGCTGCCCGATCTTGAGCTTTACATGGATCAGGTTATTTCCCTTGTCGCGCGCTCGCTTGATCTGTTCCCGCATGACAAAAACAGCGACCCCATCATTACACCCAGCACAATAAATAATTACGTCCGCATGAAGATCATGCCCGCTCCAGTCAGAAAGAGATACACGCGCGTACACCTTGCATATCTTATCATGATCTGCACGCTCAAGCAAAGCCTCAGCATCTCGGTCGTGAGCCGCATCATTCCCATGAACATCCCCGAAAACGAGGTCAAGCAGATATACGACGACTTCGTCATGCGCCACCGCGGCATCGCAAAGCTCGTCACCGAGCAGGTCACGCAGGCAGCCGTCGGAGTTTTCGATCCCGACTGCACAGACGACAGCACCGTTAAGGGGCTTGTCGTTGACTCGGCGATATACTCGCATTTGTATAAGCTCCTGACGGAGAAGATCGTCGCGCTGAACATTGAGTCAAAGCCCGAGCAAAGTGCGGAAAAGCAGGAATAAACCGCTCCCGGATACTTTCGTATCCGGGATTTTTTTATTCGGTGATGACCTTATAGCCGTGCTCACCGGTGAGGCTGTCGGCAAGCTGAGTATCAATATAAACGGTCTTTAGCGCCGTTAACGAATCGAGCGCCGACCAGTCGCTTACGCCGCGCGTCCCCGTTAGGCGGAGCATCGTGAGCCCCGTGAACTCGTCAAGTCCGGCATTTGAGGTGAGCGTGCAGTCAACAAGCTCAAGCTCCGTTATGCCCCGCTCGCGGTCAAAGGACCTAAAGAAGCTGCCGCCGAGGTCGCAGCCGTAAAGCCGAACCGTGCGCAGCGAGCTCATGTCGAAAACCTGCGCCATATCGCCGAGCGAGCAATTTGAGAATGAAACGCTCTGTATCTTCAGAAGCGGCTTGAAGGCGGAAAAATCCGTGCAGCTTGCGCCTATGAGCGAGGCCTGTGTCAGCTCGTGGCATTTGTTGAGGTCTCCAAGGCTCGTAAGCGATGCACAGTTTGCGCTCAGCTGCCGCAGTGCGGGCAGGCTGCCGACGCCCGTGAGCGAGGAAATGCGGCTGCCGTCGAGATTAAGAGCCGTTATGCCCACCGCGGGCATTGAGGAAAGATCGCCCATCGCCTGATACTGAAGCCACAGGGTCTTGAGCCCCGTGAAGTATGCAAGGTCGGACAGATCGCTCACTGCGCCGATGCCGACGGTATGCTCATTGCCCTCCCAATCGGTGTAAACGGCGCTCTTGTCGCTTTGCGTGACGCCCTCCCCTACTCCGCTTTGCGGTGCGCGCAGGCTGTACTCGCTGCCGATGACGTATAGCTCCGTCATGCCCTTGAGCTGGCCGACGGTGATGTCGCCGCTTGAAAGGCCCGTGTATTCACGCGCTGCCTGCTCGAAAATATCATTTTTGAAGCTGCAAACGGTTTCGTCGGGCAACGCATCAATATCTGTCGTTTTCGTTGTAAGGCGCTCGAGGTAGCCCGTGAAGTAGCCGACTATGAGCGCCGCGAGCAGCACGCCGAAAACGGCAACGGCAATCGACCAGCGCGCTATTTTTCTGCCTGTGCCCGCCTTTTTCTTCTGCTTTTTGGCCGGCTTGGGCTGTTTGGGCGGCTGCGGCACGGTGCGCTCCTCGCGCTCGGCAAAGTTTTCGCTGTTTAAAAGCGGTGCGCCGTAGAGCTTGTCGTAAAAATACTCGTCGCTCGGATAGGTGTATTTCATAAGGGCAAAAATGTTGCCTATTTGCAGCTCCATGCCGGGCGTGAGCTGTGTATCCTCGATGAAAATATTTATCGTTTTTATGCGCTTTGACTGTGCATAGTGCATCTCGCGGCGGCAGTTATCCGAGCGCATATAGGCGTTGGAGATAAACGCAACGACAAGGTGGGCGTCGGCAAGGTGCGAGGCGATGCACTCCTGCCACTCGCTGCCTACCTCTATCCCCTCGTCGTACCAGATGTTATAGCCGCGACTGTGCATATCCGCGATTATCGGCAGCACGGTTTCGTCGTCTGCGTGAGCATAGCTTATGAAAATGTACGGTTTATCGCCCTCGTATGGCTTAAAGTACTCAAAATCCTTCATAATTATCTCCGTATTTATGATAAAACAATCAAATTGATTATAATATTCTCCAAAGCGAATTTCAATTACAATTCTGTAAACGCTGCGATTGACCGAGGAGTATTTAAGTGATAAAATCACATCACCAAGCTTGTGAGGTAAAGTAACTATGGAATACAGCGAAGTTTTAGAAAACGCAAAGAAAAATATCGGCCCGAAGTGCAGGGTCTGCCCCGAATGCAACGGTCTTGCCTGCGGAAATCTCATGCCCGGCCCCGGCTCCAAGGCTCCCGGAAACGGCGCGCACGACAACTGGAAGGCGTGGCGAGGCATTAAGCTCAACATGGACACCATCGAGCCCGACGCGCCTGTGGACACGGAAATTGAATTTCTCGGCAGGCGCTTTTCGATGCCGCTCATTTCCGCACCGGTCGGCTCGCTCATGGCGCAGTATAACCCCGACGATGACGTGCGCGATTTTAACGATTGCTGCGCAAGGGCTGCAAGCATCTGCGGCACGGCATCCAGCTTCGGCGACGGACTTGACGCGCGGGTCTTCCCGCACGGCTGCGAGCTGAGCAAGGCTAACGGCGGCATTGTGATACCCGTCATAAACCCGCTGAATATGGAGCGGATAAAGGCAAATCTCGACATCGCAAACGCGGCAATGCCCTTTGCCGTTTCCGTCGTCGTTGATTCGTCCGGTCTGCCGCATCTTAAAAAGATAAGCCCCGAGGCCGGCAGCAAAAGCGTTGAGCAGCTGCGCGAGCTGTGCAAATACGCGAAGGTGCCGATGATAATCAAGGGCATCATGACCGCAAAGGGCGCTCTCAAGGCGATAGATGCGGGCGCAGACGCGATAATCGTTTCAAACCACGGCGGACGCGTGCTAGGCGGTGCGGCAGCAACGGCGGAGGTCCTGCCCGAGATAGCCGACGCGGTCGGCGGCAGAGCGAAGATCGTCGTTGACGGTGGAATAAGAAGCGGTCACGATATTTTCCGCGCGCTTGCGCTCGGCGCGGACAACGTTATGATATGCCGTCCGTTTATAATAAGCTACTACGGCGGCGGTACGGAGGGAATCGTTGCATACATAGAAAAACTGCGCTCGGAGCTCATCGACGCCATGTATATGTGCGGCGCGAGAAAGATCTCGGATATAGACCGCAGCATGATAAGATTCAAATTTTAAACGCCAAAAAGCTCAGCACTTAGTGCTGAGCTTTTTGGTTCAATGGGGTTATTTGGGGATTAGGGAAGAGAGAGTATGAAAGAAAAGTATCTGATTCTGCTGATTTAATGCCTTGCCTTACTGGATCTCAAGGCGTCTTGCTGCGGGCGTCTCGGGAACCTTCTTCGGCATGGTGAGGGTCAATACACCGTCGGCGTACTGAGCGGTGATGCCGTCGGCGTCAATGCCCTTGATGTTGAAGCTGCGGCTGAACGAGCCGTAGTAGCGCTCACGGCGCACATAACCGTTTTCGCCCTTTTCATCGGTTTCCTCGGACTTGCGCTGTGCCGAGATGGTCAGGCAATCCTTGTCGATGTCGATGCTGATGTCTTCCTTCTTAAAGCCGGGCAGCTCTGCCTCGAGGATATACTTGTCGTCCTGCTTTTTGATGTCGGTGCGGAAGCCGCTTACCTCGGCGTCGTTCCAAACGCCGGACATCTCATCAAGATCACGGAAAGGATTATAGGATACTACACGACGATAGCCAAAAGGTGTAAGTTCAAACATAATCAATACCTCCAATTTAATGCGAGCTTCAAATTCGTTTCCGAATTCACAGCTCTTGTTTCTTGTTGTATATAAAGTACCATATAAATGTGAACAAATATAGTGTTTTATATGAACAAAATGTAAACCTTAGCACTCGCGTGTTTGGAGTGCTAAGGTTTATCATTGCAGGTATCAAATTGCTGCGCGCAGCTTACTCGCCCTTTTTATTGAGAGCCTTATGCTTTACGATGACGAGCAGCGCAAACGCGACCGCGACCGCCGCAATCGCAACGGAGGTATATACTATCGCGTTATTATAGGTATTGTTAATGTTGATCGCCTGCTCCGGTCTTGCCGGAACGGTAGGCTGGGGCGTTTCCTCGGGCTGCACCGTGGGTTCGGGCTTGGGGTCGGCTATCATCGGATGCTCGGGGATCTTCACGACCGCCTCCGCTGCGGGATTTCCGTCGGAATCGAGCATATCGCTCATGAGCACCCACCCGCTGAAGGTCTCGCCGCCGTCAGCTGACGCGACGTTAACATGACCCCAAGGGACGTCGCCCATATAGCTTACACGATATTCGACCTTGAGCTGGGTCCCGTTTTCAATGAGCATATACTTGCCGTTTACGCTGCACTCCGGAGTTTCCCATGCAACGACATAGCCGTCGGCATTATATGTGCTGTAAACTCCGCCGTCCGTTATTAGGTTCTTCGGATCGTCCCACGGGTCGGCAACGGGCTTTAAACCGAGCTCGGCATATGCCGTCAGCGGCATGACCAATGCCAGCAGCACTGCCGCGAATATTATAAGTACCTTATTTTTCATACGGTGCCTCCTGCGTTTTGCGCATAAACACACGAAGTATAGCATATATACCTGAAAAAGAAAAGCGCAAATTTGTTAATTGCACGGAAATACGACAATTGCAATGCGTTTATGTCCGCGCATTATCGTAAAGTTCCGCCATAGACTCGGCTGAATCTATGGCGGAGAGTTCGAATTTACTTATTATGTCAAAGCACTTTGGACAGGAAATCCTTGAGTCGATCGCTCTGCGGATGCTCGAAAACATCCTCGGGCTTGCCCTCCTCGACGAGTCTGCCGTCGGCCATGAACATGACGCGGTTGCCGACCTCGCGGGCAAAGCCCATCTCATGCGTGACGACGACCATCGTCATTCCCTCGTGCGCAAGCTCCTTCATAACGTCGAGGACCTCGCCGACCATTTCGGGGTCAAGGGCGCTCGTTGGCTCGTCAAAGAGCATCACGTCCGGCTCCATGCAGAGCGCACGAACTATGGCGATACGCTGCTTCTGACCGCCGGAAAGCTGGCTGGGATACGCATTGGCGCGGTCGGCAAGACCTACGCGCGCAAGAAGCTCCATCGCTTTACCTTCCGCCTCTTCCTTACTTTTGCCGAGAAGCTTCATCGGCGCAAGGGTCATGTTTCTGAGCAGCGTCATATGCGGGAAGAGATTGAAATGCTGGAACACCATGCCCATCTTCTGACGGTGGAGATTTATATTGCAGCGCGGGTCGGTTATATCAACGCCGTCAAAGGTTATCGTGCCGCCCGTGGGCACCTCAAGAAGATTGAGGCATCTCAGGAAGGTCGATTTACCAGAACCGGAGGGGCCGATGACAACGACGACCTCGCCCTTATGGATCTCGGTGCTCACGCCGTCGAGGGCTTTGATCTTGCCGTCCTTAAAGTGCTTCTGAAGATCATCTACTTTTATGAGAACATCAGTGGTCACTGTTACGCAGCCTCCTTTCCAGCTTGCCTACGAGCCATGTGAAGAACATGACCATTATAAGGTATACGAGTGCAACGCCGATAAGCGGCATAAACGGCGAGTAGGTCGCGCCGCGGATAACGTCGCCCGCCTTGGTGAGGTCGCGGATAGCAACGTAGCCGGCGACGGAGGTCTCCTTGATAAGAACGATAAACTCGTTAGCAAGGGTCGGCAGAACGTTTTTGAATACCTGCGGTATTATTATGTACTGCATCGTGCGGACGTAGTTAAAGCCGAGAGAGCGCCCCGCCTCGAACTGCCCCTCGTCGATGGACATTATGCCGCCGCGCACTATCTCGGCAACATAAGCGCCGGAGTTAATGCCGAACGCGAGCATCGCTATCGCAAGGCTGTTTCGTGAGGATGCAAATATAATATAGTATGTGATCATAAGCTGAACGACCACAGGCGTACCGCGGATAACCGTGAGGTAGAGCTTGCATATGCCGTTTACTATTCCGAGCAGGGTCTTGCCGAGGCTCGGACGCATCGTGAGATGGTTTTTATCCCACGTTGAACGCACTATCGCGATGATAACACCGATGCATATGCCGATAAGGCAGGCAACGGCAGTTATTTTAAGTGTGTTGCCGAGACCGTCAACGAGAAGCCGCCAGCGATCTTTTTCGATAAAGTTTAATATGAACTGTCTTTTCAGGTCCGCCATCCATGCTTCCAAATAAGATACCTCCTAATTCTCAAGCGCTCAAAATGAGGCTCCATGACAGCACGGAGCCTCATTGATCAAGTTGTTTGTTTATCAGCCGTTATTTGCTGCAACGAATGCCTTTGCGGGCTCATTATCGATGATGACGCAGTCGATCTTGCCGCTGGTGAGAGCTGCGATAGCATCGGCACCCTTGGGGAATGCCTGAACATGATCCTCGCCAAAGCCGCCGTTCTCGATGGTATCGGAAGCGTAGGTGTAGCCGGTGGTTGCGATCTGGCATCCGATCTGGAAGTTCTCGCCCTTCTCGATCTTTGCAACGATGTCGTCGGCGCTGGTGATGTCGGAATCTTCCTTGACGATCATAACCTGAATGCCGGTAGCATAGCTGTCGGAGAAGTTGATGCTCTGGAGGCGCTCCTCGGTAACGGTCATGCCTGCCATTGCGATGTCAGCCTTGCCGGAGGTGAGCGCGGGAATGATCGCATCAAACTCCATATCGTTAACGACGAGCTTCATACCGAGCTTATCTGCGATAAGACCCGCAACGGTGGGGTCGATACCGACGATCTTGTCGCCGTCTACAGACTCATACGGGGGGAACGTGGCGTTGGTAGCCATAACGAGCTCTTCGGCATCTGCCGCAACGTTCTGCTGGACCTCGGGGAGAGTGCCGGTGCCGGAGATGAAGTAATCAATGACTGCCTTAAGGGTACCGTCGTCCTTGATCTCCTTGAGAGCAGCGTTGACCTTCTCAAGCAGTGCGGTGTTTTCCTTTGCAATGCCGATGGCGTAATCCTCGGTGACATATTCGGAGTCAAGGATCTTCAGCTTTGCGCTTGCATCAGAGTCGTTGTCTTTATTGTCGTTGTTATTGCCGCATGCACACAGTGCCAGCACCATGACCATCGCAAGCACAAGAGCGATAAACTTTTTCATATTCTATACCTCTCATTTAGATTTTTCAATTCGGATTTTGCTCCGTTTCTTTTAACGATGCTTATATTAGCATCTATATTCACCTTTGTCAAGCGTTTTTGAAAAAATATTTGTTTTTTCTTTTGAAAACGCACATTCCAGTGAATAATATTCATAATTTCGCGAATATTCACTGCAATCGCGTATTTTTGCATAAAAAACCGGCTCCGTTTTTTCTTGCGGAGCCGGTTTTTTATGTGCTTTACACAGTTTTACGTTTTCTTTTTTAGTAATGCTGCAAAAGAAAACAAGGCAAATGCAATTAAATTCACGATAACGACCGCTGCGCCGGAGGGTAACTCCAATGCATAAGATGCAGCCATGCCGACGATAAAGCATACGACGGATACAACCGCGGAGCAGACTATGACGGCTCTGAAGCTGCGGCAGACGCGCATCGCGGTGAGCGCCGGAAAAATAATGAGGCTGGATATTAACAGCGCGCCCATCATGCGCATTCCTATGACGACCGTTACGGCGGTCAAAACGGCAATGACACTGTTCATAAGTCCCGCCTTCGTTCCCGTTGCGCGCGCGAAGGTCTCGTCAAAGGTGACGGCGAATATGCGCGGATAGAGAAGGACGAACAGCAGGAGCACCGCCGCCGACAGCACGATGCTGAGCACCGCGTCCGCGTGGCTGAGCGAGAGTATGCTGCCGAACATATAGTTCGAGACGTCCGTGTTCATGCCGGTCGTGAGCGAGACCGTTACAACGCCTATGGCAAGCGCCGAGGAGGATATGAGTGCGATGGCGGCATCTCCCTTTATCCTGCTGTTCTGATTTATCCGCAGCAGCAGGAACGCGGCGGCAATGACCACCGGCACGGCAAGGTACAAGGGCGCGATATTGGCGGCAGCCGCGACCGCAAGAGCGCCGAAGCCTACGTGGGAAAGGCCGTCGCCTATCATGGAATAGCGCTTGAGCACAAGCGACACGCCCAGCAGCGCCGCGCACAGCGATACGAGCACTCCGACCACGACAGCGCGCACCATAAAGTGATACGAAAACATTTCTTTAATAAGCTCGATCATGCTCTTGACCCTCCCACAAAGCGGCGCGCAAGGTCGCTCTCGCGGTACTGCGCGGTGGTGCCGAAGAAAAGCTGGCTGTGGCCGAGGTGCAGAATATGCGTGGCGTATCTGACGGCGGCGTGGATATCGTGCGAGACCATGATGACGCTCGTGCTGTCGCACAGGTTTATGAGTTTAATAAGGTTATACATCTCATTGGTGGCGACGGGATCAAGCCCCGTGACGGGCTCGTCAAGCAGCAAAAGCTTCTTGGTCGCACACATCGCACGGGCGAGCAGCACTCTCTGCTGCTGTCCGCCGGACAGCTCCATATAGCAGCGCTCGGCTATGTCGTCTATGCCGAGCCGCTCCATATTTTCGATGGAGGCAGCCTTGTCGGCGGCGTTATAAAACAGGCGCTTCCCCATCGAGTTTAGCCGCCCCGACAGCACGACCTCGCGCACGGAGGCGGGAAAATCGCGCTGGATCTGCGTTTGCTGCGGAAGGTATCCTATCTCGGTCGGGGAGATGCCGTTAAAGATTATTTCGCCCTTGGACGGCTGCTTGAGCCCAAGCAGGCCGCGCATGAGCGTGCTCTTCCCCGAGCCGTTTTCACCGACGATACAAAGGTAGGCGCCGGCATCTATCGAAAAGTTTATGTCGCTGAGCACCGTTTCGCCGTCATATGCAAAGCTCAAGTCCTTACAGACTATCTGTGCCATTTCAGTAAAGTGCCTCCTTCAGGGTCAGGATATTCATTCGCATGAGGTCAATATAGGTCACGCCGTCTGTAAACTGTCGGGCGGTCACGCTGTGGGCAGAGTAAAACGGCAGCTTTTTGCAGCCTGTATCCTCGCAGATGACGTCCGCCATTTTTTCGTTTGAAAACTCCATGTACAGCACTGCCGGAATATTCTCCTCGCGCACATGGTCGATCAGGAACGCCACGGTCTTTGCTGAGGGCTCGGTCTGCGAAGCGCAGCCGGGATAGGCGGCGTAGTATTTAAGCCCGTACTCGCGCGTGAAATATCGCATCGGGAAGCGGTCGGCAAACACGAGCGTGCCGCGCACCGCGTTTTGAACGGTCTCGCGTATCTCGGTGTCTATCTCCGTGAGCTGCGCGTTATACGCGTCAAAATTGCGCGTATATTCGCCCGCGCCATCGGGATCGACGGCGCACAGCTCGTCGCAAATGGCGCGGCATATGACGGAGGCGTTTTTCGGAGACGTCCAAACGTGCTCGTCAAGCTCCGCTTCGTCCTCATCCTCGGTCTCGGCGGCATATATGCCCTCGCTGCTTTCCTCGACCGCATCGACGCAGTCCATCATGCGCAGCGCTCTCACCTGCCCGTCTACGAGCGTTTCGACCCACTCCTCCGACTCGCCGCCGTTATAAATAAAGAGATCGCTCTCCTCGATTGCAACGACGTCCTTGGGAGCCGGCTCATATGAGTGCACCTCCGCTCCGGGCTTTAAAAGAAGCTTTATCTGCGCCCTGTCGCCCGCGACGGCGCGCGCAAAGTCATACGCGGGAAAGTCCGAGCAGACGATTTGCAGCTTGCTCTCGTCCCGCGACGGCTCGGTCGCGGCGCAGGCGGACAGCACAAGGCACAGCGGCAGTATCAAGGTTAAAATTCTCAGGCTTCGTTTCATTTCAGTTTAAAAGCACGGCGGCGGCAGAGCCTATGAGGCTCATGTTTTCATAGGTGACGAATTCATAGCGTCTGCCCATTATCTCGCCCGCGTAAATATCCATGAATTTTTCAAGCTCCGGACGCAGCAGCTTGCTTGCCGTGAACAGGGAGCCGTCGACTGCGATGCAGGCTCTCTTGTCGATACCCGCGCCAGTCACCTCAAGTATGCCGCACAGCTTGCAGGCTATGCAGCGCGCCGAGCGCTCGAACAGCTCGTTAATTATGTAAACCAAATTGACCCTATCCTCGCTGCTGAAGCCCTTCGGGAAGCGTCCCGAGCCCCATTTGTCGATGGTGGGCGTGACGACCTCGGTCATTTTCCCGATGATGGCGCTCGCGTTTTCGGAGAACAGCCCCTCCGCCGCCGCGCCCTTGAGCGTGTACATGCAAAGCTGCCCCAGATAGCGTCCGGATATCATCTTTTCGGCGGTGTACTCGCCCGCGTCGGGCAGATCCGCGTCCATGGCAATATCGAAATCTCCGCGCGGGAAGCCGGAAAACGAGCCGCTTTCGAGGTTTATGAGCATACTGCCGCGCATATTGTCGCCGAGCTTGGGAATATCGGCGCAGCGCAGCTCGCAGCAGGTGTTGCTGCCGGTTCCGGCAACAAGTCCGAGATGGGAGCCGTATGCGCCCTTGGTGAGCGCTTTTCCCGCAAGGAGCGTCGCGGGCGTATCGTTGAGAACGACGATTTTTCCTGTCTCGCAGCCGCGCTCGTGCAGAGCTGTTTTAAGATCCGCGCCGAGCAGCTTCCCCACCGCGTCCTCGATCTTCACCTGCTTTGTCAGACCGAGCACGCGCCCGTCCCGCTCGGGAGTGATCTCGATGGGATAGGAAAAGCAAAAGCCGATATCCTTTGCCTGCGCCATGAGCGGCAGCACCGCATCGGCGACCTTCGAAATAAACTCGTCCCAAGTTACGGGCTCCTGCGCACCGGGCATGGGCAGAGTGTTCTGCTGCTCGATCACCGCGCCCTTTGTGTCAAAGCTTATGACTGCCGTGCGGAAATTCGTGCCGCCGGCGTCAATGACCACCGCCTTTTCTCCGCGCGGCAGCTTTCCCGCGGACGAAAGATAGGTCGGTATCATGGGCATTGCGTCCGAGTCGCCGCGAAGCCCCGCTCTCATGCTTTCGGCAAAGGCCTTCGTATACTCGTTAAGATCGACCCTCTCGGCATCCATGCCGTGAGCCTTCATAAACTGTGCTACTTTTATCATAATATACCTCAAAAAGACCCGGCAAAACACCGGGTCTTACTTATTGCGTTGCTCTTCGCTTTATTCCGCGGGGGTGCCCTTGACGGACTCGACGACGCCCTCCGCAAGACCGGCTATGCCCTGGATCTCGCTGGGGATGATGATCTTGGTTGCCTTGCCGTTTGCCGCTGCCGCAAATGCCTCAAGAGCCTTGATCTTCAGCACTGCGTCACTCGGCATGGACTCGTTTATAAGACGGATACCTTCTGCGGTAGCGGTCTGGACCTTGAGGATAGCCTCGGCTTCGCCTTCCGCCTCGAGTATCTGCTGCTGCTTCTTCGCGTCTGCGCGCAGGATAGCCGATTCCTTCTCGCCTTCCGCCTCAAGGATGGCGGCGCGCTTTTCGCCCTCTGCGCGGAGGATGGCCTCGCGGCGTTCACGCTCTGCCTTCATCTGCTTCTCCATCGCGGACTGGATCTCTCTGGGCGGGAGAATGTTCTTGAGCTCAACACGGTTGACCTTGATGCCCCAGGGGTCGGTGGCTTCGTCAAGGATAGTGCGCATTCTGCCGTTTATGAGGTCGCGGCTGGTAAGGCACTGGTCAAGCTCAAGGTCGCCGATGATGTTACGCAGGGTGGTTGCGGAAAGGTTCTCGATAGCGACCATGGGGTGCTCTATGCCGTAGGTGTAGAGCTTGGGGTCGGTTATCTGGAAGTAGATAACGGTGTCGATCTGCATGGTAACGTTATCCTTGGTGATAACGGGCTGGGGCGGGAAGTCCGCGACCTGCTCCTTGAGGGAGATGGTCTTTGCGACTCTCTCGAAGAAGGGTATCTTAACATGGATGCCGGTGCCCCATGTGGACTGATACTTACCCAGACGCTCGATTATCATGACCTTGCTCTGCTGGACGACGCGAATATTTCTCACGATTATGATGAGCGCGAGAAGTATTATTACAGCTATTACGTATTCCATTTTGTTCTCCTTAAATTTTTATTTTACCGTTGCGGGAACCGCCACGATGAGCTTCACTCCGTCAATGCGCACCGCGGTAACAAGTTCTCCCTCGGCAATGGGAGTGTCATCTTCACTGCGCGCAGTCCACGTCTTGCCGTCAACATATACAGCGCCCGTGCCCGCAATGTTGTCGACCCTCTCCGTCACGCGGCACTCCTTGCCTATGACGATGTCGGCATTGGTCGGCTCGACCTTATTGTTGACATACTTCTTTACCAGCGGTCTTGTGTAATACAATGTCACCGCCGAAACGACGAGGAAAACGAGCACCTGAAGCCACACGGGAGCTCCGAGCATCGCACTCAAAAGCGCGATAAGCGAGCCTGCGGCAAACCAGATACACACCAGCCCCACCGTCACTGCCTCCACAACGAGAAACAGTACCATGGCGATAAGCCACAGCGTGGTCATCGTAAATTCAAATGGCATTGTTTTCACCTCCAATTTATTTGATTGTATAACATTTATCATATTTTATCAATAAGAATATTGCGTCAAATTACTCTTTTACAATTTGTTTAAGACAGTAGCACTTTACAATTGTGATGTGTGAATGTATAATAACGGTGTAAGAAAAGCTTGTAATGACCGCAAGGAGGTTATTATTCATGAATAAACGCAATAAAAGACCACGCAATCTGGATATGTACAAGGCGATTTTGACGCTTAAAACCGTTGACGAGCTTATGGATTTCTTCGACGATCTTTGCACCGTGACCGAAATTCAGGCAATGGAGCAGCGCTTCCAGGTCGCCGTGTATCTGTCGCAGGGCATGATATACAACGACATTCTCGCCGAGACCGGCGCCTCCAGCGCAACGATAAGCCGCGTAAACCGTTCGCTTCAGTACGGTAAGGACGGCTACGAAGTCGCATTCGAGCGCATGGCTGAGGCGGAAGGCACGGAAAAGGACGACAAATGAGCATTTCCTACGGTCCGCTCTCCGCGTGGTATGATAAGCTCACGGGTGATATTCCCTACCGCGAGTTCGCCGATTTCTACAAGGCGAGATTTTTCGAGGACGGCGGCGAGTTCAAAACGCTGCTCGATCTGTGCTGCGGAACCGGTACACTGACGGCTATGATGGCTCGGGACGGCTTTGAGATGATAGCTGCCGACGCATCGCCGGATATGCTCATGCAGGCATCGGGCAAGGCTTCGGGTGCGAAGATCGCCCCGCTGTACCTGTGTCAGGACGCTGCGGAACTCGACCTTTACGGCACGGTCGATGCGGCGTACTGCTCGCTCGACGGAATAAATTATATTCCGCCGGAGAAGCTCGGCAAGGTCTTTGACAGGCTTCATTTGTTTATTCGCCCCTACGGGCTCTTTATTTTTGATATCAAAACGCCGGAGTGCTTCCGCAGTCTTGACGGCGAGGTTTTCGTTGACGAAGCAGACGACGTGCTGTGTCTGTGGCGTGCCGATTTTTCCGAGCGGGAGCAGTGCATCTGCTACGGCATGGATATTTTCTCGCGGCGCGGCAAGCTGTGGCAGCGCGAATGCGAGGAGCACATTGAATACGCGCACGCACCGGATATGCTCAAGACAGAGCTTGAGCGCGCGGGCTTTGAGGACGTGAGATTTTTCACCGACTGTCCGCAGGGCGACAGCGGGCGTATGTTCATAAGCGCAAAAAACACCAGCATATATTGAGGTTAACACAATGGATAGAATTTTAAGAGCAACCGCCGGCGACGGCTTTGTAAAAATGTCGGCAATAAGTGCAAAGGGCATAGTCGAGCGTGCACGCACCATTCACGGCTGCACGCCCACCGCGACGGCTGCTCTCGGACGCACGCTTTGCGCCGCCTCAATGCTCGGCAACGTCATGAAAGAGGAGGACGCAAGCCTCACCATACGCATTAACGGCGGAGGTCCCATCGGCAGCATCATCGCCGTTTCCGACTGCGATGGCTATGTGCGCGGCTACGTCACAAATCCCAAGGTCGAGCTCCCTCTCAAGGAAAACGGCAAGCTCGACGTCGGCGGCGCGGTCGGAACGAACGGCATGGTGACAGTCAGCCGCGATATCGGGCTCAAGGAGCCTTACATCGGCTCGACTGAGCTCGTTTCCGGTGAGATCGCCGAGGATCTTACCGCGTATCTTCTCGAAAGCGAGCAGGTGCCCTCTGCCTGCGGGCTCGGCGTGCTCGTGGACACCGATATGAGCGTCAAGTCCGCCGGCGGCTTCATTGTCCAGCTCATGCCCGGCGCTCCCGATGAGCTTATAGACAAGCTTGAGGAGAACATCACAATGATGGACGCTCTGACGACGATACTTGCCGAGGACGGCCTCGAGGCGGTCTTTGAGCAGGTTCTCAAGGGGCTCGAGCATCACATCGTCGGCGAGGATGAGGTCGGCTACCGCTGCAAATGCAGCCGTGAGAGGGTTGCAAGCGCGATACTCGGCATCGGTGCGGACGAGCTTGAGGGCATGGTCAAGAAGGGTGAAAACGTTGATGTGAGCTGCCAATTCTGCGACACGGTCTATACCTTCACACCCGACGATATCGCCGCTTTGCTCGCTCAGCTAAAAAACGATTAAAAACTTCAAAATTGTTATTGACATTTGAGGTAAGCTTTAGTATAATAAACAAGCCGCTGATGAGGGAGCATAGCTCAGCTGGTTAGAGCACCTGCCTTACAAGCAGGGG
>CAKTOX010000025.1 GCA_934590355.1 uncultured Oscillospiraceae bacterium
TTCCGTTGCCGCTCTCCCCGAAAAGGCTTCCTGCCCCATTCCTGCGGCGTGTTCCGGCGTTGGCACGCTCCCCACAGCTTCGGGACAAGTTGTCCCGAAGTGACCTCTGGACAAAGTGTCCAGAAATTGGCTCCTTGCGGTGCTTCCCCTGCCGGGGTATTCCTTTTCGGACGGTCATTCATTTTTCAAGGTGCAGCTCATCGATGAACTACCCTAAGTCTACACCTAAAAGACCGCCCGCCCCGTATATCCATAAGGTCGGAAATCAGACCGGAAAAGAAGATATTTCCACGCTCTCGGAATTGTGGTAAAATGGAAATTAATAAAACGAAAGATTAGGGCAAAGGTACGATGTATTTATTTGTAGAAGTTATTTTTTACTCCGGGCAACGGACAAGCTTGCCTAAAGAGGGATATCGCCCAGATGCTGTTTTTAACCAAGTAGGAGATTATTGGGGAATTACTTTTATTGAACTTCCAATTGAAAAATTTGATAACCCAACCCCAGCAATAATAAAATTCACCTTTCAAAATTGTCATTATAAGGAGATTAGTTTGGGACAATCATTTATAATCATGGAAGGCAGACAGCAAGTTGGTGAGGGTAAAATTATATCAATAGACTGGTAAAATAAATTAGGCAAGGAGGGAGAGCATGGAATTATCCATACAGGAACGATTGAAAGACTTGCGTGTGGAGCGTGGGTTGACGCTGGAACAGCTTGCGGAGCAGACGCACCTCTCCAAGTCTGCGTTGGGCAGTTATGAGGCGGAGGACTTTAAGGACATCAGCCACTATGCCCTTATCAAGCTGGCGAAGTTTTACGGTGTAACCGCCGATTATCTACTGGGGCTGTCCCAAACAAGAAATCACCCAAACGCTGATCTTGCAGACCTGCGTTTGAGTGATGATATGATTGAACTCTTGAAAAGTGGGTTGATAGATAATTCCCTCTTGTGTGAACTGGCAGTACACCCGGATTTTCCCCGGCTGATGGCTGACCTTGAAATCTATGTAAACGGTATCGCAGGAAAACAGGTACAGAGCGCAAACGCCATCGTGGACACCATGAGTGCAACGATTATGAAGCAGTACAATCCCGGCTTGACCGACCCGCAGTTAAGACAGCTTATCGCCGCCCATATTGATGATGACAGCTTTTGCCGCTATGTGATACAGCAGGACATAAACAAGATAGCTCTTGACCTGCGGGAAACACATAAGGACGATTTTTTCAGCGTCCCGGAGGACAACCCGCTGGAAGATTTTTTGCAGACCGCCGAGGAAACCGCCAGTCCAGACAGCGACCCGGAGCAAGCAGCTTTGGTGTTTATCTGTAAGCGGCTCAAATTGAATTTGAAGAAGCTGTCCAAAGAAGAAAAGAAGTGGCTGAAAAAGATTGCACAGAAGTCGGACTTGCTGAAAAATCCGAACCCGCAGCGGGGGAGAAAGTAAGAGAGCGACAAATCGGGAGTTGCTATGAGGTAATTATCATGGAAAGGAATATTGAGTATATACAGCTATTTATGGAATACGAATCTGATGATATGCCGATGGTATATTTTTATGAAGTCGATGTGAATGATGACCGTTTTGCCCTAAGAGCGATAGAAATTTTTGTAGACAGGACAGTAAAGTTTTATAATGACCTATATTGTGATGTTGTAGAAGTGTGTCCAATTCCAACCGTTGATGAATTAAACGAAAAGGTTTGGGGAGAGGGCTTTTATGCAACTATTATTTCTAAAGGTAAATTTGACGAAATATGGAATACAGGAATTTATAACGAAAGCCTAACGGCTACTTAACATTCCCATTTATCGAGGGAGATAGCAAATCCAGCCGAGCCAGTCAACGGTCAAGATGAACGGCGCATTTCATGCGCCGCCGTTGACAGCCTCGCCCGTCTTTGCTGATGGGTAATCAAGGCGGGAAAGCCCTAAAATGGCTTCCCACCCATTTCAATTTTGAAAAGAAAATCCGTCTGCTTTTTCGTAAGTGTGGCTATCTGTCTGGGACACTTTGTCCCATAGTTCGGCGCAGGACGAGGGACGGGGGCTTTCATATACGCCCTGTCTGCTGATGAAACCAGTCCTGCGCTTGCGGCTCCACGCCACGCAATCACAGCCCTGTTTTCCTGCCGTTTCAAATGCCCTTGCCCTCCCTGGTGGCAACCGCATTTTCGCAGCAACGCCGACAGAGCGTATAACACACTACACTTTGCAAGCAAAGTCGTGTGCCAAGGGGCAAGCCCCTTTGGAAACCCCAGACAACAAAACAGGCTGAATATCTCGCACTTCCCCGGTGCTTGATACTCAGCCTTTATTTGTTGTCAGCAGCCCCCGTTTCGTGGTCTGCGTGTAGTTCCTTGTAAACTGACCTAATTCAAATACTTGATAACGGTTTCCACGAACCCAGTACATATACTGAGACTCCACGATTTCGTTGAGCCGAGAATCATCAATCCTCCTCGATTCCTGGATGTGAGCAGCCCAGAAATGATAAAAGAACATGAAGCTTTTGTACAATTCATCGAAATCAGCTACAATCTGAGCATGGAGCGCCGCTTCCTCATTTGGTTCGGAGGGAACATAGTTGTTTTCTGTAGATACAAAAATGCTTTGGACATACTCCTGCGCGCGGATTATTGCGTTAGCATCACTCGAGCATTCTATCTCGCTGAAAATATTCATTTGCCCCACGGCTGCTAAGCTTCTCAGATACATGAGGAGTGAATAAGGATCGCACTGGGTTACTTTCTCTTTGAGAGATTTTACTTTCTGAGCGATATCCTCATATTTGGAAGCGTACTCTGTGCGCAGATATTCCATCTGCGCAGCATGTTGCTCTGGTGTTCGATTGTTTCTTACGATAGTGTTTTTCCCAAAGCGAGCCATCTCGAATGTGCCGTTGGAGAAGTAATCATCCGGACGGACAGCCTTATTCTTTTCCCTGCGTTCCCGGCTTTTTCTGCTCATACTGTCCCTCCTTAGATTGCGGATATAAACGATAGAACTGCGTCGATGTAATTATAGCAAACATTGTGTATAAACGCAATTTCTAATACAGTATTACGGCGATATGTCATAATACCCACTGTTAGGGATGGGTCAGGGATTTTGCGGTCTTCGGCGTTCTTCCGTACCGAGGTTGCAACCGCTATTTTACCGCTCTGACCACAATTGAAATGTGGTCAAGCACACTTTGAAAATCGAACTTATAACGCAGAAAAACCGCCTTTTAGGCGGTTTTTCTGAGAAAGGTGGTCCGAGTGACAGGATTCGAACCTGCGGCATCCTGCTCCCAAAGCAGGCGCGCTACCAACTGCGCTACACCCGGTTATTGAGTTTTTTATCCGGCTGGGCGTATTCTCCCAAACCAGGCGCGCTACCAACTGCGCTACACCCGGAAATATTGCACACGGTATTATACCCCATTTTCCCCGCCCATGCAAGACTTTGTTAACGTTCCTTGAATAAATCGTTAACTGTCGCATACTGCGGAATATCGCCGAAATTTCTGCGTCCTTATAAGTAAGGCGGCTTGCCGCAAATCACAACCGTTAAAATTTAGGAAGGAGCACGAACTTATGTTAGAACACATCTTTGAAAGCATCGGCAAGATCCTCGACTGGGGCGGCGGAAGCGACGCAAGCAAGAAGGTAATGGACACTCTTGCCAAGATCTTCGGAGGCATAGGCGCATAAGGCGCACGAAAAAAACAGCACCGGCGTTCATAACGAGCGCCGGTGTTTTTGCAGTCATTTCTCTTCTTTTTCGTCGTTATTCTCCTCGCTTTTAAAGGCGAAGAAGCGCTGGCCGAGGTAATTGAGCGCGACGAACAGGCACATTCCGCACAGCATCGCAACGTTCTCCTGAATGGTGGACGAGGCGCCGGACAACAGCGCACGCACGAGCGGCTTGGCAGCGCCGTAGGCGATCAGATAGCAGGCCGAAATGTTCAGCACAAAGCGCCCCACGACCTTCCAATCGCGCTTTTTATACTGAAAAGTGAAGTATTTATTCAAAAAATAGCTCAAAATACTGCCGAAAAAGTAGTTCGATGCGGAGCTCAGCCAATAGCTCAGCCCAAACACGTTATAAAACACGAACATTATCGCCGTGCCGAAAAGCGTATTTATAACACCGACTATGATAAAGCGCAGAAACGTCTTATCCAAAAATTTTGATAGCAGTTTTTTCATTGGCCGTCCCCTTTATACGATTTATACGATATATTACAGCATTATAACACAAAAAGCTCCCTTTGAGGAGCTTTTTGAATTTTCAATCATGCTTATCTGTTGCGCATGACGGTCTTCATTCTCAGGCCGTGGTCAAGTATGCTCTTGCGCAGACGCAGATTTTGCGGAGTGACCTCAAGAAGCTCGTCGTCGGCGAGGAATTCGAGGCACTGCTCAAGGCTGAGCTGTCTGGGCGGGATAAGGCGCAGAGCCTCATCCGAGCCGGACGCGCGGGTGTTGGTCAGGTGCTTGGTGCGGCACACGTTGACGGCGACGTCATCGGCCTTCGGGCAGACGCCCACGATCATGCCGGCATAAACCTTCGTTCCCGGGGTAATGAACATCGCGCCGCGCTCCTGAGCGTTCCAGATACCGTAGGCGACCGCCTCGCCGGTTTCAAACGCTATAAGTGAGCCTGTGCTGCGGCGGGCAATATCGCCCTTGTACGGCTCGTACTTCTCAAACACGGACGCCATGATGCCCTCGCCCTTGGTGTCGGTCAGAAACTCATTGCGATAGCCGAAAAGTCCGCGCGACGGGATAAGGTAGCTGAGCTTTATGCGGTTGCCGACGGGAGTCATCTCGAGAAATTCGCCCTTGCGCGCACCGAGCTTCTCCATGACGGAGCCCATGTAGTCCGAGGGAACGTCGATAACGACGCGCTCGATAGGCTCGCAGGTGACGCCGTCTATCTCCTTATACAGCACACGCGGGGGGGATACCTGGAATTCATAGCCCTCGCGGCGCATGGTTTCGATGAGTATGCTCAGGCTCATTTCGCCGCGGCCGGCAACGTTGAACGAGTCGGTCGCACCGTCAACATCGGTAACGCGCAGGGAAACGTCCTTGAGCGTTTCGCGGATGAGACGGTCGCGTATCTGGCGCGAGGTGACGAACTTGCCCTCGCGGCCTGCAAAGGGGCTGTCGTTGACGGAGAAGGTCATTTCCAGCGTTGGGGCGGATATTTTGACAAACGGCAGGGGCTCGGCAAAGCCCTTTGCACATATCGTATCGCCTATCGTGACATCGCCTATGCCGCTCATGGCAATGATATTGCCCGCGCCGACCTCCGTTACGGGAACCTTGGTCAGACCCTCGAACTCATAAAGCGACACTGCCTTCGCCTTCACGGGCACTGCGTCCGGGTCATGATAGTTGCAGACCTCGATCTCCTGATTCTGCTTGATAACGCCGCGCTCAATGCGGCCTATTGCAATACGTCCGACATACTCGTTGTAGTCAACGCTCGAAACGAGGAGCTGGAAGGGGCTGTCGAGATCCTGCTCGGGTGCGGGAATGTACTCGAGGATGGTCTCGAAAAGGGGCTTGAGATCGGTACCGGGGACCTCGGGAGAATAGCTTGCCGTGCCCTGCCTGCCGGAGCAGAAGAGCATGGGAGAATCAAGCTGCTCGTCGGTCGCGTCAAGGTCCATGAGAAGCTCGAGCACCTCGTCAATGACCTCGTGAATACGCTGGTCGGGGCGGTCGATCTTATTGACGACGACGATGACTCTGTGGCCGAGCTCAAGCGCGCGCGACAGGACGAATCTCGTCTGCGGCATCGGGCCCTCGGCAGCGTCAACGAGCAGGATAACGCCGTTGACCATCTTTAGGATACGCTCGACCTCGCCGCCGAAGTCGGCGTGGCCCGGGGTATCGACGATGTTTATTTTCGTATCGCCGTAGCGCACGGCGGTGTTCTTTGCCATGATGGTTATGCCGCGCTCGCGCTCAAGGTCGTTCGAGTCCATTACGCGGTCAACGATCTCCTGATTTTCGCGGTAAACGCCGCCCTGCTTGAGCATCTCGTCAACGAGCGTGGTCTTGCCGTGGTCAACGTGCGCGATGATGGCAACATTTCTGAGTTTCTCCATTTAAACTCAACTCCTAAACAATTTATCAGATTTCAACACAAAAATATATTTTAGCACCACCCCCTTCAAATTACAAGCATTTTCAGAGGCGAATTGGGGCTGTACCTATACTTTTTTGCGGTTTCCCGGTATCGAGAGTGCCGACTAAACCGCAAAAAGAGAGTGCGGATCAAGTCTGCACTCTCTTTTTTACACTTGTTTTAAATTTCTGTTCCGACTATACGGGCGAGCAATGCTCGCCCCTACAACACAGATTTAAGTTCCAGCTAAATTTTCGACACCGGGCAACCGCAATATGCGTATCGGCAGGTGCGTCAAAGCGCCACTGAAACTACATTTTCTCGGGAGCGGAGACGCCGATTATCGACAGTGCGAGCGCGATGACTCTGCGCACGGTGTCGGCAAGCACGAGACGAGCCTCAAGCACGCCCTCGGGAGCGCCCTTGATACGGCAGGCGGTGTAGAATCTGTGGAAGCGGGCGGCAAGCTCGGTGACGTACTTGTTGATGCGGCTCGGGTCATAGTCGCGCGCGGCAAGTCTTATCTCCTCGGGCAGCAGCGCGACCTGCTTTATTAGCTCGCGCTCCTGCTCCGTTTCGAGCACCGACAGGTCAATTCCGTCCGCGCAGGGCACCTCGTGGCCGTCCTCACGCAGAGCGGCTATCATGGTGCAAATTCTCGCATGAGCGTACTGGACGTAGTACACGGGGTTTTCGCTGTCCTGACGCACGGCGAGGTCAAGGTCAAACTCAACGGGAGACTCGGGGCGGGAGTTGAAGAAATAGCGCGCCGCGTCAACGGGGATCTCGTCCAGAAGGTCGCACAGCGATATTGCCTTGCCGGTGCGCTTGGACATACGCACGACCTCACCGCCGCGCATGAGCTTAACAAGCTGCATGAGCACGATGTCGAGTCTGTGCTCGCCGTCGAGGCCGAGAGCGTCCATCGCGCCCTTGAGTCGCGCAACGTGGCCGTGGTGGTCTGCGCCCCAGACGTTTATGACCTTGTCAAAGCCGCGCTGCTCAAATTTGTTGCGATGATATGCGATGTCCGCGGCAAAATAGGTGTAAAAACCGTTTGCACGGCGCAGCACGTCGTCCTTGAGCTCGAGCTTTTCGATATCCTCGGGCTTCTTGCCCGCGGCAAGGAGCTTGTCGGAAAGTATCTTCGAGGTGTGCAGCCACAGCGCGCCGTCCTTTTCATACGTCCAGCCCGCATCGGTGAGCTTCTGCACGCTCTCGGCGACGTAGCCGCTCTCGTGCAGGCTCGATTCGAGGAACCACTCGTCGTATTTTATGCCGTAGCGCTCAAGGTCGCGCTTCATTTTCGGGAGGTTTATCGACAGGCCGAACTGAGCCATCAGCTTGTGGCGCTCGACCGTGGGAAGCTCGAGCCAGCCCTCGCCGTACTTTTCGCAGAAGAGCTTTGCCAGCTCCTTTATATCGTCGCCGTGGTAGCCGTCCTCGGGGAACTCGATCGCGTCCTCGCCCTTGAGAAGCTGGATGCTGCGCGCCTCGATGGAGGTGGCAAACTTCTCGATCTGGTTGCCGGCGTCGTTAACGTAGAACTCGCGCCAAACGTCGTAGCCCGCTCTGGAGAGCACCGATGCGAGCGCATCGCCGAGCACGCCGCCGCGGGCGTTGCCCATGTGCATGGGACCGGTGGGGTTTGCGGAAACAAACTCGACCATGAGCTTTTTGCCCTCGCCGAGATTGCAGTTGCAGTATTCCTCGCCTTCCTGCTCAACGTTCCTGAGTACGTCGGAATACCACTTGCCGCCCATGCGGAAGTTCATAAAGCCGGGGCCCGCGACCTCGACGCTGTCAAACCAGCTTCCGTCAAGCGCCATGTTCGCAATGAGCGTCTCCGCAACCTTGCGCGGGGGCATACGCATGAGCTTCGCGCTTGCCATCGCATAGTTTGCCGCGTAGTCGCCGTTGGAGGTGTCCTTGGGGATCTCAACGCTGCCGTTGAGGGTAAGACCCTCGGGGAGCTCGCCCTTTGCCGCTGCGGCATTGTACGCCGCGTTAACGAGGTCTGTGACCTGCTGCTTTGCCATCTGTATCATATTTGCCATATATCTTTATCCTCTCAGTCTGTGAGCCTTACGCTCATTTTAAGTGTGTTTCTGCTTGCAACGGTGTGCTCCATATTGACAACGTAATCTATATTGAGCTCGCCGCCCAAGTCGTTAAAGCTCGCGCTCACGCTGCGCGTTTCGATGCCCATTGTCGCGCTGCCGAATTTGGTGTCATACAAAAAGCGGGTCTTTTCACCCGGGCGAAAGACCATCTTGGTGTTGAGCATTCCCCTGCGCTCGACCGTCACGGCGTCGGGAGCTATGTCCACGGTAGTAGTCGTGCCCTCAAGCCCCGTGAGCTCGCTTTCGACGTAGTATATCTGATAGCCCGTTTCCGTGGGGCAGTAAATGCCGTCGGTTACGAATTCTATCGTATCCTGCTCGGGCTGCATAAAGCCCTGCACTCCGGTTATATTGATGACTGCTCTCATATCTTGTCCTCCAAGGGGAAGGGCTCGATGCAGTGCACGGCGCTTTTTAAGCCGTAGCCGAGCATCACGGGCGCGAGCACGTCGAAGTCCTCGGCAGGGCCGCTGGTGTAATACTCCTCCGCTCCGCCGCACGATGCGAGCATATCGTTTTCTTCAAGGTATTCTGCAAGCGCCTTCGCCGAGGCGTCCGCCGCTCCGACGAGCTTAACGCTCTGTCCGAGGCAGTCTCCGATAGCGCCGGCTATGAGCCCGTAGTGCGTGCAGCCGAGAAGCAGCGCTCCGACTCCCGCGGTCTTCAGCGGCTCAAGCGAGCGGGAAACGACGTCGATGACCGTGGGGTCATCCTTTTTATAATGCCCGCTCTCTATCATGGGGACAAATTCCGGACACGCGATTGCCGTTATCTCCGCCGCGGGCACGAGCTGCGCTATTTGCTCCTGAAAGGCTCCGGAGGATATGCTCGTTTGCGTTGCGATGACGCCGAGCTTTTTCTCACCCGTGAGCGCAAGCTCCCTTGCTCCCGGCAGCAGCACGCCGACGGTCTTTGTTCCGTTCTGCTCAAGAATGTCGGGGGCGTTGCTGGAAATGGTGCCGCAGGCGGCAAGGATCACCTTCACGCCGAAGCTCTCGGCAAAGGCAATATTCTGGGCGGCTATAAATCGCATTTGCTCTCTCGGCCGGCCGCCGTAGGGCATACGCCCCGTGTCGCCGAAATAGATTATGTTTTCATTCGGCATGAGCCTTCGGAGCTCGCGCACGGCGGTCAATCCGCCGAGCCCCGAATCGAACACGCCGATGGGTCTGTTATCCATTATTTTTACTCCTAATTTTCTACATCACATTATAATATGATAAAACCGCGAAAATTACAAGGATTTTTATGTGGCACAGGGGCAGTCTATCTGATATAATACTATGAGAATCGTGACAGGAGGCGCAGCTTTGAATATAGATCTGACCGAAAAGGAGTTTCGCAGGCTCCTCGACCTTGTTTATATAGGAAACTGGATACTTAACTCAACGCGCACGACAGACCGCTTCGAGGACTATGACATAGTTCAGGAGAAGCTGTTTTCGCTGTGTGCGAAAAACGGAATGAAGTCGCTCATTCAGGTCTGGCACGGGCACGTTTTCCCCTCGCGCGCATACGAGGACGGCGGGATCCACGAGGCGATAGCCGACTATGAGGACGCGGTGTTTTTCGACATTCTCGCCGAGGAGCTTGCACGGCGCGACCTCGGAGAGGATTGCGACGACTACAACGCCCTCGCGGCCCGCATCGACGAATACATGGACGAATTTGAGGCAAACGGCGTTGAAAACCTGACGCTCGACGAATAAAACCTAAATAGCGGCACAAAATAATTGCATCGGCTTCCGGTGCAATTTTTTTATGTGAGGCAAGGCAATGAAAATGACAAACGAGGAATACAGGCGCTATTCCGATTCCCACCAGCCGCGCTCAAAACACGCCGCAAACGCAGCGAAGGCCTTCGCCGTCGGCGGGCTCATCTGCTGCGCGGGGCAGCTTATTACGGACTTTTTCCTCTCGCACGGGCTCGATCGCCAAAGCGCCGTGACTGCCGCGAGCATAAGTCTCGTGCTTCTGGGCGCGGTGCTCACGGGGCTTGGACTATACGACCGCCTGGCAAAATTCGCGCTTGCGGGCAGCCTCGTCCCGATAACGGGCTTTGCAAACTCCATGGTCGCACCGGCGCTCGAATTCAAGACCGAGGGGCTTATAAGCGGCACGGCGGCAAAAATGTTCGTCATCGCGGGTCCCGTGATCGTTTACGGCATCACCGCAAGCGTCGTATACGGTCTGATACTATGCGTATTCGGAGGATAACCATGAGCAAAAAAACTAAAAAGCACGGCAGCCTGCCCTCGGACGAGAACGTCGCACCGCGTGATTTCCGCGGGCGCGACGGCAGTATCCGCAGCGAGCACGGCGCCAAGGCTCCCGACGGCATATCCGGCGACTGGGGCAAATAAAAACGGACACCCGATGGGTGTCCGTTTTTTATTATTCTCTCATCTGCCGCAGGAACAGCACGACCGCAAGGACTGCCGCAGCGGCGGCGTAGGCTGCGACCCACGCAATATCCGCGCCGCAGTCGAGGCTGCCCGCGCAGGCCGCCTGCTGTATCCTGACCGCGTGCACGAACGGCAGAGCTTCCGCCGTTTTTTCAAACGCACCGCCCACGAGCTTTAAGTCGAACCATATGCCCGACAGCCACGCGGTGAGGTTCGTCAGCAGCGCTCCGCACACTCCGCCGACCTGCTTTACGCTCAAAACGCTTCCGCACAAAAGCCCGAGCGATATGAAAAACACGGCAGCCGGAATGCCCGCAAGAAGCGCAATTAAAATTCCGCGCGTCGGAGCCAAGCCGAGCGGCAGCGCCGCGAGAAAGCACACGGCGCTTTGCGCAAGCGCCATCGGCAATAGCGGCAGGGTGTAGCCGAAGATGAAGTCCGCCGCCGTCATGGGCGTCGTGTAAAGCCGCTGCAAAAGCGCGCTCTCGCGGTCCCTTGAAACGAGCGTCGCGGCAAAAAGCGTCATGAACGACAGTCCGAAAACCGTCATGCCCGGCGCAAGCTTTTCTATCTCAAACAGCGCGACCGGCACGTTTTTCTGTATTGCCGACAGCAGCAGTATGAGCACGACCGGAAACCCCAGACCGAACGCGAGGTTTATCGGATCGCGCAGGATCTCCTTACCCGTGCGCGCGGAAAAGCTCAGCATTTTCATGCTTCCGCCCCCTTTACGAGCTTCACGAATGCGTCCTCAAAGCGCTCCTCGCCCGCAAGAGCCTTGAGCTCCTCGGCAGTGCCCAGAGCGAGCAGCCGACCGCCGCGCATGATGCCGATGCGATCGGAAAGCGCCTCCGCCTCCTCCATGTAATGGGTCGTGAGCACGACGGTCGTTTTGCCCTTGAGGCAGCGCACGGTGTCCCAGAGCTCGCTGCGGGCGATGACGTCAAGCCCGAGCGTCGGCTCGTCGAGGAATAATATCTCCGGACGCCCCGTGAGCGCCATTGCAATGCTCAGCCGCCTCTGCCAGCCGCCCGAGAGCTTTCCCGCTTTTCTGCCGCTTATTTCGCCGAGCCCGAACTCCTCCGACAGCTCCGCGGCACGCTCACGGCTGCGCGCCCTCGAATATCCGCGCACACCGCACATGAGCTCCAAATTCTCGCGCACCGTAAGATTGGGCGCAACGGCGGTCTCCTGCGGAGATACGCCGATGATGCGCTTGACGGCGGCGGGGTCTTTTTTTATGCTCACGCCGCCGAGCAGTGCGTCGCCCGAGGTAGGCTGCGTTAGGCAGGAGAGCATTTTTATCGTCGTGGTCTTGCCCGCTCCGTTAACGCCGAGAAGCGAAAACAATTCGCCGCTGCGTATGCTCAGGTCGAGCCCGTCAACAGCGGTCACGCCCTTATATTTTTTCGTAAGTCCCACAGCCTGTATCGCGTTCATTTTTCTCCCCCGCACCAGCGTGCACGCAGTCCCTCGTAAGCATCGCTCAGGACGCGGCTCACATAGTCCTCCTGCCAATCGAGATAACCCGTGACTATCATCGACGCTATACCGTGCACGAATATCCACATTTCAAGATGGAAAAGCCGCGCGTCCTGCTCACTAAGTCCCGTGCTGCGGCTTATGAGTGAGATTATCCCGTCGATGCTTTTGTCATCGCTTTGAGTCTGCTCCGCGGCGCTGCGGTCGCGCATGAACAGGAGCTTAAACAGCTCCGGCGAGCGCCTTGCAAAGCCGATATACGCCATACCGCTGGCCTTATACGGCGGATAGCGCCCGCTGCTCATGCCCTCGGCAAGAAAGCTCTGATACTCCGCGTCGGCAGCGCGCACGACCGCCTCCTGCACCTGCTGCATATTTTCAAAAAGCCCGAACACGGGCTTTGCCGAGCACCCCAACGCCGAGGCAAGACTTCTTGCCGTGAGCGCTGCCATTCCGCCCTCGCGCACTATCTCCAGTGCGGCGGCAATTACCTCCTCGCGCGTGAATCTCATTTTAGGCGGCATTTTTTACACTCTCCTTCCGCAACTTGTGTTGCGCAACATCTGTTGCCATTATAGCACACGGGTGCGTTTTGTCAATGTTAACATCACCTTAATTGACAAATTTTCTGCGTCATGTAGAATATAAGCAAACGGAGGTGAGCAGGATGAAGAAAAAGGAACGCGAGGAGGACGAGGAGATACGTCGCGCGAAGGCGAATATCCGCACCGGCTTTATCATTGCGGTGATAGTCATAGCTTTGTTTGCAATAGTCGCCGCCGTAATGCTCGGCATGCTGAGCTGGGGATTTGATTGCGATGTTGCGAAAATAAACTAAAAGCGGCAGGATAAACCTGCCGCTTTTCATTTTATAAGTTTTAATACTCATCTATCATTTCGCGTGATTCAAAATCGCCGTTTTCGGCGGCAAGGCGGTACCAGTACATCGCCTTTTCGCGGTCGGCCTTGACGCCGGAGCCGATAGCGTAGCAGTCGCCTGTCATACGCATACAGTCAACGTCGCCCAGTCCTGCGGCCTTCTCAAACCAGAAAAACGCCTTCTTCGGATTTTCCTTCGCGCCGAAGCCGTTATAATAGCAGCCGCCGACAAGACGCATCGCCTCGACGTTGCCGTTTTCCGCCGAGAGCTTCATCCAGCGGAACGCCTCCGCGGGGTCTGCCGCGGTGCCCTCGCCGTTTGCATAGCACACCGCAAGGTCGTGCTGCGCCTCGGGGTGACCCATCTCGGCAGCGCTTTTAAACCATTCAAACGCAGCCTTGGGGTTGCGGAACGTACCCTCGCCGCGGTCGTGGTTGAGCGCGGTTTTGTACATTGCGTCAACAATTCCCGCCTCGGCGGCGCGCTTAAAGCGGGCAAACGCCTCGGTCGCGTCCTTTTTCGTGCCGAAGCCCTGCTCGGAGCACAGCGCACAGATGTACATCGCCTCGATATCGCCGTTTTCCGCAGCGAGCAGTGCCCATTTATAGCACTCTTTTTCGTTCTTCGCCGTGCCGATGGCTTTCTGATAGCACACGGCGAGGTTGAGCATCGCCCTGACGTGACCCATCTCGGCGGCACGCTTGAGCATATCAAAGGACTTGTTATCGTCAAGCCCCGCAAAGCTCACGCCGCAGCGAAACAGAACCTCGCCCAAGACATCGGGCTCGATGCTTCCCAGTGCAATCGCCTCGTCGTAATACGCGGCGGCTGCGCCGTCGTCCTCGGCGTCATACGCCTCGGCTGCCTTGGTGCGCAGAAGAGCGCTCTTTTCCGCATCGCCGAGCTGCCGCGACATTATATCCTCTATGTCCCCAAAGACCTCTTGCGTCGTTTTCGTCTTATACTCCCCCATCTCGCACCTCACTTCCCGCTCACGGCGGCGGTGTAGTCCGCGGCGCTTATCGTGCCGTCCTCGCCTGCCTTGAGGCTGAATACGGTCGAGCCGACGGCGAACTTGTAGGTATCGCCCGACTGGGTGTACTCAAAGCCGTCCATGAGCTTGAGCGCCTCGTCTATCTTCATGCCGATCTTGACGCCCTGCGGGGTCTGCACGGTGTCGTCCGCGACGGTGATGCCGGTTATGCGCTCGGTGCCGTCAACGTCGTTTACGAGGATCTCAAAGCCGTCGTAGTAATAATACTTGTCCTTACCCTGATAGGCGCAGCTGTTGGACTCAAAGCTGCTGTCGGGCTCGCCGAGGGCGCTGAGCACCTCGTCGGCGGGGTCCATGATGCCGAATTTGACGTCGCCCGAGGCAAAGCAGAGCTCGCCGTAATCGGCCTTATACGCAACGGGCGTATTGCTGTCGTTGTTCTTTTCTCCGCCGTCGGAGCAGGCGCACAGCGCAAAGACCATAACGGCGGCAAGGATAAGTGCGGTCAGTTTTTTCATTTTTTCTCCCCCAATGTCCAGCTTTTAAGGTATCCGTATTCTTTAAGCTCGGCAAGCTGCGCCGCGTACAGATCATAGTACGCCTTGCATTTTGCCTGCCAATCGGCGGCGATCGTCTCATCGCCTGAGCGGTCGGGCACTCCGAGCTCCTCGGACAGTATCCGCGCAAAATAGCGCGAGAGCTTTTCCGCGCCGTATATGTTAAGGTGCAGTCCGGCGTCATAGGTGTCCGTTTGCATATCAAGGCCGATCTCGTCCGAGCTGTCGAGCAGATTTATATACCTCAGCCCGTATTTTTCGGCGTAGGCGCTTATCTGCGCGTCCCACTCGTCATACCAGTGCGGCCACAGGCTCGGCGATTTTATGAGCACGAGCTCTGCTCCGTTAGCATCGCACAGCTCGCGCATTTTGTCAAGATACTCCCAACAGCGCGCACCTATCGTATAATCATCGAGCACCGGCGCCGTCGGCAGCTTTTTCATCGGCTCAACGTCCGCGCGCATGAGATAGCCCGCAACGGTCACATTATCGTGCGAAAAGGCGTATTTAAAGTCCTCGCCCGTGAGCTCCGACCAGCGCGAGTGATAGCGCAGGAACGGGATAAGATAGCTTATCATATCCTCGTCCTCGGTCATCGAAGCCTTTATTGCGTCTATCTTATGCTTTGACAGCGGCATACCGTCAAGCGTCATGCGGTTATATGCCTCGCTCTGCGGCTCGGAGTATTTCATCGACTGGACGTTATACACCACGACCCGCGGGCTTTCGCGCTCGAACGCCTCCTCAAGCAGGTAGTACGACTGCCAGATGAGCTGCTGCGCGGAGCCGCGGATATAGCTCGTTATGCCCTTCTCCTCCCACATCGTGACGGGGGAAAAGTTCTCGTACACCTCGCAGTCGCCGACAAAGATGACGTCGTGGGGATTTTCCTCGGAGTAATACTCCTGCGTCATCGCGCCCTCGAGTACGCCCGACATATATTTCGGCTGCGTTATCCTGCCGAGCAGCCACACCGCGGCACACAGCAGCACCGCAAATACGGCAAGGCAGATAATATGCGTTTTTTTGCTTCTTTTCTCGCTCATATGAGTCCTCAGAATTGGTTATAGATAAACTGCGACGAATCGTAGCCCACGCCGTAGGCGCCGAGCGTCAGCACCGCAAGGGCAAGAATAAAGAACACCGCGTATGACAGCACGGGCTTTTCCCACAGCGCCTCGCGCACGCTGCCGCGCTTTTCCTGCACGCAGGAGACGGCAAACATGACGGCGACGCCGATAAATGCGACGATATAATCCGCGCCCGACAATCCGAGCTGCAAAAGCGTGCCCGAAAATGCCTCGCCCCAGTTGAGATCAGTGAACACCGAGCCTATTGCGCGAAACGACACCGCAACGTCGCGGTAGCAGTCGAGCACTCGCAGCGAGCACATGAGAAGAAACGTCCGCAGCGTTTCAAACACCCTGTAGCCGAAGCTCTCGACGAGCCGCCCGTGCTTTTCGCGGAAGCGATGGGACAGGGGCTTGAACTCCTCGGCAAGGAGGATGAAAAATGCGTTCAAAAGACCCCACACGACAAAATTCCACGCCGCGCCGTGCCAAAGTCCCGTGAGGAACCACGTCACGATGGTCGAAATATACACCGACAGCTTTCTGCCGAAGCCGTCGGATATTTTTTTGCGCGCATTCTTGCTCAGCCTTAAAAGCCACGGCGCGACCGACAGCGGGTAGAAGATATAGTCCTTGAACCACGTTCCCATCGAGATGTGCCATCTGCGCCAATACTCGGCGATATTGCGCGAAAAGTACGGGCGAATGAAGTTTTCCCGAACGCTTATGCCCAAGACCTGCGCGATACCGATGGTGATGTCAATGCCGCCGGTGAAGTCGGCGTATAATTCTGCCGCGTACAAAACAGCGCCTATGAACACGTATGCGCCCGTGTACGCCGAGGGGTCACCGCACAGCGCCGTTACCGCGACAAGCAGTCTGTCAGCAATGACGAGCTTTTTGAAGTAGCCCCAAAGTATGCGCTGAAGTCCGAAGGATATTTGCTTGAAATCGGGCTTATGCTCGGCAAAAAGGGTCTCCTTGAGATCGCCGAAGCGCGAGATGGGTCCCTGAATGAGCAGCGGGAAAAACGATGTGAACAGCGCAACGCGCAGAATGTTTTTCTCCGGCTCTACCTTCTCCCAATATACGTCGATGACGTAGCTGACTGTCTGGAAGGTGTAGAAGGATATGCCCAGCGGCAGCACCCAGTCAACGGCGGCAAGCTGCGCGCCGAAAACGGAGTTTACGTTGGCAATGAAGAAGTTTGTGTATTTAAGAGCGGCGAGAATGCCGAGGTCGGCAGCGAGGGCGAGTATGAATATCCTCTTGCGGTACCCTTCGCGGCTTTTTCTGAACGCCTTGCGCTCGTCACGGGGCAGCGCCTTGCCCTCGGGCGAGGCGAGATAGTCCTTCTGCCGCTTCAGATCCGCGCCCATGAGGTTTGTGGCAAGCCATGAAACGACGACCGTCGCCGCCATAAAGCACAGCCCCTTCCACCCCGCGCAGGCATAGAACACAGCGTCCGCGCACAAAAGCAGAAGCCACTGAAAGCGTCTCGGCACAACGTAATACAGCGCAAAGAGCACCGCAAGAAAGGCTATGAAGCCATAAGATGTGAACAGCACGGCTTACTCGTCAAGCAGGCGGTTCACCATGTTGAGCATCGCCTCGGCGGAGTTAAAATTCTCCGGCACGATGTCGCGTGCGGGAATGGTGATGTCAAATGCGTCCGAGAGCTCCGCTATTACGGTGACAATATCGAGGCTTTCGAGGATGCCGTCGTCGATAAGCGTAGTGCAGTGCTCAAAATCGACGTCAAGTCCGAGTCCGTTTAATATATCGAGTATCTCTTCCATGCTCATATCTCCATATCTTTTAATGAATTTCGGTCAATCTTTCCGTTTTGCAGAAGCGGCAGCGCCTCAAGCCTGCGTATCTTCGACGGCAGCATATACCGCGGCAGCAGCGACCTGAGATGCTTGCCCAGCGCCTTCTCATCGGCAGCTCCCATATAGAACAAATACAGCTTGCCCTTTTCCTTATTGAACAGGCAGCAGGCGCTCACGACGCCCTCGCAGGTGTCCGCGCAGGCTTCTATTTCGCCGAGCTCGACGCGGTGACCCATGTTTTTGATCTGATGATCCTTGCGCGAGACGAATATGAGCTCGCTCCGCTCGTTGAGTCTGCCGAGGTCGCCCGTGCGGTAGATGATTTCGGGGTAGTGCGGGTTGAGCGGATTTTGCGTGAATGCCGCCGCTGTGCGCTCGGGGTCATCGTAATAACCGAGCGTGAGCGCGGTGCCGCGTATGCAAATTTCGCCCGTCTCGCCTGCGGGAGCCTCGGTGTTATCCTCGCGCAGGAGCACAAAGCCGGTGTTGTCAAAGGGAGTGCCGACGGGTATGGGCTCTGTGTCGCCAAACTCCCTGTCCACCTCGTAGTAAAACGACATTCCCGTCGCCTCCGTAGGGCCGTAGAGATTTATAAACCGCGCTCCCGGGCAGGCATTCTGCCACAGCCTGAGCTGCTTTGCAGGAAACACCTCACTGCCGAAGCACACGGTGTGCAGATGCTCCGGACGCATTTCCTCAAACGCGCCGAGACCGGACACTATCGTGAGCGCCGACGCGACCCAGCACAGGGTGTTGACCCTATGCTCGTTTAGAAATTCCACCGCGCGCAGCGGCGAAACGAACAGGCTCTGCGGCATGAGATACGCCGTTGAGCCGCGGCTTATGACGGACAGTATCTCCTTCATGCAGGCATCGACATAAAGCGGTACCTGCATGGCAAATACGCTTTTTTCGTCCGCACCGATGACGGGGCACAGGGCGTTTGCGTAATCAATGAGCGCCCTGTGGCAGCCCGTAACGCCCTTGGGAACGCCGGTGCTGCCGGAGGTGAAGACGATGTAGGCGGGGTCGGTGTCGATGCTTGCGGCGCGGATATTACTTAATAGCCGCGCGTTTTCCTGTGCGTCAAAAAGCTCGCGGGCATTTATAACGCTGCCCTCTGGGGCAAGCTGCCCGGCAAGCTCCGCCGTTTCGTCATCGCACACGACCATGCGCGGCGACAGGCGTGAGAGTATCATTTGCAGCCTGTACAGCGGCATTGACGCATCGAGCGGAACGTAGCAGCAGCCCGCGTACATGACCGCGAAAAACGCGGCGACGGTCTCGGGGGATTTTTTCATGAACACCGCAACGGGCTCGCGCGCTATCCCCTTTTGGGCAATATAGCTGCCGCCGCAGCGCGCAAGGTGCAAGAACCGAGCAAAGCTCAGAGCGCCGTTCGCGTCTGCAAATGCTGTCTTGTCGCCGAATTGCGGCGCCGTTTTTTCGAGAAATTCCAGAATGTTTTTCATATTTTTCAGCCCATTGTGTACGGCGTGGTCTCAAGCGCGGGATAAAGGGTCGTGTCAAAGCGCCAATACTGGACGCTGTATTTCACAAGCTCCTCGCTGGTCTTCATGAAGCACTTTATGTGCTCGGGGCCGACGTTGCAGGTGTCGTAGTGATACCAGCCGGTGCCGAGATTGACAAGGCACCAGAAGTGCTGAGTCTTACCGTTCAAGCGCTCCACGCTGAGCACCTGGCAGTCGATCTTCTGAAGCAGGGCATAGGTCGTTGCGTAGAAGGTGTAGCAGTCGCCATGGTGCTCCGTTAATCCCTTGTACGCCTCGGACTTCCAGTCGGTCTTGTCCGAGCCGCCGTAATAAGCAATGTTATCGTAGCAATATTCAAATATCGCGTATGCCTGCTCGGGCACGGTCATGCCGGGCTCGAGGATCTCGCCGAGCACCTTGTCTATCTGCGCATCAAGCTGTTCGTCGCTGATTTTCTTTTCGACGAACGTGAACTGAACGGTCACGCTGCTCTTGTTCCCCTCGCGGTCGGTCGCCGTGTAAGTTACGTCATAGACGCCCGCGGTTTTGGGATCGACCTTGGACTTATCGACCTCGATCTTGGGCTCGGGGTCGGCGTTATCCTCGGCAAAGACCTCTTTGAAATACGCGACCGCATCGCCGACATAGCAATATCTGTCGCGGGCGGCGTAGATAACGGGAGGCGCCGTATCGGGTGACACTATCGCCTTTGCGTCAACCGTTGTTTCGTTGCCCGCGCGGTCGGTGAGGATTATCTGCACGCTCTGCTCGCCCTCTGTGTCCCAATCGGGCTCATTTACAAAGCGCGCCGTGACGCGTGACATATCGGAAACGTTCGTCACGAATTTTATGGGTGCGCAGTAGTAGCCGGTGCTGCAATCGCAGCTTATGCCCTCCGCCGTGGGAGCCACTGTGTCCTTTACCGTCAGACCGACGGTCACGCGCTCGTCGCCCTTGGTGAGAATGATCTCGTGTGCGCCTAGACCGGTTAATTCAAACGGCTCGCTCTCCATTTTATAGCCCGCGTAGTCTGCGCCGAGTGCGGAAAGCACCATGCGCTCCGTGAGCATTTCCGTCGAAGCCTCAAGCTCGGCGAGCACGTCGCAGACGATGACCTTGCCCGTTCTCTCGACGCTGTTTCCGCCCTCGTCGGTGGCCTTTACGGTGCACTCGACCGTGCCGATCTTCGAGGTCTTGGGCGCGGAGACGAACTCATAGCTGACCTTCGTTGCATCGCCGCCGTTAAGGGCGAGCGCGGAGGGCTCAAGCTCATTATCCTTGAGCACCGCCGCGGACACTATGTCGGGGTCGGGCGCGGTGGTATCGACGATGCGCAGGGTCGAGGTGAAGGTCTTGCCGTCAAATTCGGCCTTGACCTCGTAATCGCCGAGCGTGTCCCATGATATCGTGCTCATGTCCGTAATGAGCCTTGCGTCGTCTCTCTCGACCGCCATGAAATCCTTCAGGCGCGGATGAGGCTGCCCCGCCTCGTACTCGAGCACGTCCACAAGTCCGAGCACCTTAACAGTGAGCTTGACGGTGCGCGAATTGTCGTGCGAATCCTTGAGCTCGATGGCGCAGTCATAAGACCCCGCCGTACCGTACTGCGGCTCGGTGAGCCACTTGACGGTGTATTCCGACGCGTCTCTTATCTCCGTGAACGCGTCCTTCGGGTCCATGGATTTCTCGTCAATGCTTATCTTTGCGTCGCCTAACACGACCTCGGGCGCCTTCGTATCGCGCACGATGAGAAGCTGCGGGCGTACCTTGCCGCCGCTGACGACTCTGACGATGTATTTGCCCTCCTCGGTGAGGCTTATGTCGGGCTCGGTCTCATAGCTTGCATCGGCGCCGTTTTTCATAAATGCCGACGCCTCGGGTGCGCCCTCGCCGAGCTCCGCGCGCAGGCAGATATGTCTGCCGCCGTACACCGCGAAAATGACTACGGCGTTAATTATCGCAATAGCCAGAATAACGCAAAGCGCGATGAGCAGCACCTTTCTGCCGCCGCCCTTTTTATCTGAGCCTTTGCCGCGCTTGGGCTTATTGTGCCTGGAATGTCTGCTTCTTCTGCTTGTTATTTCTTCCTGAGGAACTTCTTCCTCGGTTTTCTCGTCCAAAACGGTAGTTTCGTCCATGTTGTATTACCTCCGTTAGGTGCTTTTCGACAAATATACATAATAACACATTTTATAGCTTTTCTCAACGCTTATTTTATCGGCAAAATGTGGTCTGCGCCGCATTTTCTGACCATTTGTCCGCTTATTGTCTTGAATTGCGCCGCGCGGAGTGGTATGCTATGCAAAAAAGCTCTCAGGAGAAATTATAATGAAAAAAATTATTGCACTACTGCTTGCGCTGTGTCTGGCACTTTCCGCGGCCGCCTGCTCGGCCGAGATGCCCTCGCCGACCGCCGAGCCTACGCCGACGGCGGAGGATAGCTACAAGCCGGTGAGCTTTCTCAACCACGGCGTGCGCATAACCGTCGCGTCAATGCCGCAGAAGGTCGTGACGGCGGGCCCCAACTGCACGGAGGTTTTCTGCGCGCTCGGGCTGGGCGGCAAGGTCATCGGAAAGAGCATGGAAAATCACTCCAACGGTGCGCTTGAGCGCTACAAGGACGCAGTTGACGCCATTCCCACACTGTCCGACGGCTACCCCACCGCAAAGCAGATCATCGACTCCGGCTGCGAGTTTCTCTACGCAAGCTCTTGGATATTTAACGACAAGCTCACGGTGACGGAGCTTGAAAAGGCGGGCATCACGGTATATGTGAGCGAGGCGAGCGACTTCGATTCGCTCTTTGCCGAGCTGCGCGACATCGGCAAGGTGTTCCTTTCCGACCGCACCGAGCAGATAATAAGCGAGCAGAACACTCAGCTTGAGGCCGTTAAAAACACGCTTGGCGAGATCACCGAGCCGAAGACCGTTTTCGTCCTTGACAGCTTCATCGGCGACAAGCTCTTCACTGCCGGCAGCGGGAATATCGAGACCGCCTGCATTGCGACGGCGGGCGGAGTGAATATATTCTCCGGGCTTGAAAAGCCGTGGGACGCCGTTGAAAAGAGTGAGCTCATCGCCTTGAACCCCGAGTTTATCGTCATCCACGACTATTCGGGCTCCGAGTACGATGCAAAGGTCACGGCGCTCAAGGCCGACTCCGAGCTCAACACGCTCGATGCCGTCCGGAACGAGCGCTTCATCCGTCTCTCGCTTGAGGACGTCATGCCCGGAATGCGCAGCGTCCCGACCGTGCAGACCCTCGCTCAGGCTCTGTATGCGGATAAATTTTAATTGACTTATACGAAAAAGGCACCCGATGGGTGCCTTTTTTAATACTGCAATATGGGTGCCGAACCGTCGTCGGTAGACTTTGTGATGCTCTTTATTATCGCCTCATAGCTGTAGTTTTCGTTGACGTACACCATGATACGGTCGCCCTCCTTCTTGCCGAGCACGGCCTTGCCGAAGGGAGATTCGCGGCTTATGAGTCCCTTGAGCGGGTCGGTGCGAATGGTCGTCACGACCTGAATGACGTTCGTTTCGTCGTCCTCGGGGATGTATATCTCCACCTTGTCATACAGTCCCACCTCGTCGGCGGCGGAGTCCGAGCCGATGATGTGCGCCGATTTTATCATATTCTCGAGGTAGCGGATGCGGCTCGCGTTGCGGTTTTTCGCGCGCTTTGCCTCTTTATACTCGAAGTTCTCGCTCAGATCGCCGAAGGCACGCGTGCGCTTGACCTCCTCAATGAGCTGCGGCATGAGCTCCAGCCGCCTGTGGTCAAGCTCGGCCTGCATTTTTGCAATGTCCTGTTTCGTCAGATCGTCATGCATGGTTTCACCTCATGGCAAAAGCACCCCGAAAAAACGGGGTGCTTTACTTTGTTTATGCTGATTATCAGACCAGCTCGATGACTGCCATCTCGGCTGCGTCGCCGCGACGGGGTCCGATGCGGGTGATACGGGTGTAGCCGCCGTTGCGGTCGGCATACTTAACGCTCAGCTCGTTGAAGGTCTTCTTCGCAACTTCTTTGCGGGTGATGAATGCAAGTGCCTGGCGGTATGCAGCCAGATCCTTCTTCTTACCGAGGCTTATCATCTTCTCGGCCATGGGAGCGATCTCTTTGGCGCGGGTGACGGTGGTCTCCATGCGGCCCATGTCGAGCAGGTCGGTGACCTGCTGACGGAGCATTGCCATGCGCTGATCGGTCGGCTTGCCGAGCTTTCTTGTTCCGGGCATTTCGGTGTCTCCTCCTTGTTAGAGTTAGTTGTTATCCTCGTCCGCGAGAGACAGACCCATTGCGGCGAGCTTGTGCTCGACCTCTTCAAGGGACTTGCGGCCAAGGTTACGGACCTTTATCATCTCGTCCTGAGTCTTGGAGATGAGGTCCTCAACAGTGTTGATGTTTGCTCGCTTGAGGCAGTTGAAGCTTCTAACGGACAGGTCGAGCTCTTCGATGGTCATCTCGAGCACCTTATCGCGCGCCTTCTCGGTCCTCTCAACGACGACGGGGCGATCGCCCACGGTGTCGGAAAGGTCGGTGAAGAGCGTGAAGTGGTCGCAAAGGATCTTGGCGCCGAGGGAGACTGCATCACGCGCAGTGATGGTCTTGTCCGTCCACACCTCGATGGTCAGCTTGTCAAAGTCGGTCTGGTTACCAACGCGGGTATTCTCGACCGAGTAATTGACCTTGAGCACGGGCGTATAGATAGAATCAACGGGGATGGTCCCGATTGCGGTCTGGGCATTCTTGTTCTTGTCCGCCGATACATAGCCGCGACCTTTGTCGAACGTCAGCTCCATGCTGAGCGCGCCGTCCGGTCCGAGGGTCGCAATGGGCTGCTCGGGATTGAGGATCTCGACCTCGGCGTCCGCCTTGATGTCTCCGGCTGTAACAACGCCCTCGCCGACCGCCTCGATGTAGACGGTCTTGGGCTCGTCGGTGTGGAGAAGTGCGATGATGCTCTTAACGTTAAGAACGATCTCGGTCACGTCTTCCTTGACGCCGGGGATGGTCGAAAACTCATGCTGCACGCCGGCGATCTTTATCGAGGTTGCAGCGGTACCGGGAAGCGAGGACAATAATACCCTACGCAGAGAGTTACCAAGTGTCGTGCCATAGCCGCGCTCCAAGGGCTCGATAATGTACTTGCCATATGAGCTGTCAGACGGAGTTTCAATGCACTCTATACGCGGCTTTTCTATTTCGATCATATTAAATATAACCCTCCTTATTAAGTTCGGCGCATGATTTGCGCCCTGAGTTTTGTCAGCTTACCAATTGAGGGTATCTGTATTACTTGGAGTACAACTCGACGATGAGGCGCTCCTCGATGGGGAGATCGATGTCATCGCGTGCGGGCACTGCGACGACCTTTGCGATCATGTTGTTTGCGTCGTACTCAAGCCACTTGGGTGCGGGACGGGAGCTGTTTGCCTCAACATTGGCCTTGATCTTCTCAAGACCGCGGCTGCTCTCTTTAAGAGTGATGACCATGCCGGGCTTTACCTGGTAGCTGGGGATATTGACCTTGCGGCCGTTAACGGTGAAGTGGCCGTGGCTGACCATCTGGCGTGCTTCGGCGCGGCTCATTGCAAAGCCGAGGCGGTACACGACGTTGTCCAGACGGCTCTCGAGGATGCTCAGGAGGTTCTCGCCGGTCTTGCCGGGGCGGCGCTCTGCCATTTCGTAATAGCTGCGGAACTGGCTCTCAAGAACACCGTAGTATCTCTTTGCCTTCTGCTTCTCGCGAAGCTGCATTCCGTACTCGGAGCTCTTGCTGCGGCCCTGACCGTGCTGGCCGGGTGCATAGGATCTGTTCTCAAGCGCGCACTTTGTATAGCAGCGGTCGCCCTTCAGGAAGAGCTTCTGACCTTCTCTGCGGCACAGGCGGCAGACTGCTTCAGTATATCTTGCCATTTGTCTTTACCTCCTTCAATTAGACACGACGACGCTTCGGAGGACGGCAGCCATTGTGAGGAATGGGAGTTACGTCCTTGATCATCGTTACTTCGAGGCCGGCGGTCTGCAGAGCGCGGATAGCTGCTTCTCTGCCCGAGCCGGGGCCCTTGACGAATACTTCGACGGTCTTCAGACCATGCTCCATTGCTGCCTTTGCGGCAGTCTCGGCTGCGGTCTGAGCTGCGAAGGGGGTAGACTTTCTGCTGCCACGGAAGCCCATGCCGCCGGCAGATGCCCAAGACAGTGCGTTGCCCTGAGTGTCGGTGATGGTGACCATGGTATTATTGAAGGAAGAGCTGATATGAACCTGGCCCTTTTCAATGTTCTTGCGCTCTCTGCGGCGAGTTCTGACTTTTTTCTTTGCATTTGCTGCCATAATTCATATCCCTCCTTACTTCTTCTTATTTGCGATGGTGCGTTTCGGACCCTTGCGGGTACGAGCGTTGGTCTTGCTGCGCTGTCCGCGAACGGGCAGGCCGCGGCGATGACGCAGACCGCGATAGCAGCCTATCTCGGTCAGGCGCTTGATATCAAGTGCTACACTGCGGCGCAGATCGCCCTCAACGATGAAGTTGTGGTCGATGCACTCACGCAGCTTTGCTTCTTCCTCTTCGGTGAGGTCTTTAACGCGGGTGTCGGGATTTATACCGGTCATATCCAGTATCTTTTTTGCGCTGGTTCTGCCGATACCGTAGACATAAGTGAGTCCTATCTCAATTCTCTTGTCCTTGGGCAGGTCAACGCCGGCTATACGTGCCATATTGATCGATCATTCCTTTCGATTATTATTCCGCATTTGTGCGGATCCGCCTGGCTTATTCCCGCCGGAGGGAGCCTTGCGGTCCATGCGGGATCTTACTTTTGTCGGACGAGCTGGGTTAATTATCAGCCCTGTCTCTGCTTATGCTTGGGGTTTTCGCAAATTACCATGACTTTGCCCTTGCGCTTTATGATCTTGCACTTTTCGCACATAGGCTTCACGGAAGGTCTTACTTTCATTGGTTTTACCTCCTACTTGCTTCTCCAGGTAATGCGGCCGCGGGTCAGATCGTACGGAGACATCTGTACGGTGACCTTATCGCCGGGCAGTATCCTGATGAAGTTCATTCTGAGCTTTCCGGAAATATGGGCGAGGATCGTGTGACCCTGGCCGATATCAACCATAAACATTGTGTTGGGCAGGGATTCGACTACCGTGCCCTCGAGTTCTATAACATCGTCTTTTGCCAAAATTATTTTCCTCCCGGTAGGGTTTGACGGCTTGCCGTCAGTCGATGTTCTCTGCCATTGTGAGTATTTCAGCCTCGCCGTCGGTTATGAGTATCGTGTTCTCATAGTGCGCCGCAAGGCTTCCGTCATTGGTCACGACCGTCCAGTCGTTATCGAGCACGTGCACGCCGTAGCCGCCTGCCGTTATCATCGGCTCGATGGCTATCGTCATGCCCGGCACAAGACGCGGATTTGCGCGCTTTCCCTTGATGCTGTAATTGGGCACCTCGGGAGCCTCGTGCATATTGCGTCCGACGCCGTGGCCGACGAAGTCGCGTACAACGCCGAAGCCGTGTGACTCGGCATAGTCCTGTATCGCGGAGCCGATATCGTCGATGCGATAACCGCTTCTTGCGAATTTCAGACCCTCGAAAAAGCTTTGGCGCGTGACTTCAATGAGTTTTTTAGCCTGCTCGGATATCTCGCCGCAGGGGTAAGTTCCCGCGCAGTCGCCCACGAATCCGCCGAAGGTCGCACCCACGTCAACGGAGACGATGTCGCCGTTGCGAATGATGCGCTTTCCGGGGATGCCGTGGATGACCTCCTCGTTAACGGAGATGCAGGTGCTTGCCGGGAAACCGCCGTAGCCCTTGAACGTGGGGATCGCGCGCGACTTTATGATAAAGTCGTTGACCTCACGGTTGACCTGCTTTGTGGTCAGGCCGTCGGCTATTGCGGCTCTTGCGACGGATCGTGCGCCGGCGGTGATTGCTCCCGCCTTGCGCATGATCTCGATTTCTCCCGCAGTCTTGATGATAATGGGATCTCTCGACATAGCTCAGATACCTAATGCGGCTTTTATGACCTCAGTCGTTGCCTCGATGGTCGGCTGATTGTCAATGCTCTTGAGCTTGCCGCGGCTTTCATAGAAAGCCTTGAGGGGCTCTGTCTCCTTGTGGTAAGTCTCAAGACGGGCCTTCACGGTCTCGGGAGCATCATCCTTGCGGATGGTCAGCTCGCCGCCGCAGAAGTCGCACTTTCCTTCGACTTTCGGAGGATTGGAGACTATGTGGAAGGTCTGGCTGCACTCCTTGCAGGTACGGCGGCCGGACATACGCTCGATTATCTCAGCGTCCGAGATCTCAATGGACAGGGCGCAGTCGATGTCGATGCCCGCCTTCTCAAGCGCTTCGGCCTGAGGAATGGTGCGGGGAACACCGTCGAGGATGTAGCCGTTTTTGCAGTCGGGCTCGGCAAGGCGCTCATTTATAATACCGATGATAACATCGTCGGGGACGAGTTTGCCGCTCTCCACATATGCCTTAGCCTGTAATCCCACGGGCGTGCCGTTTTTCATGGCAGCGCGCAGGATATTGCCGGTTGAAATGGTGGGGATAGAGAGCATACGGCTGAGTATTTCTGCCTGAGTACCTTTACCTGCGCCGGGGGCGCCTAAAAGTATAAGCTTCATATCAATACACCTTCTTGTTGTTTATCAGCTAAGGAAGCCTTTGTAGTTACGCATCAGCATCTGTGCCTCAAGTGCGCGGACGGTCTCAAGCGCAACACCGGCAACGATGATTATCGAGGTGCCGCCCAGAGAGATGCCGCTCATTGCAGCAGTCTTGCTGAAGTGGGATATGAGAATGGGAACGATTGCGATAATGCCAAGGTAGATCGCACCGAAGAGGGTGATCTTGTTGAGCACCTTCTTGATGAAGTCGCTGGTCGGCTTGCCCGGGCGGAAGCCGGGGATGTAGCCGCCGTTCTTCTTCAGGTTGTTTGCTACTTCGATGGGGTTAAACTGAATGGTCGAGTAGAAGTACGCGAAGAAGATGATCAGCAGCAGGTAGATTATCGCATAAGGGATGCTGGTGGTGCTTGCCCAAGCGCTGTCGGAGTGACCGGTGAAGGCCGCGATGGTCGCGGGCAGGGTCGCTATGGACTGCGCAAAGATGATGGGCAGAACGCCGGACATGTTGACCTTCATGGGCAGATGTGTGCTCTGGCCGCCGTACATCTTGCGTCCGACGACGCGCTTTGCGTACTGGACGGGGATGCGGCGCTCGGAATCGTTTATGAGAACGATCAGGACGATCATTGCAAGTGCGCCGATGAGCAGGAGGACGTTGATCCACCATGCTACGGTGCCGTTTGCGGTGTTGGTGATCATCTGGTACAGGGAGGTCGGGAAGCGCGAAACGATGCTCGCAAACAGGATGATGGAGATACCGTTGCCGATACCGAACTCGGTGATCTGCTCGCCCAACCACATGATAAGAGCCGAGCCGGAGGTGAAGGTCAGGATAATGACGATCGCTGCCCAGACACCCTCGCCCTCGGTGGTGAGGAAGTGGTACTGGCGGATCATCATATAGTAGGCAAAGCCCTGGAGAAGGCCGATGCCTACGGTGGTGTAGCGGGTTATGGAGGCGATCTTCTTCTTGCCTTCCTCGCCCTCCTCCTTGCTCATGCGTTCAAGAGCAGGGATGGCAATGCAAAGCAGCTGAATGATGATGGATGCATTGATGTAGGGCTGGATGGACAGTGCGAAGATTGTTGCATTGGAGAACGCGCCGCCGCTCATAACGTTCAGAAGACCGAGAACGGTGTTCTGCATCTGGGCGAAGTAGCCGCTCAGAGCGTCGATGTTGACGTACGGTACGGGAACGGCGTTACCGAGACGGTACAGGAGGATGATGACGAGCGTGAAGAGTATCTTATGACGCAGATCGTCGATCTTCCATGCGTTGCGCATTGTTTGCAGCACTTAGATCACCTCGGCCTTTCCGCCTGCCGCCTCAATTTTTTCTTTTGCGGTTTCAGAGAAAGCGGAAGCCTTAACAGTAAGTTTCTTGCTTATTTCGCCGTTGCCGAGGATCTTGACGCCGTAACGGCACTTGGAAAGGACGCCTGCATCGAGAAGAGCCTTTGCGTCAACGACTGCGCCGTCTTCAAACTTCTCAAGCACGGAAACGTTCACGGACTCGAGGGGCTTTGCAAAGATGTTGTTGAAGCCTCTCTTCGGGATACGGCGTGCAAGAGGCATCTGGCCGCCTTCGAAGCCGATGCGGACACCGCCGCCGGAGCGTGCCTTCTGACCCTTGTGACCGCGGCCTGCGGTCTTGCCGTTGCCGGTCGCGTGACCTCTGCCCTTGCGCTTGTCAACGTGGGTGGAGCCGGCCACGGGAGAAAGTTCATGAATATACATTATGCATTTCCTCCTTATTCTTCGGTTACCTGGAGGAGATAGCCGATCTTGGCGATCTTGCCCCTGGTCTGGGGGTTGTCGGGCTGGACGGTCTCGTTGCCGATCTTGTGCAGTCCGAGGGAGTTTGCGGTCGCAATGTGCTTATCGAGGCGACCGTTCAGGCTCTTGACGAGCTTAATTCTGAGATTAGCCATTTCGCGTCCTCCTTATGCCTGAACTTCTTCAGGAGTCTTGCCTCTGACGGCAGCTACCTGAGCTGCGTCACGCAGAGACATGAGGCCCTGCATGGTCGCTGCAACGACGTTTGCGGGGTTGTTGGTGCGCAGGCACTTGGTACGGATGTCCTTAATGCCGGCTGCCTCAACGACTGCACGGACAGCACCGCCGGCGATAACGCCGGTACCGGGTGCTGCGGGCTTGAGCAGGACGCGGCCTGCGCCGAATGCGCCGATGATCTCGTGGGGAATGGTCGTGCCCTGAAGGGTAACGGTCACGATGTTCTTCTTTGCGTCCTCGAGGCCCTTGCGGATCGCCTCGGAAACTTCGTTGGCCTTGCCCAGGCCGTAGCCTACGCGGCCCTTGCCGTCGCCGACAACGCAAAGTGCGGAGAACTTCATAACGCGGCCGCCCTTGACGGTCTTGCTGACGCGGTTGAGGGAAACTACCTTTTCAACAAACTCGGATGCTTCCTCGTCTCTGCGGCGATCTCTTCTGTCATTATTGTATGCCATAATAGTTTTCCTCCTCCCCTTAGAACTTCAGGCCGCCCTCGCGGGCGCCCTCCGCAAGTGCTGCCACACGGCCGTGGAAAATGTAGCCGCCGCGGTCGAACACGACGTTCTCGATTCCCTTTGCCAGTGCGCGCTCGGCGACGGTTGCGCCGATCTTCTTTGCAGCCTCAATATTGCTGCCGTTGCCTTCAAAGCTCTTTTCAACGGTGGAGGCGGACACGAGCGTGTTGCCTGCAACGTCGTCGATGATCTGGGCATAAATGTGGTTCTCGCTGCGGAATACGCTCAGACGGGGTCTCTCAGCGGTGCCGGAGATCTTGCCGCGTACTCTTGCGTGGCGTCTAATGCGCTGCGCTCTTGTATCAGGTCTTTTAATCATTCAGGCACACCTCCTATTACTTAGCACCGGTCTTGCCTTCTTTGCGGCGGACAACTTCATAGTCGTACTTGATGCCCTTGCCCTTATACGGCTCGGGAGGACGCTTGCTACGAACTTCAGCTGCAAACTGGCCGACCTTCTGCTTGTCAATACCCTTGATGATGATCTGGTTGGGGTTGGGGACCTCGATCTGGATGTCCTCGGTCTCGGGCATGACGATCTGGTGGGAGTAACCTACGTTGAGCACCAGGTTCTTGCCTTCCTTGGACGCACGGTAGCCGACGCCGTTGATCTCGAGGGTCTTGGTGAAGCCTTCGGAAACACCGACGACCATGTTGTTGATCAGGGTACGGGTCAGACCGTGAAGGGATCTGTTGGTCTTCTCATCGTTGGGGCGGGAGACGTGCACGACGCCTGCTTCGACTTCAACTTTCATGGCGGGGGCGGCAGTCATCTCAAGAGCGCCCTTCGGGCCCTTGACGGAAACGTGCCGACCGTCAACTTTAACTTCCACTCCGGCGGGAACGGTAATGGGAGCTCTACCAATTCTTGACATAGTTAGCTATCCTCCTTACCATACGAATGCAAGGACTTCGCCGCCGATGTGAGCTGCGCGGGCAGCTTTGTCGGTCATGACGCCCTTGGAAGTGGAAATGATGGCAATGCCGAGTCCCTTGAGGACCTTGGGCAGCTCGTCGGCGCCGGCGTAGACACGCAGGCCGGGCTTGGACACGCGGCGAAGACCCTGAATGGCCTTCTCCTTGCCTGGGAGATACTTGAGGGTGATGCGGATGATGCCCTGAGTACCGTCGTCGATGATCTGGAAGCTCTTGATGTAGCCCTCGTTGAGGAGAATCTCAGCAATTGCCTTCTTCATCTTCGATGCGGGGACATCGACAGTTTCATGCTTCGCTACACCGGCGTTGCGGATGCGGGTCAGCATATCTGCAATGGGGTCTGTGATCTGCATAATTTTTTCTCCTTTTTTAGAAGTTACCGGGGCTTTTGCCCTCGGTTGCGGCCGCGAGGTTCCGCACTAATACATGATTAGCTGCGGCCTTTCGTCAGCCCAAGTTTGAGATCGACGGTCACGCGCTGATCGGGCGCATAAGGTCTCGGTCGCAAACTGCGGGGATATATTTGAAAAACCGCCGAAGAGATACACCGATATTCTCGGTGTATCTCATCTTCGTTTTCCGCAAAATTGGCATCGTATTATTTTACATCAAACCGCTTGATATTGCAAGCTTTTTTGAAGAAAAACCGATGCTTTTCCGTCCGGAGCCTTCCGATTACCAGGAAGCCTTGCGGACGCCGGGGATCTGACCCTTGTAAGCCAGCTCGCGGAAGCAGATACGGCAGATGCCATAGTCACGCAGATAAGCATGAGGACGGCCGCAGATCTTGCAGCGATTGTACTTACGGGTAGAGAACTTAGCAGGAGCCTGCTGCTTGAGAATCATAGATTTCTTTGCCATTGTCAGTTCCTCCTTAGTTCGCGAAGGGAGCGCCCATGAGTCTGAGCAGCTCGCGTGCTTCTTCATCGGTCTGTGCGGTGGTGGTGATCGCAATGTTCATGCCGCGCAGCTTCTCGATCTTGTCGTAATCGATCTCGGGGAAGATGATCTGCTCCTTCAGGCCCATGCTGTAGTTGCCGCGGCCGTCGAACGCGTCTGCGGAAATACCGCGGAAGTCACGAACACGGGGAAGAGCAACGTTGAGCAGTCTGTCAAGGAACTCCCACATACGATCCTGACGCAGGGTGACCTTAACGCCGACGTGCATGCCCTCACGGAGCTTGAAGTTAGCGACGGACTTGCGTGCCACGGTAGCAACGGCGTGCTGACCGGTGATCGCGGAGATCTCTTTAATAACGTTGTCAAGTGCCTTAGCATTGTCCTTGCAGTCGCCGCAGCCGACGGATACAACGACCTTGTCGATCTTGGGGATCTGCATAACGGACTTGTACTGGAACTTCTCCATCAGAGCAGGAGCAACTTCCTCAACGTACTTTTTCTTCATTCTGGTCATAGTAAGTTATCTCCTTTCTCAGATTTCTTCGCCGCACTTACGGCAGACGCGCAGCTTCTTGTCTGCAACGTACTTATAGCCGACGCGGACGCCCTTATTGCACTTGGGGCAGCAGAGCTGGACCTTGCTGACATAGATGGGGGTCTCGACCTTCATGATGCCGCCGTCCTGGCCCTGCTTCTTGGGCTTCTGGTGCTTGGTCGCAACGTTTACTCCCTCAACGATGACTTTGCCGTTTTTGGGGTCTGCGCTGATGACCTTGCCGGTCTTGCCCTTGTCCTTACCGGACAGGACTACTACTTTATCGCCAGTCTTAATTTTCATTCTCTGCGCCCTCCTTAAATCACTTCGGGAGCCAGGGACAGGATCTTCATGTAATCCTTGTCACGCAGCTCACGAGCGACGGGTCCAAAGATACGAGTGCCGCGGGGGTTCTTATCGGTTCCGTTGATAAGGACCGCTGC
>CAKTOX010000026.1 GCA_934590355.1 uncultured Oscillospiraceae bacterium
AGCCCCTTTGGGGCTGCCAGTATCATGCCCTTATAGGGCTTATGCAAACCTCCGGCTTAGCCGGAGGTTTTGATTTGGTTTTATCTGACGGCAGGCTCGAAATCCTCCTTGCCGTGGTGGCAGATGGGGCAGACGTAGTCGTCGGGCAGCTCGCCGTCGCATTCGACGAAGTGGTCGCATACGGTGCAGACATAGCCCTTGACAGGCTCCTTGACCTCGGGAACGACGTGCTCGAAGTCCTCCTTGCCGTGCTTGCACAGCGGGCAGACGAAATCGTCGGGCAGCTCGCTTCCCTCGTGGAAGTAGCCGCAGACCTTGCAGACGTAGCCCTCGCCCTGCTCGGGAGCGGGATTTTTCTTGGGCTTGATGTGCGCGTGGTAGTAGGAATACGTGCAGCTTCGCTCGTCAGAAAGGACTCTCGCCTCAACGACGTTTGCAACGTACAGCACCTGAGTCTCAACGTCAACGACCTCAACGACCTCGCATGAGAGCACGGCGTTCGTGTGCTTCGTTACGTAGGCGATGCCGTTTGCAGTGCGGCCAGTGTCGCTGAAATCGGCAAACTTGTCAACATCGCGTCCGCTTTGGAAGCCAAAGTGTTGGAACAGCGAGTAAGGAGCCTCCTCGGTGAGGATGGAGATGTTGAACTTGCCCGCCTTTGCGACCATGTCGCAGGTGTTGTTTTTCTTGATGACGGAGATGGTTATCTTCTTCGGATCGCCTGCCGCGACCTGACCTGCGGTGTTTATGATGCAGCCGTAGTCCTTGCCGCCGACGTTCGTGGTGAGAACCTCAACACCGTAGCTGAACTTGCTGAAAACGCCGTTGTCAACGTCGAGAGCGGCGGGTACGGACTGCTCGGGAGCGATGACGGGAAGCACGGGCACGAGCTGTTCGGCAATTGCGTCGGCAAGTGCGTCGAGCTCGTCAAGCTGTGCCTTCGTTATGTCGGACTTGAGCGAGACGGTCTCGCCTATGAACTGCGTGCCGCGCAGCTTGGAGAGCTGATCCTTCATGAGCTTGCCGCTCGTAGCCGCCCACGAGCCGTTTTCGAGAATGGCGATCCTGCGGTTTTGCAGATTGTGATTGACTATGTCGTTCACAAGGTTTTCCATCGTGACGAAAATGCCGGCGTTATAGGTAGTCGAGGCGAACACGAGGTGGCTGTATCTGAATGCGTCGGAGACTATATACGATGCGGGCGTGACCGAGGTGTCGTAGACCTTGACCTTGACGCCGCGCTCTACGAGCTTGCAGGCGAGAATGTTCACGGTATTCTCGGTGTGGCCGTAAACGGAGGCGTAGGCGATCATGACGCCGTTAACCTCGGGCGTGTAGGAGCTCCACTTGAGATATTTCTCGAGGAAATCTCCGAAATGGCTGCGCCAGACGAAGCCGTGGAGCGGGCAGACGTAGTTGAGCTCGAGTCCCGCCGCCTTTTTGAGCACGGACTGCACTTGAGCGCCGTATTTGCCGACGATGTTCGTGTAGTAGCGTCTTGCCTCGTCAACGTAGTCGGCGAAGAAGGCCACCTCGTCGTTAAACAGGTGCCCGTTGAGTGCGCCGAAGGTGCCGAAGGCGTCGGCGGAGAAGAGAATCTTGTCGGTCAGGTCATAGGTCATCATGACCTCGGGCCAGTGCACCATGGGCGCCATGACGAAGGTGAATTCGTGCTTACCGGAGGAGAACTTGTCGCCCTCGGCAACGATGTGATACTTGAGCGACTCCGAAAGCGTGAAGAACTGGCCGAGCATGGTCTTTATCTTCGCGTTGCAGACGACGGTGACCTCGGGGTAGCGCAGTGTCAGCTCCTCAACGGTGGCCGCGTGGTCGGGCTCCATGTGCGAGATGACGAGATAGTCAAGACTGCGCCCGTCAAGTGCGTGCGCGAGGTTTTCGAAGAAGGTGCGGCTTACGGCCTTGTCCACCGTGTCAAACAGCACGGTCTTCTCGTCCTGAAGCAGATAAGAGTTGTACGAAACGCCGTCGGGCACGCCGTAAACGCCCTCGAAGCAGGCAAGACGGCGGTCATCGGCGCCGACCCAGGTCAAATCATCCGTTACTTTTCTTGTGCAGTACATAGTAAAACCTCCCCAATTAGTGTTTATATTTTTATTTTAACGGAATTTTATGCAAAAAGCTGTGGTATATACCACAACGATGTGATATAATTATCAAAAAATTCAGCTGCAAAGGAGAGCGGTGACTGTGGAGCTTCAGAATGTCGAGCTATTCAAGGGCGTGAGCTGCAGCAGCATTGACGCCATGATGTGCTGCTTCCGCCCGGAGGTGCGAAAATTCAAAAAGGGCGACACGATACTCGTGTTCGAGCCGGAGATAAAGAGCCTGTGCGTGCTCATATCCGGCAAGGCGCATCTTTACTGCGTTGACAGCGAGGGCGAATATACGCTGCTGGAAAACTACGGCGAGAACGACATATTCGGCGAGGTGTTCACCATGCCGTACAGCGGCTTGGGCTACGTTGCGGAGGCGGATTCGGATTGCAGCGTCATGTTTTTTAAGATGAGCGCCGTGTACGGACGCTGTCCCAACGCTTGCGAGCACCACACGAAGATAACGAAAAACCTTTTTGCGCTTTCGGCGAAAAAGGCGCAGATGATGGCGCTGCGTATCAATATGATAAGCAAAAAGACCGTGCGCCAAAAGCTGCTGAGCTATTTTGAGTATCTTGCGGAAAAGACGGGCAGCTCGAGCTTTGAAACGGAGCTGAGTCTTTCGCAGCTTGCAAACTACCTTTGCGTGGATCGAACGAGCCTCATGCGCGAGCTGCGTCTTATGCGCGAGGAGGGTCTCATAAGCTCACGGGGACGGCAGATAAGCCTTCTCACGATGTAATAAAAAACGAAAAAGCAAATAAGGAGAACAAAAATGAACGTAGAATTTGTTGATTTCAAAACCGTAAAGCTCAACACCATGCTCGACACGGGCATGGGCGCGGAGCTTCAGCTCAACCAGACCGGCAAGGTTTCCGTCAAGCTGCCCGAGGAGTGGTCGGGCTTTGCGTTCCTGTATCTGACCATTAAAATTGCAGACCCCGAGGAAAAGTATTTCGTGTTTGATATAATCACCGAGACCGTCGTTAAGCTCCCCGACGAGGTAAGCGAATTCACCGAGGAGGCGATGGAGGCATCCATGCCGATCGCGCAGGACAAGACCTTCGAGGCTATCCGCGCCATCTCCGTCGCAATGGGAATAAACGAGATCGACCTTGGCGGTAAGTGATATGAGAGAGCCGACGCTTGTTATAATGGCTGCCGGCATGGGCAGCAGATTCGGCGGCTTAAAGCAGATAACCGCCGTTGACAACGAAGGTCACGCGATAATCGACTTTTCGCTTTTTGACGCATACAGAGCGGGCTTTCGTAAGATCGCGTTTATCATAAAGCACGAAATAGCCGACAGCTTCAAGGCCGCGGTGGGGCAGCGTATGGAAAAGTACTTTGACGTTAAGTATGTTTACCAGCAGCTTGACGTCCTGCCCGAGGGCTATACCGTGCCGACGGGGCGCGAAAAGCCTTGGGGCACGGGCCACGCCGTAATGTGCTGCCGCGGCATCGTCGACGGCCCCTTTGCGGTCATAAATGCCGATGATTTTTACGGCGCGGGCGCATACAAGGCGATATACGATTTTCTCAGTGCCGAGCACGAGCCGGGCGAGTACGCCATGGTGGGCTACAAGCTGCGCAATACCGTCACCGAGAACGGCTCGGTCGCGCGCGGCGTGTGCGATGTCGAAAACGGATATCTTGCCGACATAACCGAGCGCACTCACATCGAAAAGCGCGGCGATGACGCTGCCTACACCGAGGACGGCGTGAACTTCGTTCCGCTGTCGGGCGATGCTACGGTGTCCATGAATTTCTGGGGCTTTTCGACTATGATGCTCGACGAGCTGTATGCCCGCTTTCCGGCGTTTTTGGACAAGAACCTGCCCGTAAATCCCTTGAAGTGCGAGTATTTCCTGCCCTTTGTCGCAAACGAGCAGCTTGAGGAGAAAAAGGCAAGCGTGCTCATACTCGACTGCAACGAAACGTGGTACGGCATGACCTACCGCGAGGATCTCGATTCCGTTAAAAACGCGATAGCCGACATGAAGGCGCGCGGCGTATATCCCGCAAAGCTGTGGGATTAAATAAAAACCTCCGGCTTAGCCGGAGGTTTTTATTATGCTTCTTCGGTTTTTATGAGGCTCACGCCCACGAGGGAGAGCACCGCCGCCGCGAAGGCGAGGGTATCGACCGTGCCGTAAATAAGCGACGCAATGACGCTCACGGCGCCGAGTATCGCGCCTGCGAGGGCGAGCTTGCCGGCGCGGGAATATTTCTTTGCGCGCATTATGAGCGCCGCTGCCGCAGCCGCAACGGAAAGAAGGTGCGCAGAGTAGGTCGTTATGAAGGACAAAAGCGCCTTGAGATATACGCCGCGAAGTGCGCTCTCGTGCTCACGCGCTGCCGACAAAAGCGCTGCCGTCGTGCTCTCGGAGCTGCCGTAGCCCTCGTCTATGAGCGTTTCACGGGTTCGCTCCGTTTTCTTTTCGACGTCCTCATAGGCGGATAATTCCTCGGCCGCCGCGTCAAGTTCTTCCTTTTCCGCGTCAAGCTCGGATTTTAAATCACTCAGCGCCTTTCCGTCGGCATCAAGCTGCGCGGGGCCCGCGTCAAGCTCGGACTTCATCGAGCCGAGCCGAGCCTCGGCGCTTTTGAGCTGCTGCTGCGCCTGAGAATATCCCGCCTCGCCCTGCTCAAGCTGCGAATGAGCCGCGTCAAGCTGCGCCTGCGCATCGCTCATCTGCTTTTCGCCTTGAGCGATCATGCTTTCTGCCATGTCAAGCTGCGCCTTCATCTGTGCAAGATATTCGTCGGTGAGGTTTATGCCGAGCTTTGCGCCGACTATTTTGAGCGCCAGCTTGTGCGGGATATACTTATCCTCAAGCGCGGAGATCGCGCTCAAAAGCTGCTCGTAGGCTGCCTTACCCTGCTCATATTCCTGCTTTTTCGCCTCAAACTCGGCCTTGCCGGACTGGAGCGCCGCCGTGCCGTTATTATACGCCTCCCAGCCCGAGTCGAGCTGACTGCGGCCCTGACTGAGAGCGCTGCCCGACGAGCTGCCGAGCGCGTTTTTGCCCACGCTGTATGCAAGAAGCTGCTGATTGTAGCTGAGAACGCTTTCGTTATATTCGGCGTTTGCCTCGTCGTACTGTGCGCTCTTTTCATCGTATGCCGACTTTTTCTCGTCATAGGCGGCCTTCTTCTTGTCATATTGAGCCTTGCCGTCCGCGAGAGTCTTTTCATTTTCCTCGAGGGTGTCGAGAGTGCCCTTAAAGCGCGCGTAGCCGTCCCGCACTTCGCCCACGGGCATGATGCCGTCCGTGATTCCGGTAAGCCCTGTCATGAGAGCCGCCAGAAGCAGCACGACGGCGAGAACGACGGATATAACGCGCCACTGAGTTTTGGATACCATGCTTTCACCTTAAAACGTTTTTTGATTAAAAAATTATACTATATCGGAGACTTAACTTGTTAACTCCGTATGAATTCGAAAGAAAAATTTTCACCTTGGCAATAATAAAAGCGTAGTAATTTTGTAACCGCTGTGGTAGAATATTAAAAATCATAGGCAAAAACCGCAATAAGGAAGTATTTATATATGGATTCAGAAAAAATAAGAAGCTATGCCGAGCTCATCGCCCGCGTGGGTGCAAACGTTCAGCCCGGACAGGACGTTGTTATATCCGCGGAGCTTGACAGACCGGAGTTTGTCGAAATGCTCGTGCGCGAGTGCTATGAGGCGGGAGCCGCGCAGGTGCGCGTTGAGTGGAACTATCAGCCGCTGCGCCTTATGCACGTTAAGTATCAGACCGTCGAGCGCCTCGGCGAGGTGCCCGAGTGGGAAAGGCAGAAGCTGCTTGAGCGCGCGCAGAGGCTCCCCGCGATGATATATCTTGAGTCGGCAGACCCCTCCGGACTAGATTCGCTCGATCAGGATAAGTGGGGCAGGAGCCTTCAGCTTCGCTGGCCGGTCATCAAGCCCATCCGCGACTCGATGGAGAATAAATACCAGTGGTGCATCGCCGCCGTGCCCGGAAGCAAGTGGGCGAAGAAGGTATTCCCAGAGCTTCCCGAGGACGAGGCGGTCGAAAAGCTCTGGGAGGCAATATTATACACCTCGCGCGCAGACTCCGACGGCGTGAGCGCATGGCGCGAGCATAATGCGGACTTAAAGCGCCGCTGCGAGTACCTAAACTCGCTCAAGCTGTGCAGACTTTATTACAAAAGCTCCAACGGCACCGATTTCAGCGTCGGGCTTATTCCGCAGGCGCAGTTTCTTGCCGGCGCGGAGACCGTTCTCGGAAGCGGCGTGGAGTATAACCCCAACATTCCCAGCGAGGAGGTCTTTACAAGCCCCATGCGCGGCGATGCGCAGGGTATAGTGTACTCGACCCGTCCGCTGTCCTACCGCGGCACGATGATAGAAAACTTCAGCATCCGCTTTGAAAACGGCGCGGTGAGCGAGGTGCACGCGGAAAAGGGCGAGGAAGCGCTGCGCAGCCTCGTGAATATGGACGAGGGCTCGAAAATGCTCGGCGAATGTGCGCTCGTGCCGTATGACAGTCCTATAAGAAACAGCGGCATTATGTTCTATAACACCCTTTTTGACGAGAACGCCGCGTGCCACCTCGCCCTCGGCGACGGCTTTACCGGCTGCATCAAGGACTATGAAAATTATACCCTCGAGCAGTGCCGTGAGATGGGTATAAATAACTCCATGGTCCACGAGGACTTCATGATCGGCTCTGCCGACCTCGACATCTTCGGCGAAACGCAGAACGGCGAGCGCGTGCAGATATTCAAAAACGGAAACTGGGCGTTTTGACAAAGGAGCCGTAAAATGCAGACAGAAAACGATAAAATCAGATATTCCGTGAGCCGGAAGAACATTTTTGTGAAGCTGTCGGCGCTGCTCATGCTTCTGTCGGCGGTGTTCCGCTTTTTCGGCTACTGGGGCTTTTGGTCAAATCAGTCCGCGCAGTTTAATATTTTTCAGATAGGACTCCCGATACTGTGCAACGTCCTGTTTGCCGCCATCATCGTCTATGCAGGACGCAGATTTTTCAGCCTGACCTTTATTCCGGTCGTGCTGGGTGTGCTGTTTTTCATAATCAAGGCATTCGGCTTCGGCAACATTCTGCAAACCGTGCTGTGCGTGTGCCTGTATCTTGCAGTCGCGTTTATCTATACGGCGACGGTTTTCGGCGTAATACGCACGAAGTGGCTGCTCGCCCCGCTTTTCGGGCTTCCGCTTATCGTACATATTTTTGTTCTGGACAAGGATATGTTCATTCCGGCGGAAAAGGCCGTGAGCCTTAACGATTGGCTGCCGGAAATATCGGTGCTGTGCATCATGACGGCGCTGCTGCTTATCTGCTTTGCGATGAAAAAGCGCGATTTTGCCGCTGAAAGAGCCGACAGCGCCGAGCAGCAGACCATAGACCTTCTGCTCAGCAACGAGGAGCCGAGCCCGTCGGAGCTTGAAGAAGCTCCGGAAACACAGGAGGGTGAGAGCAATGAGTGAAAATAAGAATATAAATCCCGATAACGAGGCTACCGTCATCGTTAAGACCGGCGATGTCGCGCGCCGTCTGAGCGAGGAAAAAACCGTGCTTGACACGCGCCCGGACAATAGCCGCAGTCTTTTTGACGACCCCGAGCTTGAGGCTATAATCCGCGAAACGGAGGGCTATGACCTCGAGCCGGAGGAGAATACATACGACGATGAGCAATATGCGGAGCCGCAGCAGCCCGACGAGCCCGAATACGATACCGAGCACGGGGAAACCAATGCGCAGCGTGTTGCGCGCGAGCAGGGCGAAAAGCTCGAACGCAAAAAGAAAAAGAAGCTCGTTCTCATAGGCATCGGCATCGTTGCGGTGCTCGCCGTCGTTTTGTGCGTCATACTTGCCGTTCGCAGCGGCGGAACCGATAAGGACTATCAGGCGGCATTTTCCCGCGCGCAGGAATATTACGCGGCGGGCGAGTATGACAAGGCGCTGGACAAGCTGCGCGAGGCGATGGGCATAAAGAAGGAGGACGAATGTCTCCTGCTCATGAGCCGCTGCTATGAGGAAAAGCTCGACTATGTAAACGCAATAGCCATTCTCGAAAGCTCGACGAGCGGCTCGGAGGAGATAAAAAGCGAAATTGAGCGCCTCAAAAAGGCAAAAGAGGAATATGACAATGGCCAGATCGTCGTCATCGGCGGTGAGCAGTACGACGTGGAAACAACGGTGCTCGATCTGTCGGGCAAGGCGTTTACATCCTCGGCTCTCAAGGAGCTGGGAAAGCTCACGGAGCTTACGAGCCTGAAGCTTGCAAATAACAAAATAACCTCGCTCGACTTTCTCAAGCCGCTCACTAATCTCACCTCGCTTGACCTGTCGAAAAACAAAATCAGCGACATTTCGCCGCTCAAAAACCTCACCTCGCTCAGAACTCTGCATCTTGACAGCAACGAGATCAAGGACTTCTCGCCTCTGTATGAGCTGGACGGACTTTCAATGCTGACCATAAGCGGCATCGAGATAGGTCAGGCACAGCTCAAGCAGCTCAAGGAAAAGCTGCCCGGCTGCATAATTTACAGCGATGACGCGAAGGAGGACGTGCTTGAAATAAAGCTCGGCGGCAAGACCTTCAAGAGCGACGTAACGGAGCTTGACTTATCCGGCTGCAATGTGCGCGATATTTCCGCCCTGTCTGTCTGCACGAAGCTCAAAAAGCTCGATCTGTCGAATAACTCCATTTCGAGCATAAGCGCCCTCGTGGATATCCCGGGGCTCACGGAGCTTGATCTTTCGAACAATAAGATCACCGACATTTCGCCGCTCATGAGCGTGACGGCGCTTGAGTATCTCGACCTGTCGGGCAACAACGTGAAATCCGTTGCGGCGCTGCGCGAGCTTACGGGACTGCGCGAGCTCAACCTCAGCGGCAACCCGCTTTCCGGCATCTCCGCCGTTTCGAAGCTCGTTTCGATGAAAACGCTGTGGCTGGATAACGTCGGCCTCAAGGATACGGATCTGAGCAGCCTCTATTCGCTCAAGGCTCTCAAGCGCCTGAGCATAAAGGATAACGCAAACCTCAGCGAGTCTGCCGTGACGGCGCTGCAAAACAAGCTCACCGGCTGCACGATAAGCCACTCCGAGCTCAAGCGCAGCATAGAGCTCGGCGGCGAGAGCTTCCTCTCCGACAGCGAGACCGTCGAGGCAAAGGGGCTTGATCTGAGCGATATTTCCGCCGTTTCGGGCTTCAGCGCCGTTAAGCATCTTGACCTGAGCGACAACAAGATCTCCAATCTCTCCGCCCTTTCGGGCCTCAAAACTCTTGAGACGCTTGATCTGCGCAACAACAAGATATCCGACGTTACGGCGCTGTCGGGACTTACGAATCTCAAGCAGCTCTGGCTCGGCGGAAACGAGCTCAGCGGCGATCAGATCGACGCACTCAAGAAGGCCCTGCCCAATTGCTATATAAGTGTTGAATAAAAAAATACGAACAATTATTAAATTTTAAAGCAAATTATACAAAAGCCTCTTTTATTTTACGCTCTTGTATGCTATACTGAGCTCAGCGGGAGAGATCCCGCAAAGCAGAAAGGAGCCGGCACTTATGAAATTCACTTTTACCGAAAAAAAGATGGGCGCCTCCGAAGCGCTGAGAGACTACACGGAGCGCAAGGTTGGCAAGCTGGACCGTTTCTTCAGAACCGAGAGCAGTGCGAACATCACGTTCAGCACCGAGCGCGGCAGATTTCTTGCAGAGATAACGGTTTCCAATAACGGCCTGTTTTACAGAGCAAGCGAGCTTACCAACGATATGTATGCCTCCGTCGATTCGGGTGTCGCAGCAATCGAGCGCCAGATCCGCAAGAACAAGACCCGCCTTGAGAAACGGCTCAGAGAGGGTGCGCTGGAGCATGAGGTCAGACCCGACTACGCTCCCGCGACCGAGGAGGATGAGGACGAGGAGTTTAAAATCGTCCGCAGCAAGCGCTTCCCGATAAAGCCCATGTCCCCCGAGGAAGCGATTCTCCAGATGAACCTGCTCGAGCACGAATTCTTCGTGTTCCGCAACCAGCAGGAGGATGACGCCGTCTCAGTAGTCTATCGCCGTAAGAGCGGCGGCTACGGTCTTATAAGCGACGACGCGGAATAATAAAAAAACGAATTAAACGCTGCCCCGTCTACGGACGGGGCAGTTTTGAGGATTTAAACATGAATTATACGGAAGTTACGATCGAATGCAAAAACACGGACGAGGTCTGCGATAAGCTGACCGCCATGGGTATAGACGGCTTCGTCATCGAGACCGAGGACGATTTCAAGGCGTTTTTGGAGAATAACCGCCAGTACTGGGACTATGTTGACGAAAGCCTTGAGGAGAGCTACCGCGGCGTGTCGCGCGTGAAGTTCTACGTTGAGGATACCGACGAGGGCGCCGCGCTTCTCGGCAGAGTGGGCGAGCAGTTCAAGATAATGACCGCGCCGGTGTGCGATGCGGATTGGGAGAACAACTGGAAGCAGTACTATGAGCCGCTTGAGATCGGCGAAAGGCTTCTCGTCGTGCCGGAGTGGATAGACTGCTCCGAGGAGGGCAGGGTGCCGCTGCGCCTTGACCCCGGCCTTCTTTTCGGCACGGGCTCACACGCGACGACGCGAATGTGCCTTGCCGCGCTCGAAAAATACGCCGGAGAGGGAGTGCGTGCACTCGACCTCGGCTGCGGCAGCGGTATCCTCGGCATCGGCGCACTGGTTCTCGGCAGCGAGCACTGCACCGCCTGCGACATTGACCCCAAGGCGCCCGACACCGTTATGGAAAATGCCGCGCTCAACGGCATAGGCGGCGACAAAATGCAGGTCTACGCCGGAGATATAATAGGCGACGCAAAGCTGAGAGGGCTCCTCGGCTCGGGCTGCGACGTCGTCCTTGCAAACATTGTTTCCGACGTCATAATCCCGCTTGCCCCCTTCGTGAGAGGCTTCATGGCGCCCGGCGGCGTGTTCATAACCTCCGGCATCATTGACGGCCGCGAGGACGAGGTCGCCGCAGCCCTGCGCGCCGCGGGGCTTGAGATAATCGCCCACCACCACGAGGAGGAGTGGCACTGCTTCGAGTGCAGATGATGGCTTGAGCGCCGACAATGAAATACCGAAAAAAGACGTACCCGACCTTTGCCGTGTACGTCTTTTGCTTCTTCGGTGCGGCGTCTCACAGTCCGGCTAAAAAGCGCACGGCGCGGCTTTTGACCTGCGCTCCTGCGCAGAGCTTAGGCGCGTTTTCCTTCGGCGCTTCGGGCTCGGGAACGGTGTCGTCCTGCGCCGTCACGCGCTGCCACACGCGCTCAAAATTCTCAAGATCCATTGCTTTCACCCGTACATGATATGCGCGGTCTTGAAAAAACGTGATGATTATGAGATAATATAAAAATATTGCTTGCGAGGTGTTTATTATGCCGAGATTTTTTGCTCTTGGAACCAATCTGCTCGGCGGCAGGGCGATAATACGCGGCCGCGATGCCGAGCACATAAAGGTTTTGCGCCTGCGTCCGGGCGAGGAAATGACGATCTGCGACGGCAAGGGCACGGACTACAAGTGCCGCCTTGTGCGCTCGGACAAGGACGAGGCGGAGGCGGAGATAGTCGAGGTCGCGCCGTGCGCGGCGGAGCCGAGCGTCGCGGTGCGTGTGCTGTGCGGGCTGCCAAAGGGCGACAAGACCGATTATATAATCCAAAAGTGCGTCGAGGCCGGCGCGTCGGAGATATATTTTTTCCGCTGCGACCGCGTCGTGCAGCGCACCGAGGGCGTTGCGAAAAAGCTTGAGCGCTGGAACAGAATAAGCGAGGAGGCCGCCAAGCAGTCGGGCAGGGGAATTATCCCCGAGGTCAGCTGGCTTGACAGCTACGCCGAGGCGCTCGACGCCGCGAAAAAGACCGACGCCGCGTTTTTTATGTATGAAACGGGCGAGCGTGAGAGCCTGCGCGAGGCGCTCACGGGCTCGGAAAAGCTCGGCTCGGCGGCAATAATAACGGGGCCCGAGGGCGGCTTTGAGGCGTATGAGGCGGACATGGCGCGCAAGGTGGGGCTGCACATATGCTCCATGGGCGCGCGCATTTTGAGATGCGAGACCGCTCCGGTAGTCGCACTGACGGCACTAATGTACGAAAGCGGAAATCTTGAATGAAAAACAGAAAGAAAACTCTTTGCAAATACGTTGTGCCGACCATTCTCGGCAGCGTCAGCTACTTCCTTTTCACGATAGTTGACGGCATTTTCGTCGGTCACGGCGTCGGCACGGATGCTCTGGGCGCGGTGAATATCGCGTTCCCCTTCGTCATGGTCGTGTGCGCATCGTTTATGCTCACGACCATCGGCGGCGTCACCGTCACGGCAATAAGACTCGGACGCGGCGACGAAAAGGGTGCGAACGAGGCGTTCATGCACTCGCTGTCGGCAACGGGGCTCGTCGCGCTCGTGCTCACTGCCGTTGGCACGCTCATGACCCCGACGCTGTGCCGCCTTCTCGGCGCGAACGAGAGCTATTACAAGCACGTTTACGACTATCTGTTCTGGTATTCGGCGTTTATAATCCCCTCCGGCTTTGCGATAGCCATACAGGGCTTTTGCCGCAACGACGGCTCGCCGATACTCGTTTCGGCTGCCGTCATCATCGGCACGGTGTGCAATATTTTCGGCGACTGGCTGCTCATATTCCCGATGAAAATGGGGCTTGCGGGCGCGGCGATCGCAACGGGCATGTCGCAGACGATAACGCTGCTGATCGTGCTCATCCACTTTGCACTCGGACGCGGCAAGCTCAGGATAAGCAGGTTCAGACCGAGCAAGGCGCTGTACAAAAAAATATTCCTGCGCGGTCTGCCGGAGTTCATTTCGCAGCTTGCAACGCCGAGCTCCATCATTGCCATGAACTATGTTCTGCTTGCGAATATCGGCAACATCGGTGTCAACGCCTTCTCCATCATAGGCTATGTCGCATCGTTTTCCGTCGCCATTTTCTTCGGCACCGCCGAGGGACTTCAGCCGCTTTTCGGGCGCTGCTACGGCGCGAAAAACGAGGGAGATCTGCGCTATTTCTTCCGCGCGGGGCTTATCATCAACTTCGTCGGCAGCATCGCGATCTATGCTGCGCTGCTGTTTGTCGGGCGTCCCGTGTGCCTCCTGTTCGGCGCAGATGCGCAGACGCTCGAATTTACGGTGCAGAGTATGCCCAAATACGCATGGGGTTTCTCCGTCATGGCGCTTAACACCATCATTTCCGCCTATCTGTACTCGACCAAGCGTTCGGGGCAGGCGATAGCCATGAACGTGCTGCGCAGCTTTGTGTTTAATATTGCGTGCATCATCATTCTGCCGCAGATCTTCGGCGCGCAGATAATATGGCACACCTTCGGCATCTACGAGGCGCTCGTTCTCGCCGCCGCGGTCGTGCTGCTGCGCTCGTCGGAGAAAAACGGCGTCGTGTTCAAATAACAAAGTATATAATAAGCAAAAAACCGACACCGAAAAGCTTTCGGTGTCGATTTTTAATATTCCGAGTGCGCAAAGGCGTCGGACTGATTTAGCTTTTTACCACTTGTTTGCGACCTTTTCGGCGAAGCCGGGGAAGTCTTTTATCTCAATGACCTTACCGTCGTCGAGCACCGCCTTGCCTGTAAAAAGTCCGAAGACCTGATGCTGATCGCTTTTTATGACGCCGACGCTGGAGCAGGCGGCACGGTCGAGCACGGGCTTAAAGTCCATCTCAAATCTGCCGTCGTCAGAGGTGAAGGTCCAGGGCTCCATGAACGCCTTCTCGTCGCCGGGGATGTTGAATTTGACCTGACTTATCTTATGCGCCTTGCCGTCGTAGAAGAGCATATTCTCGCTCGCGGCGGAGGTGTCGCCGAAGCCGTAGCCGATATTCCAGCCGAAGCGCACTCCGTCCACGGCGCCGGAGGCAGAGCCCCAATACCACGTGTTATTATACGTCCACACGCCGCGTCCCCAGTCGAGCACCGCGAAGCTCTCCTCCGGGTCAAAGACGTAAGTCCTGCCGTCGTAGGTGACCTCGCCGCGGGCGCGCATGCAGTTGATTTTCTGGTTGTAGTAAAAATGCCCGGGCTTATCAAAGGGCGTGGCGATGACCATGCTCTCCTCGGGCTCGTCAAACAGTTCGACCTTTGCATACAGTGAGCCTGCGGGGCCGAACTTTTTCATCTGTGCTATGAGCGTGCGCACGCCCGAGCCGTCATTTTTAAAATAGATGCTGTAATTTTTGCCGATGGCGGTCGTGTCGCCCGTTTTGCTCGTTTCGGGGAGCTTGCGCTTACCGAGCGGCATGAAGCACATGGGGCTCGTGGTTATCTCCCAGCCCTCCTCAAAGTTGAGCAGGCTTATCGAGTCAAGACCCATGTAGCCGTTGTCGTCGATCGTGAGCGCAAGGGCGAAGCGGCCGTTATTTATGAGGTAGTAGTCCCATTCTTTTATACGCATGGGGCTTGCCTTGATGTCCGAGCGCTTGTAGACAGGCAGCAGCTTTTTCGCGTAGCCGCACTCCGTGAGCTCTCCGTTTTTGTCCAGAAGGGGTATTTCCCGGGTTATCTCGTGCTGATCCATTCTTCTGCATCTCCTTTGGGGCATGGGACGTTATAGCTCTGCCCGTGCCGTATATTATTTCCGCCGTAAGGGGAGCGTCAGATGCTCCCCTCGCGTTTTAGCTTTCGTATGTCGTTTCCCAAAAACGAGAGCTTCGTAAACTCGCCGTCTATCCTTGAGCATATCTGCGGAGTGTAGCGCCGAGCCATTTCGGCGTCGGTGAGGTTAGTGCTGATGATGGTCTTTCTGCCGTTGACAAGGCGGGTGTTTATGAGCGTGTACAGAGCGGAAATGCTTATCTGCGTGAGCATCTCCGTGCCGAGGTCGTCGAGTATCATGAGCTCGCAGTCGAGCATACGCTCGACCCTGACGGCGGCCTTTTCCGCAGCCTCTGGATCGCGCGAGAATTTCCTGAGCTCGAACGCCTCAAGCGCCGAGGCGGCCGTGTCGTAGCACACCGAGTGTCCGTTTTCCGCGACCACGCGGGCGATGCAGGCGGAAAGGAAGGTCTTGCCCAGCCCCGTGCTGCCCTGAAACAGCAGATTTGTCGAGCGCTCGGAAAAGCTGTGCGCATATTCGCGGCAGGTCTCGAAAACGATGCTCATGCCCACACGCGCCTCGCCGTAAAGGCTGAGGTCAAAGTTCTCAAAGCGCTCGTCGCTGGTCTTTAAAAGCGTGCTCAGCTCCGAGGTGAGGGCGCGGTTATACGCCTCGTGAAGACAACGGCACATTCGGCTTCCGATAAAGCCCGTGTCCTTACATTCCTTGCAATTGTAAATATCGTCGAGATAGTCGGCGGGGTAGCCGTATTCGCACAGCAATTCCGCCCTGCGCGCCTGAAGCGCAAGGCTCTCCTTCTCGAGCCGTCCGACGGCCTCGGCTATGTCGCCCTGCCGCTTTATCGTCAGCCCCACGAGCTCGGACATCTGGCTGCGCAGACGCTCGTCAATGCGCCTTATTTCGGGGATGCGGGAATAGACCCTGTCCTGCCTGACGAAATGCTCGGCGACGTTCTGCTCGTGCGTGCGGGCAAGCTGCTCTCTGGCCTTTGCGAGAATCTTTCCGTCCATTGCTTAACCGTTTTTAACCTTTTCGTAGATTGAGCGCAGCCGGTCGAGCTCCTCACTCGAAAAGCTGCTGCGATGCTGATTTTCGGCCTTCGCCGGAGCGGGGGAGCGGCTGTCGCGCTCCCTGACGTCGGCTGCCGTGCGAATGCCCTTACTCTGCCATGAGAGCATTATCTTGTTCATGTATCCCCATTTGAGCGCGCCCGTGTTCGTAACGGTACGGTCGTAGGCGATGAGGATGGCCTCGTTATCAAAGCCCATGTCGAACCATGAGGTGACGTACTTGCGCTCGGTCGGAGTCAGCACTCTGCTCCCGATGCCCATCGCAAGCTTCAGCTCGCCCGCTCTTGAGCGCTTTTCCGCGGCCGCGCGGATGTATTCGTCGGCCTGCTCGATGGTGATTATCTCCTTGTTTGCCCATGAATAGGCTTCCTTTTCGATGCTGCGCATCGACGGGAGACGACCCATGCCGTACTTTTCGCGGAAGACGTCGATGCAGTAGCTTATGAGCATGAATATGACATCCGCGGGCAGGGAGAGATAGTCGTAAATGCCGAAAAGCGTCTTCATATCTGCCGTTGAGAGCGTCCTGCCGAGCTTGCTCTGCGCCTGCGACACGACGGCCTGAAAGCCGCTGTCCTCCTTGGAGCGGCGGACGATATCCTCCGAGGTGTACTCAGGAAGCTCCTCCGGCGGGGGGAGCTTTTTCTCCTTTTCCGGCTCTGACTGCACCGGCTTTGCACCGGCTGCGGGGATAAGGCGCATGAGCTTTTCGTAGGCGTTTTTTATCTCACCCTCCGTGCGGCACAGCTCGCGCGCGGCCTTGTCCGCATCGAGCGCACCGTTTCGGCTCAGCCAAATATACAGCAGCGCAACGTCGCCGTCGTGCGCGGCGATGAGACTGTCCGCCATGCCGCGCGGTATTGAATTTTGCACTGCATTATCCATGCCTTTTCTCCGAATATCCTGTGTTCATTCAAAGTTTACACAATTAGCTTTAACGCAAATAATTATATCATTAAAATTAACTTGTAGCAATAGCATTGTTTGTGGTATAATTCCTTATTACAAATAAGATACAATGCCAGAGGTATGGATATGCTTGAGCTGCTCTCTCCCGCCGGTTCGCCGGAAGCCGTTGTTGCCGCGGTGCAAAACGGCGCGGACGCGGTGTATATGGGACTCGGAACCTTTAACGCCCGCCGCGGTGCTAAAAACTTCACAGAAGAGGAATTTGAAAAGGCCGTGCGCTATTGCCGCGTGCGAGACTGCAAGGTGTACGTCACGATGAACACACTCGTGGGCGACAGGGAAATGCAGCGCGCCGCCGATCTTGCGCGGTTTATTTCCGATGTCGGCGCAGACGCGATACTCGTGCAGGATCTGGGGCTTCTCTCGGTCCTCAAAAAGACCGTGCCCGATATCCCGCTTCACGCGAGCACGCAGATGAGTATTCATAACCTCGCAGGAGCGGAGGCGGCAGCGGAGATGGGACTGACCCGCGCCGTGCTTGCGCGCGAGCTCAGCTTCGAGCAAATAAAATTCATCACAAAGCATTCGCCCATAGAAACGGAGGTTTTCGTCCACGGTGCGCTTTGCTTCTGCCATTCCGGACAGTGCTATATGTCCTCGCTCATAGGCCGCCGCAGCGGAAACCGCGGTATGTGCGCGCAGCCCTGCCGCATGGAATACACCATGGGCGGCAGACTTGAGGACAGCCACCCGCTCTCGCTCAAGGATAACTGCCTTGCCGACCGCCTTATCGAGCTTTCAGACGCGGGAGTTGCCTGCGCGAAAATAGAGGGGCGCATGAAGCGGCCGGAATACACGGGTATAGTCACGGGGATCTACTCCAAGATCATAAAAGAGCACCGCCGTCCTACCGATGACGAGATGCAGACTCTCGTGAGCGTGTTCTCGCGCGACGGCTTCACGAAGGGATATTTTGACGGCGACCACAAGGATATGTTCGGCGTCAGGAAAGAGGATGCCCGCAGCGACGAAAAGCTCTTTGACGAGGCTCGCAAGGAGTATATCGGCCACGAGGAGCACCGCGTTCCCGTTAAGTTTTACACCGTTGTCAATGCCGGCGAGGCCGTGAAGGCAGCTGCCGTAGACGGCGACGGAAACAAGGTCGTGACCTTCGGTTCGGAGCCGCAGAAGGCGATACGCCAGGCCATAACCGAGCAGGATCTCAACGACAGAATGAGCAAAACGGGCGGCACACCGTACTATGCGGTCGAGTCGCGCAGCCGTGTCCAGCCCGATGTGTTCCTCTCCGCGTCGCAGATAAATGAGCTGAGAAGAAAGCTCATAACGGAGCTGAACGAAAAGCGCGCCGAGGCGCCCGAGCGCCGCAGCCTGCCGATGCCCGCGATGCCGCAGTCGGCAGCGCCGGTGACGGATCCCGTTATGATATATCAGGTGCGCACGCCCGAGCAGCTTTCCGAGGAGCTTGCCGACACGAGACCGGATTATATTTACGTTCCCGTGGGCGTCATGCATGATAATTTTGACCTTCTTGATGCATTCATAGAGCGCGGCGCAACGCCCGTTGCTGTGCTGCCGAGAGTCGTGACAGACGATCAGGTGCAGCCCGTTCTCAAGATGCTGCGCGTGCTGTTTGACCGCGGCGTGAACGAGGCTCTCGTCGGAAACCTCGGTCATATCGTTCTCGCACGCAAGGCAGGCATGAAGATACGCGCCGATTTCGGCATGAACGTGTTTAATTCGTTCACGCTGGAAATGATACAGAAGATGGGCTTTCTCTCGGCGACGGCGTCGTTTGAACTGCGCCTTGCGCAGGTGCGCGACATGGCAAAGAGCGTCGATACGGAGCTTATCGCCTACGGCCGCCTGCCGCTGATGGTGTCGGACCAGTGCGTCATAAGCCACAGCCTAGGCTCATGCTCGTGCCAGACTCCGGCGTCTCTTTCCGACCGCATGGGCTCGGTGTTCCCGGTCGTGCGCGAGTATGATCACAGAAACGTCATCTATAACTCCCGCAAGCTGTTCATGGCGGATAAAAACGACGAAATGTGCTCTGTGGGACTTTGGGGCATAAGACTGATGTTCACCACCGAGGGCGCGCGCGAATGCGTTCAGGTGGCAAAAAGATACAAGGGCGAGGGGGATTATCAGCCCAACGACCTCACCCGCGGACTGTATTACAGAGGAGTTGACTGATAATGGATATAGTGCTCGCTTCCGGCTCACCCAGACGAAAAGAGCTGCTTGAGACGCTGGGGCTTGAGTTTGCGGTGTGTCCGGCCAAGGGCGAGGAGTGCCCTCCGCAGGGCGCAGGCCCCGACGAAACGGTCAAGGCGCTCTCGCTTGCGAAGGCGCGCGAGGTCGCGCAAGCTTATCCCGAAGCGCTCATAATCGCGGCGGACACGATAGTTTGGGCCGATTCGCGCATACTCGGAAAGCCCCGCAGCGAAGCGGAGGCAGAGGAAATGCTCGCTCAGCTCTCGGACAGCAGCCACGAGGTCTATACGGGCGTTACGCTCATATGCGGCGAAAAGACAGTGTGCCGCAGCGAGTGCACGAAGGTGTTCTTCCGCGCTCTCGGCGAGGGCGAAATTCGCGCCTACGTCAAGACGGGGGAACCGATGGATAAGGCGGGAGCATACGGGATCCAGGGCAGAGCGGCGATGATGGTGCGCCGTATAGAGGGCGATTATTTCAACGTCATGGGTCTGCCGCTTTGCGCGCTCGGTCAAATGCTTGAGCAGATAGGGGTGCAGCTTTTTTGAACGTAAAGAACTATCTCAAGAAAAACGGAATAAAGCTCGGAGTCATCGTTTTGGTCATCGCGCTCGTTGCGGGTGCGTCGTCTTACCTGCTCAAGGGTAACGCCGGACTGTTTCAAAACGTCTCCGGCACGATGAAGGCTCCGGTGCAGCGCATGGTCAGCTCCGTTGCCGAGTGGCTCGAGGGCATATACGGCTATCTGTACGAATATGACCAGCTCATTGCCGAAAACGAGCGTCTGCGCGCAGAGCTCACCGAGGCTCAGGAGCAGGCGAGAAACGGACAGGCCGCCATCGAGGAGAACGAAAAGCTCCGCACGCTGCTTGAGTTTAAGGAAAAGCACAGCGACATGACGCTTGAGTCGGCAAAGGTCATCGCCTGGACGACCTCCAACTGGGCGCATTCGTTCACGATAAGCAAGGGCACGAATGCCGACATTGCCGTGGGTGACTGTGTCATCACTGAATACGGCGTCATGGTCGGTCAGGTGACCGAGGTCGGCAAGACGTGGGCGACGGTAGCAACGGTCATAGACCTCAACACGAATATCGGTGCGCTCGTTTCCGAAAACGGCGCCTCCGGACTTCTCGTGGGCGACTTTGCCATGATGCAGGAGGGCTGCGTCAAGCTCAGCTATCTTGCAGACGGCGCGCAGGTCTTTACCGGCGACACGGTCATGACCTCCGGCTCGGGCGGCGCCTTCCCGCAGGGACTCGTCATCGGCACGGTCAGCGCCGTTAAGACCGAGGCGGGCGGTCAGATAGCCTACGGCGAGGTCAAGCCCGGCTGCGACCTCAATGCGCTCGTTCAGGTTTTCGTTGTAAAAGACTTTGAAGTGGTGGAATAATTGCTCAACAGACTTTTAGAGATATTTGAATGGAAAAAGATCCGCGTGATCGTCAAATACGCGGTTTATATGCTTTTGGTCATGCTGCTGCAAAGCCTGCTGTTTTCGAGGATAAGCATCCTCGGCGCGAAGGGCTTTGTCATTCCGGCGGCGGCGGTAGCCGCGGGGCTGTATCTCGGCGGAGTGCGCGGAGCCGTGTTCGGCATCTTTTTGGGGCTGTTCACGGATATGGCGCTTTCGGAAACGACGGTGCTGTTTACGCTGCTGTTCCCGATAATAGGCTTCGGAGCGGGCTTTGCGTCCGAGTTTTATATAAACAAGAGCTTTTTTGCGTTTATGATATTCAGCATGACGGCGATACTCCTGTGCGGGATCATCCAAATGCTGCACGCGATGGTGACGGGCACGACGGAATTCGTTCCGGCTGTTCTGACTGTCCTTTTGCAGACGCTTTTGTCGATACCTCCGACGGCGCTTATTTACCTGCCGTTTAAGCAAGGAGCCGTACTCAACCGATAACCCCACGCGATTTACGAGGAAATTCTATGAACCTGATAAAGAAACAGAGACTTATAGGGCTTGCCGCCGTGTTTGCGGTGCTGCTGACGGTGTACTTCGTTGCGCTGTATAAGCTGCAAATAATCGAGGGCGAGAAATATTACGAGGAAAGCCGCAACAACATGGTGACGACAAGCACGGTCACTGCCGCGCGCGGTAATATCCTCGACCGCTACGGCAGAGTGCTTGTCACGAACAAATCCTGCTATAACCTGACAATAAACACCGATGAGCTTTTTCCCAATGACGGCAGCGTTGACTCCAATGCGACCATCTTAAAGCTCGTCAAGATGATCCGCGAATACGGCGACGATTACATCGACGATCTTCCTATAACAAAAACGCCGCCCTTCGAATTTGAAAACGTGACCGATCAGGATCAGGCGCGCCTTGACGCGTATATGAAGCAGAATAACGTGCCCGAAAACGCGAGCGCAGTCGAGCTGCTGTCAAGCATGCGCGACAGGTATAAGATCGACAGCAACTACACCGCCGAGGAGGCGAGAATAATCGCCGGCGTGCGCTATGCCGTCAACGTGCGCTATCTTATAAACACCTCGGACTACATCTTCGTCGAGGATGCGGACATGAAGCTTATTGCGACCCTGCGAGAGAATAATATTGAGGGTATCAATATTAAAGAATCTTATGTGCGTGAATACGCCACCGCCGCCGCTGCGCATATCCTCGGCTACACCGGCGCAATGAACGACAGCGACTATGCAAAGTACAAGGATCAGGGCTATTCCGCCGACGCCACGGTCGGTAAGGACGGCGCGGAGCTTGCCTTTGAAAAGTACCTGCACGGCACCAACGGTACGGTACGCACGACATCGGCAGCCGACGGCACGGTCATCAGCAAGGAATACACAAAAGAGCCGCAGCCGGGAAACAACGTGTACCTGACGATAGACATTGCCCTTCAGGAGGCAAGCGAGCTTGCGCTTGAAAACGGCGTTGAGTCCATAACGGCAAAGCTCGAGGCAAAAAAACAGGAACAGATCGCTAACGGGACCTATAAGGAAAAGCAGGACGATATAACGGGCGCGGCAGTCGCGGTCGTGAATGTCAAGACCGGCGAGCCGCTTTCGCTTGCAAGCTGGCCGACCTACGACCCGTCGGAGCTGCTCGAAAAATATACGGAAATATCCACGGCGGCGAACGCCCCTCTTTATAACCGAACTCTGCTGGGCACCTATGCGCCCGGCTCGACCTTCAAGCCCTGCACGGCTATTGCCGCTCTTACGGAGGGCGTTATAAACACAACGACCACCATAGAGTGCCGCGGTCAGTACACACGCTATGCCGAGTACGGCTACGCGCCCTACTGCTGGATCTACACGCAGAATAATCAGAAGCTTATGCACGGGCATCTTAACATCGTCGGAGCGCTCCAGCATTCGTGCAACATATTCTTCTACTCCTCCGGACATGACCTCGGCATCGACAAGCTCGATAAATATGCCTCCGAGCTCGGACTCGGCGAGTACACCGGAATAGAGCTGCCCGAGAGCAAGGGCAACATGGCAAACAGCAAAAACCATGAAGAGCTCACCGGTGAAACGTGGTCTATCGGACACACCATGCAGGCCGCCATCGGCCAGTCCGACAGCCTGTTTACCCCGATCCAGCTTGCAGAATACTGCGCAGCGGTCGCAAACGGCGGTACTCGCCACAGCGCGTCCATTCTCAAGTCCGTGCGCAGCTTTAACTACGGCGAGAACATCTACGAGCGCGAGGACGAGGTGCTCAGCACGGTCGAAAGTCCGCAGTATAACTGGGATGCGGTACACGAGGGCATGCGCCTTGTCGCAAAGGATTCGCTGTCCAGCTACACGATGACGACCGTCGCCGCCAAGACCGGCACGGCGCAGAAGGGCGAATACGTCACGAACGACGGCGTTTTCATCTGTTACGCTCCGTTTGAGGACCCCGAGATCGCGATAGCGATCGTCGTCGAGCGCGGCGGCGCGGGCGCAAACTGCGCGCCCATAGCAAAGGAGATACTCGAGGCGTATTTCAGCCTCAAGTCCGCCACCGATGTGACCGACACCGAGGGCAAGCTGCTTCAGTGACAAAAAACTGCGATTTTTGTCAAAAAAGTCGTTGAAAGAAAGCAATGTTTTGTATATAATCAGATATAATCAGAATTATGATCGAGAGGAATGAGAGAAGCGTATGAACATCGCGCTCATGGCACATGACAGAAAAAAAGAGCTTATGGTGCAGTTTTGCATAGCATACTGCGGTATTCTTGCCGAACATTCGGTCTGTGCAACGAATACGACGGGTAAGCTCGTGTCTGAGGCAACGGGACTCCCTGTAACGCTGTATCTCCATGCCGACCAGGGCGGCGCACAGCAGATAGGCGCAAGAATATCCTATAACGAGATAGACCTCGTTCTGTTTTTCTGCGATCCGTCCAACCCCGGCGGCTTTGATGATATAAATAAGATAGAGCGTCTGTGCGATCAGTATCAGATCCCGTTTGCGACCAATGCCGCAACCGCGGAGGTGCTCGTGCAGGGACTGCGCCGCGGCGATCTTGACTGGCGCAATATAGTTAACCCCAAGCGCAGATAAGCATGTCACAGGCAAAATGAATTCAAATGCTGTTATCGCTTTTGTGATAGCAGCATTTAGTGATTGAAAGGATAAAGAACAGTATGGCAAAAGTTGCGCCGAGAACTCTGTCGGGCTTTATGGAGCTGCTTCCGGCAGAGCAGATGAAGATGGAGAAGATGATGGAAACGCTCAGGAGGAGCTATTCCGTTTACGGCTTCGCCCCGCTGGACACTCCGATAATCGAGTCGGCGGAGGTGCTGCTTGCCAAGGGCGGCGGTGAGACCGAAAAGCAGATATACAGATTTAATAAGGGCGACAGCGACCTTGCGCTGCGCTTTGACCTGACCGTCCCGCTTGCAAAATTCGTCGCGGCAAACTACGGCAGCCTGACCTTCCCCTTCCGCCGCTATCAGATCGGCAAGGTCTATCGCGGCGAGAGGGCGCAGCGCGGCCGCTTCCGCGAGTTTTATCAGGCCGATATCGACATCATCGGCGACGGCAAGCTCGACATCATAAACGAGGCGGAGATACCCGCGATAATCTACCGTACCTTCACAGCGCTCGGACTCAAGGGCTTTAAGATAAAGGTCAATAACCGCAAGCTCTTAAACGGCTTTTACAGGCTTGCCGGCATGAGCGAAAAAGCGGGCGATATCATGCGCGCGGTCGATAAGCTCGACAAAATAGGCGCAAATAACGTTCGCCGCATCCTCATGGACGAGCTGCATATGTTCTCCCACAAGGCGGACGACGTCATGGACTTCATGGCCATAAGCGGCACGAACGAGCAGGTCATTGCCGGACTTGAGCGCTTTAAGGGCATGGACGAGCTGTTTGACGAGGGACTTGAGGAGCTCAAGACGGTCGTTAAATACCTTGCCGACTTCGGCGTTCCTGAGGAGAACTTCGCAATAGACCTCTCGATAGCCCGCGGCCTTGACTATTACACGGGTACGGTCTATGAGACCGAGATGCTCTCGCACCCGGAGATAGGCTCCGTGTGCTCCGGCGGCAGATACGACGATCTTGCCGGATATTACACCGATAAAAAGCTGCCCGGCGTCGGCATTTCGATCGGCCTTACACGGCTGTTCTACGTTCTCAATGAGCAGGGGATGCTCTCGGACGAAACGGTGTCCGCGCCCGCAGATGCGCTCGTTATCCCCATGTCCGAGAACCTCGGATATTCCATCGCCGCCGCGACCGCTCTGCGCGATTCGGGAGTGCGCACGCAGCTTTACTGCGAGCAGAAGAAGTTCAAGGCGAAGATGAGCTATGCCGACAAGCTCGGTATTCCCTACGTTATCCTCATCGGTGACGATGAGATCGCCGAAAACGTCGTTGCCGTCAAGAATATGACTACCGGTGAGCAGCAGAAGCTCGGCTTTGCACAGGCGGCAGAGCTTATTAAGACCGCTATGGATGAGCGCGCAAAGGCCGCGGTCATCAAAGAATAATGGAGGATGAAGAAATGACACAGTCAAGAACCCATACCTGCAACCAGCTCCGTGCGGAAAACGTCGGAGAAAAGGTCAAGCTCGTCGGTTGGATGGAAAACGTCCGCGAGGTAGGCCAGAATTTTGCATTTGTCATAGTTCGCGATTTTTACGGCACGACTCAGGTCGTTGTTGAGACCGAGGATATGATGAAGGTCATAAAGAGCATAAACAAGGAGAGCACCATCTCCGTCGAGGGCACCGTGCGCGAGCGCGCGAGCAAAAACCCGAAGATAGCCACAGGCGACATTGAGATAGTGCCCGAAAAGATCGAGATACTCGGCCGCTGCCGCTACAATGAGCTGCCGTTTGAGATCAACCGCAGCCGCGACGCGGACGAAACGATGCGCCTGAAGTATCGCTACCTCGACCTGAGAAACCCAGCGGTCAAGAAGAATATCATCCTGCGCTGCAACGTCGTCGCCGCACTGCGCAAGGCGATGATGGAGCATGATTTCCTCGAGATAACCACCCCCATCCTCACCGCATCCTCCCCCGAGGGCGCACGCGACTATCTCGTTCCCGCGAGAAAGCACCCCGGCAAGTTCTACGCTCTGCCGCAGGCCCCGCAGCAGTTCAAGCAGCTTCTCATGACCTCCGGCTTTGACCGCTACTTCCAGATAGCACCCTGCTTCCGCGACGAGGACGCTCGCGGCGACCGATCTCCCGGCGAGTTCTACCAGCTCGATATGGAGATGTCCTTTGCCGGTCAGGAGGACGTTTTCGCGGTTATCGAGGACGTTCTGCCCCCGATTTTCGAGAAATTCGGTACTTATAACATTTCAAACAAGGCGCCATTTCGCCGCATCGGATATAACGAGTCCATGGAAAAGTACGGCTCGGATAAGCCCGACCTGCGCATAGACCTCGTCGTTGAGGACATCACCGCCCTCGTTTCCGGCACGGAATTTCCTCCCTTTGCCGAGGGTAACACCGTTAAAGCCATCGTCGTTACCGGCTGCGACATGACCAGGAAGAACATCGACAAGCTCTGCGCCGACGTTGAGGTGCAGGCGGGCATGAAGCCGTATTGGTTCAAGGTCGATGAAAACGGCGAGCTTGCCGGCGGCGTTGCAAAGTTCCTTCAGGACAGAAAGGACAGCATCGTCGAGGCGCTCTCTCTCAAGCCCGGCTGCCTTGTCGGCGTCGCCGCGGGCACCAAGGGCGCGGCTCAGAAGACCGCCGGCGTCATGCGCAAAATGCTCGGCGCGGCAGTGCCCGGACATATGGACAAGGAGCGCTATGAGTTCTGCTGGATCGTCGATTTCCCGATGTACGAGATCGGCGAGGAGTCCGGCGAGCTTGAGTTCTGCCACAACCC
>CAKTOX010000027.1 GCA_934590355.1 uncultured Oscillospiraceae bacterium
GACCGCGGCGACATTGAGGTTCTGCAGAAGTTCTTCGGCTACACGGTGTCGAACATCAAGGGCAAGCCGACGAATTCCGAATTCATCGCCATGATCGCCGACTGCCTCTCCCTTCGTCTGAAGCAATGCGCCGCGAAATGAAAACAGGAGCGTCACATTTTTCGTCATGCCGATGCGAGCGTGGTTTACTGCGGCGCGTGGTTTACTCGGAGGCAGCAAAAAAACTCAGGTCAAACGACCTGAGTTTTTTCATATTCAAAATCTCATCATGAGCTCCCTGTCGATCTCCCTGCCGTGGCGGTAATATATCCTCGGGACGCGCTTGCTTACGGCACAGATGAGCTCATACGAAACGGTGCCGGCCAGGTCCGCCATGCGCTCGACGGGGTTGCGGGGGCCGAATATCTCGACCTCGTCTCCCACCGTGACTCCCGGCAGGGCGCTCAGATCTATCATGCTCATATCCATGCATATCCTGCCGCGCAGCGGGGCGCTGCCCTCGGCGGTCGCAATACTGTATCGGTTGGAAAGGCAGCGGAAAAAGCCGTCGGCATAGCCGTATGGGATAACGCCGATGCGCGTCGTGCCCTCGGTGTGATAGAGCCTGCCGTAGCTTATATCCGTGCCGGCATCATAGGTCTTTATCGTGTTTATCATCGCCTTGAGTGCCATTGCCGGACGCAGACCGAGACCCTCGGCAAGCTCGCCGCAGCCGTACAGCAGTATGCCCGGGCGCACCATGTCCATATACGTCTCCGGGTGCAGCGCGACGGCGCCGGAGTTTGCGCAATGGTGCAGCCTTATGCGCCTGCCTATCTTCGCCTCGACGGCGTCCACCGTGTCGCAAAACAGCTTAAACTGCGCCTTCGTGAACTCAAAATCGTCCTCGTCGGTCTCGTCGGCGACGGCAAAGTGCGTGAATATGCCCTCAACGTCGAGGTTTTCCATGCCGCAGCAGTCGGCAATGCCCTCCACGCCGCCGTCAAAATGCCGGCCCGCGCACAAAACACCAAGGCGCGACATTCCGCTGTCCACCTTGATATGCACGCGCAGGGTCTTGCCGAGCCTTTTCGCCTCGGCATTATACTCCTGCGCTTTTGCAAGGCAGGTGACGGTCTGGGTGATGCCGTTCTCGATGAGGTTTGCGACCTGCTCGCGCGGGGTGTGGCCGAGGATAAGTATGGGCATACTGACGCCGTTTGCGCGCAGTTCCATCGCCTCGTCAAGGCTCGAGACCGCGAGATAATCCGCGCCGAGCTCCTGAAGCACCCTGCCGACGTGCACGGCGCCGTGGCCGTAAGCGTCGGCCTTCACGACGCCGAGAAATTTAACGTCCTGCCCGACGCGAGAGCGCAACACGCGGTAATTGTGCTCTATAGCGTCAAGGTCGATTTCCGCCCAAGTCCTGCGGAGAGTGGATCTCATGCTATCACCCCTGAATGCTAATCGTGCCGGATGCGGTGACCTGGCTTATTTCCACGCCGCCGTAGGTTCCGTAGAAGTCCCAGCTCGCCGAAACGGGAATGTTCACGGCCTGACCCGCGGGCACGGTGACGGTCGCCGTCACGCTCGCAAGGGCAGCGTTATTGCGCACCTTCTCGCTCTTGTAGCTTATGCCGGGGCTCGTGAACCTATAGTCCACACCGTTTATCGTCACAACGCCGTTGTGCGCGCCGACGGAGAGCGTGTAGCTGCTCAGAACGAGGTCGACCTTTATCGTGACGCTCTCGCTGTTTTGCGAGACCGCCGTCCAGTTGGCGTACATGATCATTTTCGTGCCGGTGCTGCTCTCGAAGCTGCCGGACTGATTTATTACGCGCTCAAGCTGCGAGGGGGTCTGGGCCGTCGTACCGCCGTTGTTGCCTTCGCCGCTGCCTGCGGGATCATCCGTGGGCTGCACCGAGGGCGCCGGGGTCTCGCTCGGCGCGGGAGTCGGGGTCGAAACGACCGAGGGAGTCACGACCGGAGTCGTGGGCTCGGCGCTCTGGCTCGGCACGGTGTCCTTAATGCTGCTGCCCGTCGCCCACGCGGAAACCGCGGCGATGATGATGAGCACCAGCACCAGGGCAATGAATATATTTATTCTGCGCTTATCCATATTTTTGCTCCATTCTGCCGCACTGCGGCGGATGATACCACCGATTATATATCATCGCATTGAAAAAATCCAGTTTTTAATTGCGATTTGACGCAGCTATGGATACGGTTTTTGCGGCGAGCAGTCAGAGACCAGCTCAGGTCGAGGAGGAAGCGGAGCTTATCATCGGGCACGTCGGCGAGGCAGACGGTTATCCAATGCTCCTTATTCATATGGTAGGCGGGAAAAAAGCCGCGCTCTGCGCGCAGCGAGCCTATGAGAATAGGGTCGCACTTGAGGTTAACGACCGTCATCGTTTCCCCGCCCGATAGCCCCAGCTTATCAGCGGGCAGCTCCATCACGAGCGCAAACCACTTGCCGCTGTTTTCATGCCGAAAAACCTCGTTCTCCGGCGAGGACACCCACGGAAAATCCGCAGCGGCGGCATAGCTTTCGAGTATGTAGCTTCTCAGTTCGTTTCTATCCATTTTTTGCCTCGTTCAGGCGTAAAATTGCCCTCCGGTCGTCCGGAGGGCAGAGTTATTTATTCGTCGGAGCCGCGGCGGGCGGCCTCGAAGCGCTTGCGCGCCTCCTCATACTCGCGGCGGGCCTTCTCAAGCTCGGACTGACGCGCCTCGGCCTCAAGGCGGTCTGCCTGCTCGTTAAGGCGGCGGGTGAGCTCGGCAAGCTCGTTGAGCTCCGCCTCGGCGTCGTCCGTCTCATACTCCACGGGCGCATAGCGGTGTCGATGCTTCTTTGCGCTCTCGGGCTGAGGCTTGGACGGGCGGATGACGGGCTCAACAAAGTCGTCATCGTCATCGTCATCTTCATCGTCGGAGCTTGCAGGTGCGCTCTTTGCCGAAGCCTTGCCCGCGACGCCTGCGTCATATGCCTTGAAGCAGGCCAGAGCCACGAAGAACGCAACGACGGCGGCGCCCATGAGAACGAGCATTGCCGTGAACTGCTCCGAGCCGCTGCCCGAGCCGTCGGCGAGCGCGTAGACGAATTCACGGTAGCCGTTTGCGAAGCCGTAGCCGTTCATTGCGATGCTGCCGGCGGCGGCAACAGCGGTCGCGCCGAGAGCCGCAACGACCTTTATCTTGGCGGGGCTGAGCGCGGCAAGAAGTCCGATAACGCCCGCAACGGCGCCTATGATGCTGACGATGCGCAGGATATTATACAGGCTCTGACGAAGGTCGAGCTCGTCTGTGAGCTTCTTGGCATCGTCGTTTGCGTACTTGCGCGCCGCCTCGATGACGGACTCGTAATCGCTCTCGTCGGTGACGAGCTTTGCGATCTCGTCGTTATCCATGAGTATGTCAATGCCCGCTGTGACGGCTGCCTTTACGTCGTCCTGCGCGGCGAGATCCTCCTTGACCTCGTTCATCTTTTCAACGTTCCGGGTGAGCTGCTGCTGACCCGCGTCGAGCTGTCTCTTCGCGGCGGCAAGCTGTGCCTTGCCGTTATCGAGCTGCTGCTTTGCCGAATCGAGCTGAGCCTTGCCGTTATCGAGCTGCTGCTTTGCCTCGGCAAGCTGAGCTTTGCCGTCGGCTATCTGCTGCTCGGCGGCGGCGATCTGCGCGTTTGCCTCGGCAAGCTGCGCCTGAGCGTCCTCGTACTCCTTCACGGCGGCGCGCGCCTCCTCAAGGGAGGTGAAGCCGAAGCGCTCGAGAAGCACCTCGACCTTGGTCAGAATGGTACTGTTGTCGATAAGCGCAAAGAGCTTCTTCGCTCTTTCGTATTTCTCGGTCGCGGCGTCGAGCTGCGCCTGAGCGGCGTCGCGCTCCTTCTTGGCCGCGTTGAGCTGAGCCTCGCCCTCGGCGAGCCGCTGCTCGGCTGCGTCGTACTCGGCCTTTTTCTCGTTATAGGTCTTTTCCGCGGCGTCATACTCAGCCTGACCGTTGGCTATCTTCTGCGCGCCCGCCTCATACTGAGCCTTGCCGGCATCGTACTTCTGAGTGCCGACCTTATCGGTCACGACGGTCTCGGCATACTCCTTCTCCTCTTCGGTGCGGTTTGCCTCCGCCTCGCGCAGCTCCTTGACGCGATCCTCGACAACGTCGACAAAGTCAATGAGATCGGACTTCTGATTACGCTTGTATCTGAGAATGTCCGAAACATCGTCAAGGCCGCTGCCGGACGCAATGATGCCGAAAACGGACGACGCGGCGAGCAGTATGCTTATGAGCATAAGCAGTGTTCTTTTCATTTGCGTTTTTTCCTTTCTCCGACGAAAGCGGGGCTTTCCCCCTGCCCGCTTTCGAGTTATGACTTTTCCGAATGGCGCCGCGCCGCGACCTGTTCAAAATCGTCGGCAAATATCGGCGGGATGCGCAGGCGGCGGTTTTTCACCTTGCCCGCGCCTATTATCTTATCGCCCCAGACGAGCATCTGCGGCAGCACGAACAGCACCAGCGCAAGCGAAATAAGCGTGCCTCTGCCGAGCGTCACTCCGATGACGGAGATTATGCCCTCGGTGCTGATATATCCGATGAGAAGTCCGGCGATGACGAGGATGCTGCCGGAGGTCACGAGCGTGGGCAGAGCGCCGTTGAGGGCAAGGCGTATCGCCTTCCTGCGCGAGCACTGCTGCTGACGCAGCACGAGATAGCGGTTTGAAATGACTATCGCGTAGTCTATATTCGCGCCCATCTGGATAGCGCTGACTATGAGATAGCCGACGAAGAAAATGCGGTTTCCGGTAAAGTACGAAATGGAGAAGTTGAGCCATATGCTGCCGAGGATAACGACTATCAGCAGCAGCGCAAGCCCGGCCGAGCGGAATACGCACAGCACGACCAGCACGACAAACAGCGCCGAAAGTCCGCTGACAAGAATGTTATCGGTCGAAAACGACTCCTCAAGGTCGCGCGAGGCGACCGTGTCGCCGGTGACGTAAACGTCGTCGCCGTAGTAGCTTGCCGCAATGTTATGCACGTCCTTTATGAGCGCATAGCTCTCCTCCGACTGCGCGGGCGTGTCCGAATACACGAGCATTCGGCTGTATTTCTTGCCCTGAAGCTGCTTTTTCGCCTCGGCAAGCTGAGAATACAGGCTCTCCATCGTGTCGAGCTTGTCCTGCGGAAGCTCTATCGTCCCGCTCTCGGCTATGTCGTACATGAACATGAACAGGTCAATGAGCGGTATTTTATACTGATGCAGATCGGTCTCCACCGCGTCATACTCGCCCTGCCGCGCACCGTAATACGCAAACAGCGCCGACGCGGTCACGTCGTCAAGTCCGGCAAGCTCGGCAAATTCGTCGAGCGTTACTCTGTCGCTGAGCCTGTGGCCGTTCATGACGTCAACGGACGCGATGCCCAGCACCGAGGTGACGTGCTCTCTTTGGCTTATCTCGTCGAGCATCTGCGTTTCCTTCTCATAATCGCCCGAGGGCACTATGAGCGCGACCATGTTGCTGTCGCCGAACTGCGCGATTATCTCCTTATGCGCGGCCTGCGTTTCGTTCAGGCGCTCGGGATACACGTCGGAGTAATTATACGAAAACGGGCAGTGCGCCGAGAAATAAAACGCGACGACGGCAATGCATATAAACACAGGCGGCACTATCCTGCGCGTTTTCCACGCAAAGCGGCCGATGCCGTCTATGCGTGGCATAAAGCTGCGGTGGGCGGTCTTTTCGATGCGCCCGGAGAAGGTCAGCAGCAGTCCCGGCATGAGCGTGAACACCGTTAGCATCGAAATGAGTATCGACTTTATGAGCACCTTGCCCAGGTCGCCGCCGAGCCCGAACTGCATGAAGGTCATGGCGATCAGTCCGCCGATGGTCGTCAGCGAGGACGAGGCGATCTCCGGTATCGCCTTTGCAAGCGCCTCGACCGCCGCCTCGTGAGCCTCGTAATGCTGCCGCTCCTCGGCGAAGCGGTTGCACAGTATGATGGCGTAGTCTATCGCCAGCGCGAGCTGCAAAATGAGCGTTACGGAGTTGGCGACATATGATATTGATGAATACACGAAGTTCGTGCCCTGTTGGATCATGGCGGCCGCCGCAAAAGTTATCAGCAGCACCGGCACCTCGGCATAGCTGCGCGAGGTCAGAAGCAGGAGCGCGATGACGATGGCGACGCACAAAACGCCGACTATGAGCATCTCCCTGAGCAGGGTCGTGCTGAAGTTCGTTCCGACGGAGGTGTAAATGCTCACCTCGGGCGTGTCCGCAAGCGCATCACGCATGCTCTGCGCCGCAGTCTGGCTTATTTCGTCGTTGACCGCGCCGGCAAAGGTGAGCGTTATCAGCGCCGCGCCGTCTTTATAATGCTGCTCGCTCTCGTCAAACACCGATGAGCGCACACCCTCGATATCGCCGAGCTCCTCCGCGAGCTTCGACGCCTTTTCGGCGGATATGTTCTTCACCATGACCTGCGCCGTCGCATAGGTTATAAACTCCCCGTCCATGGCCTTGAGGCCCTGTCGCGTCTCGGTCTCCTCGGGCAGGAAAAGGTACAGGTCGTTTTCCACCGTCGTGAGCGTCATCGTGTAGCCCGAAACGAGCACGGCGATGAGGAAAATGACGAATATGAGCTTGCGGCTGTCAACTATGGTCCTTGCTGTTTTTTGCATCCTTTTCTCCACTTATCTTCTTTTGCTTTGATGTATCTACTTATTTTATTACACAATCTATTAAACATCAAGAGTATTTTGTCAAATTTTCGGCATTTTCCTTGAACTTCCGCCGCAAAGAGTATATACTTCTACTGCCGTAGGGGCAGTTCGCCTTAGGATTTTTCCAATACACCTATTGCGTCAGCTCGGTTACGAGAGTGCGGAGGAAACCGTATCTGCCGCGCTACCCGCGGGTGCTGTCTTGGTCTGAAGCGCGTTACCGTGCCTGCGCAGTATAATCTATTTCCAATGTAGGTGGCGCCATTGCCTCCACGGCAGTGGCGAGCAATGCTCGCCCGCTGCTGCGTCTTAGTCGGCAGTCCGTTACCGTGCCAACGCAGTTTAGTCTGTTGTCATTGTTGGTGGCGCATTGCCCCTCGCGGCGAGCGAGCCGTGCCGCCGCAAAATGCGTATCCGTAGGTGCTTCAAAGCGAGATTAAAAAAGGAGAGGGAAGAATGGTTGATCTTCTGTCGAAAATATTTATAAAGAACCGCACGGAGTACGGCGACGCGGCGGTGCGTAAGGCATACGGCACGCTGTGCAGTGTGCTGGGCATTTTCCTGAACGTGCTGCTGTTTGCGGGCAAGTACGCGGCGGGCGTCATCTCCGGCTCGATCGCCATCACCGCCGACGCCTTCAACAACCTCTCCGACGCGGGCTCATCGGCGATATCACTGCTCGGCTTCAGGCTCTCCGGCAAGAAGCCCGACCCGCACCACCCCTTCGGTCACGGCAGGATCGAATACATTTCCGGCCTCGCGGTCGCCATCATGATCGTCGTCATGGGCGTCGAGCTGTTCATGAGCTCGGTCAGGAAGATAGCAGCGCCCACGCCCGTGGAGATCGGGCTGCTGCCGGCCGCGATACTGCTCGTGTCAATACTCGTCAAGGTCTATATGTTCGCATACAACCGCAGCATCGGCAAAAAGATATCCTCCGCCGCCATGGCTGCCACCGGCACCGACAGTCTCTCGGACTCGATCGCAACCGCGGTCGTGCTGCTGTCGATGGGCGTGTCATACCTGTTTGACGTCAACATCGACGGCTACGCGGGCGTGCTCGTCGCGCTGTTTATCCTCTATGCCGGCGCGGGCGTTGCCAAGGATACGCTCTCCCCGCTGCTCGGCCAGGCGCCCGACCCCGAGCTTGTGAGCAAGATCGAGGCGCTCGTCATGAGCTCACCCGCAGTCATCGGAATGCACGACCTCGTCGTTCACGACTACGGCCCGGGCAGACTCATGATAAGCCTGCACGCCGAGGTAGACGGCAAGGGCGATATCTTCGAGCTGCACGACAGCATCGACACTATTGAGCGCAAGCTCAAGGACACCCTCGGCTGCGACGCAACGATACATATGGACCCCGTCGAGACCGACAACGAGCTGCTCGCGGCGGAGCGCAGTGCGCTTAACGAGGCGCTGAGCGGCGTGAACGGACTGCGCGGCATCCACGACCTGCGCATGGTCATGGGTCCGAGCCACACGAACCTCATCTTCGACGTCGTTATGGACACCGCCGTCGGCATGAGCGCCGAGGAGTTCCGCAGCCTCATCTGCCGCACCGTCGAGGAGCGTATGCCCGGTCACTTCGCCGTCGTCACCGTCGATACATCCTTCGTCATATGAACCCAAAACCTCGGCAGGCTATGTGACTGCCGAGGTTTTTGTCGCGGTTTGCCCATTGCCATGGGGGCAACTGCCGTTGAGGCAGAGGCGCAACCGACAATGGCGGTAAATTAGCTGCGCCGACACGGTGACGGAGTGCGGCGGTTTCGTCGGAGTAACCGTGCCGCCGCAAAAAATGTATAGGTAAAATCTCAAAACGCATTGCCCCTCGCGGCGAGCGAGTGGCTTCCCCTTGAGGGGAAGCTGTCAGCGATAGCTGACTGATGAGGTGAATTAAAGTCTTACAATGAGAAATTTAAACACCTCATCCGGCTCTCCGCTTCGCTCCGACCCACCTTCCCCTAAAAGGGGAAGGCAATGACGCACCCCGATAGTGCGCGGCAAATACGGTTTTGTCGGCATTTTCGTAACCGAGCTGACGCAAAAACCGTATCGGTAAAATCTCAAGGCGAACCGCTCCACGGCAGTGGTTGACAAATAAGAAACAATGTTGTATATTAACTGTGTTACTACTATACACACAGTTGGAGAGCTCATATGAACAAGGTCAAAAAGCTAATTAAGGAGAACTTCCCGGCGTACTCATACGCGGTGCTGCCGGTGGTGCTGCTGACGCACGCGCTGGTTTGGTGCGTGACGAAAACGCTCACGAAAAATCTGCCCGCTACCGACGTCACGCTGCCCGTTGACGCCATGATACCGCTCAGACCGGAGTGGGTCGTCATCTACGTTCTGACCTTCGTGTTCTGGGCTGCGGGACTCATAATCGTCATGCGCCAGCGCGAGGAGCTCTGCCATAAAATGACCGCCGGCATCCTCATGGGCGAGGCCATCTGCTGCTTTTTCTTCATTGCGCTGCCGAGCTGCGTCGTGCGACCCGAAATAAACGTCACGGGCCCGTTTTCGTGGGCACTGTCGATCATCTACACGACCGACACCCCGACAAACTGCTTCCCTTCGATGCACTGTATGTTCGCGTACATGGTATTCCGCCAGTCGCTCAAGAGCGAGGTCGGCAACCGCTGGCGCATCTTCTCCGGCGTCTTTGCCGCGCTCGTATGCCTTTCGACGCTCTTCGTCAAGCAGCACGTCGTCGTTGACGTCATCTCCGGCATTTTCTTCGGCGAGGCCGCATATCTGATGGGTATGCTCCTGCCGGTTTGGAAAATTTTTAATAAAATCAATAAAATAACGCTTGCAAAATGCTTCCCGATGTGATTAAATCTATATAAACAAGAGCCAAAAGTATAGTTTCGAACACATTCAGCTCATTTTGATGGGCAGAAAATTTTGACAGGAGGGACCTTTATGGCAAATAAGAGAAGAGTTGGATCAATTTTGACCGCGATTATGACGGCGGCGCTGCTTTTCACCTTCATCGCAGTACCCGCGGCAAGCGCGGATGCGGCTCCCTCCGGAGTCGCGCAGGCAGTTGTAAAGACGCACGAAACGGTTTCGGCAAGGCTCGGCGAGGATATGTCGGCAATGTGCGAAAAGCTCGGCGAAATTAAGGACGCGCTTATCCAAAAGCACGAGCAGGGCAAGGAGCAGCACGAGCAGCTTCAGAGCTACGGCAACGGCGTTGCACAGGACGTGACGGCGGCGACGGACGAATTTGTTGCGATGCTCGAGGGCATAGGCGACAGCTTCGACAAGGGCGACCTTGAGGGCATGAAGAACACGCCCAAGACCTTCGTTGACGGTCTCGGCACCTATCTCGGCGCGATAAAGGGCGCGGTAAAGCCCTGATATGACCAAAGAAAAAGCACCCCGAGGGGTGCTTTTTGACGCACATAAGTATAAAAAAGGCACCCTCGTGGGTGCCTTTTATATCTTCATCTTCTCGATCAGGTGAAGCTGGAGATCATGCTGATGGGCCAAGTCAGAACATCGCCTGCGAGGCGGAGCTTGCTCTGCACGAAGATACGGGTATCCTCATCGGTGACCTTGTCCTTGACCTTCTCGATAACGTCCTTGGGCTTGATCTCGAGGAGCTTGCCCGCAACACCGAGAACCTTGCCAAAGTCGAGGTACTTAACAGTCTCAACGAGGTTGTCCTTCGCAGCCTCGAAGTCATAGTTGGCTATTGCCTTGATGCACATTTTGTTTTCCTCCCATTTTGTTCTTTGTTGTTCAGATGCAGTAACTATACCACATAAAGCTACATTTTGTAAACACTATTCTTCCTTATAGAGCGTAAAACATTTTACCACAGTACGGTCAATATGTCAAAAAGAAAAAAGCCGCTCGACTTTTTTATGGCAAAAATGAACGAATGAGTGCCCGTTTGCCGCCTTTTTCGCGGTTGGCGGCGCTCAGAAGCGCTCGCACCTGAGCTTCGCTGACGGCTCCGGTGAAGCGGGCAAGGCCGCGATAGGGCAGGTTCATGGCAAAAACCGTGTTGTTTGCGCCCTCGCGGTTTCCGGTCACGCGGAAAAATCCGTAGACAAGGCGCAGCAGGCGGTACAGCAGCCTCCCGATGCCGGGGCGGTATTTCCCCTGCACGAGGGCGGAGTTGAATTCCAGGGGCGCGTTCCTGTCCCACAAATGCGGCGGCAGCTCACGCCCGAGAAGTGCGGCGAACGCAGCGTCGGGAACGCACTGAACGTCGGCGCTGCGATAGGGCGCGAAAATCTCATCGGCATAGGGGTCAGGTGCCGCGTCGCCCTGCTTTTCGATGCTTCCCGCAAGGCGGATATCGCGCGAGGACGCGCCGACGAGCACGCCGTATTCCCCGCCCGCGCAGACCCAGCGGTCAAGTCTGACGTTCCAATAGCAAAACGCACGCTCCGGCAGAGCGACGCTCACGCGCTTCTCCTGCCCGGGAGAAAGCTCAACGCGCACAAAGCCGCGCAGCTCCTTTTCGGAGCAGAAAACGCCCGTTTTCGGTGCGCTGACATAGACCTGCGCAACCTCGGCAGCCGAAACGCCGCCGATATTTTTAATGTTAAAGCTCACCTCGCCGCCGCTGATCTCAAGCCCCGAATACTCAAACTCCGAGTAGCTCAGTCCGAAGCCGAAGGGGTATTTGACGGCTCTTTTCGCGCTGTCATAATAGCGGTAGCCGACGAAGATGCTCTCGCGGTATTCGCTCGTGCTCTCGGGACCGGGGTAACAGTCGCGGCAGGGCGTGTCGGACAGGCGGTGCGGCATCGTCTCGGCGAGCTTTCCCGAGGGCGAAACGCGCCCGCTCACGAGCCTTGCTATCGCCGCCGCGCCCGCCTGACCGCCGAGGTAGCCGTGCAAAAGCGCCTTCGCGTCCGCGTCCCAGTCCGTTTCGACGGGGCTGCCGCAGGATAAAATGACGGCAATATTCTCGTTCGCGGCTCTGACGATGCGCAGAAGCTCAAGCTGATTTTCGGGCAGGCGCATATGCAGTCTGTCCACGCCCTCGGCCTCGCTGCCCTCGTCAAGACCCAGCCAGAGCAGCACGGCGTCGGCCTTCTTCGCAAGCGCCGCGGCACGCGAGGCAAGCCTTGCGCTCCTGCCTCCGCCGCGCTTAAAGCCGCGCTCATAGCCGATGACGTCAATGCCCTCCGCCCTGAGCTCGTCAAGACCGTTCGGCAGCCTTGTCGGCTCAATGTGCGAGCTGCCCGCGCCCTGATACCGAGGCACGGCGGCAAAATCTCCGATGACCGCGACCCGCGCGCTTTTTTTGAGCGGCAGCAGCCCTCCCTCGTTTTTCAGCAGCACTGCGCTTTCCGCGGCAAGGCGCGCGGCAAGCTCGTGATGCTCGTCATAATCTATCTCCGCGGCGTTTTCGAACGCGCTCTCGCCGTCAAAAACGAGCCGCAAAACGCTGTCAACGCGCTCGTTTAAAAGCTCCTCGTCAAGCTCTCCCTCCCTCACGGCGCGCACTATCTGCCTGTCGGTCTCGCCGCCCGTGCCGGGCATTTCCAGCGCGTTTCCCGCAATGAGCCCGCGCACACGGTCGTTATCGCCGCCCCAGTCGGTGACGATGAGTCCGTCATAGCCCCAATCGCGCTCGAGCACGTCGCGCAGCAGATGGGTGTTTTCATTGGTGTATTGGCCGTTGAGCTTATTGTACGAGGTCATAAGGCACTTGACCCCGCCCTCCTTTACGGCAATTTCAAACGCGGGCAGGTATATCTCCCGCAGGGCGCGCTCGTCAACGACGGAGTCGCTCGTCATGCGCAGGGTCTCCTGCGAGTTTGCCGCGAAGTGCTTGACGCAGGCGGCGACACCCTGCGACTGTATGCCGCGTATGAGCGCGGCGGCGCATTTTCCCGCAAGCAGGGGGTCCTCGGAATAATACTCGAAGTTTCGCCCGCACAGGGGGCTGCGCTTTATGTTGACGCCCGGCCCGAGCACAACGGACACCCTCTGCGCCCGCGCCTCCGCGCCGAGCCTGCGCCCCATCTGCTCAATGAGCTCCTCGTCCCAGCTGTTGGCTGCGCACGAGGCCGTCGGAAAGCAGGTCGCGGGGTAGGCTGCGTTAAGGCCGAGGTGATCCTCCTTGCCTATCTGCTTGCGCAGTCCGTGAGGGCCGTCGGTGAGCATCATGGCGGCAATGCCGAGCCGCCCGATAGCCTTGGTGTGCCAAAAATCCGCGCCCGATGTGAGCGAGGCCTTTTCCTCAAGCGTCATTTTCGATATGAGCCGTGCGTATTTCATGCTCCTGTCCTCCCGCGAAATTTGTCGAACGGTTTGTCGAATAGTCTTAATTTTATTATAATAGATTTCGCGGGCTTTTCAAGCCTCATGCGAGGGGCGATTTGCTGTTGCCCAAGCGCGGAGATTTTGATAAAATACAGAAAACTACCGATTTTATTTATCCGAGGTGAAAAAATGCTCAGGATATTTTACGGCACGGCGGGCACCGGCAAAAGCTCCGCCGCAATGGAGGAGATCAAAAACGGCGCCGGCACGGGCGAGAGATACATCATGCTCGTTCCGGAGCAGTACAGCCACGAGGCTGAGCGCGAGCTGAGCGAAAAATGCGGCGACGGGCTCTCGCTTTACGCGGAGGTGCTGTCATTCACGGGACTTGCGCGCGCAGTCTCAAACGAGCTGGGCGGCGGCGCGGTCAATTATCTGAGCAAAAGCGGACGGCTGCTGTGCATGGCACTTGCCGCTGACGGGCTGTATTCTCGGCTGAGGGTCTACGGCGCGGCGCGGCACCGTGCGCAGGTGCAGTCGATGCTCCTGAGCGCAGTTGACGAGCTCAAGACCTCGTGCATAAGCTCGCAGCGGCTTGCCGAGGCAGCGGACAGCTGCGAGGGCGCTCTGGGCGACAAGCTGCGCGATCTGAGCCTCGTTCTGGAGGCATATGACGCAGTCGTCGCAAACGGCAGCGCAGACCCCAACGACCGTCTCGGCGCTCTCGCGGAAAAAATAGCAGGCTCGTCCTTCTGCGAAAAAACGCATATTTACGCCGACGGCTTCACCGACTTTACCGCGCAGGAGCGCTCCGTGCTGGAGGCGCTGCTTCTCAAGGGCGTGCAGCTGACCGTCTGCCTCGGCTGCGATGAGCTCGGCGGCGGCAGCGAGGTGTTCGAGCTCGGCAGGATAACGGCGCGGCGGCTTGCGGCGTTCGCGCGTGAGCACGGCATCCCCTGCGAGACGAAAAAGTTCGAGTCCGACAGCGGCAAGGCGGAGCCACTGCGCTTTTTTGCCGAGAATATGTTCGGCTACGGCAAGCTCAGCTACCCCGAAAAGACCGACTGCATCAAGATCATGCGCGCTTCCGACCGAGATGCCGAGTGCGAGCTTGCCGCGGCGGAGGCTGCGCGGCTCGTGCGCGAGACCGGCTGCAGGCGGCGCGACGTTGCGATCGCGGCTGGCGGCTTCGACGATTACAGGCTCGGCCTTGAGGCGGCGTTTGCGCGATACGGTCTGCCGCTTTACACCGCGCGCAAGGCTGATATGCGCTCAAAGCCCATCCCCGCTCTCATAAGCGCGGCATACGAGGTCGTGCTCGGCGGCTGGGAAACGGACGATATCATGGACTATCTGCGCACGGGGCTTGCGGGGCTCGGCACCGATGAGTGCGACGAGCTGGAAAACTACGTTTTCCTCTGGCAGCTCCGCGGCGGCGCATGGCTGCGCAGCGAGCCGTGGCGTATGCACCCCGAGGGCTACGGTGCGGAATATACGGACAAAACCGGCGAAACTCTTTCTCGGATAAACGCCCTGCGCGAAAGGGCAGCCGAGCCGCTGCGGCGCTTTGCCCGCGGCTGCTCGGACGCCTCCACCGCAAGAGAGCAGGCCGAGGCGCTTGCGCTGCTGTTTTCCGATCTCAAGCTTGCCGAAAGGCTCGGCGAGAAGGCCCGGGAGCTCACAGACTCCGGGCGCGGCGCGGCGGCGCAGGAATATGCGCAGCTTTGGGATCTTACAGTTGACTCGCTTGAGCAGTGCGCCGCAATTCTCGGCGATGCGCAGGCCGACGCGGAATACTTCGGCAGGCTCTTCACGCTCATGCTCTCACGCGCCGACATCGGCACCATTCCCGCCTCGCTCGACTGCATAACGGCGGGCGAGCCCGACCGCATGAGAAAGCGCCACATAAAGCATCTTATCGTTCTCGGCGCGACTGACGAGCGCCTGCCCGCGGCGGCGCAGGATACGGGCGTATTCTCCTCGGACGAGCGCGCCCGGCTTTTTGAAATGGACATTGACCTCGGCGGCTCGGGCGACGGCGAGCTGTGGCGCGCGTTTGCAAACGCCTACAACTGCCTGACCCTGCCCTCGGACACGCTCACGATGATCTACCCCGCCCGCGACACAAACGGCGCGGAGCAGCGCCCCTCGTTTATAGTTAATCGCGCAAAGGCTCTGTTTTCGCTCGAAACGCAGGAGCCGGGGCTTGACCGCGCGCGGCTCAACTCCTCCGGCGCTGCGCTGGAGCTTGCGGCAAATTCTCTCGGCGGAGGCGGAGTCTACGCCTCGAGCGCCGCGGAGTTTTTCCGCCGCCACGCACCCGAAAGGCTCTCCGCTCTCGAGCGCTCTGCAAGGCTCAGCCGCGGCAGCCTCTCACGTGCCTCCGTCAAGGCGCTCTACGGCGACAAGCTCTATCTGTCCGCATCGAGGATAGACCGCTTTGCATCCTGCCGCTTTTCATATTTCATGCAGTACGCGCTGCGCGCAAAGCCCCGCACCCCCGCGGAATTTACCGCGCCCGAAATAGGCACGTTTATCCACAAAATTCTCGAGCAGGTCTGCGCCGAGGTGCACGCTCTCGGCGGCTTCGGCAGCGTGGACGACAACAGGATAAGCTCCCTCGCTGACAAGTACACCGAGGAGTTTGTCCACACGCAGCTCAACGATTTCCGCGAAAAAAGCGAGCGCTTCAAGCACCTGTTTAAAAGGCTTAGAAGCGATGTGCACGATATACTGCTCGACCTTGCCGAGGAGCTTCGAAACAGCGATTTTGAGCCGCTTTCGTTTGAGCTGGACTTTTCCAAAACGCCGGAGCTGCCGCCGCTCAGGCTCGGGGACGGCGAGGACAGCCTTTCGCTGACGGGCGTTGCCGACAGGGTGGACGGCTGGCTGCACGAGGGCAAGCTCTATCTGCGCATTATCGACTACAAAACAGGCGCCAAGACCTTTGATATATCGGACGTACTCTACGGCAGGAACCTGCAAATGCTGCTGTATCTGTTCTCGCTTGCGGAAAACGGCGAAAGGCTGTACGGGCACGAGATAGTGCCGGCCGGCGTTCTGTACGTCCCTGCAAGATCGCCGAGCGTCAAATCGGACGAGCCGCTTGACGATGCTGCGTTTGCCAAAAAGCGCGGCGGCGAGCTGCGCCGCAAGGGGCTTGTTTTTAGCGACCCCGACGTGCTCTACGCGATGGAGCACTCGGACAAGCCCGTGTTTCTCCCCGTCAGCCCGCGCAGCAAGGACGCTCTCGTTTCCGCGGAGCGGCTGGGCATACTCGCGAAGCATATCGACAAGACCCTGTGCGAAATGGCGGCGGAGCTTCGCGCGGGCAGCATAGCGGCCGACCCGTATTATTCCGCGCAGGCAGACACCGCCTGCACAAACTGCAAATATTTTGACGCCTGCCGCTTTGCAGACGGCGAAAACGGCGAGTCGATGCGCCCGACGCCGCGCCTTGCGGCAACGAAGGTTTGGAACATTTTAGAGGCAGGTGAGGAAAATGGCTGATTTTGCACCGACAGCGAGCCAGCAGGCCGCGATAGACGCGCGGGGCGGATCCGTGCTCGTATCCGCGGCCGCGGGCAGCGGCAAGACGCGCGTGCTCACGGAGCGCCTTTTGGCGCGCATAGGCGAGGGCGAGGACGTCGATCGCTTCCTCATCATAACCTTCACCAAGGCCGCCGCAGCCGAGCTGCGCGGCAGAATAGTCCAGGAAATTTCCGAGCGGCTTGCGCAAAATCCCGACGACCGCCGTCTGAGACGGCAGAGCGCCCTCATTTCCAAGGCGCAGATAGGCACGATCGACAGCTTTTGTCAGACCTTCCTGCGCGAAAACTGCCACGCGGCGCAGCTCTCGCCGGAGTTTGCGGTCATCGAGGAGGACAGGGCCGACGCGCTGAAGGCGCGGGTCATAGAGCGCGTTCTCGACGAGAGCTACGAGAAAAATGACGCGGACTTTCTCGCCCTCGCCGACACCGTGGGCGCGGGGCGCGATGACAAAAAGCTTGCCCAGACCGTGCTTGACGTTTTCCGCCAGACGCAGAGCCACGCGCGGCCGGAAAAGTGGCTGCGCGAGCAGCTTGCGGTGCTCGAAAACCTGCCCGATGACGTCGGCGACACGCCGTGGGGTGCGCAGGTGCTCAAAAACGCGCGCGCGACGGCGGATTATTGGGCAAAGCGCTTTGAAGAGCTGGTGCGCGAGGCGGCAAAAGATCCGGAAACGTCGAAAAAGCGCGGCGAGTCGATCGCGGAATCGGCACTAGGTATGCGCGATTTTTCCCGCGCCTCCGAAAAAGGCTGGGACGCTGCGCTCCGAGCCGTCGATATAAAATTTCCCGCCTTCAAGCCCCTCGGCAAGAGCGCCGACAAGGAGCTTGCCGAAAACGTAAAGGCGGTGCGCGAGCTCGGAAAAAAAGCGATGGAAAAGCTGCGCGAGGACTTCCCCGGCAGCAGCGAAGCTGTTATTGAGCAGCTTCGTGAAACGCTTCCCCTGACGAGGGCGCTCATCGAACTGACGCTGCGCTTTGAAAAGGCGTACAGCGCCGAAAAGCGCCGCCGCGCCGAGGTCGATTTTGCGGACCTCGAGCACATGACGGCGCAGCTTCTCACGAACGAGGACGGTTCTCCGACGCCCCTTGCGCGCGAGACCTCGAAACGCTTTTGCGAGATCATGGTCGATGAATATCAGGATGTCAACCGCGTTCAGGACGACATTTTCCGCGCACTTTCCGACGGCGGGAAAAACCTGTTCATGGTCGGCGACGTGAAGCAGTCAATCTACCGTTTCCGCCTTGCCGACCCCCTCATTTTCACCGAAAAATACGACGGCTTTGCCGCCTTGGGCGAGGCGGGCGAGGGCGAAAGCGTGAAGATAATGCTCCAGGATAACTTCCGCTCGAGCCGCGAGGTCATCGACGGGATAAACAGCGTTTTTGCCTCCTGTATGTCAAAGCGGCTGGGCAACGTCGAATATGACGCCGACGCAAGGCTCAACTGCGGCAGCACAAAGCCCGACTCAGCGCCCGACGGCGTTAAGCCAGAGCTTATTCTCATAAACAGCCTCAGCGACGAGGACGACCTTCGCAGCAAGACCGAAAAGGAGGCCTGCTTCGTTGCCGACAAGATCGAGGAGCTTCTTTCCTCGGGCATCAAGATAGGCGAGCGTGACCTGCGTGCGGGCGATATTGCGCTGCTCATGCGCTCGGCAAACGCCGTGGGCGATGTGTACCGGCGCGAGCTCGTTTCGCGCGGCATCCCCGTCGCGGCGGGTCAGGGCGGCAGCTTCTGGCACGCGCAGGAGATAGCCTTTGTGACGAGCCTGCTCGCGGTCATCGACAACCCCCATCAGGACGTCGCGCTCATAGCGGTGCTGCGCTCGGCAGCCTTCGGATTTACGCCCGACGAGCTCAGTGAAATTCGTGTTTTCGACAAAAACTGCGATTTTTACACGGCGCTGGAGCTTTCTTCGGCAGAAAACGGCAAAGCACGCGCGTTTCTCGACACACTCGGCGAGCTGCGCGCACGCGCCGCCGACACGGAGCTGAGTGAATTTATCTGCTATCTCTACGATCGGCTCGACCTCATGGCGCTGGGCGCGGCGATGACCGATCCGCAGCAGCGCACACGCAACCTGAGCACCGTCGTCGAGCTTGCAAAGCGCTTTGAAGCGGGCTCCACGCGCGGCCTGCGCAGATTTAACGACTGGCTGCGCAAGCTCGCCGAGCGCGGCGGCGATATGGGCACGGTGTCCGATGCGAACGCGGTGCAGATAATGACGATACACAAATCCAAGGGCCTTGAATTCCCCGTCGTGTTCCTGTGCGACGCGGCGAAGAAATTTAACGAAACGGACCTGCGCAAGACCGTCCTCGTCCACCCGCAGCTCGGTCTGGGCATGAAGGTCTACTCGCGCGGCGGCAAGCTCACCTACCCGAGCATTCAGCGGCAGGCGATCATAAGCGCGGCGCGGCGCGAAATGCTCTCGGAGGAGCTGCGTCTTTTGTATGTTGCGCTCACCCGTGCGCGGGAGCGGCTCATAATAACGGCGGTAGTCAAGGAGCCGAGCGACGCTCTTGAGAAAATGCGCCCGAAGCTCACAAGCCCAATGTCGCCGGAGGTTCTTTTTACGGCAAAATGCATGGCGGAATGGCTCATGTATGCTTCGCTTCTCGACAATGGCAAGACACTCGTATGCAGCGTGACGGGCAGCACGGAGGATGCGCAGGAGGATATTGCCCCCGCTCCCGTGCGCGAGAGCGCCCCGCCCGACGAGGAGCTCGTGCGCATTCTTGAGGAGAACGCGGCGTTTAAATATCCGCACGAGGCATCGCGCGAGCTGCCCTCAAAGGTCACGGCGACGGAGCTCAAGCGCCTTGAGGAGCCCGACCCCGAGGCGGTGCAGCTATCCCCCGCGGCGGCGCCGAGCTTCCGCAAGCCGGAGCTGGGCACGGAGAAAACGCTCACTCCCGCGCAGCGCGGCACGGCGACACACGTTCTGCTGCAATACATAGACTACGAAAAAACCGGCTCCGAGGAGGAGATACGCGCAGAGCTTGAGCGTCTGCGAAAAGCCGAATTTCTCAGCGAGGCACAGGCGCAGGCGGTGGACGTCGAGTGCGTTCACAGGCTGTTTGCCTCCCCGCTCGGACGGCGCATACTTTCTGCCGACAAGCGGCGGCGCGAGTTTAAATTCTCGCTGCTGTGCCCCGCGGAAAAATTTTTCCCCGGCGGCGAGGGCGACAGCATACTGCTTCAGGGCGTTATCGACTGCATGATAACAGAGCGCGGCGAGGTCACGATCATCGACTACAAGACCGACCGCGTCCGCGGCGAGACGCTTCGGGAGCGCGCGCGCAGCTATGAAAAGCAGCTCGGTGCCTATGCCTACGCGGTCGAGCGCATGACGGGGCTGCCCGTGCGCGAGTGCGTTTTGTATTTCCTGCACGCGGGCGTGGAAATAAAACTGCCGCGCGGCGCGGATTGAGCGAAAAAACGCTTGCAATTCATAAGGCTGTATGTTACAATTCACTTTGCGTCTTGTAACCACCGTTTGCGGTGCTCAAGACAGCCTAAGACGAGGAGATAATGAACATGAAGGCAGGAATCCATCCTAACTATCAGCCCACCGTTATAAAGTGCGCTTGCGGCGCAACCATCGAGACCGGCTCGACCCGTCCCAACATCACCGTCGAGATCTGCTCGAAGTGCCACCCCTTCTACACCGGCAAGCAGAAGCTGGTCGACACCAGCGGCCGCGTTGATAAGTTCAACAAGAAGTACGGCATTAAGTAATTTGAAAAGGTTTAAGACCGCACCGATGGTGCGGTCTTTTTCCGTATATGTGGCATTTTTACGCCGAGAGCAGTTTTATGAGGCTGTACGGCGGTTTTCGCTTCGCCGCAGTTAAAAGCCACGAGCAGCCAAGTCCCTTACTATGTCCTTATAAACCTCGCAAATATCCGCAACACCCTGCCCCGTGCTTTTTGACGACAGCGCAGCGCGCCTGAAATCAATTTCGTCGTAGTGCGAAACGCCCCTGCCCGTGCACCCTGTCAGCAGCGTGAAGCGCTCGCCCCAGCGCGCGGATTCGACGCTCACAAGACCGTCGTTGTCGCCCTCGATCAGCTTGACGATGAGATGTGCGGTCGAAAGATTTATGTCCGAAAGCGGAGTGCGCATGACCCCCGCGAAGCTCTGATAAAACACCCCCGGCACGTCGGGGTTTTGCCTGTTGAAATTTTCCGCGTACTGTGTGGAGAACTCGCGGCAGACAGCGTAGAAATCGGGCTTCGTGTCGCCGATGAGCCCGATCCAGTTGTCAACGGCAAAGGCGGCAATGTTAAACAGCGCGTCCGGCGCCTTGAGCAGCCTTTCTATCGTTTTCGAGCCGCGGTGCGGAGTGCCGATCGTCGTAATGCTTGCGATCTGCGCGCCCGTTCCGAGCGAGGACGCCGCCATGCGCGCCTCAAGTCCGCCCTTGGAGTGAGCGATGATGTTGACCTTTTCGACGCCGTTTTCGTCCGAGATCTGCCGTATTCTCGCCTTGAGTGTCTTGGCATTGTCCTCCACGCGGGCCCAGCAGTCCTGCTGCCCGTAAAAAAGCTCCGTACCGATGCTCTCGAGCGCGCTCGGGATACGCCCCCAGTACAGCGGCCGTCTCAGGTCACGAAAGCCGACCCCGTGCACCATGAGTACGGGGTATTTCGTTTTTCCGCCTTGTGCCGCCATTTGCATCGCTCCTTTGCGCGTGTGCTCACGAAAATAATAACATATGCGAAAAATGATTACAATAACCCGCTCCCGCCTTTCGGCTTTGCGTGCACCGCGCTCGTGATACGCAAGCCGGAAAACGTGCCGAACGTGTGATATAATGAGGTCAATAAAGCGGCTGATGCAGGGGCATGAGTTGGATAAGGAGCTTGCCGAATGACGGAAAAGGAAAAAATGTTAAAGCAAATGCTCTATGATGCAAACGGCAATAAAGAGCTGGCGGCTGATAGGGCTTGGGCAAAGGAGCTTTGTCATGACTATAATCTGCTGCGCCCATCCGATGAGCAGGGGCAGCAAAAGATGATGAAAAAGCTGCTGGGCGAAGTCAAGGGCGCGTTTTGCATTGTCGCACCTTTTTGGTGTGATTACGGCTTCAACATCGAAATCGGGCAGAATTTTTATGCCAATCACAACACCGTTATTCTTGACGCGGCAAAAGTGAAATTTGGCGATAACGTTTTCGTTGCGCCCAATTGCGGCTTTTATACGGCCGGACATCCGATCGATTTCGAGCGCCGTAACCAAGGGATGGAGTACGCCTATCCGATCACGGTCGGCGACAATGTGTGGATCGGCGCGGGGGTTCAGATCATGCCCGGAGTTACGATCGGAAGCAACGTAGTCATCGGCGGCGGCAGCGTTGTTGTCAAAGACATTCCGAACGATTCGGTGGCGGTGGGCAATCCTTGCAGAGTCATTCGAGCAATTACGGAAGAAGACAAGAACACCCGCTGGGATAGATAAAATCGCATTTACCTGCGGCAGCCTTTCATAAGGCTGCCGTATTCGCTTTTCTGAGGATTTTCGTTTGCACCTTTGCCATGCCGGGCACGCGAAAAAGCCGTTGCATTTCAATGGCGTTATTCCGCGCTTTGTTGACAACCTTCTTTTGCTTTGGTATAATTTGTTTGTGATTTTATGCGTAGAGGTATCCCCTGTTTTGTTTTGAGCTTTGCAGGGAGCATCTCCGCGCTCGGAACAAAAACAGCTCGCAAAGGAATGAGAACAAGAAGTGAAAGCCGGAACGAAAAAGGCCGCGTGGCTGATAAGTGTTATATATGGGCTGTGTCTGCTCTACATACTGTTTTTCCACCGTTTGGGCACGACCGACCCGTTTACATACGCCGAATACCTGAGCGCCATGCACAATTTTATTCCGCTGAAAAGCGTGTATGTTCTATTTACAACGCCTGTTATTTCCGCGCGGCTCGTTGTGCGTTTCTTGGTGAACTTCATCGGGAATATCGCACTGTTCATTCCGTGGGGCGTGCTGCTGCCCATCTGCTTCAAAAAGCTTCGTTCGTTTAAAAATTTTGCCGCACTGACCCTCGCCGTTCTTGTTCTCGTTGAGGCGATTCAGATCTTTTCAAGGCTGGGCAGCTTTGATGTTGAGGATATTCTGCTTAATTTGACCGGTGCCTGTATCGGCTTTGCGTGCAGCAAAGTTCTGTTGAGGACAAAAAAATAATGATGATTTGCATATCCAAGCAAGACAAAAGCGTCGTAGCAATACGGCGCTTTTTTGCTGCCCTGAAGCGACAGCCCGCTGCGATGCACAAGACGGAAAATGTTCCGAGTGTGTGATGCTATGAGATCAACAAATCATAAATACTAAGCAAGAAAAGTCGCTGTCAACAGACGGCGGCTTTTCTCTTGCGGGCAGTATTCAAGAAGTCATAAAGCTCCGTGAGTAACGGAAGAAGCCGGCGTTTGCGGAAATGTCACAATTCACGCAGGTAAAGCTAAAAAAACACTTGCTTTCCTGAACACAGCATGATATTATTGGTATGCATACTAAAACGTTTGAAGAGAGGCGGTATATTTGCGAAGAGACAGCAGTGAAGCAAAGAGGAAAATACTGACCGTGTGCGTCCGTCTCTTTTTGGAGCAGGGGTACAAAAACACCTCTGTCAGTCAAATTGTAGACGAAGCAGGCGTTGCAAGGGGAAGCTATTTGAATCTGTTTCCGACCAAGGACAGAATTTTGCTGGAATTGACCGAAACGATGTTCGGCGGGCAGTTCGGCGTGGCGAGAAGCATCGCAGACAGCAAGCTGCCGCCGGTTTACGCCTATGCTGTGGAAACGGCGATCCAGCTGACACTGACCGAGCTGAACGAGAATCTGCGGGAAATCTACATCGAAGCCTATTCCCTGCCTGAAACATCGGAGTATATCTACCTGCATACCACGGCAGAACTGAAGCAGATCTTCGGCGCGAATTTCCCGGATTACAGCGACAGCGATTTTTATGAGATGGACATCGGTACGGCAGGGCTGATGCGCAACTATATGGCCCGAAAATGCGACATCCATTTCCCACTGGAGCGCAAGCTCAGCCGCTTTCTGACGGCGGCGATGCGGGTGTATCAAGTGCCGGAGGCGGAGCAGGCAAAGGTGCTTGCCTTTATTCAGTCACTGGATATCAAGGCAATTGCCACAGAGGTTATGTATAAGCTGTTTGCCATGCTGGAAATGAAATACGATTTTAAGCTGTCAAAGAACAGCGAAATGGAGGAAACAAGATGAAGAAACGATTATTCGGCATCCTGCTCGCTCTGTGCATGGTGCTCTGCCTCGTGCCGACTATGGCGTTTACCGAGGGCAGCACGGAGGAACCGCCCGTATGCACCTGCGAAACGGCCTGCACGGCGGAAGTAATGAACGCAAAGTGCTCTGTCTGCGGCGCAGACGGCGCTTTGCCGGAAAACTGCGGGAAATATGCCGCAGAAGAAAGCGGACAGACAGGTGCGCCCAACAACGCCCCGACTATCACCGCAGCAGACGTGCAGGCACTGATCAACGCACTGCCGGAGTCTGAAATAATCAGCGAGGATAACGCGGCGGACGCGGAAGCGCAGTTAGAAGCCATTGACGAGGCAAAGGTACAGCTTTCTGATGAAGAATTGGCGGTACTTGATTTTACCCGCTATGATGCCGCAGTTGCCGCACTTATGGCGCTAAGCGGTGAGCCGGGTGCTGCTTTCACGTTGCGGGCTTCGGCTTCGCATTCCCACTGCATCTGCGGCGGCAGCGTCACGGCGGGCGACCACACGGCCCATCAGGCTGCCGACTATCAGCCGTGGAACGGCTCCGACGCGATCGGCTACACGGACGGCAAGGCCTATGTGTATCTGACGGATAACGCTACCATCAATACAAACCTGGTTGTGGACGGTACCACGCTGTACCTCTGCTTGAACGGCAAAGAATATGCCAGCAACGGCACCAATAAAATCCAGGTGAAAAACAGCGGACGCCTCGTGCTGTGCGACTGCAAGGGAACCGGCGTGATCAAGGGCGCCACCTCCGGCTGGGGCGGCATGGGGATCTATCTCTACACAGGTACCGTAGACATTTTCGGCGGTAAGCTGACCGGTGGCAAAGTAACCGGAAACGGCGGCGGAGGCGCGATCGCACTTGAGGACAACTCCAGCACTTTGAACATCTACGGCGGCGAAATAAGCGGCAACAACGGCAATGGCAAAGGCGGCGCAATTTACGCAAAGAGCGGCGGTACGATCAATATGTACGGCGGACGTATAGCTCAAAACGAAGCTTACAGGGGCGGCGGCTTGTGCCTTGCTGGCGGCACGTTTAATATGTACGGTGGATTGCTCGAAAACAACAGCAGCACAGCCAACTGGGACACAATACCGGCTAACAGCGGCAATTTGTATATTGCAGACAAAGCTGTCATGAATGCAAATGCCGGTGTTGTCCGCGGAGGCGGCTATGCGGTGTTTAATCTTGGAACGATTCAGACCGATGACGCCAATTATCCTGCCACCATATTTTACAGCGGTCTGTATAACATGGGCGGTGTCGTGAAAGGCGGTATGTACTACGGCAGTTATATGTCGGCGGGCGGCAACTTGGGCGGATGTGAAGTGCACTATACCCTTGCAGACAGCAACCACGCAAAATATCATTATGCATGGCAATTCATAGAGCC
>CAKTOX010000028.1 GCA_934590355.1 uncultured Oscillospiraceae bacterium
GCGGGCTACGGCTTTACCTACGCATTCGTCTCTCCGACGACCATTGAGATCACCGCTTACTACGGCTATGAGGCGGAGGTCACCGTTCCCTCGATCATCGACGGCTATACCGTCGTGGGTATCCAAAGCTTCCACAACGAGGAGGGCTACAGCAACCCCAATATCTTCGTCCGCAAGGTCGTCCTGCCCGAAACGGTGACATACATCGCAGACGGCGCATTCTACGACAGCGATGATTGGGCTGCGAAGACCCACTTTGAGCTGCAGGAGATCGTCCTGCCGCAGAGCCTGAAAACCATCGGCAAAAATGCGTTTTACCACAATTATTATCTGCAAAAGATCGACATTCCCGCCGGCGTGACGGAGATCGGCAGGGGCGCCTTCGCAAAGTGCCAGAATCTGTCCGACATCACCATCCGCGGCGAGAACACCTTCCTGCACGGCGGCGCGTTCGGCGAGAAGAGCGGCTACAGCGTCGGCCCCTTTGCCGGAAAGCTCAGAGAGCTGCACCAGCAGTGGCTGTATGACGACAGCGCCTCGGACTTCTTCATCTGGCAGGGGCAGCTCTTGGACTACAGGGGCACGAGCAAGACCCCGGTCATCCCTGACACCGTGAAGGTCATCGGCGCGTCGGCGTTCTGGCGGTCGGACATCACCGGCGTGACCATTCCGTCGAGCGTCAAGCTGATCGGCGCGTCGGCGTTCTATGAGTGCGCCTCCCTGACCTCTGTGGACATCCCCGGCAGCGTCGAGCGCATTGACAACGGCGCGTTTTCCGGATGCACCGGCATGACTTCCATCACGCTGCACGAGGGGCTGAAGGTCATCGGCGACGGCGGCCTGCGCGAATGCGAAAGCCTGACGAGCCTTGTTCTGCCCGAAGGCCTGACTACGCTGGAGGATACGGCGCTTTATGACTGCACGGGCATCGAAAGCTTCACCTTCCCCAAGTCGCTGACCGATATGGAAGACTCCAGCATCTATACCTCGAAGTGGTATGAGGGGCTTGCCGACGGCACGGAGCTGTACTGCGGCAGCGTGTTCCTCGGCTGCAAGGGGAAAAAATATCCCTCCAAGCTGACCGTCCGTCCCGGCACAAAAATGGTGCGCATCGAACGGGACTATTTGGACGGCGTGAACGAGCTGAACCTGCCCGACGGGCTGGAGTCGCTCATCGTTACGCCCGACAGCGCCTCGTCCGAGTGCGGCATCGCCAAGCTTACCGTGCCGGAGAGTGTCCATTACATCAATCTTCGCAACCTTGCCCATCTGACCGACCTCAAGCTGCCGACGACGGCGGTTTTGGAGGAGAGCTGCTTCGGCGGTTGCTATCAAATCAAGAATCTGACCATCCCGAAGGGCAATACGACGCTGAAGGGCCTTAGCGTCGGCAGGACGGCGCACGTGGTTCTGCCCGACGACGTGCTCGAGGTGCGCGGGCCGATCTCCAACGGCGACCCCTATCGCTACGACAACAAGGATGGCAATTCCAACCTCAAGTCGATCGACCTTAAGAACGTCCGCATTCTGACGGGCGGCGCGCTCAGCGACTGCGTTGCGCTCGAAAGCGTGACGCTGCCGGATTCGCTCATCACGCTTGGCGACGGTGTGTTCAGCGGCTGCGCGCAGCTGCGCTCGATCAAGGGCGGCAAAAACGTCCGTCAGATCGGAGATGGCTGCTTCTCCGGCTGCACCACGCTGACGGACTTCGGCGAGCTGGAAAAGAACGTGACCCACGTCGGCTCCGGGGCCTTCCAGAACTGCGGCTGGTTCCACGATCAGCCGAGCGGCGTGGTTTATTTCGGCAAGGCCGCCTATGCCTATAAGGGAACCATGCCGGAGAATACCGTTCTGGCGCTCAAGGAGGGTACGGTTTCCGTTTCCTACTCCTTCATCGCGGGTCAGACAGAGATGAACCCCACCTTCGACTATCCGACTCTCGCGGGGCTGATCCTCCCGCAGAGCTGCAAATACGTAGATGCCTATGCCTTCGCCGGTGCGAAGAATATGAAGTTCATCGACCTCGGCGGCGTGCAGTACATCGGCAGGGAGGCGTTCAACAACAGCGCATGTGAGAGCATCGTCCTGCCGGATTCCGCGCGTTTTATCGGCAGCAACGCCTTCTCCGCGCCGAACATCAAGGCAATTCATCTCAACGACGGCCTGCGCGTGCTGGACGAGGGCGCGTTCTTCACCTATGGTGAGGGAGGGGGCGTCACCGTCCCTGCGAGCGTTATCCACATCGGTCCGCAGGCGCTCGGCTGGCGTCCGATCGACCCGAACGATTTCCTCGGCGGAACAAAAACGATCGACGGCTTCGTCATCCGCAGCACGGTGGGGACGGCCGCGCAGACCTACGCGCAGCAGAATGAGCTTGCCTTTGAAACGGGCGCCTGCACCGCCCATCGGACCGTGACGGAAACGGTCGAGCCGACCTGCCGCACGGAGGGCTTCACGCGCACGGTCTGCGCCGTCTGCGGCGCCGTGACCGCGTCGGCAAGAATCGCAAGCGTTGCGCATAAGCCCGTCGCCAACGACGCGATCGAGGCCACCTGCACCTGTCCGGGCTATACCGGCGGCACGCACTGCGCCTTCTGCGGCCTGTCGCTCTCCCAGCCGTCGCAGACCCCCGCGCTGGGACACGACGAGGTCGTCGCTACGGAGGAGTATCCGTATTCGGCTTACCTCGGTATGATCCGCCACTACTGCCGCCGCTGCGAGCTGAAGTGGTACGACACGGAGGGCGGCGGGCACGTCCATGACTATACCTACCGCACCGACACCGTCTATCCGACCTGCATCAACGCGGGCTACACCGAGCACTTCTGCGCCTGCGGCGAGAGCTATCGCGACGGCTATACCGCCGCGCTTAGCCATAACTACGTCAACGGTGTCTGCACTCGCTGCGGCGCGGTAAACGGAGCTCAGCCCGGCGGATGTGACGGCGGAGCAAGCTGTCCGTCCAGACCCTTCCGCGATGTCGATACGGGAAGCTGGTATCACGCGGGCGTGGACTATGCCATTGCGCGCGGACTGATGAACGGAGTCGGCAACGGCATGTTTGAGCCGGACAGCCCGATGACCCGAGCCATGCTCGTTACGGTGCTTTGGCGCTATGCGGGCTCGGTCGAGGAGGGAACAAACACGTTTTCCGATGTGCCGTCGAATGAATGGTACACCAAGGCAGTCGCATGGGCGAAGCACAACAACATCGTCAACGGAACGTCTGATACGACCTTTGAGCCCGACGGCAATATCACGCGCGAGCAGATGGCGGCTATTTTGTTCCGCTATGCCGGAAGCGTCGGCGCGGATACCTCTGCGCGCAGCGGTCTTGACGGTTTCCCTGACGGCTATAAGGTCAGCGGCTATGCCAAGCAGGCGCTTAGCTGGTGCGTAGCCGAGGGCATCATTACGGGCAGTGCAGACGGCGGGCATATCTATCTCGACCCGCAGGGCAATGCCACCCGCGCACAGGTCGCAACGATATTTATGCGCTATATCCAAAACGTTTCTTGAGAAGGCTTGATTAAAACTAAAAGCACCCGAATCATTTTCGGGTGCTTTTTTGCGAAGCAGACCTTTCCGAAATAAGAGGCAAGCTGCTTGAAAGCCTGTCAGAGCCGGAGCTTGACGAACTCATTGACGCTTATGCCAGCGCATACGGCGGCATTCTCAGCTCTGAGGAGGCGTTTGAGGAGATATGCTGCGACGCAATGGGCGAGATGAACATCTTCGAGGGAACGCAGCTCAACAGCGAGAGCTACGAAAAGGCTCTGAGCCTTGTGCGCGATTATGCTGCCGACAAGGGCGGCAACAAGAGCAGAGCACCGCCGAAAAAGGGCGGGATAAAATATAGCGAGGAAACTGTAATTGATTTATCTGATGATAGCAAACTCGCGAGGCTGATAGCCACTTCGGGCAAATCAAAATACAATACAATAAGAAATTATGTTTTTGAACTTCTCGGTGGACGAAAGTTGACCTTGTCAGATGGACGAACGGTTATTGTTGACAAAACTGATGCAAAAGAACTTGCGCACAAAGCCAATGACAGGAAAACCGCTGAAATAGCCAGCATAGAAAGAATAGTTCAGGAAGCACGGTATTTTGCTGACGATTCAGAGGTAACGCATAATAAATTTGATTATTTTGCATACTACTTTGCGCCAGTGCGATACAAAGGGAAAATGTATAACGTTATAGTTAACGTTGGACGAGCTAAGAATGATGGCGTTTTTCATTTGTACGACCTGACAAATGACATAAAAAACAAGAGAATCGCCGGCCGCCTAAGCGGTCTGTCCGGCCCCGTAGGTAACCGGATTACAAACGATTCTCATAATGTTACTATACACAGTTCTTCCGAAAATGTCAACAAGAAATTTTCCATGGAAGCGCCGATAGAGCAGAAGAAAAATCTTATTGCGCTCCACAATCTTGACGAGACTAAGCTTCTGAAAACACTCAAGCTCGGCGGTTTTCCGATGCCGAGCATCGCAATAACAAAAAGCGATATACCGCACACGAATTTCGGCAATATCACCGTCGTTTTTGGCAAGGAAACAGTTGACCCGAAGTTTGACAAACGCAATACCGTATACTCAGCCGATGCATGGACTCCGCTTTTCCCGCGCATAGAGTACGAGGCGAACGAAAAGGCAGCCTCAAAAATCAGGAACAGATATTATGCCCTTTCAAGCAAATTCGGCTATGAGCTCACGAAACCGATGTATGCTTCGGCAAACTACGTCGATGATGTTCTCACCAAATACGGCGGCGAAGATGGCGTTATAGAGCATTTTGCCGATGACACGGAAATGATGAATGTATTTCTCGCGGACACCGGACGTGAGCCTGTTAAGCCTGTCCAAAGCGAAACGGTAACGCGCCTGACCGACGAACAGATCAAGGAATATGATGTCATTATCAAAGTGCTCGGCAAGGATACGCTTAACGAAATGACACAAAAGGCAAACCAGTCGCCGCTGAGCGCTCGCAAACAGTGGCTCGAAAAGCACGGCGATGAGCTTAAGAGCGCATTTGAGCAGTATCTTATAGAGACCGGAATGGCTGAGGCTGCTGCGAAAGAGGTTACGGCGGAAATGCGCCCCGCCGCGCTGCTCCCTGAGGCGGTGCGCGTACGGAATTATCTCAAAAACGGAGCTGAGACCCGCACGGTCAGCACGGACACAAAAGCGACAAAGGAAGCCATAAGGTCTGCGGTCAACGCGAAAGAATACAAGGCATGGCTCAAAAACCTCTATTCGGGCATTGTCAAGGACAGCGGAGTTTATAACAACAAGGACTATTACACGCCCAGCGGCAACAGACGAAGCTTCAAGGCTACGCATTATCCGAATACGCTTGACGGCATAGTAAAGGCAATGGCTTCACAGGGCGATGGAAACTCACGAAACGTTATGGGCTTTCATGGCGTTAAGAGTCTGCGTGCCGGCACTGCCGAGCGCTTCAAGAGCGTCGAAGATATGCACAAGCTTGAAGGACGCCTGAAACACCTGACAGCGGAGGAAGCAAGCCAAATATCCGATGCGCTTGACGGCAGACTTTCCGAGCTCATGCACGACATTTATAACCTCGTTCCCCACAGCGGCTACAGCAACGAGCTTTTGGAATTGGACTCTATCGGCGAGGTGTTTATGGAGGCAACGGAGCTTAAATATGTTAGCCCCGCGAATGTGAAAGCGCTTTTCAAGAAGTATAACTATCCGCTTACCGACAAAATGGCGAACGATATAGTTGCGCTGCTGTTTGACGTTAACAACATGCCGGTCAACATTTTCGAGGCAAAGCCTGAGCGCGCGGTCGGGTTTGATGAGATACGCAAGGTCATTATCCCCGATACTTCCTCCGACGAGCTGCGCACGGCGCTCAAGAACGCAGGTATAGAAAACGTCGAGGAATACGCTGCCGGTGACGATGCCGCGAGAATGAAGATCGCAAACGATGTGCCGAATGTGCATTTTTCTCTTGAGCCTGTAAAGCCGATACAGCCGAAGAACAGCGAGTGGGAGCGAGGCAGCACAACGGACGAGGTGCGTGCAAAGCATCCTGATTTGTGGGCGGTCGATGCTGAAAGCTCGGAGAGCAGAAACCCGACGCAGATAACCGGCACCGTTAAGAGCTATCGCAAGATATACGACACGCTCAAGGCGGAAGGCTTTGACGGAACGATACTCGACGCTTCAAGCGGTCTCGGCTACGGAACGCGGGCGGGCATAGAGGAATACGGCTTCAATGTCGAGGACATCGAGCCGTTCCCTGACAGTTCGTACAAGCCCAAGTACACCGATTACAGCAAGCTCAATAAGAAGTATGACGTGATAATCAGCAATGCGGTTTTGAACGTGCTGCCGCAGGATCAGCGTGACGCGCTCACCGTCAAGATGGGGCAGATGCTCAACGACGGCGGCAGAATGTTCGTGAATGTGCGCGGCTCGGATGTGCGCAATGCTTCAAGCAAGGTCGCCATTGACGAAGCCAACATGGAATACTACATCAGCAACACCGGCAGCTATCAGAAGGGCTTCACGAAAAAAGAGCTCGTTGCGTATCTGTCCGACGCACTCGGAAACGGCTACACGGTCGTAGGCACGAACAAATTCGGCGCTGTCAGCGCTGTTGTAACTAAAAAGCCGAGCAGCGCAGTGAGGTACAGCAGAGAATACAACGGAAAAAATGTTGAATGGGCGGTAAATAATGATATAATATCAGAAAAAGAACGAGCGGCGTTTTTTCACAAAGTTGCAGATGTGAGGAAACTCGGGCACAAGTACAGACAAACAGCAAGCGGTGATTATATTATAGAAATAGGAAACAAACTGCTGTTTACGGATGCGGACTGGAAATCGCCGAGCCTTTATATGGTCGTGAGTTTTAATGACCAATATGAAAATTCAATGTTGTATGCAAAGGAGATTGTTTTCAATGAAGCAAAATCAGCGCCCGATTACAACAGAGCGCGACAAACTATTGAAACTGCTTATTGGCAAGGGTATGTCGAATTCAGCTATTCTCGAGATTATAGAGCCGATGTCGGGCAAGTCTCAGGAGGAAAAAGAAGCAATAGCAAAGCAGATAATGAAGGAACTGTAGACCTTTCCCGCGAGCCGGAGACGCTTAACGAGCTCAAGCGGCAGAACACTCAGCTCAAGAAGCGAGTGGAGTATTGGCGAGGACAAGCCAAGACCACGAGGGTCAAGACCGTGCGCGAGGGCGACGTCAAGAAGCTGGCGCGTGAGATAATCGAGATGAACGCGACGGATCTCAAGCCGAAGGACATCACAGAACAGCTCGGCGAGCTTGGCAAATACATTCTCAACAGCGAGGAGCTCAGATACACCGACATATCGAAAATGGCAGACGATATTGCATCGGACGTTATCGAAAACGCAACGGCAATACTCAACACGGACGACGTTGAGCTGCACAGGGAGCTCAAGGACTATCTCAAGAGCGTTAAGCTGCTTGACGACGGCTCTGCCGAGTTTGCAGAGCTTCGGTCGAAATATAAGCGGCGCATAATGTTCAAGAAAAACGGTCTGCCTGTTGACGCTGCATTTATGGAGCTTCGCGGAATGTTCGGAGAAACGTATTTCCCCGAGGATATCATAAACGTTGCCGACCAGCTTGAGCGCATAGGCGAGGTGCTCGACTTGACAGAGCCGAGATACCACAACCCCAACGACTATTACAGCACAGTCGCAAGAGAGTATCTGCGCAACTACATCATCGACGCGATGCTCAGCGACGAGGTGCGGCAGACCGCGCCGACATACGCAGACCGCAAGGAAGCGCAGATAGCCAAGCTCAAGGCAACAAACACGCAGCGCATCAAGGATGCGGTCGCAAAAGAGCGTGAGCGCGGCGAGGTTATTCCCTATGCTGATCGGTACTTGCAATATCGGGCGAAAGGTAGTATAATCTATGACGCAAAAACAGGGGAGCTTGTTGGGACAGGCTGAGAGGAAGGGAGAACCTTCGACCCTTTTACCTGAAGCGGATAATGCCGCCGGAGGAAGTTGTCAAAGAGCTTTTTTCACGGAGGCGTTCGTTTCGGGCGCCTCTGTTTTTCTATCTTTGAGAAAGGAGAAGCGGACTGAGGGGGAGCGCCCTGAGTCTTGTATGACAGCGATGGGAAGCCGTGTTCCGGCGTGAGAGGATGCCATTAAGCATCGACCGAACTTCCAGACAGCCGGGACTATCGGGCTGAATTTCAACGTGGAAGCGTCGCTGCATACAGCCGTTTCCTGTTCTCAAAGGAGATATAAAATGAACAAGGTCAACACTAAAAAGCTCGCGACGGCAAGCATTCTCTGCGCGGTCGCGGTCGTGGGAAGCTTCTTTTCCTTCCCCGTTTTCGGCAGCAAGTGCGCACCGGTGCAGCACATGGTGAACATCATCTGCGCGGTGCTGCTGGGACCTGCGTACGGCGTGGGCGCTGCCTTTGTCGCCTCGCTTATCCGCAACCTGCTCGGTCTGGGCAGCCTTATGGCGTTCCCGGGCAGCATGTTCGGCGCGCTGCTTTGCGGCATAGTTTATAAAAAGACCGGCAACATCGCAGCCACGCTCGTGGGCGAGGTATTCGGCACCGCCGTCCTCGGCGGACTTTGCGCCTACCCCGTCGCAATTTACTTCATGGGCCAGTCTGCGGCTGCCATCGCGTTCTACGCCTACATTATTCCCTTCTTTGTTTCCACCGCGGGCGGCGCGGCAATATCGGCAGTGCTTATCTACAGCCTGAAAAAAGCCGGAACGCTCGGGAAAATGCAGCTTTCGCTCAATAGCTGAGGAGAACCGCCATGCTCGGAAAAATGCTTGAAAACGTAAGGGCGAAAAATCCCCTTATCCATAACATAACAAACTACGTCACGGTAAACGACTGCGCGAACACGGTGCTCGCGTGCGGCGCGTCACCGATCATGGCCGACGACCGAGATGAGGTCGCGGACATCACGAGCGTGTGCGCGGGGCTCAACATCAACATCGGCACCCTCAACAGCCGCACGATCGACTCGATGCTCATTGCGGGCAGAAGAGCGAACGAGCTTGGTCACCCCGTGGTGCTCGACCCCGTCGGAGCGGGAGCATCGGCCCTGCGCACCCAAACGGCGCTTTCGCTTTTGCAGCTTCGCCTTGCCGTTATCCGCGGCAACATATCCGAGATTAAGACCCTCGCCTCGGGCAGCGGCACGACGAAGGGCGTTGACGCGGACGTTGCCGACAAGGTGACGGAGGAAAACCTCGACGAGGCAGTCGCGTTCGCAAAGGCCTTTGCAAAGCAAACGGGGGCCGTCATCGCCATAACCGGCGCCATTGATGTCGTTGCCGACGCGGAAAGAGCCTACTGCATCAGAAACGGAAACGCGATGATGGCGTCCGTGACCGGCACGGGCTGCCAGCTTTCGGCGATGACCGCGGCGTTCGTGACCGCTAACCCCGATTCTCCGCTTGAGGCGGCTGCCGCGGCGGTGTGCGCGATGGGGCTTGCGGGCGAAATTGCCCATGCGCGGCTCACACCCCCGGACGGCAACTCGTCTTACAGAAACTATATCATCGACGCAATATATAATCTTACCCCCGCGCAGCTTGAGGAGGGTGCGAAATATGAAGTGCGATAAAAGCTATATGCTCCTGTACGCCGTGACGGACAGGGCATGGGTTGGAAAACAGACGCTTTACGAGCAGGTGGAGTCTGCCATTAAGGGCGGCGCGACCTGCGTGCAGCTTCGTGAGAAGGAGCTCGGCGAGGAGGAGTTTCTCGCCGAGGCTGTTGAGCTTGCGGTGCTGTGCAAGCGCTATAAGGTGCCGTTTTTCGTGAACGACAACGTTGAGATAGCGATAAAATGCGGCGCCGACGGAGTGCACGTCGGTCAGGAGGACATGGAAGCCGGCAAGGTGCGCGAGAAGATAGGCGAGGGCATGATGCTCGGCGTGTCGGTGCACAATGTCGAGCAGGCTCTTGAGGCCGTCAAGAACGGCGCAGACTGCCTCGGCGTGGGCGCGATGTTCTCGACCTCCACCAAGGCGGAGGCGGACGTGCTGCCCAAGGCGGTGCTGCGCGATATTTGCAGGGCGGTGGATATCCCCGTCGTTGCGATAGGCGGCATATCCAAGGAAAACATCCTTGAGCTCGGCGGCACGGGCGTTGACGGCGTCGCGCTTGTCAGCGCTGTTTTCGGCGCGGAGAACGTCGAGGCTGCCTGCGTTGAGCTGCGCGCTCTTTCCGAGCAAATGGTGCGTTCATGAAAATAAAGGGCGCGATATTTGATTTTGACGGGACGCTGTTTGACTCCATGTTTATATGGGACACTGCCGGGGAAAGCTACCTCACCTCGGTCGGCGTCACTCCGAGACAGGGCGTGAACGAAGCTGTGTGCGCGCTGAGCTTGAGCCAGACAGCGTCTTATTTTAAGCGCGAATATGCCCTGCCGATGACGACGGAGCAGATAGAGCTCGGCATAAACAAGATGGTCGAGCACTTTTACTACGAAAAGGTGCAGCCGAAAAGGGGTATGCGCGAGCTGCTGGAGGAGCTGCGCCGCGAAGGAGTAGGGTGCGTCATAGCCACGGCCACGGAACGCCATCTCATCGAAGCTGCGCTGCGCCGCTGCTCGATGGAGCGGTATTTCGACGGCATCTTCACCTGCACCGAGGTCGGTCACGGCAAGGACGAGCCGGATATCTTCCGCGCCTGCCTCAAGGCTCTCGGCACGGACAGAGGTAACACGGTCGTTTTCGAGGACGCCCTGCACGCGGCGGCGACCGCCAAGTGCGACGGCTTTGCGATAGTCGGCGTTTATGACAAAAGTGAAAGGCATCAGAGCGAAATGAAAGCGCTCTGCGACTGTTATATAACCGATCCCGTGCATCCGGACGAGCTCCGGCGCTTTGCATCGGACTGAAAGGAGCAAACTATGAAAACAGCACTCACCATCGCGGGAAGCGACTCCAGCGGCGGAGCCGGTATCCAGGCGGACATCAAGACCATGACCATGAACGGCGTTTTCGCCATGAGCGCGATAACGGCGCTCACCGCGCAGAACACCCTCGGCGTGACGGGGATTCTGGAGTCAACGCCGGAGTTTTTGCAGCAGCAGCTCGACGCCGTGTTCGAGGATATTTACCCCGATGCCGTCAAGATCGGCATGGTGTCCTCCTCGGAGCTCATACGCGTCATTGCGCAGCGGCTGAAGCATTACGGGGCGAAGAACATCGTCGTCGACCCCGTCATGGTCGCAACGAGCGGCTCTGCGCTCATGAAGACCGACGCCGTGCAGACGCTTGCCGACGAGCTTTTCCCGATATGCACGGTCATAACGCCGAACATCCCCGAGGGTGAGATACTCTCCGGCATGAAGATAGAAAACGAGGCCGATATGCTCAGAGCCGCCGAGAAGATCGGGCGCGAGCACGGCTGCGCGGTGCTTTTGAAGGGCGGTCACAGCGTCAATGACGCAAACGACCTGCTCTATTCCGACGGCGTCTGCCGCTGGTTTAACGGCAAGCGCATAGATAACCCCAACACCCACGGCACGGGCTGCACGCTCTCAAGCGCGATCGCGTCTAACCTCGCAAAGGGCTATGACCTTGCCGAATCCGTCAGCCGCGCGAAGGAGTATATCTCCGGCGCACTTGCCGCCATGCTCGACCTCGGCCACGGCCGCGGCCCGATGAACCATGCGTTTGCGCTGGCGGGCGAGTTTGCAAAGGAGCGTGAGTAAGTGGGCACGACGCAGCAGCTTCTCGACTACGCCGCCGAGGTCTGGACGGCATATAACGAGCACCCCTTCGTGCTCGGAATTCAGAACGGCACTCTCGAGCGGGAAAAGTTCCGCTTTTACATGATCCAGGACTATCTTTATCTCGGAGACTACGCGAAAATATTCGCGCTGGGCGTTGCAAAGGCAACAAGCCTTTCAAACGCCATGCTGTTTTCTCAGTATATCTCCGTCATGAACGGCGAGCTGAACGTCCACAGCGATTATATGGCAAGGCTCGGCATCACGCAGGAGGACATTGACTCGGCAAAGCGCTCTCTCGACAGTCTCTCGTACACCTCGTATATGCTGCGTGTCGCCTATGAGGAAACGGAGGTCGAGATAGTCGCGGCGATACTCGCCTGCGCTTACAGCTATGAGGTCATCGCAAAGAAAATGGTCGAGAATAACCCCGCGGCAGTCGATGACGAATTCTACGGAAGCTGGATAAGCGGCTACGTTTCGGAGGAATACTCCGAGGAAAACCGCGTTCTCATCGAGCTTCTTGATGACATGACCAAGTCCTACACCCCCGCGCAGATAGAGCATCTCAAGGACGTTTTCCTTGCCTGCTCGCGCTACGAGATGGCGTTTTGGGACTTATCGTGGAATATGTCGTTTTAAAAAAACTACGCTCTCCCTTTTTTCGGGAGGGCGTAGTTTTTTGCGCTCAAATTTAGATTTTGCTTTCCCATTCTGTCTGCTTGAAGCCGACCATGACGAAGCCGTCGGAAATGAGCAGGGGACGCTTTACGAGCATCCCGTCCGAGGCGAGGAGACGGAGCATCTCGTCCTCGCTCATGGCGGGCAATTTGTCCTTGAGCCCCATGGACTTATACAGCAGTCCGCTCGTGTTAAAAAGCTTCTTCAGCGGCAGAGCGCTGCGCTCGTGCCACTCGGCAAGCTCCTCATAGCTCGGATTATCAGCCTTAATATCGCGCAGCGTGTACTGTACGCCGTTTTCGTCCAGCCATTTTTGCGCCCTTTGGCAGGTGCTGCACTTGGGGTAGCAGATAAATAACATATTTCATTCCTCCCGATTTTTCGGATAGCTTATGCTAACATATGCAGGCGCGCTTTACAAGCCGCGGGAGGAATATTGCGATTTTTGCGCGCGGGAGGTATAATAGGGACACAAAAAAACACGGACGGAGAGGAAATTTTATGGTACGCGATATTTGCAAGGATAAAAAAATACTTGCCCGCAGGTCAACGCAGGCGCTTGCGGAGGATATGGACACGGCGCGGGACCTCATGGATACGCTCATGGCGCACCGCGACGGCTGCGTCGGCATGGCGGCGAATATGATAGGCGTCAATAAGCGCATCATCGCCGTTCAAAGCGAGCGGGGCTATATGCTCATGCTCAACCCCGTCATTTTGGAAAAATACGAGCCCTACGAGGCCGAGGAGAGCTGCCTTTCTCTTGACGGAGTGCGCAAAACGATGCGCTATATGCGCATAAAGGTGCGCTGGCAGACGGAGACACTGCGCGAGCGCACGAGAGTGTTCGAGGACTTGGACGCGCAGATAATCCAGCACGAGCTCGACCACTGCAACGGAATACTGATTTGATAAAAAACGCCTTCGGGCGTTTTTTTTTGCTAATTTGCCCTTTGCTGTCCTGCTTTTGGGACACGAGATGTGCTAAACTTAATACAGCAAAGAGAAAATAAGATAAACGGAGGGCAAAAGAATGAAGGAAATGTTTGCGACGATAACGGGCTTTACGAAGTACGGCGGTCTTGCCCCGTTTAAGCTCGGCGGTCTTGTGCGCTGCGAGAAGGAGCCCGATAACGCCTATGACGGCGAGGCCATTAAGTGCACTCTGCCCCTGCTCGGCGCGGTCGGCTACATAGCAAACAGCACGAGCACCGTTGTCGGCGGCACGATGTCCGCGGGCAGACTTTACGACAAGGTAGACAGCAAATTCTACGTCCGCGTGCTTTTCATGACGCATTCGAGCGTCATCTGCCGCGTGGAAAACGGCGAGCCGGACGAGCTTGCAAAGGAGCTCATGGAGCAGTATGACGACGGCTGGGATAGCTGCGAGACTATGGAGCCCGCTGTCTGCATTTGCGGTGAGGACGATGAAGCCGAGGATTGATTGGCGGGAAATTTGTGGTATAGTGGTGGTAGGACGGTAACTTGAGCCGACAGGAAAGGAGCGAGCATCGTGAAAATGTTTATGACAGTGGGACCGAACGGGCAGACGAGCGTAACAAACGTGATGACGGACCATAACGGCGCGCCGACGATGGTGATGACGGCGGGACCCAACGGCCAAACGAGCGTGACGAGTATCCTGAGCTCCTCGCGCGGCGGGTCAACGATGGCGATGACGGTGGGGCCCAACGGCAAAACGAGCGTGACTATGTGCCCGTCGGGGTGGAGGTGGAACGATGGCTAAGTCACCGAAGCAGAAGCTGAAGCTGCTCTACCTCATGCAGTATCTGCTCGAAAGCTCCGATGAAAATCACCCTGTCGGTATTAACGACATGATACGCGCCCTCGCGCAGCATGACATAAGCGCCGAGCGCAAGAGCCTTTATGATGACATTGAGTCCTTGCGGCTGTTTGGACTCGACATCGTGCAGACACGCTCGAAAACGACGGGGTATTACATCGGCAGCCGCGATTTCGAGCTGCCGGAGCTGAAGCTTCTGGTCGACAGTGTGCAGTCGTCAAAGTTCATAACCGAGAAAAAGACGCTCAGCCTCATCAAAAAGATCGAGGGGCTTGCCAGCGCCTACGATGCGCAGCTTTTGCAGCGTCAGGTCTACGTGCGCAACCGCGTCAAGAGCATGAACGAGAGCGTTTATTATAACGTCGATGAGATCTCGGGCGCGATAACGCAGGACAGGGTAATATGCTTTAAATACTACGACTACACCGTCGGCAAAAAGCGCGCTTACCGCAAGGACGGGGCGCTGTATGAGATAAGTCCGTTCTCGCTGATGTGGGACGACGAGAATTATTATATGCTCGGCTATGACGCCCGTGCGGGCAGACTGAAGCATTACAGGGTCGATAAAATGACGGACATCTCCTCTGTCGATAAGCCCCGCGAGGGCAAGAGCGCCTTTGCCGAGATCGACATGGCGCAGTACTCAAAGCAGGTGTTCGGAATGTTCACGGGGAGTGTTCAGCCCGTGACGCTGCGCTTTGAAAACTCGCTCGTGGGCGCAGTGATCGGGCGCTTCGGCAAGGACGTGCACCTTGCGGATGAGGGCGACGGGCATTTCACCTTCACGGCGGACATCGCAGTGTCGCCGCAGTTTTATTCGTGGGTGTTCGCGTTCGGCGCCGCCGCCGAGATACTCTCTCCCGAGGACGTGCGCGCGGGCTTTCTCGAAAAAATAAACGAGACCGTGAAAATTTATGATAATTAAAAAATAAGACCGTCCGAGGACGGTCTTATTTATTTAAAAGAGTTGCGAACGAGCCGAGAATATCATCACTGATGTTGCCGGTGAGGGCGTTATTGTAGTTGCAGATAAACGTGCCGGCAATGAGTATCATCATGCCCTCCGCCTCTCGAGCCCCCGCCTCATCGCCGTATATTTCGCGCAGGCACTTTTCCATTACGGCGCGCCATTCGGCAAACTCGGCCTTCACGAGCTCGGCAACACGCTCGTTATAATGCGCCAGAACATAGGTCTGCGTCGTGGCGTTGGGGCGCTGCTCGCCGACCTTGCCGCGCGCAACGTAGCTCATGAATGCGTTCATGTATTCAAGATTTGAGTTGTAGTCCGAGCGGGGGTGACTGCGAAACCATTCCACGCACTTTTCGCTCATGTATTCGCGCGTATACCGCACATAGCCGAGCAAAAGCTCCTCTTTGCAGTCAAAGTAATTGAGCAGCTTCGCGTGGCTCATGCCTGCCTCCGCGGCTATGTCGCGCAGCGAAACATTTGTGAGCGGCTTTTTGTCGATGCAGCGCTGAAATGCCATGAGAATTTCCATGCGCACGGCGTCCTTGTCTACTATAAGCGGCATTTTTTCTCCTTTGCTGTTTACAAAACGGTTGGTATGTGATAGCATTTTACCACTTGGTAAATTAAAATTCCAGAGGTAATGACCGTGGATAACGAAAAATTCGGAATTAAGATACACGTCCTGCACTGCGGCAGAATGCTTGTGAGCCCGCGTGTGCCGTATGGCGGCGGCATAACGCTCAAAAACCTTCTTCACGAGGTGACGGAAAGAGTATCGAAACGCGTTGAGCTGCCCGTGAGCGCGTATCTCATAGAGCATCCGAAGGGCAGAGTGCTTGTCGATACGGGCTGGGGAAGGGAGATAAGTCCCGCGGGCGTTTACGATGAGAGCGCAGTCAAAAGCCAAATGCCCGACTATCTTGCGGCGCTGTACCGCCCGTGGGTGGCAAAGGGCGAGACAGTCGTTGAGCAGCTTGCCGCAATGGGACTGCGCCCCGAGGATATAGACATTGTTGTTTTGACCCATCTTGACGCCGACCACACGAGCGGACTGCGCTCGCTCATGGGCGCAAAGCGCTTTCTGCTGCCCGAGGAGGAGCGCTGGTGGGCAGACCGCACGGTGTATCGGCTGCGCCAGCCCGCGGGGCTTTGGGAGGGGATGCCGATAGAGCATTTCTGGTTCAAGGGCACGATGGAGGGGCCGCTGTGGTGGTCGTACGATCTGTTCGGCGACGAGGCGGTGACGCTCGTGTGCCTGCCCGGACACAGCGACGGTCACATCGGCCTGCGGATACGAAACGGAGAAAGGTTCGTCATCCTCACCTCGGACGCGGCATACACGGAGCGCTCGTGGCGCGAGGATATTTTGCCCGGCTTCGGCTTTAATCCCAAGGCGATACGAAAATCCTACGCATGGATAAGAAGTCAGGCGCAGGAGCCCGGCTGTGTGGCCGTCATAGCAAACCATGATCCCGATGTCAGACCCTGCACCATCGAGCTATGACCCTACGGCAGGCCGTTTTGATGGCGATTATCGTTTGCCGCCGTCTGCTATGCTCATGACCACATACTGACACAGCAGCAGTCCCGCGCTTGCCGGCACCCAAACCAGCGAGCCGGGCACGCTTCTGCGTCCCGGGGGAGGCGCCTCGAATTGGGCACACTCCATCGCCTCCTCGGGCGAAAACACGACCGCATGGTGCTCGATGCCGACGGCTCGCAGCTCCTTGCGCACCACCCTTGCCAGCGGACAGCCGCTGGTCTTTTTTATGTCGCAAAGCGTCAGCCGCTGCGCATCGCACTTGTTGCCCGTGCCGAGCGCGGAAACGATGGGGATATTGCGCTGCTTCGCCTGTGCGATGAGATCGACCTTGCAGGAAACGAGGTCGATGCAGTCGACTATAAAATCATAGTCCGCGAAAAAATCCTCGCGGCTTTGCGCGTCGTAGCGACCGACTATGGCGCGCACGTCAATATCGGGGTCAATGTCTGAAATTCGTGCCTTTATGACCTCCGCCTTGGGCATACCCACAGTCGAAGTGAGGGCGCAAAGCTGCCTGTTTATATTGCTCAGCCCGACCTCGTCCTGATCGATTATCGTGAGCCTGCCGACGCCGCAGCGTGCGAGCGCCTCAGCGCACCATGAGCCCACGCCGCCGAGCCCGAACACCGCGACGTGCGCATTTTTGAGCCTTTCCATTGCTTCACCGCCGAGCAGCATCTCGGCGCGAACCGTTCTTTCGTTCATCCTTTTGCCTCCGCAAAAAATACGGGCCGTCCTCGGACGGCCCTGTTTTATCTATGCTTTATCTGCCGACATAGCGTGCTGCCTTGAGGTAGCTTGCGGTGAAAACATCGGTTATCTTGGAGAACACGTCGGTGTTCCACTTGCTCAGAGCGTCCTGATCGAGCAGGTTCTTTGCAACGTAGTCGCAGTAATTCATGTCGCCGCTCTCCTCGGTGGGAGCCTGATTGTTATCGCGTGCCGTGAAGATGACGACATAGCTGCCGGAAGAGCCGTCAACGACTGCGCTGTCGCCGGCCTTGCGGTCCGCGCTCTTGACCCACTCGGCAATGTCTGCCTCAACGGAGGAGCCTGCCAGAGCGGACTGCTCCTTTATCTCCGCACCCTCAACGGCTGCCTTTGCCGCATCTGCGAGCGTGCTTCCGCCGTTAACGCCGGCGAGGATGGCCTCTGCGGTAGCGTGAGCGGCTGCCTTTGCCTCGTCGGTGGGGTCTGCGGCGGTGCCGTCCTCGTTCTTCTCGGTCTCAACGGCGACGAGGTAGTAGCTGTAGGTGAACTTATCGTAGCTGTCCTTGACGGACTCGTACTTTTCGGTGAGCTGGTCGGCGGTGTAGCTCTGTGCGCCGGTGATGGCGAGCTGGACCTTGTTTGCGAGAGCCTCAAGCTCAAGGATGCCGCGGGCGACGGATTCGTTGGTGCCCTTGCCGTACTGAGCAGCGAGGAACTTGCTTGCGTTGCGGTAGTTATTTTCCTTTGCCGCGTCCTCAATGGCGCTCACGGTTTTGTCAACGCTCTCGAGGTCGGACTTGTCAAGGGTAATGTCGTTTGCCTTTGCGTATGCCTCAAAGGCCGCCATCTGGGTCAGAAGGCTCTTGGTGGCGTCGCGGAAGTAATCGTCCCACGTGTAGTTGTCCTTCTGATCCTCGGGAGCCATGGGGCAGCTCTGCTCGTCAAGAGGGCTGTTAACGTCAAGACCGAACATGGATGCATAGCTTCCGTAGGTGTTGTAGAAGTTAACAAACTGCATATTATAAACATAGTTGCACTCGGCAACGCTGAACGAGCGCTCTACTGCTGGAACGGTGATGTCGCCCACGGTGACCTCGGTGCTGCTCACATCGAGAGCGCTGAGAGATCTGTACATAGCGCCGGTGTTGATGTAAATTGCGATGGCGAAGAAGATAACGAGGGCTACGCCGACGATTATCCATTTAATGCTCTGCTTTTTCTTCTTTGCGGCCTCCTCCTGAGCGAGAATGTCCTTTCGATAGGTGCCCTCGCTTCGGGCGGCCTGGCGGTTTTTTCTTTCGGTTGATGCACTCATTTCTGATCTTCCTTTTTACATTTTGTAATGTGATTTTTTAATTATACCCCAAAATGGCAGTAGTTTCAATAGCAAAGTTGCGCCTTTGCCGCCGATGTGGTATTATCGTGGGGAATGCTAATATGATCGAGGCAAAAAAATTGAACGGCAGCAGAAAAAAACGCAAAAGCTCCGTGCGGCTTACGCTCGGCGTTATAATAATTCTTGTCCTTCTCGCGGTGCTCGAGCTGCGCGACAGCAGCGCAAATCTTGGAGTGAGCGAGTATGAAATATCATCTGAAAAGCTCCCTGAGAGCTTTGACGGCTTTCGCATCGTTCAGCTCTCCGACCTGCACGGCGCGCGCTTCGGCGAAAACGGCGACGAGCTTGCGGAAACGGTCAGGGCGCTGGAGCCCGATCTCATCGCACTCACGGGCGATTTCATAACCGACGGGAGCGATCTTGACGCAGTGCGCGAGCTCGTGCCGAGGCTCACCGAGCTGTGCCCCGTGTATTTCGTCAGCGGCAACCATGAATTCGGCTCCGGCCTTGCGCAGGAGGTCAGAAAGATTATGGAGGATGCGGGCGCAAGGTATCTGAGCAACGAGTTCGTCACGATATCCCGCGGCGGGGAGAGCATACTCCTCGGCGGAGTGGAGGATCCCTTGGCGTATGCCGACATGATAGACCCGCCTGAGCTTGCGCGGCTCATGAACGAGGCGGACGCGGCGGCTTATAAAATTCTTCTCGGCCACCGCAACTATTGGATGACGAAGTATCCCGAGCTGCCCGTGGATCTGATATTCAGCGGCCACGCTCACGGCGGCCTTATCCGCATACCGGGCGTCGGCGGGCTTATCGGTACCGACAGAAAGCTCTTTCCGCGCTACACCGCGGGAGTTTTCGAAAACGGCAGCTACACGCTCGTCGTCTCGCGCGGGCTCGGCAACTCCGTGCCCGTGCCGCGGCTATTTAACCGCCCCGAGATAGTCGCCGTGACCCTGCATAATTAGGGCATTTTTTCACCCTGAGCGGCATATAATAAAACTATGCTGATTTATTTTAGAGGTGAAAAGCATGGAAACAGATATTGACGATCTCATTTTCGGAGATAACGATCCCGGTCCGAGCGACCGCTGAGCCTGCCGTGCGGCAGGCTTTTTTATATCACGGCGCGGAAAACTATGCTCCGGCCGTCGGTACTTTCGGCGCTTATGCTGCCGCCGTGAGCCTCCGCAACGGCGCGCGCGATAGAAAGCCCGATGCCGGTGCCGCCGTCTGCGCTGCGAGCCTTGTCGGCGCGGTAAAAGCGGTCGAAAAAGCGGCTTATGTCGCCGAGCGAGCCCTCCGCGCAGGTGTTATATACCTCAATGACGCTGCTTTTGTGCTGCTTATAGACCGAAAGGCGAATTTCGCCGCCCTCGTCGGAGTATTTAAAGGCGTTGTCGAGCAGGATGGAGATCATCTGCTGCACCGCCGCCGTGTCGCCGTGAACGCTGATGTTATCCTCGATGCTGCGGGAGTATTTCTTGCCCTGAGCCACGGCGCGCAGCTCAAAGGGCTCGGACACCTCCCACGCGGCGTCGCTGAGCGAAAAGTCGCACATATCAGGCATCTGCGCACCCTCGTCGAGCTTCGAGAGCGTCACGAGATTTGCCACGAGCTTCGACATACGCGCGGCCTGCTTTTGAATATTGTCCACCCACTCGTTTTCGCCCGTTTCGAGCTTTAAAACGTCCGCGCTTGTCGAGATGGAGGTCAGCGGCGTCTTGAGCTCGTGCCCGGCATCGGTTATGAACTGCTTTTGAAGCTGCATATTTTTCATGTACGGCGCGGTCGCCTTTTTGGAAAACGCCGTTATGAGCGCAAACGCCGCAAGCAAAGCCAAAAGCGACACGATGACGGAAACTCTCAGCAGAGTTTTCATGGACTGCTGCTCCGGTACGGCGTTTAAAAACACGACGATGCTGCCGCCAGAGGCGCTGAGGACGCGGTAGCGGTAATCGCCGTAGTACCCGCGCTCGCGCCCGGAGGAGAGCGCGTCCGAGGAGTAGGACAGCGCCTGCTCAACGCTCACCGTTGCGATGTAGTCGCGGAAAACTCCGGCGGCCTTGCCGTTTTGGTCATAGTAGACCGCAAAAAAGCGCGTCATGTACATTTCCTCGGACGAGTGTCCGCCGAAAATTTCGGGCAGGGAATAATCCTTGCCGGAGCTGTAAGTGCCGGTGAGGGACATGATATCGAGCGTGTCGTCAAGACTGTCCGTGGTTATTTTGTAGTTCCATAAATTCACCGCGCAAAGCAGCACGAGCGTCACCGCACCGATCGCCGCCATTGCCGCCGCGATGAATCTTCTGCGAAGCTTTTTGAGCATCATTTTTCCTCCAGCGCATAGCCCGCGCCGCGAATCGTTTTTATTTCGGCCTGTGCGCCGAGCTGCCGCAGCTTTTTGCGCAGAAATCCGATGTACGTCCAGACGACGTCGGTCTCCGACTCCGTGTCAAGATCCCAGACCTTCTGCATGAGCGCCTCCGACGAGAAAACGCGACCGCGGTTGCGCATGAAAAGCTCCATGAGCTGAAACTCCTTGTTGTTGAGCCGCACGGAGCTGCCGGAGCACGAGAGCGTGTAGGAGCTTAAGTCGAGCGTCGTGTCGCCCACGCAGAGCGTGTCCGCGGCATAGCTTCCGCTGCGCCTTGTCAGCGCCCTCACGCGCGAGAGAAATTCGCCCATGGCAAAGGGCTTGGGCAGATAGTCGTCCGCGCCCGCGTCAAGCCCCGCGATGCGGTCTTCGATCTCGCTTTTCGCAGTCAGGAACATGACGGGCGCCGTCACGCCGCTCTCGCGTGCTCTTTTTAGCACCTCAAGCCCGTCAAGCCCGGGCATCATTATATCGAGCACGATCGCGTCATAGTGCACCGAGAGGATATAGTCCAGCGCGTCCGTGCCGCTGTGCACCATATCCACGGCGTAGCGGCTTTTTTCGAGCATGACCTTCAGCGCTTTTGCAATGCCGACCTCGTCCTCCGCAATAAGGATACGCATAATTTACATCTCCATAAAATTTATAGTGTTATAATAATACAATAACCGACTGAAACGAGCCTGAAAATATTATAATGTCACCGGCACAAAATTCAAATAAGATTTTTTCAAATTCATATTTTGCTAACAAATCTTTTTCAGTCCATTTCAGGTCGGCGCTTTATTCTTTGGTCATACCGAAAAGAAAATCGATCGGAGGCTCAACGATATGGATAACATGAACGATAATGACAACATCCGCAATGACGACACAATAGTCGAGGGCGAGTACAGCTTCTCCGCCGCGCCTCACCGTGAGCAGGACGAGACTCAGCCGCCCAAGAAGGAAAAGACGCCGTTTTGGAAGAAGAAAGGCGCCGTGATCGCCTGCCTTCTCGTTGCGGCGATGCTCGCTGGCTTTTGCGGCTCGGCGATAGGCAACGCTGTGTTTTCGTCCGGCAGCGGCACGACGGTCTACGAGGGCAAGCGCCCGTCAACGGTCGTGAACACCGCGGAGGTAGACACGAGCAAGAAGATGACCGCCGCCGAGGTCTATGCCGCAAACGTAAACTCCACCGTCGGCATCACCACGCAGGTCACGACAAACTTCTGGGGCTACACCACGCAGTCGGCGGCCTCGGGCTCGGGCTTTATCCTCTCCGCCGACGGCTATCTGCTGACAAACTACCACGTCATCGAGTCGGCAAGCTCCATTAAGGCAACGCTTTATAACGGCAAGAGCTATGACGCGACGCTCATAGGCTATGACGAGAGCAATGACATTGCCGTGCTCAAGATAGACGCCGAGGGGCTTACCCCCGTCACGCTCGGCGACTCGGATAACCTCAATGTCGGCGACGAAGTCATCGCCATCGGCAACCCTCTGGGCGAGCTGACCTTCTCGCTGACCTCAGGCTCCGTGAGTGCGCTCAACCGCGAGGTGACGCTCTCCGGCAACGTTACCATGAACCTCATTCAGACCGACTGCGCCATTAACTCCGGAAACTCCGGCGGCGCGCTGTTTAACCTTTACGGCGAGGTCGTCGGCATCACGAACGCCAAGTATTCCGGATCCTCCGGCTCGGGAGCGTCCATTGATAACATCGGCTTTGCAATCCCCATTAACTCCGTGCGCTCCATAGTTGACAGCATCATCGAAAAGGGCTACGTCACCAAGCCCTATATCGGCGTCATGGTCAGCGACGTGGGCGAGGAATCGACCAAATACGGTCTGCCCGAGGGCGCGGCTGTCGTGTCCGTCACGGAGGGAGGCCCGGCGGAAAAGGCGGGCATCAAGGCAAATGACATCATCACCGAGGTAAACGGCAAGGCAATAAGCGGCAAGAGCGACCTGAGCGCCGTTATTTCCGAGCACGCGGCGGGAGATAAGCTCACCTTGAGCATCTACCGTCAGGGCGAAACGCTCAGCGTGACGGTCGAGATAGGCGAGCAGCAGACCTCCGCTCTTGCAAACCGGCAGCAAAGCTCGCAGCAGCAGACCGTGCCCAACGGCGGCGGTTTCTTCGGCTTCGGCGGCTGATAATTTAAAGCTCTTAAAATTCAAGGGAGAGGCTTCGCAAAGAAGTCTCTCCCTTTGGCATTTGAGGCAGAAGAACATAGTGAATTGTCAAACTAAGTGCAACAGGAAGCGAGTTCAAAGTCCCACAAATCCTGAGCAGAACGGAAATTAAG
>CAKTOX010000029.1 GCA_934590355.1 uncultured Oscillospiraceae bacterium
GTCGTTCCCGTCAAGACCCTCATCGACCGCATGGTCAAGGAGGCGGAGCAAACTCTCGACGAGCTCAAGGCCGCGTTTAATTAAGGAGAAGCAATATGTACGAAAATATTGAAGTCATAAGAGACGGCAGAGTTGCAACCGTCGCTCTTAACCGTCCGGAAGTTCTCAACGCCATCAGTCAGTCCGTCGCACTTGAGGTGACCGCCGCCGTTAGAGAGCTCGACTCCGACTCGGGCGTAGGCGTTATCGTCATCACCGGCAGAGGCAAACACTTCTGCGCGGGCGGCGACATCAAGAAGATGAAAAAGCTTGTAGACTCAAAGCAATTCTTGTCGGCAGACAGCATTGCTGACTGCGACGCAATGGCGGCCGCCATTCGCTACTGCTCCAAGCCCGTTATCGCAATGGTCAACGGCACCGCCACCGGCGCCGGCTGCTCGGTGGCAATGGCTTGCGATTTTCGCTTCGTAGCTCCCTCGAGCAAGCTCGGCATGGCATTTCTGAACATGGGTCTGCCCGGAGATACGGGTGGCATTTATCTGCTCATGCGCCTTGCAGGCCCCACAAATGCAGCGCGCATTATGATGACCGGTGAGCCCGTCGGAGGCGAGGAAGCCGTAAAGCTCGGACTTGCTTCCTTCCTGACAGGCGAAGATGAGCTTGAGGAGGCCACCTACGCCTTCGCAAAAAAGCTCTCGCGCAAGTCCGCCACGGGCATGGCGGCGCAGAAAAGGATCATCAACAAGTACTTCTTCGGCGAAGAAATGCAGCAGTATTTCCTCGACGAGCAAAAGGAGATGGTCTGGGCGTCCAACCAGCCCGATTTCTCCGAGGCAGTCAACTCCTTTATCGAAAAGCGCCGCCCCGAAATGAACAAGCAGTAATTTTTCAGCCGGCGGTTCTCATACGGAGCCGCCGGCGCATTTAATCAGAAGCGCAGAAAAAGTCGGTGAATGTGAAAAGATCTTTGTTACCAAGACCTCGCGCGAATGGGATGAGATACTCACGAAGTACGACATAGTGCACGACACGCCTGCACATTACAGCTATTCCGCCGATGAGATCGGCAGAATGGAAGCGAGCGGTGCAATAGTCCAGATAGATAAAAGTCTTTATAACAAGTAAAAATACAAGGAGGAAATATCAATGTACGAAGTAACACCCGAAATTTTCGAGGCTGCCAAGCAGTCCGTTACCCACGGCAAGATCAATTATCTCAACGTTGCGGGCATAATCCCCGAGGTTGCAGAGGAGCGCCATGTGCGCTATCGCCTGCCGCTGACCTCGATGCACGTAAACCACGTCGGCATCATGTATGCAGGCAGCTTCTTCGTGTTCGGCGAATCCACCGGCGCAAGTCTCATCAAATGTACCTACGGCACGGCATACGTTCCCATCATCAAGAGCGTTTCGATTGACTACCTCAAGCCGGCAACCACCGACCTTGTGATCGACATTGCAATGACCGAGGAGGAAGCAAAGGAGCGCATCGCTTACATCGAGGAGCACGGAAAGGGCCAGTATCCGATGACCATTCCCATCATGACCGCCGACGGTGTTCACACCGCAAATGTGAATATCGTGTACTACCTGATGAAGAACAAAAAGTAGTTCCATATTTTTTCTCCACCCCATAGCAAAAAGCGGTGTGAACAAGCGTCACACCGCTTTTTTATGTGTTCTTCCGAGCAAGTCGAAAACGCAACAGCCTCCGAGCTTTTCGCGCGGAGGCTGCTTTCTTTTCAGTTTTTCTTGGGCTTTGCGTTTTTCTGATAGAGTATCGCAAGTCCCTTGAGAAGAAGCTCGGGCTCGAGCTTTATCTCATGCCGGCAATACTGCACGATGCAGCGCGACAGTCCTCCCGTTGCGACGACGGTCGCCTTTTGCCCCATTTCCTCCTCCATGCGATCCACCATTCCGTCTATCATCGCGGCGGTGCCGAACACGGCGCCGGACTTCATGCTGTCTACGGTGTTGGAAGCGATGCACTTTCTCGGTGCTTCGATGGAGATGTTCGGCAGCAGGCTCGTGCCCTGCGAGAGCGCCTCATACGAGAGGTTAACGCCGGGTATGATCGCTCCGCCTATATACGAGCCGTCGCCGTCAACGACGACCATGGTCGTCGCCGTGCCCATATCGACGATGATGATGGGCGGCTCATACAGCGCAAGCGCGCCGACGGTGCCGGTTATAAGGTCGCCCGCAAGCGTACCCGGATCGTCGATCTTTACGTTGACGCCGGTTTTTATGCCCGCGCCGACTATAATGCACTCAAGCCCCGTGAGCTTTCGCACAGCCGAGCGGATCGCGCGGTTTACCTGCGGCACGACCGAGGACAAAATAGCGCCCTCGAAATTGCGGTAGTCGATACCGTCAAATTCAAAGCTCTGGCGCATTTTGAGCGCATAGTCGTTAGGCAGGTCGTTCGTATTCGTCGCAAGCCTTAAAATGCTTTTTATTTCGCCGTTTTCGACGCAGCCGAGAACGACGTTTGTGTTTCCGACGTCGATCGTAAGGATCATAGGTTTACCTCAGTTTACGTTTCAGTTTACGTTCTTCTTGCCTGCACGGATGATGCGGGTTATTCCTGCCGCGAGCAGCATATTGACGCCAAGCTCAACGAGGAAGTTCACGCCCGTAAGTACGACAATGATATACATGAGCATATTCTGTCCGCTTGCCCAGCCGCTGAGCGTATCAAAGAAAAATACCAGCATGCCCAAGATGAACAGTCCGGTATTTACCACGGGGCAAACGATGCCGGACACAACGACGGCTGCTTTGTCGTTTTTCTTTGCTATCGCGTCGTAGCACACACCCGCAAGGAAGCCAGCCGCGGCGCCCTTGAGAAGGCAGATGAGCACGCAGCCGACGGCATTGATGCCCATGAGCAGCATCACCGTGCCGCCGTCCCAGCCGAGAAGGCCGGTCACGAGCACGACCAGACCGAAGACAAAGCCGAGATAGGCTCCTGCCTTCTTGCCGTAGATAGCCGTTCCGATAATTATCGGCGCAAGCGCGAGAGTTATCGAGAAGGGGCCGAAGCGGATGAAGGTGCAGAGCACCTGCAGCACCACGATGATAGCGGTGAAGATAGCAAGGCCCGTCATACGGCGGGTTTTGCCGGATTGTTTGCTGTTATTCATTTTTTACCTCCTGCTGTCGCCCCGGTCATGCCGGGTGCGGCGCGTTTTCGTGTAAATAGTACAATATGCACGGCGACTTGTCAAGGCGCTTTTGTCTTGTTTTGAGTTCACGGCAATTATTCAATTGCATCGCGGTTTGTGATGTGATAAAATTATCTCAAATCATTCACACTATATCACAATGGAGAAAAGACATGGAAAAAAAGTGCTGGTATAAGGAAATGGCGGTCTATCAGATATGGTGCCGCAGCTTCTGCGACGGAAACGGTGACGGCATCGGCGACCTGTGGGGCGTGCTGTCAAAGCTCGACTATATAGCCTCGCTGAATGTTGACGGTATCTGGTTTTCGCCGCTGTATCCCTCTCCCAATGCCGACTACGGCTACGACATCTCCGACTATAAGAGCATCCACCCCGACTTCGGCGACCTTGAGGTCTTTAAGAAGGTGCTCGACGGTGCGCACGAGCGCGGGCTGAGGGTCTTTATGGATCTCGTCATTAACCACACCTCCGACGAGCACCCTTGGTTCAAGTCTTCCCGCAGCAGCAAGCAGAGCCCTTACCGCGACTATTACTACTGGCGTCCCGGAAAGGGCAAAAAGCGCCCGCCGAATAATTGGGACAGTCTTTTCGAGGGCAGAGCATGGGAATATGACAAGCGCACGGACGAATGGTATATGCACATATTCTCGAAAAAGCAACCCGACCTCAACATGGCAAACCCCAAGGTGCGCGAGGAGGTCAAGGACATCATGCGTTTTTGGCTGGATATGGGCGTTGACGGCTTCCGTGAGGACGTCATAACCTACATCGCAAAGGCTGACGGTCTGCCCGATGCGAAGCTAAAGCTGCCCGCCGCGACAGGCATGAAGTTTTACACCAATCTCCCGAAGGTGCACGATTATCTTGCCGAGTTCAAGCGCGACGTGCTCGATTTCTACGACTGCTTCACCGTAGGCGAGGGGCCGCGCATGGAGCCGGAGGTTGCACTGAGCTATGTGCGCGAGGGCAAGAACAAAGTTCTTGACATGATGATAAACTTCTCCCACATGGAGGCGGACTGCTTTATAACAGACTTCATGCAGCGCCCCTTTGACCTCATAAAGCTCAAAAAGGCCTTTACCAAATGGCAGACTCAGATGTACGGCAAGGGCTGGAACGCACTGTACATGGAAAACCACGACCACCCGCGCATCATAAGCCGCTACGGCAGCGAAAAATACCGCGTTGAAAGCGGCAAGAGCATTGCGGCAAGCTATCTGTTCCAGCGCGGCACACCCTTCGTTTATCAGGGACAGGAGATAGGCATGGTGAACACGCCGCTCAAGAGCCTTGACGATTATAAGGACATCATGGTCAAGAATAACGCCCGCATAGCCCGCTCGCTCGGTCTTTCCAAGGCGACGGTGCTCAAGCTCGCGCAGAAGGCCTCGCGCGATAACGCAAGGACCTGTATGCAGTGGTCGGACGCTCCCAACGCGGGCTTTTCCGAGGCAAAGCCATGGTTTGTCGTTAATCCGAATTACAAGAGCATAAACGTCGAAAGCCAACAGGACGACGAAAACAGCATCCTCAATTTCTATCGCGACGCCCTGCAATTCAGGCGCGACAATCCCGTCGTAGTCTACGGTGACTACGCCGAGCACTGCCCCAACAGCAAGGAGCTTTACGTCTACGAGCGCAATCTTGCGGGCAAAAAGCTGCTCGTCATCTGCTCGTTCTCGGAAAAGGCCGTGAGATTTGACGCGCCGGAGGGCATCGTGCTCGACGAATCAAAGCAGGTGTTCGGCAACTATGAAAATAACTTCGTCATCGCAAACGGCTTCACCACAAGGCCGTATGAAATGCGCGTATATCTGTTCTGAAAATCGTAATATATAATATATTCACAAAAGGCAAGGTCATGTTGACCTTGCCTTTTGTGACAGTCAAAACCCTTATGCTGCCGAGGAAAGATAACCGCGCAGCGGGGGAGCTTGAGGGGGCAAGGCCCCGCTCGAAATCAGATTATAGCCATCAAAAACGCCTGAGATATCAGGCTTTTTGACGAGCGAAGCGAGATTTTTCGTGAAGCTTGAGCTTCACAAAAAATGTGGCGTTTTTTCAGCGTGCAAAAAAGTCACAGACTTTTTTCACACGCTGAAAAGGCAAGGTCATGTTGACCTTGCCTTTTGCTTAGGATAATTTATACGGAGATTTTATTAGGGGACTTATTAAACCGACTTATACGCGAGGAAGTTTGCAAATACCTGAGCCATTTCCGCGCGGGTCGCGGTGTCGCATGGGAGGAAGCTTCCGTCATAGCCCTGAACAATACCGTTCTGGGCTGCCCAAAGCACCGCGTCATAAGCCCATGACTCTACATTTCCGGCGTCGTTGAAGCTGAGCTCGCCGCTGACTGCGGGAGACTTCTCATAACGATAGAGCATCGTCACGAGCTCCTGACGGCTTATATTGCTGTCCGGATCAAACTCGCTCGCCGAAACGCCGTTTGTAACGCCCTCGTTGTATGCCCAGATTATCGCGTCGGTAGCATATTCCGGCTGCGCAATATCCGTAAACGGTGTGGTCTTTCCCTCGACGGAGGGGCTGCCTGCCATGCGGTAAAGCACGGTCGCAAACATTGCGCGCGTCATTCCGGTCTCAGGCTCGAAGGTCGTGTCGGAGGTGCCGTACATGAGCTTATTGTCCCACACGGTCTTTACCGCGCCATAGTACCAGCTGTCGCTCGAAACGTCGGTGAACGGAAGCTCGCCGCTATCGCTCACGAAATCGTCGCCGAGCAGATTTGAAAATGCGAAGTTGCTGATGAATGCGTACTCATCGCGCTGGTGGCCCTTGTGAGTGAGGCTGTTTGCAAAGAGAACTATGTTCACCTCGTTTGCATCGCTCTCATTGAGCTTGCCCTTAAAGGATATTGCCTGCACGGAGCCGTTGAGATATCCCTCGGCGGAGGTCTTCTGCGCCTCGGTCTTCATCTTTATAAAGCCTTCCGTGGGCTGCTTGCTGTCATCGGTCTGAACGAGCACCTGCGCGCCGTCGGGAATTGCGGAGAAGTAGCCTGCGCCGTAGCCGTACATGACATCGTCCTCATCCATGACATACGATGCGTTAACGAGGCTCACGTTCGGGTAGGTCACATAGCCGAGGCAGTCAAAGCCGGAGGCTGCGCTGCGCACGAGGGCGGAGCCGAACACGGTGTTGCTGCGGGTCGCGCCCGAGCCGTAGCCTATGTACGGAGTGCCTGCAAGCACCTGCTGCTTTGCCGCGCCGCCGAGGGCGTTTGCGCCGATGATGAGGTCTGCCTGCGCGGGGTCGTTTGTGGTCTCAAAGCCCATGAGCTCAAGCGCCACGCGGTCATAGTTCCAGTTGTAGTTTCCGACGCGGCTCGTCCACACGAAGCCGGAGGAATTCTGACTCGACGCTCCAGTCACATAGACAACGGGCGCCTTGGTGATGGTCTTTGCCGCGGGCACCTCGGACGAGGAAAGGCCCGTGCCGGTGAGAACGTAGTCCGCGCACACGCTCAGCCAATCGACGTAGCCGCACACGAAATCGCCGTAGTATTCGCTGTCGGGGTCGTTTACCATGCCGACGCTCTTGCCGGCCTTGAGGAGGGCATTGACAGCCGCGGTGGAATCCTCGGAGGCGTTGGAGATGATGACGTAGTCGCTGCCGCTGCCTATGAACTCGGAGCCGAGATTTGCGCTTATGTAGCTGAGGCTGTCGTCATAGTCCATCCAAGCGCCGCAGGCTGCCTTTATGGTCTTGTACGCCTCGGGCCGGGTGACCGTTGCCATATCGAAGCCGCGCGTCTCGTTAAAGGTCGTGATGCCTTCGGAGTAGAGAACGCTCCAGTTCGTTATGAACGTTCCGTCATACAGAGCGCCGTTTGCAACGGAGCGCTTTGCCTGATGCATGGAAATGACCATCGTGCCCGCGGGATAGCTCACGCCGTCGTAGGTGAACTCAGACTCGCTCACGAGAATCTTAACATCATTGCGGGAGAGCCACTCCATCATATCGCCGGCAGCCTGAAGATTGGTCTGATTGACCGCGTCGAGCGGAATGATGTAGCACTCGGGATAGAAGTTGCCGTTTTCGCCGTCGCCGTCATACTCGGGACGGAACAGGTCGGACTCCGCGCCCTCAACGTCGTTCTGGTCGCAAAGCCACTGGCCTACGAGCTCGTATGCGTCGGAGTTAAAGTTATTGACGCCGCGCTCGAATATTTCGGTCTGCGAGGTGAGATAGCCGAGCTTCTCGCCCGCTATGTAGTTTGACTGTCCGAGGCAGCCGTACTGCACAAGGTCTGCCGCCGCGTCGTTATAGCCGGGAAGCTCAACGGTGTATGCAACCGTGCCCTGGAGCATCGCAAACTGCGGGGTGTAGGAGGTGGACATGTCGTCCCACGGATCCTCCCAATAGGTGGTACCGTCGCCGTTATCGGTCAGGTAATCGCGCTGAGGAATAACGTAGCTGTTGTAGGTGTCGTTATTGGCCACCGCCGCAATGCCAAGCGCCTCGCCGCCGTACATAAGATGCTCGGCAAGCAGGTCGTACTCGAAGTTCGGCTCGTGCGGGGGATCGCAGGGCTCGCACTGGAAAGCAGTCACGCGGCCGTGGAACTCGGTCAGCGAGACGGGATTGAAGGTCGCAATGAGCTTCTGCATATTCTGCGTCTCATCGGTGGTCTGGAAGGAGTTGTCGCGGTTAAGGTCGTAGCCGTTGGAGGCGGTACGGGTTATATAGGTACGCCCCTCGACGTTTTCCTCGGGAACGAGGATGAAGAACACGTCGTCAAGAAGCTCGTCAAGCGTCGTCGTGACGGTCTGCCGGGTGTAATACTTATCGAGATCCACGACGCCGGACTTGCCGTTGCCGGTCTGGAGCCAGCCGAGGTAGGTCGCCTTATCGGCAACAAGCTCCGGCACCGCCATCTTTTTTGCGCTCTTTTCGGCTTCAAACTGCGCCTGACCGTCTGCCGTAAAGCCGGTGAGGGTGTTGTAGCCGAGCTTGCCGTCGCCGTTTGCGGCGTCTATGAGCATCCACGCAAAGTCCATGATGCCGTCAACCGCAGCGACTTCGTTCGAGTGGATATTCGAGTACATGACAGGGACCTTTATATCGTTGTACTTGCCGGCCTCAATATCGGCAAGCACCTGCTCGGGCTCGGTCTCCGCCTTTTCGGTGAATGCCAGCCAATCGGTGACGGCCGCCTCGTCGCTTGCAACGATGAGATAGGGCATATCGAGCGCGTCGTATATCTCTCCCGAGGAGGTGCCCATGGAGAACTTCTTGACGTAAACTCCGCTGTCGGCCGCTGCCGCGACCATCTCGTCAAGCTCCGTGTAAATTTCGTCCATGGTGTGGAAGCTGTCATAGGGAGATATCTTCACGTCAACGCTGCCGAGGATATTGCCGTCGGCGTCCTTTGCGGTGAGCTTAAAATAGCCGCAGACATCGAGGTAAGAGCCGCCGTTTGAGTGAGGCGCGCTGTTATCGGCAGCACCGCGGCTGTAAAAATAGCCGTTGGTGCTGAAGGTCGCAACGAGAGCCTTTTGTCCGTCGGTATCGGTCACGCTCGTCGTGACCTCGCCGAAGAAGGGGGTCTTGTTGTCGGTGCAGACCCAATTGCTCAGTGCTCCGCCCTCGGTCTGGTTCGGGAAGAGCTCCTTGCTGACGTAGGTCTTCGACTCGTCTTTCACAAGCGACCATGTGACCGTGCTCGGGTCAACGTCGCCGCTTACTGGTATGGTAGCCTTGTAATCGCGCCCCTGTGCAAGAGAGATTATATCCTTGCCTCCGGAGAGGTTTTCAAAGCTTGCGCTTGCCGGATCTGCCGACGCCGTTATGGGTGCCAGCGAAACGATCATCATAATGACAAGCAGCACGGAAACAAATTTAGTAAAGCCTGTGTTCGTATTTGTCTTTTGCATTTGTCCTACCTTGTCGCCTTTCGTGTGTATTTATTCATTGACAAGGGTTATTATACATTTATATTCATCGTTTTGCAATAGTTTTGAATAAAAATCTATCCGTTAATTTCAACAAATCTTTGCTTTGCGCAAGGCTTCGTTTGTATAAATTCAATATATTGCGGTTTTTGCGAATAAAAATGCCGCGAGGCTGCATATCTCACGGCGTTTTTTGCATATTTATCAAATTTGCTTTATCTATCCATATTTGGATATTTATCCGACGAGCGAACCAACTGATACAACGCCGTAGGTCGCAAGAAGGACAATGAGCCCCGCGACGAAGACGCCCATTGCAATTGCGGGCAGCGCCCTTTTCAGGCGCATATCCAAAAGTGACGCGACCAGAGCGCCCGTCCACGCGCCCGTACCCGGAAGGGGTATGGCGACGAGGATGAACAGCCCCCAAAAGCTGTATTTCTGCACGGTCTGCGCCTTCTGCGAGCCCTTGCGCTCAAGAAACGAGGTCAGCTTGTCGAGAATATGGTGCTTTTTCATCCACTCGATTATCTTGCGCGTGAGCAGAATAAGAAACGGCACAGGCAGCATATTGCCGACAAAGCCTATAAAAAACGCAGACCACGGATCTATTCCGGCGGCAACGCCCACGGGTATCGCGCCGCGGATCTCAAGCACGGGCAGCATACCGATAAAAAGTGTCTTTAATATGTCTTTCAGCATTTATTTCTCCCGGGTCTGCTCAGTATTTCATCGCCTCGCGGCAGTAGTAATTAAAGCGTCGCTCCCGCTCAAGAGTCGTGCTGTCCATATGTCCGGGATATACCTCGTAGTCGCCGGGAAGGGCGCACAGCTTTTTGAGCGATTTGAGCTCCTCTGTCATGTCTCCGCCGGGCAGGTCAGTTCTTCCGCAGCTTCCGCGGAACATCGTGTCGCCCACGAACAGCGCATTTTCGCAGATAAGGCTCACGCCGCCGGGGGTGTGACCGGGGGTGGCGAGCACCTTGAAGGCGAGCCCCGCCTCGACGACCACGTCGCCCTCGTCATAGGTCTTTCCGCCCTCCGGGAGCTTAAAGAGCATCCCGCTCATGCCGACCTTATAGCCCTCGTCGCGCTCGTTAATATAAACGGTACAGCCGGTGGCCTTGTATATCTCGTTTACGGCGCCGACATGGTCAAAGTGACCATGGGTGAGCATTATCGCCTTGCACTTGAGCTTATTCGACTCCATATAGTCGAGGATGGTGTTGCTCTCGTCGCCGGGGTCAATGACGACGCACTCGAGCGTTTCTTCGTTAATGACGACGTAGCAATTGGTTTCAAGCTGCCCTACGGGTATGGTTTTAATGTTCATTTTAAAGCTCCCTCGTGTCAAGAATTATCGTTACGGGTCCGTCGTTAACGGACTCGACCTTCATTTCCGCGCCGAATTCGCCCGTTGCGACCTCGAAGCCGCGGCTGCGGCACTCGGCAATGACCATTTCATACAGCGGTATCGCCTTTTCCGGACGCGCTGCCTTCGAAAATCCCGGGCGGCGCGACTTGCAGTCGGCAAAAAGCGTGAACTGGCTTATTATGAGAAGCTGTGCTCCGGCATCGGCGGGGTTTACGTTCATTTTTCCTGCCTCGTCCTCGAAGATGCGCAGGCCGCATATCTTGTCGGCGATCTTCAGCGCCTGTGCCTGCTCGTCATCCTCGTGCACTCCGAGCAAAACGAGAAAGCCCTTGCCGATGCTTCCCTTTATCTCGCCGCCTATTTTTACGGACGCACTGTCCACTCTTGTCAGAACAGCTCTCATTTCTTTCCTCCGTTTCTGTTGACCTCAACAACGCCGGGTATGGCGTTAATGCGGTTTACGATGTTGCGAAGCTCCTCAGCTCCGGACGTTTCAAGCGTTATATTCACTATCGTCTTATCGCCCGTGTCGCGCGCGTTTATGGTGCGCACCTTGGTGTTGAGGGTGTTGAATATCGTTGCGATGTCCATGATAAGTCCGCTGCGCTCGCGGGAAACGACCGTGATGGCGGTCGCATAGGTCTCCTTTATTTCATCAGCCCAGCTCACGTTTATCCAGCGGCCTATATCCGCGGGCTTAAACTCGCGGTGGGCATAGTTTGCGCAGTCCGTGCGGTGGACCGACACGCCCTGACCGCGGGTGATGTAGCCGACGATATCGTCGCCCGGAATGGGCGTGCAGCAGCGGGAGAATTTGATAAGGCAGTTATCAAGCCCCTCGACCAAGACGCCGTGCACGGGCTTAATGCGCTTTTTCGCCTGCTGCTCGCGGCGCTCGGCAGCCTCCGTGACCTTCTCGAGTACGGTCTTTTTGCCCGTGGCGTGGTGCAGGCGCGCAAGCTCGTCCTTCATGCGGTTGACCGCTCTCGTTGCCGCCATTCCGCCGTAGCCTATAGCGGCGTACATTTCGTCAAGGCTCGTATACGCGACCTTCTTGAGAAGCTGCGGCAGCACCTCCTCGTCGCATATATCCTCCATGCGCAATCCCTTGTTCTTGAGCTCGGATTCAAACATTGCGCGGCCGCGCTCGATATTCTCCTCGCGGCGCTCCTTTTTGAACCACTGCTTTATCTTCGTGCGCGCAGAGCCGCTTTTTGCGATGTTGAGCCAGTCGCGGCTCGGTCCCGCGGCATTTTTCGCCGTTCTCACCTCGACGATATCGCCGTTTTGAAGAACGTAGTCAAAGTTTACTATCCTGCCGTTGACGGACGCGCCGATCATGCTGTTGCCGACGGCGGAGTGTATGCTGTAGGCAAAATCTATGGGGGTTGCGCCGGCGGGGAGGTTTATAACGTCGCCCTTGGGGGAGAAAACGAAAACCTCGTCGGCAAACATATCTATCTTGAGATTGTGGAAAAAGTCGGTCGCGTCGGACTCCTGCTGGCTTTCGAGCAGACGGCGCACCCATGCGAATTTCTCCTCGTCGCCGTTTTTGACAACGGTCTCCGCCGCGTCGCCTATCTTGTATTTCCAATGCGCCGCGATGCCGTATTCAGCCGTGCGGTGCATTTCCCACGTGCGTATCTGCACCTCAAAGGGTATGCCCTCGGAGCCGATAACGGTCGTGTGGACGCTCTGGTACATATTCGGTTTCGGGGTCGAGATATAGTCCTTGAATCTGCCGGGCACGGGCTTGAACATATCGTGGATGATGCCGAGCACGTTATAGCAGTCGGGTATCGTATCGACGATGACGCGGAATGCGCACAGGTCGAATATACCGTTTATGTCGAGCTTCTGTGCATACATCTTCCTGTATATGCTGTAAATATGCTTTATGCGGCTCGTAACGGTGACCTGAAGTCCCTCGTCGGAAAGGCGCTTTTTCATTTTTTCCTCGACGCTTGACATGAAGCTCTTGAGGGTGTCCATGCGCTCGTTAAGAGTGTCGGTTATCTCCTTGTAGCCCGTCGGGTCAAGGTACATTAGGGCCAAGTCCTCAAGCTCCCACTTGGCTCTCTGCATACCGAGGCGATGCGCGATGGGGGCATATATCTCCATCGTTTCAAGCGACTTCTGCCGCTGCTTTTCCTCGGTCTGGTACGCCATGGTGCGCATATTATGCAGTCTGTCGGCGATTTTTATGAGTATAACGCGGATGTCCTTCGCCATTGCCATGAGCATCTTGCGAAGGTTTTCCATCTGCTCGTCTTCCTTGCTGGTGTACTGCACTCGCGTGAGCTTCGTGACGCCCTCGACTATATTTGCGACAGGCTCGCCGAACTGACGGGCAATGTCGCCGTGGGTGAGCTGCGTGTCCTCTATTACGTCGTGCAGCAGTGCCGCAACTATCGAGTCCTCGTCAAGCCCCATATCGACCGCTATATCGGCAGCGGCAACGCAATGCGTGACGTAGGGAGAGCCGTCCTTGCGGAGCTGTCCGGAATGGGCAAGCTTCGCCATTTCGTACGCCGCCTCTATCCTGCCCATGTCCATATCCATGCCGCCGTCGTTTATCTTCTTGCGAAGAGAGGTGAACATTTCATCGGGATCGAGTAATTTTCTGTCTGTGTCTGCCATTATGACCTTCTCGCTTTCAAGCGTTTAATAAGCTCCGAATTTTCAAGATTGACCTTCGCACTGCCGGGTACTATCCTCGCGCCGAAAACCGAGCCCGGCGTATCCGGGCGCAGAAGCCCCAGCTCGCAAAGCACCCTCAGGCAAATGCAGAAGCGCTCCGGCTCGACTCCGTGCGGGCACTGATGCAGCACGCCGTCAAGGTCGGACGCGACCGCTCCGCCGAGAGCCTGAAGTCTGCGCCACGCCTTTATAAAGGCGCCGCGATCCGGGCAGTAGTTCGACGCCTGTGCTACCGGCATATCGCTCAGTATCCTCTCGCACAGGGGCTTGGGGTCATGTAGCTTGATTTCGGTTATCTGAAGCTGCACATTGCGGCGCAGTCTGAATTCGTTTATCTGCGGCGTGAACGCGACGTCGACTCTGTCGCCAACGCTCAGCCCCAGCTCCGCCTCGCTGTGCGAGAAAAACACGCACTCGAAGTCTGCGCCTCTGAAGCTCAGGCTCAGGCGCAGATGCTTTCCGCCGCCTATGGGCGTTATCTTGTCAAGCCGCGCCGAGCGAATGCACAGCATGGGCTTGGGGTTTCCGCTGCCGTAGGGCTCAAGCAGCGAGAGCGAATCGACGCCCGCCATGTCGAGCATTTTGGGGTCGGTTATCTCAAGGTCGCAGCTCAGCGTAGGCTTCTCCTGCGGCTTGTTTTTTTCGTAGTATTCGTTGAATGCATTGCAAAACTGACGGAGCTTGTCGCGCCTGATGTTAAGCCCCGCCGCAAGCGCGTGGCCGCCGAAGCCCTCGAGGTACTCCGAGCACGCCGAGAGCGCGTCAAACAGGTTAAAGCCGCCGTAGCTGCGGCAGGAGCCCTTGCCCTTTTCCCCGTCAAGGCAGATCATGACCGTCGGGCGGGAATACTGCTCGGCAAGCTTTGAAGCGGCAATGCCGATGACGCCCTGATGCCATTTTTCGCTGGCGAGCACGATCGGCGAGGTGGGGCTCTTGCCGTCCATCATGCCGGAGGCATCGTCCCAGATCTCGGTCTCGAGATTCTGGCGGCGGCGGTTGAGCTCGCACAGCTTGTCGGCAAGGGTGTTTGCCTCGTTCACATCGCCCGTCATGAGCAGTCTGCCCGCAACGGAGACCTCGCCGAGTCTGCCGGCAGCATTCAGGCGCGGGGCAAGCGTGAAGCCTATCGTCGAGGAGGACATCTTCCGCTCCGACGCTCCCGACTCGCGCAGGAGAGCCGCAAGCCCCGGTCGGGAGGTGTGCTCAAGCATTTGCAGACCGCGGCGCACGATGTAGCGGTTTTCGCCCGTGAGCGGCACGACGTCGGCAACGGTGCCGATGGCGGCAAGGTCGGCATAGCGTGCAACGACCTTTTCGCTCGAGCCCTCAACGGCGCACACGAGCTTGAGCGCGACTCCGACGCCCGCAAGATCCTTGTTGGGATACGCGCAGTCGTCCTGCTTGGGGTCAATGACCGCGACCGCGTCTGGAATCGTCTGCTCGCGACACTCGTGATGATCGGTTATGATGAGGTCAATCCCCATTTTGCGCGCGTGCTCTGCCTCGTGAGCCGCGGTTATTCCGCAGTCCACACTGATTATAAGGCTCACGCCCTTTTCGCGCAGGGAGTCAATCGCCGCGTCATTTAGGCCGTAGCCCTCGTCTATCCTGTCGGGAATATAGGGATAGCAGAGCAGACCGCGCAGACGCAGCCAGTCGGTCAGAAGGCAGGTCGAGGTTATGCCGTCAACGTCATAGTCGCCGTAGACAGCTACCGTTTCCCCCGTTTCGATGGCCCTTTTAATGCGCGGCACCGCCTTGTCCATGTCCTTGAGCAGCATGGAATCGGCCAAAAGCTCCGTGCCGCCGTGCAGAAAGCTGCGGGCGCTCTGAACGCTGTCAAAGCCGCGCACGGCAAGCATCGCCGCAAGCAGCGGAGTGCAGCCGGCATCGAGAAATACTTTGAGCATTTCATCGGGGCAATTTTCAATTTTCCATTTACTGTAATTCATTTATAAACACTGCTTCAATATATTTTTATATTAGGATATGATAACAAATTTTCGCCTTGTATGCAAGCATATGCGATGCTTTTCATAAATTGTTGACATTCTCACGGGCTGATGCTAAAATTATTGAGCGTATGCCGGTGTGGTGGAATGGTAGACACGGCGGACTTAAAATCCTCTGATGCTTGCGTCGTGCCGGTTCGAGTCCGGCCACCGGCACCAAAATTTGAGCGCTCACATGGATCATTCCCTGTGGGCGCTCGATTTTTTGCCGAAATCTGCGGCGGGAGCACTTGAAAAAAACGGTGGCGGTGGTATAATACAGGCAAACAATTTTCGGGAGGTCTTTATCATGAAAAAGAAAGCACTTGCCAAGCGCGAGGCGCAGGAGTCAAAGCAGCCCGAGGAGCTTGGCGCACTCGAAATACTCGCCGGAGGAAAGCTCAATAAGCGCACGGTCCTTCAGCTTGCGCGCAAGGTCGATCTCAAAAAGGTCGGCGTGGTTGCGGGCGGCGCGGCTGTCGTTTTGAGCGTTGCAAGCCTCACGGGAAAGTACGGCTTTTATAAGGGCATCGTTTCCGGTGAGCTCAAGCATCAGCTTGCCCCCGTCAATAAGAAGCTCGACGAATTAAAGGCGCAGAATGCCGAGCTCAAGGCGGAGATAGAGCGCCTTCAGGCGCAGCAGCAGCCCGCGGAGGCTGCCGAAAAGGACGAGGAAAAATAATTATATACGATACGCAGAATACACAAAAAGTCCCAACCTCTCGGTTGGGACTTTTTCTATTCTTGTGTGTCAAGCGGTACGCCGTTTACTGCGTTGCGTGCAAGCACGTACAGCACCGAGCACAGCGGCACGCTTATGAGCATTCCGATGACGCCCATAGCGTTGCCGCCGATGGTAACGGCGACGAGGACCCATATGCCCGGCAGACCGACGCTTTTGCCGACGACCTTGGGGTAGATGAGATTGCCCTCAAACTGCTGGAGCACGATGATGAACACGATAAACCACAGCGCCTGAATGGGCTTGACGAGCAGGATGAGAAAAGCACCGATCGCGGTTCCGATAAACGCGCCGAACACGGGAATGAGCGCCGTGAAGCCGACGAGCACGGATATTGCCGGAGCGTAGGGCATCGAGAATATCGCCATGCCGATGAAGCACAGTGCGCCAATTATGACGGCCTCGGTGAGCTGCCCCGTTATGAAGTTCGTAAACGTGCGGTTAACGAGGGAAAGCAGCGCAAGCAGCTTTTTCTTGCGCTCGGGCTTCATGAGCCTTGAGAGTACCTTTTCGCTCTGTCGCTTGAGAGTTTCCTTCTGTGCAAGGACATAGACGGAGAACGCAAGCGCGAGGACGAAGTTGATGACCGCCGTCACGATGGAGGTCGTAGCCGAAAGCGTGGTGTTGATGACCGCCGTACCGCCGTCCTTGAGGAAGCCAATGAGCTTATCCGGGTCAAAGCTGAAATGCGGCAGATCTACTCCGTATTTGACCAGCCGCGCTGACAGCGCATCCCACCAGTCTTCGATCTCGTCGGCATACGAGGGTATCATGGACACCAAGGACGCAACCGAATCGCTCAGCTCGGGCATGATAAGGAACACCACCGCAAGGATTATGCCGATGATGAGCAGAATACTCAGCAGCAGGCATATCGGGCGCTTGAGCTTTTTGACCCATTTCCCCTTGCATTTTGACAGCGCCTTCATCCACATTCTCTCGATCGGGCGCATGATGACGTTCACGACGTATGCCATGCAAAGACCGATGACAAAGGGTCTTATGAGCGCATAGGCAGAGCCCATGTAATTGAGCAGCAGCTTATGGTTATAAATTCCCCATATGAGAACGACCGTGAAGGTTATTATGAGAAGAATACGCTTGACTGTTTTTTTGCTTAGCTCCAAATTCGCTCCTCCTTAGTTTACGCTGAAAAGTATCTCACCGTAGGTGGGATACGGCCAGAATTCGGCTGCCGTGTTCATTTCGAGCGCGTCGACGGACTTCCGCAGAGCTTCCTGCGCGGGCACGACCTTGTCGCGGAACACCGCGGCGCGGGTGTAGTTATCCGAATATCCGTCCGCCGCCGCAGACGCCTCGGCAAGAGCCTTGACGCCCGAAACGGTGTCGCTTATGAGCGTGGAGAGCTTTGCCGCCTGCATCTTTTCAAAGCTGTCGTCAACGCCGAGCTGCGCCTTGGCAAGCGCCGTGTCGCAAAGCTGCTTGGAATATCTGCTCGCGGCGGGAAGTATCTCGCGCCAGACCATCTCCTGCATCGTAAGCGCCTCGATGCGCGTTATTTTGCAATAGCTGTCGAGCTTCATCTTGTATCGCGCCGCAAGCTCTATCTCCGAATACACCCTGTGGCGCGCAAAGAGCTCGACGTTTTTGATGTCAAGGTAATACGGCACGCAATCGACCGTGGTGCGGAAGTTTTTAAGACCGCGCGACGCGGCTTCCTTTATCCACTCCTCGCCGTAGCCGTTGCCGTTAAAAATTATGCGCTTGTGCTTTTTGATGACGCAGCGGATAAGCTCGTGGAGGCTCGTTTCAAAGTTATCCGCATTTTCGAGAATGTCGGCATACTTGCGCAGCGACTCCGCGACCGCTGTGTTGAGAACTACGTTTGCGCCGGAAATGGACGCCGACGAGCCGAGCATACGGAATTCAAACTTATTGCCCGTGAACGCAAACGGCGAGGTGCGGTTGCGGTCGGTTGCATCGCGTGCAAACTTCGGCAGGACGTGGACGCCGACCTTTATCTGCTCCTTCTCCTTGCCGCCGTAGGGCGTGTCGTTTTCGATCGCCTCAAGTATCTCCTCAAGCTCCTCGCCGAGAAACACCGAGATTATCGCCGGAGGCGCTTCGGCAGCGCCGAGGCGGTGGTCGTTTGCCGCACTCGCGACCGAGATACGCAGCATATCCTGATAATCGTCCACAGCCTGCAAAACCGCACAGAGCATCAGCAGAAACTGCGCATTTTCATAGGGCGTTTCGCCCGGCTCGAGGAGGTTTACTCCCGTGTCCGTCGTCATCGACCAGTTATTGTGCTTGCCCGAGCCGTTGACGCCGGCAAAGGGCTTTTCGTGGAGCAGGCAGACCATGTCGTACTTGCGTGCAAGCTTCTGCATGAGCTCCATGGTTATCTGATTGTGGTCGGCGGCGATATTCGTCGTCGTGTAGATCGGAGCAAGCTCATGCTGAGCGGGAGCGACCTCGTTATGCTCGGTTTTGGCAAGCACGCCGAGCTTCCACAGCTCCTCGTCAAGCTCCTCCATGAACGCCGCAACGCGCGGCTTTATCGTTCCGTAGTAATGGTCCTCAAGCTCCTGACCCTTGGGCGGCATCGTGCCGAAAAGCGTTCTGCCCGTGTACATGAGGTCGCGGCGTTTTTCGTATACGCTCTTGTCGATGAGAAAATACTCCTGCTCGGGGCCGACCGTGGTCTTGACGGCGGTGACGTCGTCGTTACCGAAGAGCTTGAGTACGCGCAGACCCTGACGGTTAAGCGCCTCCATCGAGCGCAGCAGCGGGGTCTTTTTGTCAAGAGCCTCGCCGCCGTATGAGCAAAACGCCGTCGGTATGCACAGCACGCCGTCCTTTATGAATGCATACGAGGTCGGGTCCCATGCGGTGTAGCCGCGCGCTTCAAACGTGGCGCGCAGTCCGCCCGTGGGAAAGCTCGATGCGTCCGGCTCTCCCTGAATGAGCTCCTTGCCGGAAAACTCCATGATTATCCGCCCGTTTCCGTCGGGAGAAATAAAGCTGTCGTGCTTCTCGGCGGTGATGCCGGTCATGGGCTGGAACCAATGCGTGAAGTGCGTCGCGCCCTTCTCTATCGCCCAATCCTTCATCGCGTTTGCGACTATCTCCGCCGTGTCGCTGTCGAGCCGCTCGCCGAGCTTTATGGAGCGCTGGACCTGCTTATACGCCTGCTTGGGCAGCTTCTCCTGCATGACGCAGTCGTTAAAAACCATTGAGCCGAATATTTCGATAATATCTTTCATAGCAGATCCACCTTTCGGGATTTCGTTCTTTTCTAATAATTTTACTGTATAACAGTAGAATTATATGACAAACCCTTCATTTTTGTCAACGCTTTAAAGTTAATATGTAAAACAGTTGACAAATGGCATATGTATGTTATACTAACTGTGCTACTTGAAACCATACAGTTAAGACGATATATCGGCGCTTGCAGTGTGCCGATGCGACATGGAATGCTTCGGCGCGGACGGCTCTGCGCCTTTATGAATTATGAAAAAAAGCTTAAAAAATAATGTATTGTGGCTGCTGCTGCTTGCCCTAATATCCGCGATAACGATAAAGGTCATCACAAGCTGCTCCAAGGGCTTTTCGTGGCACCGCTTTGAAGATATGCTCGGTCACGCAAATCCGCTGTGGATAGCTCTGGCGGCGCTGTGCTCCTTCGGATTTGTCTACTTCGAGGGTCTCGGGCTTCAGTGCACCTGCAAATTCTTCGGTTACCCCTTCTCGACCGGAAAGGGTATCCTCTATTCCGCGGCGGATATATTTTTCTCCGCCATAACCCCCTCGGCTACAGGCGGACAGCCGGCGGCGCTCATCTTCATGATGCGCCACGGCACGCCCGTTGCTGTGTCAACGATGGCGCTGCTGCTCAACCTCGTGATGTACACGGTGTCTATACTCTTAATAAGCGCGGTGTGCTTTGTCGTCTACCCCGGCATAGTGCTGCGCATGAGCGTCATGCCGAAGCTCTTCATCGCCTTCGGTGTCATCGTGCAGATCGCCTTCATCGTGCTGTTTCTCATGTGCATTTTTAACGAGCGGCTCATCCTCGGCGCATCGCGCTGGGTGCTGCGCGTGCTTTGCAAAATGCACATCGTAAAGGACTATGACGCTCAGCACGAAAAGCTTCTTGCTATGATAAAGCAGTATAAAAAATGCGGCGCGCTGCTCAAGAAGGAAACAGGGCTGCTCATAAGAGTATTTCTGTGCAACCTCGCCCAGCGTCTGTCCGTCATTCTCGTTTCCGTCTGCGTTTTCATAAGCGTGGGCGGTGCTTTGCACGATGCGCTCAAGGCGTTTTCCGTGCAGACCTTCGCGGTGCTCGGCTCAAACGCGGTGCCCGTGCCGGGTGCGGTCGGCGTTGCGGACTATATCCTGCTCAGCGGCTTCGGGCAGATCGTGCGCGATCCCGTGAGCGTTGAGCTCCTGAGCCGCGGTATCAGCTTCTATTCAACAATTCTAGCGTGCGGCGTGCTGCTGCTTGCCGTGCTGATGATAAGAAAGATTAAAGACGGTGAACTGAACAAATGACATCTAAAAAAATGGCGTTCGGGCTGCACTGCTGCTATGCAAAGCATATCGGCTGGCCGGCCCGGTGCATCATGACAAATCCCATACTCACGGCGATCATAGGCGAATACATGAACACTCCCATGTCCCTGCATAAGATCGACCGCTTCGTCCGCACAAACCACATCGACCTGTCCGAGTACCGGCAGGAGGAATATCACTGCTTCAACGATTTCTTCACTCGCAGGATTAAGCCCGAGGCGCGTCCCATAAATAACGATAAGGACACCCTCATCTCCCCCTGCGACGGTGCGCTCTCGGCGTACAGGATAAGCAGCGACTCGGTGTTTTCGATAAAAAACAGCTATTACAACGTCGATGACCTCGTGGGCGGCGCCCCAATCGCGGACGATTACATGAACGGCGTCTGTCTCGTGCTGCGCCTCGGCGTGGAAAACTACCACCGCTATTGCTACATCGACGACGGCTACAAGAGCAGCAACCGCCACATCAGGGGCCGCTACCACACCGTACAGCCCATCGCCGTGCGCAAGCACCCCGTGTTCGTTCAGAACACCCGCGAATACTGCATCATGCACACCGAGAACTTCGGCCCCGTCGTGCAGATCGAGGTCGGCGCGTGCCTCGTCGGAAAGATCGATAACTATCAGCAGGCGTCGTTTATAAAGCGCGGCAGCGAGAAGGGTCGCTTTCTCTTCGGCGGCTCGACCATAGTGCTGCTGTTTAAGGACGGCGTGCTCGACCTGCCGCAGCGCGTGTTTAACGACACGCTCAAGGGCAAAGAGCAGCCCGTAATGTACGGTAAGGCCATCTGCAAAAAGCTCGCATCCGGATGAGCCGCGCAGCAGCATTGAATAACAATTAAGCTCGGCAGCACACTCGTGCTGCCGAGCCTTTATTATGCCGCCCTGTCATATCCCGCGTCGGTAACAGAAGCCGCGCTTACGGGAAAGTCAAAATAAGTGTCGGGAAACGGCTCGTTTTCCAGTGTGAAGTGCCACCACTCGCCCGAATACGGACGAAAGCCGTGCCTGAGCATGACCTCGCGCAGCAGCATTCGCATGGCGTATTGTTCGCTGCTGATTTGCGTATAGTCCGCGTGGCTGAGCTCGCCGAAATAGTCAAAGCTGCCACCCATGTCGACCTCCCGCGCCGTGCGCATATCAAACAGCGTCAGATCGACCGTGCTGCCGCGGCTGTGACCCGAGCGCTCGGCAATATAGCCCAGAGAAAAGAGCTCGGGCTTATCGAGCTGCGGATAGAAATAATCCTTCATACGCGTATCGGCGGTGTCCTGCGCCCAAGCGCAAAAATGCGCCACAGCCCGCTGCGGGCGGTATGCATCGAATATCTTCAGCCGATAGCCGAGCTGCGCGAATTCATCGGCAGCGGCCTTGAGAGCGTCGGCGGCCTGCCTCGTCAGTATTGCGACGGGCTCCTCATAGCCGTCTATACGTACGCCGACGAAGTTAAACGTCGAATAATAGCGCATTTCCAGCATTACATCGGGTATAACCTCGCTAACTAGGACAAAGTCCGAGGTATCGCTCACCGGCGTCACAACCGGCGTCGGCACGGTCTGCTGCGTGCCCGGAGTTATTGTCGGCGCGTCCGAGTCCTCGTCTGCGCAGCCTACAAGCGCAAGCAGCAGCGCAAGACACAAAATCGCGCACAGTATTCGCCTGACCTTCATTTTCTCATCACCTCGTGGCCGAAATTTAATATATTCTATCATTTTACCGTCGCGCCGTAAATACGGCAAAACGAGATTTGATTATGTAAACCGCCGGATGGATTTCGTCCTTTACAAATCACCGAAAATATGGTAGCATATTATCAGCCTATAAAGAGTGCGCGAGAGACAAGCTCGTTGACCGCACGACAACCTGCCGAATACGGCAAGGTGCCAAAGCTTGAACGATGGGTCGGTTTTGCTCGTTGCCCATCGGTCGATGGGCTTTTTTCTGCGCTTTATAGAGTATACGACAAGGAGTGCAATCAAATGAAAGAACGCAAAACCACCGCGATGTTCCACATAGCCCTCGACAAGAGCGGAGCCCTTCAGCCCGTCATATGCGCATCGATCCCCTTCGGCGATATGGCGCTGCTGCAAATGCTGCTGAGCACCGACCGCGTCGGCGGAAGGCCGATCGATTTTGATGACAAAGTCGGCTACCTGTTTACTTACGACAACAATCTTTCGCGCCCTTATCCGAGCGTCATCATCTGGCACTATGAAATACGAGGCGATAAAGCGGTCGTTGTCGATGTGACACAGGAGGACATCCGTGCAATTGACTATGCGCTGAAGAACCTCCTGACCCCTGAGGTAAAATAACAAAAGCCGGTGATGGGTAGCCCCTATCACCGGCTATTACATAAACAAAAACAGCCCATCCTGGCAAAAACAAAGTTGGGCTGTAATTGGCAGGGGAAGAAGGCTTCGAACCCTCGGCCTACGGTTTTGGAGACCGCCGCTCTACCAGCTGAGCTATTCCCCT
>CAKTOX010000030.1 GCA_934590355.1 uncultured Oscillospiraceae bacterium
AAAGAGGAGATACACGCACATAAAATTTCCGGAAGCGGAAATCGTGGCGATGAGGGAAGCCGGGAAAACAAAGAGAGAAATCGCCGAGCATTACGGGCTGGAGACAGAACAAGTCAAAGGCTTATTGAAAAGATATCGGAGCAGGAAAAAGAAGATCGCTGCAGGCGTTCAGCCACGCTCCAAGGGTCGCCCCCGAAAGGATGGGCAAGCACCGCATCGGCAGGAAAAAGCAGAGTTGGAGCAGCTTCACAAATACGAGAATCTGCTCAACAGAGAGTTTCAGTCTGACCGGCCAAACCACAAATGGGTCACGGATATCTCATATATCCGCACAGGGCAAGGTGTGCTCTGTCTGTCGGTAATACGGGATCTGTTTGACGGCAGCGTGGTTGCGCACAAAACAGGAATGACACAGACGGTGGATCTTGTACTCGATACCATCCGCCTTGCTATGCAGAGGGAAAAGAAAGCCGCTGCGGAGTTGCAGCTCCACAGCGACCAGGGTAGTCAGTACACCTCTCAAGCATACTTTGACTTGACTAATTTGTGCTGTCTGTACATTCTGGGGCTGGGCAGTGCCTCCCATGGGTGTCTTTTTTATTCAAATTCTGAATAACCGTCCGTCACGCAATGGCTTTGCCTGCGGCCTTTCGCCGTCGGGATAGCCGAGGATGCAGTGACCGATGCCGATGTACTCGTCGCCTATGCCGCAGCCGCGCAGCAGCTCCCGCGCCTCGGGCATCTCAAAGACCTCTTTGGCTCTGTTTATCCAGCATGAGCCGAGACCGAGCGCGCTTGCCGCGTTCATGAGATTTCCGAGGACGAGCGCGCCGTCCTCAACGTGCGTGGCAATATTGCGGTCTGCCAAAACGACGATGACCGTGGGCGCACCGTAAAAGGGATCTGAGCCCTCGGCGCCCATGACGAGCGCGTTGAGCCGAGACAGCCGCGCGATGGTATCCTTATCCTGAATCGCGAGCAGCACCGTCGGCTGCCTGTTCATGGCCGACGGAGCGGCAAGCCCCGCGCGTAACACACAGTCAAGTTCGCTGTCCGTGATCTGCTCGGACTTATATGCTCTGATGCTTCTGCGCTCAAGAATTCTTTCAAGTGCCTCGTTCATTTCAGGACTCCTCCATGTCGTAAAACTCCGCGTACTCGGGGCCGTTTTTCGCCGCCTCCACCGCGGCCTTTGCCGCCTCAAGCTCACGGCGCATGGTCTCGATGCGCTCGTCTATCTCGGTCAGCTCGTCGAAGAGGGGAGCGTACCTGCCGTAGGGCGCGTCGCGGTTTTCGTCATAGCAGATGCGTCCTATTTCGAGAAACACCTTTTTCTGCTCCTCAAGCTCGCCGTTTATCTGCAAGGTGAGCTTTGCGATGTTCGCGTAGCAGCGCGCCGCGGTGCTGCCCTTGTCGTATGCATCGCGCAGCCCGCCGCCATCGACGTACTGCTTGGCCTTATTCGTGACGCTGTTTATCGTACCCTTGACTATGCTTTTGTAATCAGCCATTTTCAATATCTCCTTCCTGCCCCTCGTGCTTTTTTATCCGCGTGCTGCGGTTAACGAAAAGCTCCTCGGGCGAATGCTTTTTTCTTGCGTTTATTATGAGTATGACGGCTGCCGTGACCGCGCTGACGATCGCCAAAAGCTGCGAAACGCGGATGTCGGTCGAGCCGATGTAGAGGCTGTCGGTCCTGAGCCCTTCGACCCACGACCTGCCCAGACCGTACCAGAATATGTACAGGCAGAAAAACTGCCCGTCGTATTGCCGCTTGCCGCGCCTTAGAAGAATATACAGCGCGATAAGCCCGACAAAGTTCCAAAGGCTTTCGTAGAGAAACGTCGGGTGAACGTATATGGTCTCGCTGCCGGGAACGGTCAGACCCATGCGGCAGAAAACGTCGGTCACGCCGCCGAAGGCCTCGCGGTTTATGAAGTTGCCCCAGCGGCCTATCGCCTGACCTATTAGCAGACCGAAGGCGGCAAGGTCGCCGAGCGCCATGACGGGTATTTTCTTATGCCGGCAGACCAGCGCGCCCGTTATAACGCCTGCGATTATGCCGCCGTAAATGGCAAGCCCGCCGTCGCGCACCCTGAATATCTCCGAGGGATTTGCGATGAAATAGTCGAGCTTAAAGAGAACGTAATAAAGCCTTGCGCCGATTATGCAGGTCGGAATGAGCCAGATGACGAAGTCAAAAAGGTCGTCCGAGGTGATGCCGAATTTCTCCGCCTGTCTTGCGCAAAAGAGGGCGGCGAGGATAAAGCCGAGCGCGATTATTACGCCGTAAAAATAAATTTCAAAGCCGAAAACGGTGAAGCTGTACGGCGGGTCGATACTGAAATTCCCGAACATTGGGAAGCTTATCGCCGCATCTCGCAGCATGGTTGAGGTGAGAAAAGTCATGTTATCGTTCCTTTATTGTGCCTTTACCGGGGAAATAACGCTCATTGCGAGCCTATCGGGAGAAAGATGGGTGCTTATAAATTCCTCGCACTCGGCTTTCTTGATGCTCTCGAGCACCTCGAAGCCGTCAAGTGCGCAGTAGCCGCCGAACTGCCCCTCAACGAGCGCAAAGCACAGCGCGTCAAAGTGCTCAAGCGCCCTGAGCTCGGAGCCGAACATCGCCTTTTTCGCCGCGTCGAACGCATCGGGATCAAGCCCGCGCTCCGACACGCTTTTGACGGCGCCCTTGAGCTCCGCGAGTACCTTCCGGGGCGCCTCGCTCTGACCGTGTATTATGATCGTCGCGGTGCCTGCCGCATAATCGGTCTCATAGCCGAAATTCCGTCCGAGCGTGCCGTCGGCATACAGGCTGCTGTAAAAATCGCCTGACTGACCGAGCAGCGTTCTCAGCGCGAGCTGCGAAACGAGCTTTTGCCGCAGCAGAGCATCGCCGTCGGGCGCGGGCGCGAGCTTTGCGCCGATGAAAAACTGCGGCGCGGAGACCTCCATGTGCTCCTCGCAGAAGCTCTCGTGCGGATATTCCGACTCGCTTTCGCCCATGTCCGCCTTCGGAGCCTCCTGCCGCTCGTGCGTGAACAGCTTGTCGGCAATGTCGAATATGCGTTCGGGATCGCAGTCGGCGGCCACGCAAAGGGTCATGTTTGACGGCGCGTAAAACGCTCTGTGGCAGTCATAAAGCGTCTGCGCGCTTATCTGCGCGATGCTCTCAATACTGCCCGCGACCTGATCGCGTATGGGGTGGTGAGCATAGAGCATACGCATGAGGCGGTTATAGATGACGTAGCCGGGATCGTCCCCGACCATGCATATCTCCTGCCCGATGATGCCCTGCTCCTTGGCAACGGTCTCATCGGTGAAATAGGGCGTCGAGACGAATTTTATGAGCATACGCAGGTTTTCCTCAAAGCCCTCGGTGCAGCCAAAATAATAGGCGGTCATGCCGCTTGAGGTGAACGCATTCGGCTGTGCGCCGTTTGCTGCAAGTGTGGCGAGGGCATTGTCGCCGTCGGGCATATCAAACATCTTGTGCTCAAGAAAATGCGCAACTCCCGCGGGAGTATCGTGCGTCGTGCCGCCGAGCGAAAAGCGCCGATGTGCGCCGCCGTAGTTTGCCGCAAGCACCGCAAAGCTATACCTGAAGCCGGGCTTTGTCACGACGTTTATCCGCAGCCCGCTGCGAAGCTCGCCCGAATAAATATCCTCGCCGAGCTTTTCGTATCTTTTATGCTTCATCGCCGTCCTCCTCGTCCGTGCCGCGCAGGTAATATACGGCGTCGGGCACTATGCTGCGCGCTATCTGCACGATGTCCTCAAGCTCGACGCAGTCAATTGCCGCGGCAAGCTCCTCGGGCTCGACGTAAAGCCCGTCAAGGGTGCTTTTAAGATAAAACGACTCAAGCTCGTTCTGGTCATCGGCCACGGCAAGCAGATCCGCCGCGCAGCTTCTCTTTGCCGCGCGCAGCTCGTCCTCGCTCACCTCGCCGCGCCTTATCGCGTCAAGCTGCGCTTCAATTTCGGCCTTTGCCGCGTCGAATTTATCAAAATCCACGCCGCAGGAAACGTACATGATGCCCTTTTGCACGTTGACCGTGCTGCTTGCGTAGTAGCAAAGCGAGAGCCTTTCGCGCACGTTAACAAAGAGCTTCGAGGTCACTCCGCCGCCGAAAACGGCGTTGAACACGCGCATCGCGGCAAGGTCGGGATCGTCCATGCAGTCGCCGAGACGGTAGCCCATGACCATCTTGCCCTGCGTCACGCTCATTTCGTCAGTGAACACGCGCACCTCGTCCTCGACGGCGTTCATGCGAATATCCGTGCCTATATCGTAGTCGGTCTCGCCGCGCGACATACCGGACAGCACGTCCGAGAGAATGTCCGAAACTGTGTCCGCGTCCTCCGAGCCGCAGTAGAATATTTCGACGGGGGCGGTCTGGATGAGACTGCGATAGTGCTTTGTGAGCTTCTGATAGTGGATATTCTCCGCCGCATCCTCCGTGCCGAGCGGGGGCACGGCAAATGCCTCGTAGCAGCACATCTGCTCAAGCAGGCGCAAAACGGCATAGCTGCGCTTGTCGTTAACTCTGCCTCTTATCCGCTCAAGCAGCTTCTCCTTTTCGCTTTCGACGTAGTCCGGCAGGAGCAGTCCGCCCTTGGTGCAGGGGGTGAGCAGAAGCTCCGCGCAAAGCTGGGCGACGCTCTCGAAAACCGAGCTTCCCGCGGGAAGATAGCGGTCGTCGGGAAAGCTCGCTGCAAGGCCGATGCACTGAATTTCGCCGACCCTGCGCACACGCGGCTCTATCCTGCTGCCGTAGAGCCTGTCAAGCTCGACGGCAAGCGCCTGCATATCCGTGCGATAGCGGCTGCCGCGCCGCAGCACAAAGGGTATGACCGCATTCATCGCCGCCGTTTCTCTGTCAAGCTGCGTGAGCATGGTTACGCTCAGGCAGCCGGTCTTGAATTTCCCGCTTCTGAGGGCAGTGAGCCAAACTCCCGGGAGCAGTTCTTTTCTGACGGTATCCATGGCATGACCTCCTTGGACTTATAATAAATCAGTATATCACACTTTTCATGCATATGGTATATTTTTTCCGTCGTATTTTTCCCCGTTTACAAATATGCCGTCCACGCCTATACATATTTTGAGCGGAGTTTTTCCGAGAGGGCGCAGCGTTATGCGGCAGTCGGGAAAGCCCTCCGGCAGTGTGGGGCGGATATACAGCCCGCCGTGCCACAGCCTGAGCCCCAAAAGCTCCTCGGCAAAAACGCGGAAATACCAGCCCGACGAGCCGGTGTACCACGTCCAGCCCGCCTCACCCTCGTGCCCCGCCGCGGTGCAGACGTCGGCGGCAAGTACAAAGGGCTCTGCAAGATACTCGCGCAACTCGTGATTTTCCGGCAGCAGCGCGCACAGTATCTCCCACGCATCGCCCGCGCGGCCGCGCCTTAAGCAGGCCATCGCAAGCCAAAGTGCCGCGTGAGTGTACTGCCCGCCGTTTTCGCGGAAGCCCGCGCCGTAGCTGCGGATATATCCGGGGTCGCGCCCGCCGCCGCAAAACGGAGGGTCAAAGAGCTTTATTATCTTGCGCTCGCGGTCGAACAAAAGCCGCAGCGCACTGTCAAGCGCCGTGTCCGCGCGTGAGTTTTGTGCCTCGGCGCAAAAGCAGGCCCAGCTTTGCGCAATTGAGTCGATTCGGCACTCGCCGCAGCTTTTTGAGCCGAGCGGCGCACCGTCGGGCCAGAAGCCACGCAGATACCATTCGCCGTCCCACGACGAGTCCGCCGCCTGTCCGATCTCGGCAGCCAAGGCGCGGTATTTACCTGAGCTTGGTTTACATAATGACATGAGCAGCTCCGAAAACCTCCGCACGCAGCAGGCGAAAAACCAACTGAGCCAAACGCTTTCGTCGCCGATTTTGTCCATGCCGTCGTTCCAGTCGCCGCTGCCGAAAAGCAGCAGCCCGTGCTCACCGCGGCCGCGTGCGATGCACAGTTCTATTGCTCTGCAAGCGTGCTCAAGAACGCTTTCCGAGCAGTCCGAGCACGGCGGCGTTTCGTAGCGGTCGCGCTCGTGCGCTTCGAGGGGAGGAGAGTTAACATAATATTCTAGGCGCTCGCATATCTCAAAATCTCCGGTTTTTTCCGTGTACTCGCACAGCGCCCAAACGAGCCAGAGCAGATCGTCCGAGCAGCGCGTGCGCACGCCCTTGTCCGAGCCCGCCGTCGAGTGCCACCAGTGCATGACGTCGCCCTCGAGATACTGATGGCGGCAGGCGCTCAGAATGTGCGAGCGCGCAAGGCCGGCGTCTATGAGAATAAGATTAACGGCATCCTGAAGCTGGTCACGAAAGCCGACCGCGCCGCCGCTTTGATACATTGAGCAGCGCCCCATGAGCCGACAGGCGAGAGTTTGATAAACCGCCCAGCCGCTCATATAATTATCCGCCGCGCCGCAGCCCTTGAGCGTGAGACCGGTGCATATTTTCAGCCAATGCGCCCTTGTGCGCTCAAGCGCCGAAAACGCGGCTTCGGGTTTACATAACTTAATTAAGTCATCTTCCTGAGTGCAGCCGCAAACGAGTACGGTAACGGGCTGAGTCTCAAATTCGGCTGCGAACACTGGATAGCTCAGATCACTTGTCCTTTCGTCATATTCTCCGTAACTCCAGGATAAAAGGTCGCAGGTATAGCCTAAAACGGGCGCAGAGCACACAGCTCGGAATTGGAGACCGTCTATCGCGGAGCGGCTGCTCGATGCCGTGAATACGGAGTTTACATAATTGACACTTGCAGCCGTATGATCGTTCTCATTTTCGGCAAGCAGCAGCTCGCATTTCCACTCGATGCTGCCGCACGGCTCTCCGAAAAGCTCGATGATAAAAACGCGGGCGTCGGTATCGGGCGGAACGAATGCCGTGCATCTCGTCGCGCTGCTGCCGAAATTTTTTTCCCAAACTGCGCAGCCGTAGGCGAATTTCACGCGGCAGCTTGCGCCGTCGGCAGCTGCAAACAGACTGTGGCGCGAATTATCCGTCACAAGCTCCAGGCTTTCAGGTCCCGACACGGCGTCGGGCTCGTTCACCCACGGCGTCAGCCGCATTTCACGCGCGTTTTGAAACCACATATTGCCCATGCCGGTGTCCGCAGCAATATAGCCCATGCGCCCGTTCGTGAGCATGGTGCTCCAAACGCGGGAGGGGAGCGCTTGGTTTACATAAAATACAAAGCTGCCGTCATCACCGTATTCGTGCTTTATAGCTGCGCCGATACCTCGGTGAGGGCTTTTGACCGTGCGCGGCGGTGCGGAAAACGTGCGCCTTCGCGCCTCGGCACCGATGATGCACGCGGCGGCGGAGCTCACAAGCGGCTGCGCTTCTGTCGGCAGAATCCGCACACCCGCGTGCGTTCCGAGCAGCGCCTCAAGTCCGTGAGCTGCCAGCGTATCGCGCACCTTGGAATACACGGGGCGGCAGTATTCTCCGCCCTCGTCGGTGAAGAACACGAGATCGGCATACACCCCGCAGGCTCGAAGCAGACAAAACCTGCGCGTGACCGCTTCAATGTCCTCATTCTGCGGGCAGCAAATTATCGGCAGGTCGCCCGAAATGCCGTAGCGCCAGAGCTCGTTTTTGGCGGGGAAGGGCTGTGCGGCGCTCACAAACAAGAGCTTTCCGAGCAGGCTCATAGCCTTGCCGACCTCGGCGGCGTTCATGTGCGTTAGGCTTGCGCAGGCGGCCACCATCGCGCCGTACTCACCGGGCCCCTGTGCGAGCATATGCTGCGCACCGCTGTACGCGCCCTCGGGCGAGTCCGCAGCACACAGCGAAAACCGCAGCCTCGTCCGCTCCGAGGCCTTGAGTGAAAGCTGTGCCGCGACGCTTACAAAGGGTGCGGATAATGCCCCGTCGGGAGCTGTTTCACTCGCGCGCACCGCGATATCCCTGTCGCAGGCAACGCAGAGCCAAACCTCCTCCTGCCGCGAGCGCGCAAGCCTGTGCAGCATCAGACAGTTTGATTCGTTCTTTGCCTCAATGCCGAGCTGCCAGAACACCTTGTGGTTAACATAATCATCGGAGTTTGCGAGCACGGGTTCAAACGAAAACACAAGCTGCGCATTTTCAATATCCTCCCTTGCGCGAATTTCGACCTCGCGCATTTCGCCGTTTTCACTGCCCGACACGGCAATCGTGCAGCGCGAATCAAAGCTTTCGCAATCGCACGAAAACGTGCAGGATATTTCGGAAAACTCCCACATATACTCGCTTTCGCTGCTCGGATATGGCAGAAGCGAGTGCTCTGCTTTGTCAAACACGAGGCTAATACGGGCGGTGCTGTCCAAATCGAGACTGTGAAACGGAGACGCATAAACGAGCATTTCCCGACAGGTGGCGCGGCAGAGTCCGCTTTCGGTTAACATAATATTATACGCGCCGTTTGACAGCAGCGCACAGCTTGGCTGCGCATAGTTAACGCCGTTCCCGCGCGACTCCCACTGATGCTGCATGAATGCGTCGGGCTTTTCTGACTTTTCGTCATCCGCGGGTAAAATTTGCGCGCCGTATGGTATCTTTTCCTCCAGCAGAGCGCGGTGCGCCGACATTTCGGGGATGGACATAAAAGCCTCGTGCACCCCGCCGCACAGGGCGTTTGTTATTGCCAGCAGGCTCATGCCGAGGTGGTGTGCCATGAAGCATCTCACACGCTCCCCGCCGCCCGAGCGGCAGCGCGAGGGAGTGAAATCAATTGCCTCGATGAAGCCGAATTTCCCGTGCGCGCCATGATTTTCGAGTCTGTGCAGATTGCGCAGTGCACCGTTAAAATCGAGCCCCAGCGCGAGGAAGGTTGCATACGGCGCGATGACAAGCTCCTTGTCCTGCCCGCGCTTGAGCGCAAGAGCGGCGCAGCCGTGAGCCTTGTAGCGATAGTTAAGGGCCGGATCAAGTGAGAAAAACGCGCTTTCCGATATGCCCCACAGTCCGCTGCGGCTCCTGCGCCGTTTCTGCACGAAGACGCACAGCTTTGCCGTTTCGTACAGCAGACTGCCGGGTGTGAGCGGCAGAAACAGCGTCGGCATGAGATATTCAAACATCGTGCCCGTCCAGCTGACCATTCCGCGGTAGCCTCCGCATTGCCGCATCGCGCGCGAGAGCTTGCGCCAGTGCCGCCGTGGTACGTCGCCCTTTGCAACGGCGGCGTAGCTCGTCAGCTGAGCCTCGCTTGCCATGAGGTCATACAGCCCCGGCGAGGGCGTGCCCTTGTCGAGGTCTATACCTATATAAAACAGACTGCGCTCATCGTCGTAGAAAACGGAAAAATCCATCGGCCGCATGATTTTATCGAGCCTTTGAGCGAGCTGGATTTCGCCGACTGCTTTGAGCATCGCGCTTGCCGCCGCCATGCAGACATAGAGATTGCCGCAGTCCACCGTTGAGAGATACCTCGGCTCAAGCGGCCGCAGCGTGCGGGTGTCATACCAATTGCACAGGTGGCCGCGGTGCTTCGTGAGCTTCTCTACGGAGTCGAGCATATTACCGATAAAATCGGCTGCGCGCTCGGAGCTTATGATACCCAACCTTTGCGCACACATGGCGCTCATGAGCGCAAGTCCGATATTCGTCGGCGAGGTGCGGTGCGCTATGCCGACGGGCGGCTGCTCCTGAAAATTATCAGGCGGCAGGAAATTATCCTCGGGCGTGCAGAAGCGCTCAAAATAGCTCCAAATTTCCCGCGCGCAGTCGGTGAGATATTTTCTGTCGGTGTCGGATATATCGGCGTTCTTCCGAGCGGGAAGCGCGAGAGCGGCTGCGGCAAGCGGCGCGGCGATCCAGAACAGCCCTACCGTTTTTGCGAATGCTCCCGGTGCGAGGGCAACAAGAGCAAAGCCCGCCGCGAGGCAGGGCCACATATTCGCAATGTAGCCGAACACGCCGAAGCGCCGCTCGTCGCCCTGCGCCGCAGTCTGCCATTCAAGAAGATTTTTCCCGCTGACTGCCATGCGCCACACGGCTGCCACAGCCGCCGAGAGCGATACCCACGCCTCATACGGCAGCAGCCACAGCCGCAAAAGCGTCATTACGAGTGCGCTGCCCATGCCGCCGAGCACGCGGCTGTGGTATCTCACGCCGAGCGCGTCGGGCTTATTTGACGCAAGCTCCGTGAGTGATATTAAGAGCCCCGAGCCGAGCGCCAAGACTGCCGCCCACGCTGCCGCCCTGAGCCCGCTCACCTTGAGCAAGAATCCGAGGAAGATCGCCGTGAACGTTGCGGGAGCTATCATGCTGCGCCGCAGCGAATCAAACAGCCGCCAGCGCTCGATATCGGGCAGCGCCGCGTCGAATATCCAGGGCGAATTCTGCCAATCTCCGCGTATCCAGCGGTGGCTGCGCCTGTAATAGGCAAGGGGAGAGGCAGGGAAGGAATCGGAAAACTCGGTGTCGCTCATGTATCCGCCGCGCAAGAACGCGCCCTCAAGCGCATCGTGCGAGAGAACTCTGCCGTCGGGAATGTGTGCTTTTGAGCATATAATGAGAGAAGCGGCGTCGATGATACCCTTGCCGGAGAAGCCGCCGCGGTCGAAGAGATCCATGCCGACCTCGCCGCAGGTCGAAGCGTAGGCCTCGCAGCCGCCGCGCCCTGCAAATACGCGGGAAAAGCCGGTTTTGCCGCTGGAAGCGAGCGTCGTTGACATTTTCGGGTGTATGATGCCGTGACCTGCGGTGACGCAGCTGCGCCGGGTGTCTAAAACGGGCGTATTCATGGGATGGAGCATAGCACCTATAAGCTCCGACAGTGAGCCGGGAGTCGGGCTCGTGTCGCTGTCAAGGGTTATGATAAACCTCGAACCGAGCAGAGCTTTCAAATCGCCTGCCGTGACCTCAAGCTCGCTTTCGCCGCCCGACATTAAACGCGCCAGAGCGAGCAGTGCGCCGCGCTTGCGCTCGAAGCCTGAATACCTGCCGCGCCCGGAGTCGAGTGTTCTCGGTCTTGTGAAAAGATAAAAGCCGCCGCCGTATTTTTCGTTCAGTGCGTCGATATGCTCCGCCGCGGCGCGAATTATATCCCCGTCCTCGGGTAAGAGCTCGCAGTCTGCCTCGGGCAGATCGGCAAGAATACCGAAAAGCAGATTTTTCCCGCAGTCGCGGTTTGCCAACGAAAACTCCTCGAGCCTGCGCGTAAAATACGCCGCCCCTTCTGCCGATGACAGCAGCGCCGATATGACGCACACCGTCCTGCCGTCGTCGGGCACGCCGTCCGTGATCTTTATCCTCGGCAGCCTTCGCGGCGGCACGGCAAGCGTTATTATATAGTCCAGCAGCGTCTTTATAAGCTCCGACGCCGGCAGCAAAAGCAGCAGCGCCGTGGCTGCGCTGTGGGCTGAAAAACCGCACAGCAGCGTCAAAAACAGAGTTAAAAGTACGTTTAGCCCTATATACGCTGCGCTGCGCCGTTTTTCGTCGGGCACAGGCAGAAGATAATACCCGACGTGCCGCTGCACCCCCTCGCCCTTGCGGCATTTTTCAATGAGCTGCCTCGCAAAAACGTGCTCCTCAAGCCCGCTTTGAGCTGCAAGGCGCGAGAGCCTTGCTCGGTAGTTGTCGCGGCTTTCGTCGTCCATGCGCGGATACACTCCGGCGGGGTCTGCCATAAGCTCCGCCTCGGCAAGATCGGCGCTGCGCAGAAACGCTCTCCGATCGAGCTCCGCCATCGCCCTCAACGAGGAAAACAGCGCGGCAAAGCCGTCCGTGAGCGTGTCCGGCGAGGAGCTTGAGGACAGCTTGCGGCAGTGCTCGGCGAGTGCCGAAAGAAGCTGCGAGCGCAGCACCGCGGGAAAAAGCTCAAGCTCCGCGTGAGTAAGCGGACACACGCTTTGATAGCCGTGCAGATACTCCCTCATACGCTCCGCGGCAAGCCTCATGCCGAGCGCAGAGAGCATATCCCGACACATTACCGGCAGCAGCTCCCCCTCAACTCCGCTGCGCATTTTTCCCGTGTGCGCAATGTCGCCGAGCGCAGCCTTGCCCTCGCGCAGCGCAATATAGCGGTTATCCAGAAGCCAACGGCACGCCTCGGGCATCTCCTGCGCATCACCGAAGCGCTGCCCGACAAGGCGATAGGCCGAATTTATCTGCCTGAGCGCATCCTTTAGCTCACCCTTGAGACTTGCGCACGAGTGCAGCGCCGTGGGGCGGTTGAGCCTTGCGCAGCTTGCCGCCCGCTCGAAGATCTGACTGTTTTTGTTCCTGTTTTTCATTAAAAAGCTCCTGTCGGCTCAATAGTTGTTATAATTGTCAGTTTTGCCGCAAAAAATCAAATATATTCGGCAGCGCTGACAAGAATAAATGCTTGACACTCAAAACGCGGTATGCTATACTCTGTAAAGCTAAAATCGTTTACAGGGAGGGGTAGCCGTGGAAAACAGTGCGGTCATGCGTTCGATGCTGTTTGATTTTTACGGCGAGCTGCTGACTGATAAGCAGCGGGAGTACTTTGACCTGAGATATAACGAGGATCTTTCACTCGGCGAGATCGCCGAGCAGTGCGGCATATCGCGTCAGGGCGTTTGGGATATTATCCGCCGCGCCGAGACGGCTATGACCGAGATAGAGGAGAAAACGGGGCTTATAAAGCGCTTTCTTGAGCGCAATGCCCAGATAGACGAGCTTCAAAATGAGCTAAAAAGCATCGGGGTCTCCGATGAGGGCATCATGAAAAAGCTCGAAGGACTTAAAATATAGGAGGCAGAGAGCATGGCATTTGAATCATTGTCCGACAAGCTATCCGCTGCCTTTAAAAAGCTGCGCGGCAAGGGCAGACTGACCGCGGCAGACGTCAAGGAGGCAATGAAGGAAGTGCGCATGGCGCTTCTGGAGGCGGACGTCAGCTATAAGGTCGTAAAGGAGTTTACGAAAAGCGTGACCGAGCGCGCTTCCGGCGCGGACGTGCTTGAGGCGCTTTCTCCGGCACAGCAGGTCATCAAGATAGTCAACGAAGAGCTCGTCAAGCTCATGGGCAGCGAAAACCAGCGGCTCACCATCGGCTCAAAGTCCCCGAGCATAGTCATGCTCGTCGGTCTTCAGGGCGCGGGCAAGACGACTAACGGCGCAAAGCTCGCGGCGTATATGCGCAAGCAGGGCAAGCGTCCGCTGCTGGCGGCCTGCGATATTTATCGCCCCGCTGCTATCAAGCAGCTCGAAACGGTCGGCAAGCAGCTTGACATTCCCGTGTTCCAGATGGGCACGACAAACCCCGTCGATATCGCCAAGGCTGCCGTCGAGCACGCCAGAAAGCACGGCAACGACCTTGTGTTTCTCGACACCGCGGGTCGCCTGCACATCGACGAGGAGCTCATGCAGGAGCTGCAAAACATCCGCGACGCGGTCGAGCCGAGCGAGATACTGCTCGTTGTCGATGCGATGACCGGTCAGGATGCCGTGAACGCTGCAAATGCGTTTAACGACGCGCTGGGCGTCACCGGCGTCATGCTCACGAAGCTTGACGGCGATGCTCGCGGCGGCGCGGCGCTTTCGATAAAGGCCAGCACCGGAAAGCCGATAAAATTCATCGGCGTCGGCGAAAAGCTTGACCAGATAGAGCCGTTTTACCCCGACCGTATGGCGTCGCGTATCCTCGGCATGGGCGACGTGCTCACGCTTATAGAAAAGGCGGAGCAGAGCTTTGACGAGAAGAAGGCTCTTGAGATGGCCGAGCGAATGAAGGCAAACCGCTTCTCGCTTTCGGACTATCTCGAGCAGATGCGCTCGCTCAAGGGCATGGGTGATATTAACGACCTTGCCGGCATGATACCGGGACTTGACGCGAAGGCGCTAAAGGGCGCGAAGTTCGACGAAAAGGGGCTTGCCCGCATCGAGGCGATAATCCTCTCGATGACTCAGGCAGAGCGCGACGATCCGTCGATCCTCAACGCCTCGCGCAAAAAGCGCATTGCCCTCGGCAGCGGTACCTCGGTCGTTGATATAAACCGTCTGCTCAAGCAGTTTGACGCGATGCAGGGCATGATGCGTCAGCTCTCGGGCAAAAACATGAAAAAGCTCCAGAAGCGCTTCGGCGGTATGGGCGGAGGCGGCGGCTTCCCCGGTCTGGGCGGATTTAAATTCTGATTACCTGCGCTTAAACGGCGTTTGTAATAATATTTTCAAGAAAAAACATGGAGGTGAATGATAAATGGTAAAGATCAGACTTCGCAGAATGGGTGCAAAGAAGGCACCGTACTACCGCATCGTCGTTGCAGATTCCCGCTGCCCCCGCGACGGACGCTTCATCGAGGAGATAGGCACTTACGATCCCATGGCAGAGGGTGCAAACATTAAGGTCGACATGGAGCGCGCAAAGTACTGGATCGCAAACGGCGCACAGCCCACCGAGACCGTACGCGGCCTGCTCACTAAGGTCGAGGCCTAACAAGGAGTAACTTACCGGCATGAAAGAACTTTTGACCTATATCGTGCAGAGCCTCGTTGAGAAACCCGACGAAGTCTCTGTGACCGAGCGCGTTCACGGCGGCGAGACCGTATATGAAGTACGCGTAGCCGACGGGGACATGGGCAAGGTCATTGGCCGGCAGGGCAGGATCGTCAAGGAGATCCGTATACTCATGCGGGCTGTAGCCCAAAGACAGGGCAAGAAAGTTTCAGTCGATATTCTGGACTGATAAAAAGCAGAACGGATAAACCGTTCTGCTTTTTCATTTTTATATATAAAATCAAACGATTTTTGCCTCGCGGAACTTGTTAAATCCCTGTTTTTGTGTTAGATTATACACTGTACAACTATGGAGGTTTTCACATGGAAAAACTGCAGTATATAGAAGCGGGAAAGATAGTGAACACTCACGGTGTGCGCGGCGAGGTCAAGATACAGGTCTGGCTCGACAGCCCGGAGTTTATGTGCCGTTTTAAGACGGTATATATTGATAATAAGCCTGTCAAAATGCTCTCGGCTCGCGTGCACAAGGGCTTTGTCATCGCGCAGCTTGAGGAGATAGGTGACATTAATGCGGCCATGGCGCTTAAAAACAAAACCGTTTTCATCGACAGAAACGACGCCAAGCTCGGCAAGGGAGAATACTTCCTGTGCGACATCATCGGCGCTCGTGTGATTGACGAGGACGGCGCCGAGATCGGCATTCTCGAGGACATTCTCGAAACGCCCGCTGCGTCCGTCTACATCGTGCGCGGCGAGACCGAGCACATGATACCCGCCGTTCCGGAATTCATTCTGAATACCGACGCCGAAAACGGAATAATAAGAGTACACCTCATCGAGGGTATGTGATTATGTAAACTTATCTAGTGAAAGGCAAAGCGTGATATGCGAATTGATATAATGACCCTTTTTCCGGACACGGTGAATGCCGTACTGCACGAGAGCATCATCGGCAGAGCCGCAAAGAAGGGTATTATCGAGATAAACTGCGTTCAGATACGCGATTATACGGAAAATAAGCAGTGCCAGGTCGATGACTATCCCTATGGCGGCGGCTGGGGCTGCGTTATGATGGCGCAGCCGCTCAAGTCCTGCCTTGATGATATTATGTCAACCGCAGAGGATAAGCGCAGCCGCGTGATATATATGTCTCCGCAGGGCAAGCCCTACGATCAGGCGACGGCCCGCAGACTGAGGGACGATTACGACCATCTCGTGCTCGTGTGCGGCCACTACGAGGGCATCGACGAGCGCTTTATCGAGCAGTGCGTTGATGAGGAAATATCGCTGGGCGACTTTGTGCTCACGGGCGGAGAGATAGCGGCGATGGCGGTCGCGGACTCGGTGTGCCGCCTCGTGCCGGGTGTTTTGTCCGATGAGGAGTGCTTCACCGGCGAGAGCCATTGGGACGGCGTGCTCGAATATCCGCAGTATACGCGCCCGGAGATCTGGGAAGGCAGGGAGGTGCCGCGGGTGCTGCTGGGCGGAGATCATGCCGCCGTGGCGCAGTGGCGGCGCAAAAAATGCCTTGAGCGGACGATGGATAAGCGGCCGGATATGTTTGAAAAGCTGGAGCTTAGGGATAAAACGGATATCAAGCTGCTTGAGGAGATAAAAAAAGAGCGCAGCCGCATGCAGCTTACAAAGCCGGTGGAGTGCCGCCTTGCGAGCGCGGACGATCTTGAGAGCATCATGCTCATCGTGCGTCAGGCGCGCAATTACCTGCGCAAGCACCGCGTTGATCAGTGGCAGGGCGACTATCCCGCAAGTGAGGATTTCCTTGCGGATATCGACGCCGTACGCTGCCGCGTCATGACCTACGGCGGCGCGGTCGCGGGCGTTTTCTGCCTGAGCAGCGAGCCGGAGAGCGATTACGATTCCATCACCGACGGCCGCTGGCACTGCGGTGAAAATTACTGCACGCTGCACCGCGCGGCGGTCGCAGCGGAATTTCGCGGCACGGGACTGAGCACCATGCTCATGGATGAGGCGATCGCCCTTGCACGCGAGACGGGCGCCGACAGCATCCGCAGCGATACCCACCGCAAAAACAAAGCCGCGCAAAAGCTCTTAAAGTCCTGCGGCTTTGATTACCGCGGAAATATGCTCTGCCTGTCCGAGCCGGGACACGACGGCGCAAGGCAGTGCTTTGAGAAAAAACTTTGAGCGGAGAACTTGGAAATACTATGGAGCTTACGAATATAGACGTTATAAAACTTCTGCTTAATAAGCACGGCTTTCGCTTCTCGAAGTCGATGGGGCAGAATTTCCTCACCCAGTCGTGGGTGCCGGAGGATATAGCCGACAGCGCGGGGATAGACGCGGTGACGGGCGTGCTTGAGATAGGCCCCGGCATCGGCTGCCTGACACGGGAGCTGTCGCAGCGCGCGGGCAGGGTAGTGGCCGTCGAGCTTGACACGGCGCTCAAGCCCATGCTTGCGGAGACGCTTGCCGGCTGCGATAACGCCGAGGTCGTTTTCGCGGACGTGCTCAAGACGGATATCCCGCAGCTTTTGCAGGAGAAAATGCCCGGAATGCGCCACGTTGTGTGCGCAAATCTGCCGTATAATATAACAGGTCCCGTCATATCGAGGCTTCTCGAGAGCCGCTGCTTTGAGCAGGTGACCGTTATGATCCAGCGCGAGGTCGCCCGCAGGATATGCGCAAGACCCGGTACGAGCGATTACGGCGCGTTTACGGTTTTCGCGAATTGGTACGCCGAGCCCGAAATGCTCTTTGACGTGCCGCCGAGCTGCTTTATCCCGCAGCCGAAGGTCACCTCGAGCGTCATAAGCCTCAGGTGTCGCAATAAGCCTCCTGTCGAGGTCAAAAGCGAGGCGGTCTTCATGCGCGTTGTAAAGGCGGCATTTGCACAGCGCCGCAAAACTCTCGTCAACGCTCTCGGCGCGGGTTTCGGCGAATTATCCAAGGAAAGCATCGAAAAATGTATCATAGATTGCGGTTTTGACGCGAAAATCCGCGGCGAAGTGCTGTCTATTGGTGATTTTGCGAAAATCTCCGATGCTTTTTGTGTAGTTTTCGCACAAAATTTGTGAGCAAAATGCATTGATTAAGAACTATGTTAAATGGTAGTCTTAATTAAGGTGTTATTGGTAATAATTTTTATGAATAATGGGAGGAAAAAATCATGAAACTGACCGATAATGTCCACATTCTCAAGTGGGTAGACGAAATGGCCGCACTCACGAAGCCCGACGAGATCGTTTGGATCGACGGCTCCGAGGAGCAGCTGGAAAAGCTGCGCCATGAAGCAATGGGAACGGGCGAGCTTATTAAGCTCAACGAAGAAAAACTCCCCGGCTGCTATCTGCACCGCTCCGACGTCAATGACGTTGCGCGTGTTGAAGACCGCACCTTTATCTGCTCCAAGCGTCAGGAGGACGCGGGCCCGACCAACAACTGGATGGATCCGCAGGAAATGTACAAGAAGCTGTACGAGATATATGACGGCTCCATGAAGGGCCGCACGATGTACGTCATTCCGTACTCCATGGGCGTCGTGGGCTCCGACTTTGCAAAGTACGGCATCGAGCTGACCGACAGCATCTATGTCGTTGTTTCCATGGCGATCATGACCCGCATCGGCAAGAACGTTCTCGATGCGATCGGTGACAGCGCTGACTACATCAAGGGTCTGCACTCCAAGGCAGAGCTTGATCCCGAAAAGAGATACATCGTCCACTTCCCCGAGGACAACACTATCATGTCCGTTAACTCCGGCTACGGCGGCAACGTCCTGCTCGGTAAGAAGTGCTTTGCTCTGCGTATAGCATCTACTCTCGGCAGAAAAGAGGATTGGCTTGCAGAGCATATGCTCATCCTCGGCGTACAGAACCCGCAGGGTGAGATACGCTATGTCTGCGGCGCATTCCCGTCCGCCTGCGGAAAGACCAACCTCGCAATGCTCATCCCGCCCGAGGCTTACCGCGAGAAGGGCTGGAAGTGCTGGACCGTCGGCGACGACATTGCATGGCTGCGCATAGGCCCCGATGGCAGACTCTGGGCAGTAAACCCCGAGAACGGCTTCTTCGGCGTCGCACCCGGCACCAGCATGAAGTCCAATCCCAACGCGCTCGCGGCAACCAAGAAAAATACCATCTTCACCAACGTCGTTCATAATCTTGACGACAACACCGTTTGGTGGGAAGGCATGGATAAAAATCCCCCGAAGAACGCCGAGAACTGGAAGGGCGAGAAGTGGGATTGCACCGACGGCAGCAAGGGTGCTCACCCGAACTCCCGCTTCACCGCACCGGCAGTGAACTGCCCCTGCATCAGCCCCGAGTTCGAGAGCAAGACCGGAGTTCCCATCTCCGCTATCGTCTTCGGCGGCCGCCGCGCAAAGACCGCTCCTCTGGTCTACCAGTCCCGCGATTGGGATCATGGCGTTTTCGTCGGCTCTATCATGGCAAGTGAGACCACCGCAGCCGCCACCGGTAAGGTCGGCGTCGTCAGACGCGACCCCATGGCAATGCGTCCGTTCTGCGGCTACAACATGGGCGACTACTGGCAGCACTGGCTGGATATCGGCAAGAAGCTGTCCGATCCCCCGAAGATCTTCAACGTCAACTGGTTCCGCACCGATGACGAGGGCAACTTCGAGTGGCCCGGCTTCGGCGATAACCTGCGCGTTGTCGAGTGGATCCTCGGCCGCTGCTTCGGCGAGAAGGAAGCCGTCGAGACCGAGCTCGGCTACGAGCCGCGTCCCGAGGACATTAACCTTGAGGGCGTAGACGTCACTGTCGAAACCGTCCGTGACATTCTCGGCGTTGACAAGAAGCTCTGGCTGGAAGAATGCGAGGGTATCCGCGAGTACTATGCTCAGTTCGGCGATAAGCTTCCCAAGAAGCTTTCCGAAGAGCTTGAGGATCTCGAGGCAAGACTTAAAAAGTAAAAAATGCGCGCGGCTTATACCGCGCGCATTCATATGAAAGGATGATAACTTAATGAGCAAGAAGTATGTTTATCTGTTCTCCGAAGGCAACGCAAAAATGCGCGAGCTTCTCGGCGGCAAGGGCGCAAACCTCGCGGAAATGACCAATATCGGTCTGCCCGTACCCCAGGGTTTCACCATCACCACCGAGGCTTGCACTCAGTACTATGAAGACGGCCAGAAAATAAACGACGAGATCATGGCAGAGATCATGGAGTACATCGTAAAGATGGAAGGCATCACCGGCAAGAAGTTCGGCGACCTTGACAATCCTCTTCTCGTATCCGTCCGCTCCGGCGCACGCGCATCCATGCCCGGCATGATGGACACCATCCTCAACCTCGGTCTTAACGAGGAAGTCGTTGAAGTTATGGCAAAGAAGTCCAACAACCCCCGCTGGGCATGGGACTGCTACCGCCGCTTCATTCAGATGTACTCCGACGTTGTCATGGAGGTCGGCAAGAAATACTTCGAGCAGCTCATTGATGAAATGAAGGAAGCCCGCGGCGTAACTCAGGACGTTGAGCTGACCGCAGACGACCTCAAGGAGCTCGCCGGCAAGTTCAAGGCAGAGTACAAGGAAAAGATAGGTGCGGACTTCCCGACCGACCCGAAGGAGCAGCTAATGGGCGCTATCAAGGCAGTCTTCCGCAGCTGGGATAACCCCCGCGCGAACGTCTACCGCCGCGATAACGACATTCCTTACAGCTGGGGCACCGCCGTCAACGTTCAGATGATGGCATTCGGCAACATGGGCGACGACTGCGGCACCGGCGTTGCATTCACCCGCGACCCCGCTACCGGCGAGAAGAAGCTCATGGGCGAGTTCCTTACCAACGCACAGGGCGAAGACGTCGTTGCCGGCGTCCGTACCCCGATGCCCATCGCACAGATGGCAGAGAAGTTCCCCGAGGCATTTGCGCAGTTCACCAACGTCTGCCAGACCCTCGAGAACCATTACAGAGATATGCAGGACATGGAGTTCACCGTTGAGAACGGCAAGCTCTACATGCTCCAGACCCGTAACGGCAAGCGCACCGCACAGGCTGCACTCAAGATCGCCTGCGACCTCGTTGACGAGGGCATGATAAGCGAGAAGGAAGCCGTTGCAATGATCGACCCGAGAAACCTCGACACCCTGCTGCACCCGCAGTTCGACACCGACGCTCTCAAGGCAGCTACCCCGATGGGCAAGGGCCTCGGTGCATCCCCCGGCGCAGCCTGCGGCAAGGCAGTCTTCACCGCAGAGGAAGCGAAGGAATGGAACGAGCGCGGCGAGAAGGTCATTCTTGTCCGCCTTGAGACCTCCCCCGAGGATATCGAGGGCATGAAGGCGGCACAGGGCATCCTGACCGTTCGCGGCGGCATGACCAGCCACGCTGCTGTTGTTGCCCGCGGCATGGGCAAGTGCTGCGTTTCCGGCTGCGGCGACATCAAGATGGACGAGGACAACAAGCAGTTCACCCTCGGCGGCAAGACCTTCAACGAGGGCGACTTCATCTCCCTCGACGGCTCCACCGGCAAGATCTATGACGGCGTTATCCCCACTGTCGATGCCTCCATCGCCGGCGAGTTCGGCAGGATCATGGCATGGGCTGACAAGTACCGCCGCCTGAAGGTTCGCACCAATGCCGACACTCCCTACGACGCACGCAAGGCTCGAGAGCTCGGCGCACAGGGCATCGGCCTGACCCGTACCGAGCATATGTTCTTCGACAGCGACCGTATCGCCGCATTCCGCGAGATGATCTGCGCCGACACCCTTGAGGAGCGCGTTGCAGCTCTTGCAAAGCTCGAGCCCATGCAGAAGGAAGACTTCGAGGGCATCTACGAGGCAATGGAAGGAAACCCGGTAACCATCCGCTTCCTCGATCCTCCCCTCCACGAGTTCGTACCGACCGAAGAGGCCGATATCGAGGCTCTTGCAAAGGCACAGGGCAAGTCCGTTGCGGCTATCAAGGCTCTCATCGCATCCCTGCATGAGTTCAACCCCATGATGGGCCACCGCGGCTGCCGTCTGGCTGTCACCTATCCCGAGATCGCGGCAATGCAGACCCGCGCAGTCATCAGCGCAGCTATTAACGTTCAGAAGCGTCATCCCGAGTGGACGATGGTTCCCGAGATCATGATCCCGCTGGTCGGCGAGGTCAAGGAGCTCAAGTACGTCAAGGACGTCGTCGTCAAGAACGCAGACGAGCTCATCGCGGCAAGCGGCATCGAGATGAAGTACCTTGTCGGTACCATGATCGAGATCCCCAGAGCTGCACTGACCGCAGACGAGATCGCCAAGGAGGCAGAGTTCTTCTCCTTCGGCACCAACGACCTCACTCAGATGACCTTCGGCTTCAGCCGTGACGACGCCGGCAAGTTCCTCGGCGCATACTACGACAAGAAGATCTACGAGAACGACCCGTTTGCAAAGCTCGACCAGGTCGGCGTAGGCAAGCTCGTTGACATGGCATGCAAGCTTGGCCGCGCGACCCGCCCCGAGCTGCACCTGGGCATCTGCGGCGAGCACGGCGGCGACCCCTCCTCCGTGGAGTTCTGCCACCGTGTCGGCCTTGACTACGTTTCCTGCAGCCCCTTCCGCGTTCCCATCGCACGCCTCGCAGCAGCACAGGCTGCCATCCGCGAACAGCGCCAATAAAAAGTTGACGCAAGCAGCGTAGGCAAAACAACTGATATAAATACGGTCACACAGTCCCTTTGGATTGTGTGACCGTTATTTTTTGCCCATTTTCAAATGAATACACCGCAAATCAAGCCGCTGGTTTCACTACGAAATCAGCGGCTTGATAATGTACAATAAGTTGCGCAAATTGAAAAGAGCAAAAAAGAAGACATAGCTTGCAGGCTCTGGTAGAATGAAGTTACCACACAAACATTCTGAAAGGAGACAGCAAACTATGTCCGAGAAAATTGTACAGCTAAACGAGGAAATTATCAAGGGGCAGCTCAAAGAATTAGTTCGAGGAAGTGTAGAAGAAACCCTGAACGAGCTGCTGGAGAA
>CAKTOX010000031.1 GCA_934590355.1 uncultured Oscillospiraceae bacterium
CGAGCCACTGCATACCGCTCTGCACGATGGGATACTCTATTCCCAGTAACCGGGTTAGCTTGGTGTTTATCATATGTGTCTCCTTTTCTGCGCTCACTTATTCATGGAGCGCGCTTTGAGTTCACGTATAACGACTTTGCCGCTCGGGGTTTTCGGGAGCTCGGGAAGAAGCTCGACCTCCTTCGGGACCTTAAATCCTGCGATCTTCTGCTTGCAGAATGTGCGGATATCCTCAGGAGTGATGTCCGCTTCGGGATACAGCACAACGCTCGCCTTGACTCTTTCGCCCCATGTATCGTCGGGAAGACCATAAACGGCGGCCTCCTTGACTCCGGGCATTGCCATGATGACGTTGGTTATCTCTGCCGGGTGAATGTTCTCGCCGCCGGAGATGATCATGTCGTCGCTGCGTCCGGAAATATGAAGGTAGCCGTACTCGTCAATGAAGCCCATATCGTGGGTGTGATACCACCCGCCGCGGAACACTTTTTCGGTGAGCTCGGGCTGGCCGAGATAGCATTTCATTCTGCCGGGGCCTTTAACAAGTATTTCGCCGATAACACCGACGGGACATTCATTGTCGTTTTCGTCTGCGATCATCATCTGCGCGCCGGGGATAGGACGGCCGACGCTGGTGAGATGCGCACCGCCGTCACTTATGTGATCCTCGGCAACGAGGACGGTGACGATGCTGCCCATTTCGGTCATGCCGTAGGACTGATAGAAGTTGCAGTGAAGCTTTTCCATCGCGCGGCGAAGCGTGACCGGGGGAATGGGGCAGGTGGAATATCGCACGACGCGCAGAGCGCTGAGGTCATAGCCGTGCTTTTCCGCCTCGTCGAGCACCCACTTGAGAACGGTCGGTACGACGCTTATGGCGGTGATGTGCTCGTTTACGAGACTCTGCATATAGGTGGAGGGGTCAAATCTGTCCATGAGGACGATCGTTCCTCCGGTGCAAAGGGAGAGATATGCACCGATGCAGGCGGTATGGAAAAGCTGGGCTATGAACTGATAACGCTGTCCGTCGGTGTATTCGTAGATGTCCTTGACGCTGGTAATTTCACCGAGCATACCGCCGTGAGTGTAAATCACGCACTTTGGCCTGCCTGTTGTGCCGCTCGTATGCATACGGACGGCTTCGTCGTCGTCGCAGAGCTCGGTCTCAATGTGATCTGCCGAAAAACCGGTGACCAAATCGTAAAGAACGGATACTTTGTCGGTTTCGTTAAGGTTAATGAAAATCTTGTCGGCGTGAGCCGCGTCTGAGTAGTGCTTGGCAAGAGCCTTGCCCCATTCGGGATTTTCCGGGCGGTAAAAGACCATGTTCACGTCATTGAGGTCAATGATGTACTCCATTTCTTCGGGAGCAAGACGCCAGTTGATCCTGACGGGAATAATGCCGAGTTTGAGGGCTGCAAGTTCGATGATAAGGCATTCGGGGCAATTTCTTGTGATCACGGAGAGCCTGCTGCCTTTTGAAAGGCCGAGCGATTGCAGGTAACGCGCTGTTTGGTTGATGAGAGCGCCCATCTCGCTGTAAGTGATGCGCCAATCCTTGTACACGATGGCTTCGCGGTCGGGGCAGCGGGTCACGGTGCCGTCTATGATCTGTCCGAAGCCGGTAGGTTTGTTGAAAATTTTGTTATTCATAACTTGCCTCATTTATATTATTTGTGACCGCCCTATCGCGGCTTTCGCCGTCGATCGTGCCGCAGATGTCTCAGTCGTGCTGCTTCACGGCGCCGTCTGCAAGCATCTTCTCGATCTGCGCAGCGTCATAGCCGTATTCCTTCATCAGCTCAACGGTGTTTTCGCCGAGCATGGGGCCCTGCTTGATCTCGACGATTCCGGTGCGCTCGGAACGGATGTTCGGACGAACCATCTTTATGCTCTTGCCGTTGGGATACTGCATGGTGTATACATAGTCGTTGACTTCGGCGGTCTCGTCTGCGAGCACCTCCTCGTAGCTGTACAGCTTCTCAAAGCACAGGTCATACTTTCTGAACTCATCGCACCACTCGTCCGCGGTTTTCTGCGCGAAGATCTTCTCAAATCGGGCAATGACGGGCGCGTTGAAGTCGGCCTTGTTGTAGTTGGGGCGTACGAGGTATGCGGGATTTTCTTCCATATCCTCGACTCCGATGCACTTAAAGAACTTGTGCACGTCCTTTGCGAAGTTTGCGACCTGAGGCATGAACCAGCGGCCGTCCTTGCATTTGTAGGGAGCGCCGAAGGGGCTGGAGATATTGCGGGTCTTCGGGTATTTATAGCCGAACTGGGTGCCGTCGATCTGAATGTTTGCCATCCACATTGCGGTGCCGTAAAGAGGAATGACGATGCGGTCGCCTTCGCCGGTTTCGCGAGCGTGCAGAAGCGCTGCCATGCAGCCTGCCATCATGCTCATCGCGCAGGCGGTATCGCCCATGCCCATGGGCATATAAACGGGGTAGGATTCAACATCGGAATCGTCGAAATCGACCTTCTGCCCATACAGGAAGCCGCTGCGTGCCCAGAATGCAGTGTTGTCGTAGCCGGGCTTGTCCTTATCCGGACCCTTTTCACCGTATCCTATCTGCTGGCCCATTATGAGCTTCGGGAATTTCACCTTAAGCGTGTCATAGTCAAGACCGATGTGACTCAGCCCCTTGGTGCGGACATTGGTAATAAAGATGTCGGCATTTTCGAGGAGGCTGTACATGACCTTGTGACCGCCTTCGGACTTGAGGTCGATAGATATAGATCTCTTGTTCGCATTGAGAACGTCGAAAATGGGGTTAAAATCGTCGTCGATGGGTGCGCCGATAGCGCGGGGCCATGCACGGTAGGTATCGCCGCCCGCGGTATTCTCGACCTTTATGATGCTTGCGCCGAGATCTGCCATCATGCGGGTGCAGGTTGCCGCTGCGACCTGATTGCCAAGCTCCACTACGGTAACTCCGTTAAGAGGTCCAACAATTGCCATAATAAAATCCTCCTTGGTTTTTAAATTAAATATAATTATAACATTGCAAGTTAAATTAAAAATAAATGGTGTTTTAATTTTGCCGGCTTTAACAGCGCTGCACTGCCGCGCCGTCAGCAAGCATTTTTGCTATTTCGTCCTTGCCGTAGCCTAACTCGGCGAGAACTTCTTCGGTGTGCTCACCAAGCTTGGGGGCTCGGTTGTATTCGGGCAGTCCGAGGTTGACGCTGGTCATCGAGGGACGCACCAGGGTGCTCTCGGTGCCGTTATCGTGCTTCATTCTGAAAAGGAAGTCGTTCTCCCATGCGGTGGGATCCTCAAGGGCGCCTCTGAAGGTGCCGACGACCTCGTAGCACAGATCGTTAAGCTCAAACTGCTCCTTCCAGTAGGAAGCGGGCTGCTTTATGAATTCGGCGGCGAACAGCTTGTACAGATGCTCGGCGACCTCGGGCTTATTCATATTGGGACGGTTGTTATAGACGGGATCGTCCAGAAGCTCTGTGTGATTCATGAGGCGAAGGAAGTTTGGATAATCCTTCGGGAAGTTAACGACATTGCAGTTGAACCACGTTCCGTCGGAGCACTCATATGCCGCGCCGACGGGGGACTGGGTGAAGCGATTTTTCGGGTAAACGTGGCCGAACTGGGTGCTCTCGATCATCTGAGAGCCCATCCAAAGGCCGGTGCCCATGAGACTGAGAGCGACGCGGTCGCCCTTGCCGGTCTTTTCGCGAGCCAGAAGTGCGGCGTTGATTGCCGCCATGAGACCCATTGCGACGGGAATGTCGCCGGTGCCCATCAGAGGCAGCGTGGGTGCATAGTGGCCTTCGTTTATAAGGGAAATGTCGTGAGTGAAGCCGCAGCGGGTCCACAGCGACATCGTGTCATAGCCGGGGCGATTGACCTCGTCGCCCTTTTCGCCGTATGCGGAAAGGTTCGCTATGACAAGGCGAGGGTATTTTTCCATGAGAGTTTCATAGTCAAGGCCCATGGGAACGAGAGACTGGTTTCTTGTGTTTGTGAGGAAAACATCGGCGGTTTGAAGCATTCTGTGCATGACCGCCATGCCCTCATCGGTTTTGAGATTTACGACTATGCCGCGCTTATTGGCGTTGAGCGAATCGAACAGCGGGTTGCAGTCATCGTCAATGGGGCACTTGTATGCGCGGCCGAATTTGCGATAACCATCGCCGGAGGGAGCCTCAACCTTAATAACGTCGGCGCCCCAGTCTGCCATCATTCTTCCGCAGGAAGACGCGGCAACATAAGTGGAAAGATCAACGACTTTTATGCCTTCGAGTGGTTTCATATACTGTTTCCTTTCAAGTTGGAATTTGACGCCGAGTTTAAATACGGCCTTTGGAACGGCCTGCTCACAGATATCATGTCCGCAAGCAGGCCGATGCTTTTAATGCGGATGGGGGATCTCTTTAAACGGGTTTCAAATCAGAACACGCCGAGTGCCGCAAGAGCCACGGTGACTATTGCGGCGCAGGCGCCGGGGATCCAAGTCGCGAGCATATAAACGGTCAGGCAGCGCTTGTATTCGATCTTGGTGACCGCGCAGGCGTTTGCGATGCCGGCGTTATGCGGACCCATGCAGGAGAAGCCGTTGATGGTCATCAGGCGGTGCGCGATGCCGTTTTCGATGCCGGCAGAGGTCATGCTTTCAAGAATGGTGGAGCCGAATGCCGCAATGTTGGAGGAAGCGGAGGCCATGACGAACGCGGAGAGAATGGTCAGACCGACGCCGCCGAGCAGACCGGGCAGGGAATTGAAAGCGTCCATGATGTGAGCGAATGCGGGAAGGATCTTGATAACGGAGCCCATTGCGAAGGTCGCGGAAACGGTAAAGACTGCGCCGAAGCAGCTGGTGATGCCGTTAGCAAGAGTGCTCTTGAGGGTCTTGGAGATGTTCTTCCAGAACAGGACGATAGCGAGTATGCAGCTGTAAAGAAGTGCGGGAATAACGGGGATCTTGAACGCTGCGGAGAGAACGATGACGAGAATGAGGGGGAGAATGGAGAGCCAGAAGTTCGGGAGCTTCTCTTCGGGAAGCTGTGCCGAGGATGCGGCTGCCTTGATCGCGGAACCGTCGGTCAAGAAGCCCTCTCCCTTTGCAACGGACTTGTTGAGCATGACCTTGAGGAGAATGATGGTGGCGATGATCCAAACAACGATGCCAATGAGGGAGGGCGCCACGCCGGCCATGGTGGAGGTGCCGCAGACGTCGGCAGCATAGATGTTGCCTGCCTGAAGAGAACCGACAAGCATGGTCGCACCGACTGCCTGAGGACCGCCGAAGCAGTACAGACGCCAGGGAGTGTTGGTGTTCTCAAAAAGCTCCTTTGCTATGGGCATAATGGTGAAAACGAGCACGAAGCCGGAGATGCCGACATAGCTGAGAATGAAGTAAAGCACGGGGACGAGTGCTGCGCAGGCGAACTTCTTGTTTGCCTCGCTTGCATTGTTCACGAGCTTTGCCGCGCTCAGAGCGATGCGGCGGGCTGCGCCGCCGTCAGCCATGATCCTGCCGAGCAGGGAGCTGAGAACGAACAGGAGCATATAATTCTTGATGAAGCCTGCCATGAATGCCATGAAGCCGGTGCCTGCCGCGCCTTCCGAGGCGACATAGGTGCCCATTACGACCTCGTAGACGGGCAGAGAGTTAAACAGCGCCATGACGATAGATGCGAGAACTGCGCCGAGGACCATGTTGTAGCCCTTGATCGCCATAAAGACGAACAGAGCGACCGCAAGAATAATTCCGATAATTCCTAACATGTTTTTCTCCTTTAATGAATAATGTGGGGTGAATGGCATTGTTAAAGCAAAAACTTTAACAATCGGATGCGCTCGGACATTGAGGGGAGGGTGGGCAGTATGCTTTTGACGTCTGAAGCCGGCGATTGGGTGAGCACCGGCTTCAGAGCCGTTACTTATGCTTTGAGTTTTTCTGCGAGCATGGGGAGCACCTGGGCGACGTCGCCCACGATGCCGTAGTCGCAGTTGTCGAATATGGGTGCGTGCTCGTCCTTGTTGATGGCGATGATGAGTCCGGCGTCGTTTACGCCGACGGTGTGCTGGACCTGACCGGAAATGCCTGCCGCAACATAAGCGGCGGGCTTTATCATCGCGCCGGACACGCCGATGTAACGCTCGGTGGGCAGCCAGCGCTCCTCCTCGGCGATGGGTCTTGTACAGCCGATTTCGGCTTCAAAGGCAGATGCAAAATCTCTTGCGATGCTGAGACTCTCCTCGGCGGAAAAGCCGCGGCCGACGCCTACGACTCTCGCCGCTGCATTGAGATTTACCGTCTGCACCGTGCGCTCGGTCTTGCCGATGAAGGTGATGCCGCCGCATGCCTCTGCCGGGAGTTCAATGACCTCACCCGCCGCTTCGGGCTGAGCTTCCTTATCGGCCTGAGCTGCCATGCAGACAACCGCACTGCCTGTGACGGATTCGGTTTTGACGGCGCTGCCTCCATAGACCATTTTTTTGCCGCTGATTTTTCCGTCTGCGACGTTGAGCTCGCTTATGTCGGTGAGAACAACGGTCTCAAGCGCGACCGCGATATGAGCTGCCGCCAGACGGCCGTTTTTCGTGAGCTCAACGAGAACAAGCTCGGGCTTATGCTCCTTGACGAGCTTTACGATTTCGGGAATGAGCGTCACGAAAGAGCCGGTGCCGAGAGAGCCGAGCCGATATGCTTTCTCTGCGTTAAGCGCCTCGTCCTTCTCGCCGGTGTAAATGAGGGTGACGTGCTCGCTGTATTTTGCGGCCTCAAGGCACAGCGCAAAGGAGTTTGCCTTCTTTGTGGAGATAACAAAAACATTATTAAGCATTGAGCACACCTCCTTACATGAGACCGCGCAGCACGGCGGCTACGGCGTTTATATGGTCTTCGTCGTCTGCACTGCGGACGATCTTCTTCCGGTCGGTCTGCACGGGAGCAAGGATGCTGTCGGTGCAGGACTTGTTCTCGATGGCGGCGCCGATGTCATCGCAGGTCCAGACCTGACAGGGCTTTTTGCCTGCTGCGAGAATGGCGCGCATTGCCGCGATCCTGGGAGGGCAGATGTCGCTGGTAACGCTTATAACGGCGGGGAGCTCGACCTCAAGATTTTCGGTGCACTCCTCAACGAGCCGCCCGACCAGGAGCTTTTCGCCTGACATGCTCAGACTGTTCACGGAATTGACGGTGTTTCGACCGAGAATCGCCCCGACCATGTTACCGGTCTGCTGAACATACATATCGCCGGAGCCTTCGCCGAATACAACAACGTCAACGTCGCCGAGCTTTTTGATCGCCTCTGCGAGGATCTTTGCTGTTGCAAAGGTGTCGGCAGAGCCTGCGTCACCGTCCTTAACGACGGTCAGCTCGTGAGGACCTCTTGCGAGGATAGCCTTGCGAAGCTTGGAGTTGTCGGTTATATCGCCTCCGAAGGTCAGAGCGATAAGCGTGCTGCCTTCGTTGGCCTCGACGAGCCTGTTCGCTGCTTCCGTTGCGTTGAGGTCGTACTGGCTTATTGACCATTCGCAGGCGGACAGGTCAAGAGTTCTGTCGGACTTGACCTTTATTCCGGATACGTCAGGTACGAGCTTATAGCAGATAACTACTTTCATTTCGGATTCCTTTCCAATGGGCTGCCGCCGATCTTACTTGCAGAAGGAGGACGGGCCGTTCTTTATAAGAGCGCGCGCGGAGGAGTGAACCATGACCTCCTCGGTGCCTGCGTAGATGCGGGCGCCGCGCTGGTCACGCCAAAGGCGCGCGATACGGCAGTCGTTGGTGTAGCCTATGCCGCCCATGACCTGCATTGCGTCGTCGATGACCTCAAATGCCGCCTTGCCGGTGTAGCGCTTGAGAAGAGAGGCGTCAACACCGAGCTGCTCGCCGTTCTGCTTTTTCCATGCGCAGCGCAGCAGCATATTGTACATGTTGTCGCACTTTATCTTCATGTCGCAAAGCTTCTGCTGAATGATCTGGAAATCGCCGATGTTCTTACCGAATTGCTTGCGGGTACCGGCGTATGCGAGGGCGTCGTTGTATGCGCACATTGCCATGCCGACGTTGGAAACGCAGGTGAACAGTCTTTCGGTCTCGAAATTCTTCATGAGCTGATAGAAGCCCCTGCCCTTGGTGCCGACGAGTGCGGATTCATCAAGCTCAACGTGGTCGAGATAAACCTCGCAGGTGGGCATGCAGTGGCAGCCGATCTTATCGAGGACGGAGATCTTCACGCCGGGAGCGTCGAGCGGAACGAGGTACCAGGACATGTCCTTGTACGGATTTTCGTTTTCGTACTCGCGCGCAATGCACATCATGTACGGTGCGACGGTTGCGCCGGTGTTGAAGGTCTTGTGGCCGTCTATGTAGACCTTGCCGTCAACGTGAGTTGCTCTTGTGGTCATACCGCTGTTGTCCGAGCCTGCCTGGGGCTCGGTGAAGCCGAGCGTGTAAGACTTGATGCCCTTGGAAGCATAAGCGAGTATTTTTTCCTGCTGCTCGGGAGTGCCGTAAGCCATGATGTTGTCTATCTCAAGGCTGCCGCCGGGAATGGTCAGCGCAGGCCAACCGCTTTCATAGAACTTGAGCTTGAGAAGGACGGTGGTGACGAGATCAAGACCGTCGCCGCCGAATTTGACAGGATGGTCGATGCGATGGAAGCCTTCCTCTACGAAAGCCTTGCAGGCCTTCTCGGGATACTTGTGCTCGCGGTCGCACTCCTTGAAGTATTCGTCGTAGTTGCCGCGCTTGATAAATTCTTCCGCGCTTTCAAGCAGGAGCTCCTGCTCCTCGGTAAGCTTAAAGTCGATCATTAAAATGTGACTCCTTTCATGATGATACACGTATGTGGGATTACCCCTACGAAAATACCATAGCAAAAACCGTGCCAGTATCGGGCGTAAACCGAAGAAAAAAATGGAATCTCAATGAAAAGAACAGCCGAACAGCTAATTATTTAATTAACAATAATGAAACGCGCGAATACCGGGAAGAAAAAAGACGAGAAAAAATTAGAAAATGCTTTTTTGAGCTCCCTGAACACCCAAAAAAGCTTGACATATGACACGTTCAAGCGTTACAATTTTGGCGAACACCGAACAGTTAGCGTACACTTTTTTGACCGTGCGAACACCGTGTTTTGACAAATAACGGTGAATGTACAAAATGGAGAGAAAAAACTTTGAAAAATTTAAGTGAACAACCTCTGATGGAAATCGCAAGGCAAAAGTTTATCAAAACAGGAGAAATCGAAAAATGTGTTCCGGAGGATATAGCGGCATCTTGGAAGAAATCGGCAGAATTCGGAGTTGATGCATCTTCGACGGTCCTCCCGGGCAAGCTCAACCGCGATGTTCTCACCAATGTTATTGTGCAGCTCAATGTGCGCGATTCCTATTTTTACGAAGCGGAAGCTCAGATGCTTGATTATCTCGGCGCGGCAATAGTTTTTGTCGATGACCATCTGGACGTGTTTGCGATACGAGGCAGCCGCGCCCTCAAAGATGAGCTTAGAGCGAAAAACTTTCGATTCGGCTCCAATCTTGCCGGCTCCAGAGTGGGCACGAACGCCATTGCGCTCGCGTTTGAAACCGGTCAGGAAAAATGGGTCTACGGCAGCGAGCATTATATTGACGCGCTCAAGGATTATGTTTGCGTCGCGATTTGCCCTCAGGTCGCAAAGCCCGACCGCGTGGGAATAGTTTTTCCGTGCATGATTATCATTCCGAGAGTGCGCTATTACGACGGAATGAAGCCGATATTCAGCTACATTCTCAAGACCCATATGTACAGGCAAAACAGTATTTTGAATTCCAATTATCTCATGTACAATGCGGTCATCAACTTTTTCATTGCCCAAAGCGGAATGTGCTACATTGCCGTCGATCCCGACAACAAGATCATTGACGTCAGCGACAATGTTCTGACGTCCCAGAATGTTAAGCTCAACCAGATAATAGGGCTGCAGCTTTCCGATTTTTCGCAGACTCTTGCCGAGGTTGCCGCCAAGGATATTTCCAAGGAGCTGCCCATGGAGTTCCACCGTGTTGCGCTTAAAATCGGGCCATACTACGTCAAGAAAAAAGAAGTCCTCAGCTCCGGAGAAGTCATCGGCAGCGTACTGTTTTTGGCACGCGACCCGAGTCTGCTTGCCCAAAGACTGCGAACGTATGATCATTTGACCGACACCGACGTTCCCGAAAGACGCACGACGTCGGCAAAATCGAGCGCTTATGTTGCCAAGTATAAATTCAGCGATCTGGTAGGAGCATCAGATACATTTTCCGCGGCACTTTACAAGGCGCAGCGCGTTGCGCAGAGTAACAGCAGCGTTCTCATTCTCGGCGAATCAGGCACCGGCAAGGAGCTTTTTGCGCAGTCGATCCATAATGCAAGCGCCCGCCGCGGCCGTCCGTTCGTTTCACTTAACTGTGCGGCAATGCCGCGCGAGCTTATCGACAGCGAGCTTTTCGGCTACGTTGAGGGTGCGTTTACGGGAGCGCGCAAAAGCGGTTCTCCCGGCAAGATAGAGCTTGCCGACGGCGGCACTCTGTTCCTTGACGAAATAGGTGATATGCCGCTCGACCTTCAGGTGCATCTGCTGAAGGTTCTTGAGGACAGGCAGGTCACCCGTCTTGGCGACACAAAGCCGAGAAAGGTAGACGTCCGCATAATCGTTGCCACCAATCAAAATCTTCAAAGCCTTGTGGAGCAAGGAAAATTCCGCCTTGATCTCTATTACCGGATCAACGTGTTCACCATCCGTCTGCCGGCGCTGCGTGACCGCAAGGAGGACATACCCGATCTGTCATATTGCTTTTTGGGTCAGTGCAGCAAGGCTCTGGGCAAGAACGTGACTTACATATCACAGAAGGTTATCAATGCATTCATGGCGTATGACTGGCCGGGCAACCTGCGCGAGCTGCGCAATGCCGTCGAATACGGCGTTAATCTTGCAACGGCACAGAAAATTTCCATAAATGACATTCCCGACAACATAGCCTGCTGCGCTCAGGACACCGCTGAGGATATTGTGGAATGTGACGCGGGAATATTCGGTGCGGCGATGTCGGAATCCGATGCCGAAACGCGCCGGATAATCGAGCTTCTTGAAAAATATAAAGGCAACAAGAGCAAGGTCGCCGACGAAATGGGTATGTCCCGTCCGGCTCTTTACCGCAGGCTGAAAAAACTGAACATAGACGTGGATTAAACAAAAAAATATCTGCGGCGCACCCGATTTTGACGGGTGCGCCGCAGTTTTCGTTAAAATTGGCACAAGTTTTGCTTAATGAAGACTGGGTAGTATTTTTGTCCGCCAGCTGTCCGCCCGGCTTGAGGGTGTGCCGGAGCTGCGGCTGCGCGAAAAAAGCGAAATTCGGTACATTTTCTGAAAAAGGAGAAAACTATAATGAACAGACCTCTTGACGGCGTTAAAGTTATCGAGTTATCAATGGTCATATCCGCTCCTTCCTGCGGCAAAGCTCTCTATGAGATGGGCGCAGAGGTCATCAAGGTCGAAACCAGCGACAGAGGCGACAACTGGAGAACAACCCCACGCGTGTACGCGAGTCCGATCCTTCCCAACGAAAGCCCCGTCTACGAGAGCCTTAACTCGGGCAAAAAGCACGTTAAGCTCGACCTCAGAAATCCCGTTGAGCTCGAAAAGCTTAAAAAGCTGATAGACAAGTCGGATGTTTTTCTGGTCAACTACCGCGCAGGCGCGCTCAAGGCGATGGGTCTTGATTATGAGTCTTTAAAGCAGCGCAACCCCCGTCTGGTGTATGCAAGCATAACCGGCTACGGCGAGAAGGGGCCGCGCAAGACCGACCCCGGCTATGACAACACGACCTACTGGGCGGAGACCGGCTTCCTCATGGATATGGTCATCCAAAATGAAGCCGGCGACAGTCTTCCCATCAACGGCCCTGTCGGTGGCGGCGATACCGCGGTCGGCGGATGGGTCGCGGGCGGAATTTGCGCAGCGCTCTACCAGCGCGAGAAGACCGGCGAGGGCGGATATGTTACCTGCCCTCTGTACGGAGCGGGAATCTGGGCCTTCTCTCAGATGAGCATCGGCACTCAGTACGGCTATCAGTGGCCGCGCAACTATTATCAGATGCCGCCCACTAACTGCCCGTACAAAACTGCCGACGGCGACTACATAATGACAAGCATGAGCAAATACGACGAGCAGTGGCCTAAATTCTGCTATGTCTACGATATGGAGGAGCTGAAGGACCATCCCGTGTTCAGCCATCAGGCGACCACGATCGCACTTGAGCCGCGCAAGGAATGTATAAAGGCTATTGCGGCGCACGCTATAAAGTGCAAGACCGAGGACGTCCTCAGACGCTTGAGCGAGGCTGATCTTGTTTACTGCAAGATGCCTCACTTCAAAGATGTGTACACCAGCGAGCAGGCAATCGCGAATGAGGATATTGTTCCGTTCACCTATGAATCCGGCAAGTCGGTTTACATTCCCAAGCCTCCTCTCCGCTTCAACGGCATCGGCCCCCGCCCGCACGCCGTCTGCGGAACTCCCGGCGCAGATAACGAAGAAGTGTTCAAAGAGTTCGGCTTAGAGTAAACACATAAGCTTCGGCATCGGGACTCATCCTCCCGATGCCTGACAAAAATACAAGGAGAGAAAAAATGTCAAAAGTCATTAAAACCGCAGTAACCGAAAAGCTCGGTATCAAATATCCGATTTTCCAGGGCGGCATGGCGTGGATAGTAGACGCCCAAATGGTCGCCGCCGTTGCAAATGCAGGCGGCCTGGGAATTCTTCCCTCGGGCACCTGCGAAAACGCCGAAGCGCTCCGCTCCGAAATCAGGAAGATCAAGGAGCTTACCGATAAGCCCTATGCCGTCAATTTCACCTTCATGCCGTCTCTGGCAAGCGTTGATTATCCTTCTTATCTGAAGGTCTGCATAGAGGAAGGCGTAAAGATCATCGAGACCTCCGGTATGCCGGCAAAGCCCCCTCTCATGGAGGCGATGAAGAAGGCGGGCATGATCGTCATTCATAAGTGCACCACCGTAAAGCACGCTTTAAAAGCTCAGTCCATCGGCTGTGACATGGTCGTTGCCGACGGCTGCGAGTGCGCCGGACACTCCGGTGAGACCGATATAGGCTCCATCGTTCTGACACCGCGCTGTGTCGAGGAGCTTTCCGTTCCCGTGATCATGGCAGGCGGAATTGCAAACGGCAAGCAGATGGCGGCAGCGCTCATGATGGGCGCGGAAGGCGTTTACCTCGGAACTCGTATGCTTCTGACCAAGGAGTGCCCCGTTCTTGATACGGTGAAGGAATATCTCGCGGAGAACGCAGACGAGACCTGCACTTCTTATCTGCTTCGTGCGTTCAGAAACACCACCCGCCTTTACAAGAGCAATGTAGTTAAAGAGGCTCTTGAAAAGGAAAAGGCAGGCTGCGAGTTTTCCGCAATTGCCGAAGCCGTTGCAGGAGCGACCGCAAAGAAAATGTTCTATGAAAACGGCGACGTTGAGAACTGCGGCGTTATCAGCTACGGTCAGGCAGGCGGCCTTTGCCACAGCGTCATTTCCATTCAGGAGGTAATCGACTCCATGATGGCCGACTGCGTTGAGGCTCTCGGCAGATTTGACGCATGAACTTAATTGTGAGGTAATTACGGTGAATAGTAATGCTATCGAAAATCTCAAGACAGAACTTGGAGAACGCTGCGTGCTCACCGGTGAGGCAATCGGAGCGGACTACTGCCATGATGAGTATCCCGGCGGCAGCTTTGCCCCCGACGCCGTCGTTGAGGCGGAAAGCGCCAAGAACGTAGCGGCAGTTCTCAAAATATGCTCCGAAAGCAAGACCCCCGTGACTGTCCGCGGAGCCGGTACGGGTCAGGCGGGCGGCAGCGTTCCCGTGAATGCCGGCGTTGTGCTGTCGATAAAGGGCATGAACAAGGTGCTCGGCTTTGACGAGACCGAGCGCACCCTGACGGTGCAGCCGGGCGTACTTTTGCAGGATGTCAAGGCCGAGGCCGAGCGCCGCGGGCTGTACTATCCCCCCGATCCCGGCGAAAAGACCGCGACCATCGGCGGCAACGCCGCGACCGATGCGGGCGGCCCCTGCGCGGTCAAATACGGCAGCACCCGCGACTACGTCGCTTCGGCGCTCGTCGTGACGGCAGATGGCAGCATCGTGCGTGTTGACGAAAAGGAAAAGCTCGACAATATCATCGGCAGCGAGGGCACGCTTGCGGTTATCTGCGAGCTCACCGTCAAGCTCATAGACAAGCCTAAGGCCGACGCAATTCTGCTCCTGCCGTTCATGGACACCGAAAGCTGCATAAAGGCGGCACAGACCATTCTCGGCACGGACTGCGCGCCTGCCGTCGTCGAATATATGGACACCGATATGGTCGAGTTCTCAGGCAAGGTGACGGGAAATCCCGTGTTCCCCGTCGAGATGGACGGCGAGCGAGTCGCAGCGACCCTCATGGCGGTGCTCGAGGGCGATGATGACGACCTTGTCATGGAACAGATGGAGACCATCGCCGAGCTTGCCGAGGAGCTTGAGTGCCTCGACATCCTCGTGGGCGATACGATAACCATGAAGAGAGATATGTGGGCGGCTCACGATGCCTTCCACACCTCCATGGAAAGCGGCGCGAAGAACTCTTTTGAATATAACATAACCGTTCCGACGGAGAAGATTGCCGAGATGGTCGAGTGGGTAAAGCCGGCTGCCGAGGCAAAGGGCATGAAGGCGATGGCATATGCCCATGTAGGCACTGGCGGAATGCACATCCACCTTGCCTTTGACGGCGAGAAGCCCGAATTTAAGACCATTCTTGCGGATTTCACCCCGACGGTTTATGCAAAGTGCGTCGAGCTCGGCGGAGACATCCGCGGCGAGTACGGCATCGGCTACGCAAAGCTTTCTTATCTCGACGCCGAGGCGCTTGAAAAATTCGCCGCCGCAAAGGCGGAGCTCGATCCCAAGGGCATACTCAATCCCGGAAAGGCGGCGGTCTGATGCTTAAAATACTGTGCTGTGTAAAGCAGGTCCCCGATGTGGATCAGATGCGCATGGATCCTGAGACCGGAAATCTTATCCGCGCGGGCGTTCCCGCGATACTCAACCCGCAGGACGCGAATGCGCTCTCCGCGGCAATGAAGGTCAAGGAAACCTGCGGCGGCGAGGTCACGCTCATCACCATGGGGCCTCCCAATGCCGAGGCCGCCCTGCGTGAGTGCCTTGCCGTGGGAGCGGACAAGGCGGTGCTGGTGACAGACCGCGCCTTCGGCAATGCCGACACCCTCGCGACCAGCTATTCCATACTCTCGGCCGCGAACACTCAGGATAAGTACGACATGATATTCTGCGGCAAGGAGTCGCTTGACGGCGCGACGGGGCAGATGGGCGCACAGCTTGCCCAGCGCTTCGGCACCGCGCAGGTCACGGGCACGCTTCTCATAAAGGAAGTGCGCGAGGACACGATGACCGCCGTTGTCGAGCGCGAGCTTGAGAGCGGCGTCGAGACCCTTGAGGTCAAGCTGCCCTGCCTGTTTACGATGGAAAAGACGAATTACCCCGCGCGCATCCCCAATCTCAAGGGCAAGCTCGCGGCAAAAAAGGCCGTCATCACGACCGTGACGGCGGACGATATTCCCGAGCTCGACCGCGGGCGCATCGGCGACCCCGGCTCGCCCACGAAGGTGCCCCGTATGTTTCCTCCGGTGCTGCCTGAGCCTGGCGTCATCATTGATGAGGGCAGCCTTGCCGCCTCCGTCAAGAAGCTCGTGCAGCTTATTAAGAATTGAGGAGGTGCGGACATGGACAAACGCGAATATAAGAATATGTGGGTGCATATAGAGCACTCCGACGGCGTTGTCGCGCCCGTGGCCTTTGAGCTGTGCAGCGAGGTGCGCAACCTGTGCGACAAGTCCGGTGACAAGGTCATCGGCGTCGCTGCGGGCAGCATTTCCGACGCCGAGCTTGAAAAGCTGCGCGACTGCGGCATGGACGGCGTTATCCTTGTGTCCGGCACGGGCTACGAGAGATATAACACCGAGGCGTTTTCAAATCTCTATGTCGAGCTGTGCAGGAAGTATAAGCCCTCGGCCGTGTTCATAGGTGCGAGCGCCAACGGCAGAGACTTCGCTCCGCACTTCGCGGCGTGCCTGGAGACGGGCTGCACCTCGGACGCGACGGAGCTTATATATAACCCCGCCCGCGGCGACATCGAATTTGTCGAGCCCGCTGCCGGCGGCAAGATAATGGCGGTCATCACCATTCCTGAGCTGCGCCCGCAGGTGGGAACCATTCGCCCGGGCACGTTTAAGGCAGCGCCCACAGGCAAAAGAGCGGACTTTGAAATTATAAACGAGCACATTGATTTTGACCTGTCGAGGATACGCACGGTGCTTCTTGGGTACAAGGCCGACGAATTTGACCCCGAGCTTGACATTGCCTCGTGCGAGACGATCGTCTGCGTCGGAAACGGCGTGAAGGACGAGAGTCTCGGCAAGTACAGAGAGCTTGCACAGCTGCTCGGCGGAAAGCTCGCCGGAACACGTCCCGTGTGCGACAGAGAGCTGCTGCCCGTAAAGCTCCAGGTGGGGCAGTCGGGCGTCATGATAAAGCCTAAGCTCTACATAGGCTTCGGCGTGTCCGGTGCGGTCAATCACGTCACCGGCGTTGACGCGGAGAAATTCATCGCCGTCAATAAGGACGCATCCGCTCCGATATTCAACTACTGCGACTACGGCATCGTCGGTGACATGGACGAGGTCTGTGACGAGATGATAGCCCTTCTCAGATCGTGAGTGCTTTTGCGCCGCGGCACATCCTGCGATAAGCGCAGGCAATATAATTCGGTAAAAAATGTTTGCTGAGGCTTCCTTCCCTATAATCCTCCCACTTTCCCCCCTTCCTTCCATAATAATATTTCTTATGTTTCTCGGCAGACATTTTTTCTACACCCCCCTTCAAAGCGACCGGCGCAGCCATAGCGCCGGCCGTTACTTTTTAGGGGACAAGAGGAGCAAAATCTGTTGTGCTGATACAATAGGATATGCTATAATTATTTAAAAGCGCCCGCGTACGGCGGTATGATAATTTCGGAAAGGCGGCGGTAACTGTGAAGATAAAACATAATACTGAGCAAAGCCAAAAGCTCAAGCTGACTCAGTCTGTCAAACAGTCGCTGCAATATCTCCAGATGCCTATCCGGGAGCTTTCGTCATATCTCGAAGAGCTTTCGATGCGCAATCCTTTGCTTGACGTTGAGCTTCCGCCGATCGGAGAGCCGTATCCTCAGTCGAGGGTGCATGAGCCCGACAGCGATGATGTCAGCGTCCGTGATGTGTTCCGCCGCGGACCTAAGCGTAAGACAGAGGACAGCTGTGCGGATTTTACCGATTTATATACAAGCCGAAAAAGCTTTTCCGAGTATCTTTTGGATCAGCTCGGCCAGATGAAGGAGCTTAATGAGCGCCAGTTCAGACTGTGCCGTTTCCTTGTGGGCTGTCTTAATTCTTCGGGATACATGGATTGCCCCATATCGGAGATAAGTGAAGTAACCGGCGTGAGCGAATTTGAGCTCAGTCAGGCGCTTTACATAGTTCAAATGCTTGACCCACCGGGTGTCGGCGCGAGCGATCTTTCCGAGTGCCTTCTTATCCAGCTTGCACAGGGCAGCGCCTTTAATGCTGCCAATGTTACGCTTGTGCGCAGAGGGCTCCCGCTTCTTGCAAACGGCGATATGGAGGAGCTGCGTGCACTTCTCGGCATTTCCGATGAAGAGCTTAAAGCAGCCGTCGATACGGTTCGCAGTCTCAATCCCATTCCGTCGCGCGGCTTCGGTGACGGCAGCGCCACGGAATACATTATTCCGGAGGCGACCGTCTTTTGCGAGAGCGGAAAGCTTGTCGTTGAGCTCAACCGTGCTGCGTTCCCGCATGTGTCCCTGCAGGAGGAATACTGCGGAATGCTTAAACGGGACGAATACAAAGACGCCCATGATTATCTGAGAAAGTCGATGGGCGAGGCGAAGGAAGTGCTCTATGGCCTCGGCGAACGCGAAAAGACTCTTGACAGGCTCATAAGCGCCGTAATACGCCGTCAGCAGGCATACTTTGTTCGCGGCGCCGATCTCAAGCCGCTGACGATGAGCGAGATAGCTCGGGAGCTTGATTGCTGTATTTCAACCGTGTCCCGCGCCGTCAACGACAAATATATCCTGTTCGGAAGCAAGCTTCTGCCGCTGCGCAGCTTCTTCGCTTCCGGTGTGAATTCTGCCGTCGGCGGTGCGGTGACTCCCGGCGCAATAAAACGCCAGATCCAAAATTTGATTTCCGGCGAGGACAAAAAGCACCCGCTCTCCGACGAAGCGATCCGCTGTGCGTTCACAAAGCTCGGTCTTAATATCTCGCGCCGCACGATAGCCAAGTACAGAGGCGAGCTCAATATACCCTCTACCGCGCAGCGCCGCGAGCATTAAAAAAACACACAACGAAAAAGCGGAGTATTATCATTCCGGTATCTTGACCTTGTACATACTTGTTTTTTGTTCCTTCGGCTTGAATGAACGATCAAAAATAAAAAACGCAGCAGCACGAAATGCACCGAACCGTAAAAAACGGACAATAGACAAAAGGCCCCCTGATGTAGGAAAATAGAAGTACTACATCAGGGGGTATTGCTATGGGAAAGAGGAGATACACGCACATAAAATTTCCGGAAGCGGAAATCGTGGCGATGAGGGAAGCCGGGAAAACAAAGAGAG
>CAKTOX010000032.1 GCA_934590355.1 uncultured Oscillospiraceae bacterium
CCCCTTTGGGGCTGCCAGTATCATGCCCTTATAGGGCTTATGCAAACCTCCGGCTTAGCCGGAGGTTTTGATTACTTTTAATTGACAGCGTGACAAAAATTTCGTATATTTGAATCATGTATGAGCTCGGTGTATTCAATAGAAATAGATATTACATAAAAAAAGAATTGTGACTATTATGTATTCTTCCGAGGCGTTTGAAGAAATAAAGAAGTATCACCCCGATATTGAACATTATCCAAACGAAAAGGTGATAGAGGGTTATATGGAAGATTTAAATAAATAAAGCAGATAACCACCCTATAGAGGCAGCTTACCACGGCAACGGTCGGCGGCACGAACATAAGCTACGCCTAGCAATTACCCACCCTAAGGAGCATATCGGGTAGGGCGGGGCGGTGATTCTTACAAAAAGCACACTGTTCGTGCAATTTTGCCGCCGATAAGCCTGTGCAAACCTTGAAATGTGGATGGTGTTCTGATAAAATAAACAAGTTATGTTAAATATCTCAGGGCAATTCCGTGAGTTTAAGGAGAGAACCGAAATGAAAGCGCTTACTTACACAGAACACGGCAAATTTGCCCTTACGGATAAGCAAAAGCCTGCGGTGCAAGACCCGCGCGATGCCGTCGTCAGGGTGACGCTCGGCTCTATATGCACGAGCGATCTGCACATTAAGCACGGCGCCGTGCCCCGCGCCGTGCCCGGCATCACTGTCGGTCACGAGATGGTGAGCATTGTCGAGTCCGTGGGCAGCAAGGTCAAGTCCGTGCGACCCGGCGACAGGGTGACGGTCAATGTCGAGACCTTCTGCGGCGACTTCTTTTTCTGCCGCAACGGCTGGGTGAATAACTGTACCGACCCCAACGGCGGTTGGGCGCTCGGCTGCCGCATAGACGGCGGACAGACGGAGTTTGTCCGCGTACCCTATGCCGATCAGGGGCTTAACAAAATACCCGACGGCGTTTCCGACGAGCAGGCGCTCTTTGTCGGCGACATACTTGCGACGGGCTTTTGGGCAGCGCGCATTTCGGAAATAACGCCGGAGGACACCGTGCTCATCATAGGCGCGGGGCCGACGGGCTACTGCACTCTCGCGTGCGTCATGCTCAAAAGCCCCAAGCGCGTTATTGTCTGCGAAAAAGACCCCGTGCGCATCGAGCTCGTGCGAAAGCACTATCCGGATGTGCTGCTGTGCCTTCCCGATGAGTGCGAGAGCTTCGTGCGCGAGCACAGCGACCACGGCGGTGCAGACGTCGTGCTTGAGGTCGCCGGCGCAAGGGATACCTTCGAGCTTGCATGGCGCTGCGCCAGACCCAATGCTATCGTAACGGTGGTCGCGCTCTATGACGAGGCGCAGACGCTGCCTCTGCCGGATATGTACGGAAAGAACCTTGTCTTCAAGACCGGCGGCGTGGACGGCTGCGACTGCGAGGAGATACTCGAGCTCATCGCGCAGGGGAAAATAGACACAACGCCCCTCATAACTCACCGATTCCCGCTGAGCGAGATCGAGGAGGCATACCGAATTTTCGAAAACAGACTCGACGGCGTTATTAAAATTGCCGTCACAGCCGAATAAGCAAGCGGGGCGTTAACGTATGCTTTGGCTGTGGCTCATTCTGTACGGCGCCATATTTGCCGTGCCCCGGGCTCTTGTACCGGAAGCGCAAATGCTTCTCACTCCGGCGCTTTTGACTGTGTTTTGGGCGGCGCTGATAGTGCATCTGCGCAAGATCGGCGCGGCGGAGCGCTGCGGACTGTGCATGGGCGCAAAACTTACGCCGAGCGATGCGATTTTGATGCTGCCGCTGTTTATTATAGCGGCGCTGAACGTTGCGTTCGGCGGAACATTTCCGTCTCTTGCGACGTCTGTGTATATGCTGTACGCAGTTTTTGGAGAAGAATTTTTCTTCCGCGGCGTGCTTCAGAACGAATTTTCAAAAAAGCTCGGCACAGTTCGGGCGGCTGTTGCGGCCACGGCGCTGTTTGCGCTTATGCATATGCTCAACGCCTTGGGTACAAGCTCCTGCGATGCCTTTGTGCAAGTGCTTTGCGCATTCGGAGCGGGACTTCTGCTCGCTGCGGTGCGAATAAAAACGGGCAGTATATTCTTGCCGCTGCTCGCCCACGCGGCAATTAACCTCACGGGAACGGTCGAAGTCCTCCCTCATGCCGCGGCATATATTGTAGTTTCGGCACTGTGTGCGGTGTGCGCAATGCGGCTGCTCGGAAAAACAAAATAAACTAATCGACAATAAAGGCCTTTATTGTCATGTCCGCTCCTCGGACATGATAAGCCTTAAGCAAGCTGAAATATTAAGGAGACAATCCGCAGATGAAATTTTACATTGACCCCGGCACCGGCAGTATGCTCTTTGCCATACTCATCGGAATAATCGGAGCCGTCACATATATGCTCAAGTCATGGCTTTTGAAGCTGCGCTTTATACTCAGCGGCGGCAAGAAGGTCGATGTCGGAGCAGACAAGATACCGCTGGTCATTTTTTCCGATGACAAGCGGTATTGGAGCGTTTTCAGACCCGTCTGCCGCGAACTCGATAAAAAGGGCATCGACACGGTCTACATGACCGCCTCGCAGGATGACCCCGCGCTCGAATGTGACTTTGAGCACATAAAGCCCGAATTTATCGGCGAGGGTAACAAGGCCTTTGCCAAGCTGAATTTTCTCAATGCCTCGGTAGTTATGTCAACCACGCCGGGACTTGATGTCTATCAGTGGAAGCGTTCAAAGCAGGTCAATTATTATGTTCATCTGCCTCACGCGGCAAGCGATATAAGCGGCTACCGTATGTTCGGCATCGACTATTACGACGCGATCCTGCTCTCGGGTCAGTATCAGGTCGAGCAGGTGCGAGATCTCGAAAAGCTCAGAAACCTCCCCGAAAAGGAGCTCGTCAAGGTCGGTATACCGTATATGGACGATATGCTCGCGCGGCTGCACGCCGATACTCCGCTGCCGGAGCACGAGCGCACGGTGCTGCTTGCTCCGTCATGGGGCGAGAGCGCAATTCTCAAGAAATACGGCGGCAAGATAATCGACACTCTGCTTGCAACGGGTTATCACATTATTATTCGCCCGCATCCGCAGTCCTTCAGCTCCGAAAAGGACATGATGGACAAGCTCATGCACGACTATCCCGACTCCGAGCGCCTTGAATGGAACCGCGATTCGGATAACTACGACGTCCTGCGCCGCTCGGACATCCTCATTTCCGATTTCTCCGGCGTAATATTCGACTTTTCCCTCGTGTACGATAAGCCTGTCATTTACACCGACACCGAGTTTGACAGCTCGCCCTATGACGCATGGTGGCTCGATACCCCCTATTGGACGTTTGACGTCCTGCCGCGCATAGGACAGAAGCTCACTCAGGAAAATATGCCGCAGTTGCGCGAGATAATAGACGCCTGCCTCGAGGACTCGCGCTATCAGGCGGGACGCGACGAGGCGAGAGCACAGACTTGGGAGCACATGGGTCAGGGCGCGCGCAACACGGCCGATTACCTTGAGCGCAAGCTTGCCGAGCTTTCCGAAAAAGCGACTTCCGACACCGAGATAGGAGATAAGTAAAATGTCATTTTGGGACATATTAGGAACACTGCTCATTAAGCCGCTTCAGCTTCTCTTTGAAGTGGTGTTCGTTATTGCAAACAGAGTCGTCGGTGACCCCGGCCTTGCCATAATCGCACTGAGCCTTGCGATGAACTTCCTCGTGCTGCCGCTGTACAGACGCGCGGACGCAATGCAGGAGGAGGAGCGTGTGACGGAGCTCAAGCTGCACAAGGGCGTTTCGCATATTAAAAAGACCTTCCGCGGCGACGAGCGCATGATGATGCTCCAGACCTACTATCGCCAGAACGACTATAAGCCGACCTACGTTCTCAAGGGCGCGACCTCGCTGTTTCTTGAGATACCGTTTTTCATCGCGGCATATGTGTTCCTGTCAAATCTTCAAATTCTCAACGGCGTGTCCTTCGGCCCCATAAAAGACCTCGGTGCACCCGACGGACTTTTGGTCGTGGCGGGACTCACCGTGAACGTCATGCCGATCATCATGACGGCCATTAACCTCGCCTCCTGTGTTATCTTCACCAAGGGCAGCCTTCCGAAAACGAAGATCCAGCTCTATGCGATGGCACTGTTTTTTCTCGTTTTTCTCTACAACTCGCCCGCGGGACTTGTATTCTATTGGACACTCAACAATCTGTTTTCCCTCGTGAAAACGATTTTCTATAAGATAAAGCACTCAGGAATTATACTCGGCGTGATGTTTTCACTCGCGGGCATAGCCGCCGCAGTGTACGGGCTCTTTTTCTACGAAAATCCGACACTGCGCCGCTTGGTGTTTTTCGCTGCGGCGGGCGTAGCGCTTCAGATACCGTTGCTGGCCGTGCTTTTGAAGGGCAAGGTGAAGCTGCCAGAAAAGCTTGCGGATATTAAGCCGAACAAGAAGATATTCGTAACAGGCGGAATTTTTCTTGCCGTTCTCACGGGACTTCTCATTCCATCGTCCGTCATAGCCGCATCGCCGCAGGAGTTTGCGGATATGACAAACTTCCTGCACCCGGCGTGGTACATAGCCAGCGCCTTCTGCTTTGCCGTCGGCACGTTCGTCATTTGGTTCGGCATTTTTTACGGTCTTGCTAAGCCCTCTGTTAAGGCATTCATGGATAAGTGCGTGTGGGCTCTGTGCGGCATTGCGATTGCCGACTATATGTTCTTCGGCCGCGGACTCGGAAATCTCTCGGCGGGTCTCAAATTCGATAATGGACTGAGCTTCACGCCGGAGCAGATGCTCGTTAACCTTGCCGTCGTGTTTGCCATTTTCGTGGTGTTTTTCCTTGCGGCGACGAAGTGGAAAAAGCATATTCCGGGAATTGTTGCCGTTGCGATAATCGCTACGGTGTGTATGTCCGCTGTGAACACTGTCGGCGTTTTCCGCTCGATTGAAGAGCTCGAAACGGATTCCGTTACCGACGGCACGACCCCGACCTTCACTCTCAGTAAAACGGGCAAAAATGTCATCGTTTTAATGCTCGACCGCGGTATGGGGCCGTACGTTCCCTATCTTTTCAACGAAAAGCCCGAGCTCAAGGAGCAGTTTGACGGCTTTACCTACTATCACAACACCGCATCTCTCGGACTCAAGACGAATATGAGCACTCCGTCGCTGTTTGCCGGATATGAATACACTCCGGAGAAGCTGAATTCAAGGGACACCGAGCTGCTTGTGGATAAGCATAACGAAGCACTCAAGGTGCTGCCGGTCATGTTCGATAAAAACGGCTTTGACGTGACCGTTTTGGAACCGGTTTATGCGGGCTATCAATTTCATCCGGATCTTTCTGTTTTCGATGACTATCCGAGCATCAGAAAATTTAATGTCCGTGGTTATTTTACCGAGCCTGAGCTCAAGCAGCAGTCTGTCGACAACAATAAGCGCAATTTCTTCTGCTATTCGCTCATGAAGATCTCGCCTCTGTGCATACAGAAAAACCTGTACGACTACGGCACCTATAATCAGGGAAATATTCTGGGAGTTTACGGTTACTCAAGCCAAGCGGCAGATGATATGCTCACTGCGACCAACATAGACTCATTTTTTATGGGCTCCTATAATGTCCTTGGAAACCTTCCGAATATAACGAGGATAAGCAAGGAAAACACAAACACCTATATGGTCATGACAAACGACACAACTCATGACCCAACAATGCTTCAGGAGCCGGAGTATGTTCCGGCTTACAAGGTGGATAACAGGCAGTATGAGAGCGAGCATGCCGATCGCTTCACCCTTGACGGAAGAACGATGGTTGTTGACGACCGCGATGATTATATCCATTATCAGTGCAACATGGCCGCCATGCTCCAGCTCGGAAAATGGTTTGACTATATGCGTGAAAACGACGTGTATGACAACACGAGGATAATCGTTATGTCCGACCATGGAAACACTATGGGGCAGTTCTCCGAGCTTATAACGGACTCCGGCATGGATGCGGAGGGCTTTGCTTCACTGCTCATGGTGAAGGACTTTAACGCCAAGGGCTTTACGACGTCGAATGAATTCATGCTCTCCGCCGATGTACCGCTTCTGGCGGTGAAGGACGTTATAGAAAACCCCGTCAACCCATTCACGGGAAACCGCATCGATGTTGTCTCAAAGCCAAAAACCGAGCAGTATCTGTTCCATTCGTATGAATATAGTGTCGAAAAAAACTGCGGAACGCAGTTCATTGCCGGCAATTGGTACGCCGTACACGGCAATATTTGGAACAAAAATGCATGGGAGCTCGTTGCGAGCGATGCCGTCTTGACCGGTGACGATTAAACGGAGGAAAAGCTTTGTACAGAGTTGATAACGCAATAATAATGGCAGCCGGCACCTCGAGCCGCTTTGCGCCGCTTTCGTATGAGACTCACAAGGGACTTCTCACGGTGCGCGGTGAGGTGCTCATAGAGCGGCAGATACGCCAGACCACCTCGGCGCTCGTTTACGGCATCGTACTCCTGCCCATACTCCACGGCTGGGGCTTTACGGTGAGCCTCTTTACCTCCGGCACCGGCTGGCTGCTGCCCGTCATCGCTGCTGCGGCGTTCTTCGCGACCGTGTCGTATTTGTGCTATTATAGAGCTATCGCAGCCATCGGAGCGTCCAAGTCCATGGCGCTTAACGTCACCTATGCCGCATGGGCGATATTCTTCACGGCGGTGTTCCTCGGCGACACGAGCGTGCTCACGCCCACGACCATTATCTGCGCTCTCATCGTCATCGTCTGCGGTATTCTGACCGCCGCCGACGGCAAGGAGCTGTTTTCTAAAAACAGAGCATAAATAAGCATAAAAAAAGTGTCGCTCACCTAAAGTGAGTGACACTTTTTTTATCCCATTACGACCCACGAGGTCGTGCTCGGAGCCTCGGAGCACAGCGGTACAAGACGCATATTAACGTCGCCTATCGAGACGTAGCGCTCGGCTGCGCTCACGGCATCGGCTGCGCCTGCCGCGTCCGAGGTGTAGTACACGCGGTCAAAGACCTTGAAGAATATTTCCGCATTTTGCCCCGTCACGGTGTCCGAGCCCGACTGCATCGCCGTTTGGCTCGTAAGCTGCACCGACAGCGCCGCCGAGGCGCTTCGCATACTGCGCATCATGCTGATGGCAAAGCCGGAGATCGCCGAAACGGGCGTAGGAGTGACGGCGGAGCTTGAGGTGTAGGCAAATTCAACGCCCGCAGCTTCCGGCATTCTCATGCCGTGCAGCACGATCTCATCCACACCCATCTTTGAAAGCTCGCTGCAAAGGGAGGCGATATATTTTTTGACGATGGCATTCGTCGGGTCAAGCCATGCGCCGTTTCCGTCAGTGTAGGCTGCACCGTCCTTCGTTCTGAGCGCGACCTGCGCATAGCGCGAGGCAAGAGTATCATCGACAAAGCAGCAAAGTCTCACGGCAACGTAGACGTTCTTTTCCTTGAGAGACGTAACGATGGGCTTAAGATCTACCGTGCCCGTCGTGCCGTAGCCCTTTGCGATGTCCGTTTCAGAGCTCCAGGCGAGCATACCGGTGACGGTCTTTGCGTCAAGGAGCACCGCGTTTGCACCGCTCACGGAGGCGAGGCGAGCCGCAATTCCGGACTCCGTTACCTCCGAGAACGGAACGAACGCTGCCTTTATCGCCTCAAGACCGTTGCCTGCCGTGGCAGCCACGTTCGAGTAATCCGGCTCGCCGACCTCGAGCACCGCGTTGACGGGCTCGAAGCTGTGGACGATGCTTCCGGTCTCCTCGTCCGGCTGCGTGCTCTCGCTGCCGTCCTGCAAAAACGGAATTTCAAGATGCAGCCCGCTGTTGGTTACTACTATATACTTTTGCAGTCCGTAGAACAGCATGACCGCAAACGCGATTACGGCAAGAACGATTATCGTTCCGATAAGCGCGGGCGCGATTTTTTTGCGCTTTCCGCGGTAAAATTCAGAGTTGTTTGCCAATTATATCAGTCCTCGATCTGATTTATTCTGCGCACATGGCGCTCGTCGCCGGAAAACGGCGTGTCAAGGAAGGTGTCCGCGATTTTGAGCGCAAGTCCGGGACCCACGACTCTTGCGCCCATTGCGAGAATGTTCGCATCGTTGTGAAGTCTCGTCATTTCCGCGGAAAAGCAGTCGCCGCACAGAGCGGCGCGCACGCCCTTGACTTTATTTGCGGCGATGGAGATGCCGATGCCGGTGCCGCAGATGATGATGCCTCGGTCGCACTCACCGTCTGCCACGGCGTGAGCCACCGCCTTGCCGTAAACCGGATAGTCGCAGCTATCCTCGGAATAAGTGCCGTAATCCCTGTATTCAAGACCGCGTGCGGCAAGGTGCTTCATGAGCTCCTGCTTGAGAGCGTAGCCGCCGTGGTCGGAACCTAATGCGATCATAATTAAGATCCTCCGAAAAAATTATATTACATTTTATTATCTCATTAAACACGCCGAATTACAAGAGCTTTCGCGCTCAGAACGGCCAATTCGGCAGCCATTTGAGCAGATTGGTCGCAAGCTGCGAGTTTACGCGCAGTCCGGACAGGGCGGGGTAGAACATCACAAACGCCGCAAGCGACAGGGCAGTCAGACCGTAGACGTTGAATCTCCAGCCCTTGACGTTCTCCCTTATGAGCGAAAATACGCGGCAGAGCGCAAGCACGAGAAACACGGACGCGGGGAAGTAGTGATACTCAAAGGTCGTGCGCGTTATGAATACCCATGGGAGAAGCTGCGCAAGATAGCCGATGATTATAAACAGTGAAGCCTCGTCGCGCCTTTTTATGAGATACACCGAGCATATTATCATGCATATAAAGCCGCCCCAGCACAGCACGGGGTTCAAAAACGCACCGAAGGAGGAGCGCGTGCCGTCGTCAAAGTGCTTGAGATAGTAGAGGATGGGGCGTTCGTTGATTATCCACTGCCACCAGCGCGAGGAGTAGGGGTGCTCCGTCGTGACGCCGGAGTGGTAGGTGAACATGAACTTCTGGTTATCAAGAACGATATTTGCATAGTCCGCAGTGAAATACATTTCGATACCGCTCATGCCCTGCGCCGCGCCGTAGGGATAGTAGCTTGCATAGTAGATGACCGCCGGCACGAGAACGAAAAACACAAGACAGAATGCGCAGTTTTTTAGAAATGCCTTCAGCTCAAAATGCCGCAGCCAATAGATGAGCCATATGACCGCAAGCCCCGCGCCCGCGTATATGCAGGTCCACTTGCTCGCCGCACCCAAACCGAAAAACACGCCCGACAAAGCGAGATGGCGCAGCCGACCGCCCGTTATGTACAGGTACATGAAAAGGTACATGAGCAGGATGAAAAACACGGCGTAGGTGTCGATGGTCGCTATCCTCGTCTGCACGAAGTGCATAAAATCGAAGGCGAATATCGCCGTGCCGCAGGCGGCGATGCTGCTGCGTCCGAAGAGCTTTTTAATAAACACATACATGACAGGCAGCATCAAAACTCCGAAAAGCGTTCCGGAAAAGCGCCAGCCGAACGGAGTCATGCCGAATAGCTGTATGCCGATCGCGATTATGAGCTTGCCGAGCGGAGGGTGTGAAACCTCGTAGGGGTAAATGCCCTCAATGTTTTCGAGTGCCGTGCGCGCATGATAAATTTCATCAAAATAACTGCTGTTGGTAAAATGCTGATATTCCGGAACATACTCCTGCTCGTCGAAAAGCTCCGGCGCGTCAGCGCTTGCACCGTAAAGCCCGCCGCCGCACTTGATGCCGAGCTCTCCCAGCCAAACGCTGCCCTGTGCCGTGAGGCGGATGTACCGCGCACTCACGCCGGAAAGCGCCTCAACATCGTTCCATTTAAAAAGAGCAACATAGTTTTGCTCGAAATCCCCCGCGTCGCGCCACCGCTCGCCGTCGTCGGAAATTTCGATGTAATAGCTGCCGGTGTTGAGTCCCGAATAGAGCATTGCGCCGTCAACCGTCCTGACCTCACCCAGATCAATAACGGCACTTTCACCGCTATTGAATTTGTGAAACGACTGCGCCGCGCCCGTATCTCCGAGCCCCGTAAACGCCGCTATCGCATATACGAGCATAATTGCGCCCAGCGCCAGCGCGTCTACCCTGCAAAATGTCGTTTCCGACGCAGCGCCGAGCTTGGCTTTGCGCGGGGAGGGGCAGGCGAGAAGAAACAGCGCTATGAGCATCAGCACCAAAAACGTGAAGAAATATGTTACTCTCATTTGCACCCTCCGAAAACAAATCTACGCTTAATTATATAAAATTATACACCGCTTGTCCACAATGCGCGGCCAAGTGTTTTGAAAAATTCATATATATTATTGCAGACACTTGACACAAACCGCTTTTGGGGCTAAAATAAATCGGATAATATTTTAGGTAACTGCGCGCATTTTCGGGAATTTGAAGCTGCAAGCAGGCCGTAAGGCTCCCTGGGGAGGAGCCTTGAGATATTAGATACAATTTTACGGACGGGCTGCGCTTGATGCACCGTCTTACCCTTAGATATCAAAAAAGATACCGCAGCAAACAAAAAACCACCGCAAAATTCTTAAAGAATGGAGGTGTGTTTACTTTCTATGAAATTATGGATAGCAATCATCTTGATTGTTGCTTTTTGTGTTATAGGATTTGTCCTCGGCATGACTTACCGCAAAAAAGTTGCCGAGCGCGAAATATCCAGCGCGGAAGATGAAGCAAAGAGAATAATCAATGAGGCCATAAAAAGCGCCGAGAGCAAGAAACGCGAAGCTCTCGTCGAAGCAAAGGAAGAAATACACAAAAGCCGCTCGGAGTTTGAGCGCGAAGAAAAGGCACGCCGTGCCGACCTGCAGAAGCAGGAGCGAAGATTACAGCAGAAGGAAGAAAACCTTGACAAAAAGACCGACTCTCTCGAGCGCAAGAACGACACTCTTGCCCGCAAGATAGCCGACGTCGAAAACCAGCAGAATGAGATAGCACTCATCAAGAAGAGCCAGCTCGAAATGCTCGAGAAGGTTTCCGGATACACCGTTGACGAGGCTAAGGCATATCTCATCAATGCTCTCAAGGACGACGTTACGCATGAGATGGCGGTCAAGGTCAAGGAGATCGAGGCGCAGTATAAGGACGAGGCCGAGGAAAGAGCACGCGAGATCATCGTCACGGCTATCCAGCGCTGCGCGGCAGACCATGCAAGCGAAGTCACTGTTTCCGTCGTACCTCTCCCCAACGACGAGATGAAGGGACGCATCATAGGCCGCGAGGGCCGCAACATCCGCAGCATCGAAACGCTCACGGGCTGCGATCTTATCATCGACGATACCCCCGAGGCGATCACCGTCTCCAGCTTTGACCCCGTTCGCCGCGAGGTCGCGCGTCTGGCTCTTGAGAAGCTCATTGCCGACGGACGCATCCATCCGGCACGCATCGAGGAAATGGTCGCCAAGGCACAGAAGGAAGTTAACGCGACAATCAAGGCCGAGGGCGAGCGCGCGGTGTTCGAAACGAATATCCACGGCATAAATCAGGAGCTCGTCAAGCTTCTCGGCCGCATGAAATACCGCACCAGCTACGGTCAGAACGTCCTTCAGCACTCCATCGAGGTGTCGCATATTTCCGGACTTATCGCGTCCGAGCTGGGCGTTGACGTCAACACCGCAAAGCGCGCAGGTCTCCTGCACGATATCGGCAAGGCGATCGACCACGAGGTCGAGGGCAGCCACGTTTCCATCGGCGTTGACATCTGCCGCAAGTACAAGGAAAACGAGGCGGTCATCCACGCTATCGAGGCGCACCACGGCGATGTTGAGCCGCACACGGTCGTTGCCTGCATCGTTCAGGCCGCCGATGCGATCTCCGCATCCCGCCCCGGCGCACGCCGCGAGAATATCGAGAACTACGTCAAGCGCCTTGAAAAGCTTGAGGAGATCTCCAAGAGCTTCCCCGGCATTGCGGGCAGCTATGCCATTCAGGCGGGCCGCGAGATCCGCGTCATGGTCAAGCCCGAGGACGTTTCCGAGGATCAGATGGTGCTTCTGGCGCGCGACATCGCAAAGAAGATAGAGGAAGAGCTGACCTACCCCGGTCAGATCAAGGTCCATGTTCTGCGCGAAACCAAGGCCGTCGAGTACGCAAAATAAGAGCAAAAGCAGAACGGAACATCCGTTCTGCTTTTTTTACGGCACATAAAATCCCACGCACCGCATGGCGCGTGGGATTTTATGACCGATGATCAGACAGGGAACCATTTCTCTATGAACTCAAATATCTCATGAAGACCAGGCTCTACATGCATAAAAAACTTCCTAATGACTTCGTACATAGTGTTTTCCATAGTGCTTCTCCTTTCTTATAGTTTTTTTACTATTTCTTACGGTTATGCTATCATAAGCAAACGCCTATGTCAACTGTTATTTGTCGGAATCGATATAATTGCGGCGCATTTTCTTCCGAAAAAAGTTGTAAAATATGGGAGTATACACATTTCATTTGTTTGTAAACAATCAATAAAATAACTAAAGAAAACGGCGGAATGTGTCCGAAAAGAACACATTCCGCCGCTGATGTTCGATTATTCTCAGATGTTCCAGGTTTCGATTCCCTCTTCGAGGATCTCGCCGTTATTATACGCCTCGATGATCTTCTGAATGGCGTGGTCTGCGAAGACGGTACTTATCCTGTCCTCGGTCGCCTCGGGCCACTCCTCGTCGGTGAGCTCGGGTATCTGCTCAATGTTGCGCATCTGGTTTACCGCCTTGCGCCAACGGTTCTGATTTTCGACGGTGTGCCGAACGAGACGGTCGTCCGGTGCAAGCTCGGGAACGTCTAGTTTACCCAAAATGCGGTCGATGACGATCGTGCCGTGGCCGTTTTCTTCCTTGCCGTTGGGGAAGTACCAGTAGACTATCTGCTGTTCGGACTCTTCTTTAAGTTTAAACGTAACCATATTTCCTTCTCCGCTCAAAAAATTTCGGTGCTACAAGTATAACACAGCGGCGAAGAAATATCAATCAATATGAATAACGCTCTGCATGAGCTCCTGTGCGGTGACGTTGGGATTGTGGTAGTGCTCGCGCTTGACGCTCTTTTCGGTCAGGGTGATGGCATCCTTGGGGCAGTATTGCAGGCAGCTCAGGCACTGTATGCAGTCCGTGCCGAATACGGGCTTGCCGTTTTCAAAGCGGATATTTCCCTTCGGGCAGAGCTTTTCGCACTGGCGGCAGCCTATGCAGGCGTCGGTGACGGCAAATTTCTTCGCCTTGCCGATTGCAAGCTTAGGCCAAACCTTGCTCTCAAGCTGGTTGAGCCCCATTTTGGGAGGAGACTTCTTGCTCTTTTCGCCGGCGAGAATGCTCTTGACGAGCTTCTTTGCCGCGCGCTCACTGCGCTTTTGAGCCATTGCGGGGGTGACGGGCGGCATCATGAGATGATGCGGGAAAAGCCAGATGCACGAGCACTGATGTGAAAGCCCGCGCCAAAGATCGAGCTTGAAGTGCTTGTCGATTTTATACGGGCCGCAGCCGAGGTAGCCCGCGTACTGTCCGACCGCGAACACATATGCGTCGGGGGAGATGCGGATGTAATCGAGAAACTCCTCGACGTCGCCGGGCAGACCGCCGCCGTAGCAGGGGACGATGAAGCCGACGCGCTGCGCATCACGCACGTCGGTCACGGTGGGAGCCTTGCGCATCATGACTATGTCCGTGTCGCCCAAGCCCTTGGCGACGTTTTTTGCAAAGTCAAGGCAGTTGCCGCTTCCAGAATAGCAGAATATTACGTTTTTGCTCATTGTGTTTGCTCCTTTTTACTCAAAATTATTTCATGATGAGATTGTAACACAAATGTTTTTGTGATACAATAGTACCGCAACGAAATAATACAAAGGAGCAAATAATGTATCACATAAAGCAGGATAAGCGGGCGCAGGCGTCTGTTAAGCTCATATGCGACGGGCTCGGCAAGTGCCTTGAGCAGAAAAAATTCGAGGATATAAGCATCAGCGATATACAGCGCACGTCGGGAGTGAGCCGATCGACCTTTTACCGCAACTTTGACCGCATGGAGGACGTGCTATCGCTCATGTGCGACGAGGTGTTCCGCGAGGCGTTCGGGCTTGACCATGAGAATATAAGCGGGGCGGTTTTTATGGCGTGGTCGCGCCATGCCGGCCTCATAGAGACCATTGTCGGCATAAAGCGCAGCGATATGCTCTATGACAGCCTGCGCCGCTGTGCATCAACTTTGCGCGGCGAGCTGCCCTTTTTAGGCGACAGCGCGCTTTTTGACTATATGGCGTCTATTATCGCCTCGGCAATGATGGGCATCATGGTCACTTGGGTCGAGCGCGGCCGTCGCGAAAACGAGCAGGAGCTCAAGGAAATGATCCTCACGAGCTTCAAGGCAATGAAATATATCGGTCTGGAATAACAAAAAAGCACCGCACAGCGGTGCTTTTTAAGCTGTTTATGCTTTGTTTTTGCGGCCGAAGCGGGGAGAGGTTTTAATTCTCGGGATTATCGGGTCGGGGCGCTCGCCCTCCTCGACCATGCCGGTGTACTGAACGAAGTTCTGCTTTGGCTTAGGCCGGTATTTGACGCCCGAAACGAGTCCGACGGCCGCGTACATTGCGACTATCGAGGAGCCGCCGTAGCTGACAAACGGAAGCGTGATGCCGATGACGGGCGTTATACCGATGCACATTCCGATATTGATAAACGTCTGGAACGCAAGCGCCGTAGCAACGCCGAAGCAGATGAGCATACCGAAGCTGCTGCCCGAGCGCAGGCCGATGATGCAGCAGCGGATGATGATGATGCTCAGAAGCACGATGATGAATATTCCGGCTATCATGCCGAGCTCTTCTCCGATGGAGGCGAAGATACAGTCCGTGTGACGTGCGTTATAGCTGCTCTGCGCGAAGCTGCCCTGACCGAAGCCGACACCCGTCCAGCGCCCCGATGCCAATGCGTCCTGACACAGATGCATCTGCCATGTGATGCCCTGACCCGTGGGGTCGACTATGTCCGGAATGTACGGTGCGAGTATGCGCTTTTTCTGATAATCGTGCAGAATATAGTTCCACGCCAAGGGGATAAACGCTGCGATTCCCGCCGCGCCGAGACCCATCCAGTACCATTTGACGTCCGCACATACGAGCATGACGAGAAAGATGGCAAGGAAGATAAGCGCACTGCCGAGGTCATTCGGAATAACGGTTATAAGTCCGAAATACAGCGCAAAGTGAAGGCCGAGCTTGACGAGACTCGGGAATTTATTGAGTCTGTTCTGCTCCTTGTATCGGGACATCTGCTTGGCAATAAGTACAATAAATATGACCTTGACTATCTCAGAGGGCTGAACGCCGATGCCGAAAAAGCGGTACCATGCACGCGAGCCGACCTCATCGCCCTTGCCGAAGAAGAGCAGTCCCACGATGAACAGGACGTTAAATATCGTCAGAGGCTTCCAGTTCGCGGCGATAAGATCGGGATCAATTACGGTGAAGCCGATAAATGCCATTATGCCGATAAACATTGCAAACGCCTGAACGACGACATATTTCGCCCAGCCGTAGTTTTTGGTCATGCTGTATATCATAACGATACCGAAGACGGTACATATAACACACATGACGAGCAGGAATATATCCGCCCGTTTGAAGAAGTCTTTAATTTTGTATGATGATCTGCTGATCTCCGCCGCCGCCCTTCAAAATGCTTTATCTTACAAATATTCGTGATTTGACGCGTTACATTTTAGCATATTATTGCCCTTTACGCAATGCAGTATATTGTGGTATAATCGGAATTCAGAAAAAGTTCAAAAAATCCGGAGGTGAGACAATGCAGACGTATATAAGCCGCAGCGAGGCTGAGACCGAGATGATAGGCGAGCGTTTTGCAAAGCAGCTCACCGGCGGCACCGTCGTTGCAATGTACGGCGACCTCGGCGCGGGAAAGACCGCCTTTGTGCGCGGTATGGCGCGCGGCATGGGGCTTTCCTGCCGCGTATCCAGCCCGACGTTCACCATCGTAAACGAGTACGAGGGAGAGCGGGAGCTCATTCATTTTGATATGTACCGTCTTGAGAGCGCGGACGAGCTGTTTGACATCGGCTGGGAGGATTATCTCGCGCGCGGCGCCGTTTGTGCCGTTGAATGGAGCGAGAAGGTCGAGGATGCGTTCTTTGGCGACGAAACCGTTGTTCGCATCGAAAAGCTCTCGGATACGGAGCGAAAAATCACTGTTGAGGAGGGAAAAGCATAATGCTGATACTCGCAATCGAATCCTCCGCAAAAGCCGCATCGGTCGCGCTGACGGAGGATGAGCGACTCATCGCACAGTACACACAGTGCAGCGGACTCACTCACAGCCGTACCCTGCTGCCGATGGTGGACGATATGCTTAAAAATACTGAAAATACGATTGCCGGCGTTGATCTTATCGCCGTTGCCCACGGTCCGGGGTCTTTTACCGGGATCAGGATAGGTGTTTCCACCGTTAAAGGACTTGCATGGGCGGCAGATAAGAGGTGCGTCGGCGTTTCTACGCTCGAGGCTATGGCGTGGCACGGAGTGTCCGCAGAGGGGCTCATATGCCCCGTGATGGACGCAAGACGCAGCCAGGTATATAACGCGCTGTTTGAGATAAAAGACGGCAGACCCGTAAGGCAGTGCGCAGACCGCGCCGTTTCCCTCGATGAGCTTGCCCGCGAGATCGACGGCAAAAACGCCTTCCTCACGGGCGACGGAGCCATGCTCACCTACGAGCACATGAAAAAGCTCGGCATCGCATGCCGCGTTGCGCCGCAAAACCTCGTTTACCAGAGCGCATGGGGCGTTGCGATGGCGGCACTGGATAAAGCGCCCGGCACCGCCGATGACCTGCTGCCCGTGTATCTGCGCCTGAGCCAGGCCGAGCGCGAGCGTCAGGAGCGCATGAAGTAACAGGCAATATCCCGCCGTATAGAAACCGGCTTGCCGGTGTATATAAATAGGCTCCGTTCAGGAGCGGACTAAAAAGGAGAATTATCATGAGCAAGGTATGCGTATTCGATCATCCCCTTATCCAGCACAAGCTGTCCATCCTCAGAGACAAGGGCACCTCCGTTAAGGAATTCAGAGAGCTTGTTTCCGAGATAGCAATGCTTATGTGCTATGAAGCAACGCGAGATCTCCCCCTCGAAGAGGTGCAGGTCGAGACTCCCGTCGCAATGGCGACCGTAAAGCGCATCGCGGGCAAGAAGCTGGCGATAGTACCCATCCTGCGCGCAGGTCTCGGTATGGTTGACGGCATGGTCAGCATGATGCCCAACGTCAAGGTCGGCCACATCGGCCTGTTCCGCGATCCGGAGACCCTCGAGCCGGTAAAGTACTACTTCAAGATGCCGCCCGATATCGACGAAAGAGACGTTATCGTTGTTGACCCCATGCTCGCTACCGGCGGCTCTGCCTCCGCTGCGATCAAGTTCCTCAAGGACGACGGCGTAAAGCATATCAAGCTCATGTGCATCATCGGCGCTCCCGAAGGCGTTGAGCGTATGCAGGCAGACCATCCCGACGTTGACATCTACGTTGCGGCTCTTGACGACCACCTCAACGAGCACGGCTACATCGTCCCCGGTCTGGGCGACGCCGGCGACCGCATCTTCGGCACAAAGTAACTCGGCTAAATAGAAAATCCCCGAGCTGTTCAAAATGAACAGCTCGGGGATTCGTTTTGCCAGCAGCAAAGGCAACCACTAGCTATGCTAGTGGAAGAGGAGAGCTTATAGCGAGGAAAGAAGTAGACAAAA
>CAKTOX010000033.1 GCA_934590355.1 uncultured Oscillospiraceae bacterium
TTTTTCAAAGAACTTGAACCCTTTTCCGGTGCTTATTTAGCATAAGCTGTTCTTACATTATCTAATTTTCAAGGTACCGTCTTTGCTCACCGCTCTCAGCGGGTAGCTTATTTACTATAGCACATTGGCTTGCGTTTGTCAAGAACTTTTTTCAAACTTTTTTGAAGCTTTTCGTTTCGCTCTCGCATCGACGCCGCACTCTCTCGTGAGGTGCTTGCTTAGAATACCACCGGAAACCCCCTTTGTCAACACTTTTTTTCGGTTTTTTGAAGCTTTTTTTCGCGCGATTTTTTGACCACTAAATATTGTGTTTTTAACTGCGCATAATAACAATATGATTGATTTGAGATTTCCGAAGCGTGCGGGCGAAAACGGCGGCGAGCCCGGGAAACGCGAAAAAAAGAAATGCGGCGGGGCGCTGTGCCGAAAAACTCTCGAGGATATTTTCTCCGACTGCGATGATTTTCAGTCGCGCAGCATCGTGCCGGTTCCGCAGGAGGGCGGGCAATTATATGTCTGCTGGCTCGACGGCATCGCGGGCGGCGGCGATATAAGCCGCGACATCATACGCCCGCTGACGGATCTTCTGCGCACGGGACGCGGCGTGAGCGCGCAGGCGCTGCTCGACGGCACGGTGTACAGCTCGCAGGCAAAATACCGGCGCAGCACGGACGAGGTCACGGATGACATCACCCACGGCTCGTGCGCGGTTGTGTTCCCCGGCGGCGAGGCGGTGACCTTCGAGGTACGCTCGCAGCAGGTGCGCCGCGCCATCAGCGAGCCGACGATGGAGAAGTCGCTCAAGGGCGGCAAGGACAGCTTCACCGAGGTCCTGCGCACCGGCACGGCGCTCGTCAGGCGGCGCATCGCCACTCCCGCGCTGAAGGTCGTCAACACCACGCTCGGACGCAAGAGCCGCACTCAGGCCGCCGTCATGTACGTCGAGGGCGTAGCCGACCCCGCGGTCGTGGCCGAGCTAAGGCGCAGACTGGACGCTATCGACGTTGACGGCGTGCTGTCCACGGGCATGATCGAGGAATACGTCACCGACCACCCGCGCTCTATGTTCCCTCAGGTCATCCACACCGAGCGCCCCGACCGCTTTGCCAGGCAGCTGCTCAACGGCAGGGTGGGGCTTCTCATTGACGGCATACCCGTTGCGTTTCTCGTGCCCGTCTCGTTTCCGGAATTTCTGCGCGTGCCGCAGGAGGGCGGGCAGAATTATATAGTATCGTCGGCGCTGAGCATTATCCGCTGGAGCGCGGTGCTGCTGGCGCTGGCGCTGCCGGCGTTTTACACGGCGATAGCGATGTACCATCAGGAGATGATACCCACGCAGCTTCTGCTGTCGGTCATCGCGTCAAAGCAGGCGGTGCCGTTTTCGACGGCGCTGGAGCTGCTGGGCATGCTCGTCGCGTTCGAGCTTTTGCAGGAGGCGGGGCTGCGTCTGCCCGACCCCATAGGCGACACGGTGAGCATCATCGGCGCGCTCATAGTCGGGCAGAGCGCCGTCGAGGCGAAGGTCATATCGCCCATCGCGGTCATCGTCGTTGCGACCGCGGGCATCGCGGGCTATGCGCAGCCGAGTCAGGATCTTGGCGCAGCGCTGAGGATATGCCGCTTTGCCCTCGTCATCGCCGCGATAGCAGCGGGGCTGTACGGCGTGGTGCTCGCGCTCGCCTTCATCGTGTGGTATCTGTGCACGATAGATTCCTTCGGCCGCAACTACACCGCGCCGTGGTCCGGCGGGGGGCGGAGAAACCTTCGGCGCACCTTTTTGCGCAGCCCGCTCCCGGACGACAAGTTCCGCGAGCCGGAGCTCAAAACTCCCGACAGGAGGAAGCAGGCATGAGGAAAAAAATCGCCGCCCTTTTGATGTCCGTCTTACTGGCTCTGACAGGCTGCTCGGGCGGCAGCATATATTCAAACTACCGCGACATCGCGCAGCTTCTCGTCGTGCGCACCATGGGCTTTGACTCATCGGACGACGGCGGCGTGACGCTCTCGGTCGCGGCGGAGGGCAGCGGTTTGTCCGGGGAATACGGCGAGGGGCAGTTTTCGCCGCTGCGCCTTTGCGCGGACGCGCCCTCCGTAACTCTCGCGCAGGAAAAATTACAGAGCTTCAGCGAGGGGCGGCAGCTCTTTTTCGGACACGGCTCCTACATCGTGCTCGGTCAAAGCGCGACAGAAACGGGCGTGACAAAATATTTCGACTGCCTCGAGCGCGACGCATCGTTTCGCCTTAGCGTCCCGGTGTTTGCGCTCAAGGACGGCTCGGCGGCCGCGCTCGTGCTCGACAGCGGCGGCAAGACAACAGACGCCTCGCAGCTGCTGCACGCCGTTACCGAAAACCTCAGGCTCAGCGGCAGGGCGCGGGTGTACACGGCGGCGCAGATAATATCCTCGCTCGAGCAAAACGGCGCGGCGCTCATCTGCGCGGTGCGCACCGTGCCGGCGGCTTCTTCAAGCTCCGAGGCAGAGCCGGAGGAGGCGGCGATCGAGCCGGACGGCTACATTATTATATATAATGGCAGGGCGGCGGGCGAGATACCCGAGTCTCTCGCACCCGGCGTGGGCATTTTAAAGGGTGAGACCGGCACGCTCGCGGTATCGCTCGGCGACGCAACGGCGGAGCTTGACAGGGTGCGCTGCGAGCTTGAGCCCGTTATGAGCGGCGGTGCGCTCGCAGGGCTTGAGGTGAAAATTCGGCTCACAGCCTCGCTTGCCGAGGCGGAGGGCGAGTTTTCCGTGCCCGAGCTTGAGTCAAGGCTCGAGCAGATCGTAAAATCATGGGTTGGCGGCGTGATCGAGTGTTCGCTCGGCTCCGGCTGCGACGCGCTGAACCTTGCCGCCGAGCTCCCGCGCGGGCTGCGGGACGATTTCACCGGGCGCATGGCACAATTATATTATAATGTAGAGGTCACCGCCGAGCTTCAGCGCAGCTACCACCTCGATCTGCGGGAGGGACGGCGATGAGCGGCGGCTTTGACAGGCGGCAGCTTCGCGCAATGTGCTTTGTGGCGTCGCTCGCGGCGGTGACGCGGCTCTTGCCCAAGGCGCCCGCGCAGGCGGCGGGAAATGCGGGCTGGCTCGCGCCCTTATGTGCGCTGCCTCTGCTGTTATTGTTTCTCGCGTGTTTTTGCTCATTCATGAAAACGCGGCGCGAGGGCGAGGGGCTGGGCGAGCTGATACTGCGCAGGAACGGCCGTATTTTCGGCAGCACGGTGCTGCTCATCGCGGCGGCGTATCTGCTGCTGTCATCGGGCTTTATCCTGCGCACCGGCGCGCACCGGCTCAATTCGACGATCTACCCCGCGGCGGGGCCGTGGATGTTCATGCTGACCATGCTCGCTCTCGGCACCGCGGCGGCTCTCGGCCCGGTTAAGGCGCTGCCGCGTGCGTCGCGGGTCTTTGCGCCCGTTCTCACGGCGGTGATGCTGCTTGCCGTTGTCTTTGCGCTCGGCTCCATCGACACGAAAAACCTTTTTCCGCTGTGCGACGCGACATTTTTCGACGTTTTTCTCGGCAGTCTCTCGGTCGTCGAGATCTACGGCAGCGTCATCTGGTGCGCCGCAGTTTTGGAGGATCGCGCTCCGCTTGAGAGCGGCAGATTTTCGTTTTTTGCGCGTTGGCTCGTGCCGGTGTGTCTGCTGCTGTCGGCGTTTTGCGCGGTGATGATAGGCATCTACGGCGCTGCGCTGACCGCGCGGTTTTCACATCCGTTTTTCTCGATGGTGCGCGACGTGACGCTGTTCAAATCACTCGAGCGGCTCGATGCGCTCGTCGCGGCACTGTGGGTGCTGTCGGATTTTGTCGTGTTTTCGATGCAGCTTTGCGCTGCGGCGCATCTGGTGCGGCTCGTGCTCGGCCATGCGCCGGAAAAAACGGACGCCCCGATGCTCGACATGAAAAACGGGCGGCTCATGATACCCCTGTGCGCAGCTCTGACCGCACTTGCCGCCGCGCTTATCCCCTCGGACGAGCAGAGCCTGCTCACGCTCTCGCAGCTCGTTTTCCCCGCCCTGAGCCTCGCCGTCACCTTCCTCATCCTCTCTGCTCGCCGCAGGAGCAACCGGCGTTGAGCCAATGCGCCTTGGGATTTTACCGATACATTTATTGCGTCAGCTCGGTAACGAGAGTGCCGACAAAACCGTTGCTGCCTCGCACTATCGGAGCGCAGCCTTTGTCGGAAGTCCGTTACCGTGCCCGCGCAGTGAACCCCACCACCGCTGTCGGTGGCGCAATTGGCTTCCCCTTGAGGGGAAGCTGTCAGCGATAGCTGACTGATGAGGTGAATTAAAGTCTTTTAGTAAGGATTATAAACACCTCATCCGGCTCTCCGCTTCGCTCCGACCCACCTTCCCCTTGAGGGGAAGGCAAGTACCGTGGCAATGTCGCTGCCTTGTCTTTTCGGCATTTCAAATAGCCGATATTTCCGACCATGCGGGCGAGCAATGCTCGCCCCTACATTCTCGTCGGAAGTGCAGGCTAAGCCTGCACCATCGCCTCCCTTGTGCAAAGGGAGGTGGGTTGTCGCTTGCAGCAAGCCGGAGGGATTGTTTGTTGTGGTTTGCAAAGCACTACGATAGTGCGTGGCAGATATTGTTTTTGCCGCACTTTCGATACCGTGTTCACGCAATCACCGTATTCGCAGCGCCAAATCGCCATCAATCAATCAAAAAACCCGCAGGAATTTCTTCCTGCGGGTTTCGGCCGTCGGGGGCGGTCACGTGCCCGCCCCCGAACCGGAGCGCGGTCTGAATACCGTCTCCTGTGGTCATCGGCCGGATCTTTTTAATTTGCGGAGCTTACTCCTTAACGGTCTCGTCATCGGGCTTGACCTCGGGCTCGGCCTCTGCCTCGATGACGGGCGCTTCTGCTGCGGGCTCTGCGGGGGCTGCCGCGCTTGCCTCGGCTGCTGCTTCCGCTGCCGCCGCGCAGGCGATGTCGTCGTCATAATCCGCTGCTGCGGCTGCGAGAGCGGCTTCCTTCTCGGCAGCCTCCTTGCTTGCGAGGATAGCAAAGATTGCAAACAGCACGGTCGCGCAGCCCATTACGACGAGGCCCGCGAGCTGAATGGTGCCGGAGTACTGATGTACGGGGGCGAAGCTCAGCTTGGCTGCGGTCTCGCCGACGTAGTTGCCGACCTCGTCAAGACGCACGGAGTAGACATAGTCGCCGAAGTGCGTGCAGATGCCGGTGATGATGCCTGCAAGGGCGAGGACTGCGGAAATGACGCCGAGGGTCTTGCCGGTCTTGCGGGTGCCCTTGGCTGCGGCAACGATGCCGCGGATAGCGGCGATGAAGCCGAGGATAGCGGCGATGCCGACGGTGATGTAAATGGCGATACGGGCGACGACTTCCTTGGTGATGTCGGCTTCCTGATCGACCAGATACTGCTCTGCCTTGTCGCAAAGCACGGAGCACTTGTCAAGATCGAGCATCTTGCAGCCGTTCTTCACAACGACCTCGCCGTTTTCATCGACCTTGTACATAGCCGACAGAACGGTGATGCAGAACTGCTCATAAGCCTCGGTGTCAAGATACGCAACGCCGTTTTTGACCATAACGAGGTTGTCGGGGATATCGACGCCGAACTCGATGGCGAGATATTCGGGCAGGGATTTAACGGTCTGGCGGCCGTTAAAGTAGCTGAAGCACATGGGCATACCCTCGCACAGAGCCATGCCGCCCTCTGCAAGAGTGATCTCGCCTTCCTCAAAGACGGAAAGCTGTGCCTTACCGTCTGCAAGCTGGTTTCTTGCGTCGGCGAGACTGTTTGCGCCTGCCGCGAGCTGCTTGCGCGCGTCGGCGAGCTGTGCTTCGCCCGCTGCAAGATCCTGCTCGGCCTGTGCAAGCTGCTTCTTTGCAGCCTCAAGCTGCGCAACGCCGTCCTCATACTCCTTGAGCTGAGCCTTGCCGTCCGCGACCATCTGATTCATGAACGCGGGGAAGTCGGTGACGTCTGCGGGAATGTCGATTCCGAGATTCTTGGCGATGGGGCGAACGACGGTGACGAACCATGCCTGAGCGTTGTCGAAGCCGGGCAGCTTGCCGATGGTGCCGTCACGGAACTGAACGTACTGATTGAGATAAGGCATGAGCGGCTCGATCTTCGCGAGCTTTTCCTTGCCCTCGTTGTATGCCTGAGTGTTGGCTTCGATCTTCGCCTGACCCTCGGCATAGGCCTTCTTGCCTGCCTCGTAAGCGGCGTAGCCCTCGGCGAGGGTCTTTTCGCCCGCTGCAAGAGCTGCCTGACCGTCGTTGTAGCTCTTCTGACCTGCCGCGTACTGGCTCAGGCCGTCCGTGTAGGTTCCGACGCCGGAAAGGTAAGTCTCCTCATTCTCCTTGAGCTGGGCAATTCCCTCTCGTGCGGTCTTGAGATTTTCTCTTGCGAAATCCGCGTCTGCCTGCTTGTAATCCATGATGTTCAGGATGTCGCGCACACCGGCGACGCCGGCGAACAGACTGAACAGGCACGCGAGGATCAGCAAGATGCTGAAGACCATAAGTAATACTCGTTTCATGTTTTTCCTCCCATAAGTTTATATAAAATATTACTTAATGCCCGAAAAAATACACTTCCATCCATTATGTTTCATTTTTGTCATTGTACCACACAGTGTAGCAATAGTAAAGAAGAAACGTCGTTGCCGGTAAAGAATTTTTAACATTTTGCCGAATATTTTCCGAAAAAGTGTACGATATGTAACAAAAGTGTCGTTTGTAGCGCCCGAAAACGGCGCGGGGCGGCGGTGTGCGCGGGGCGCTGTTCATATTTATGCTCAAAAGGCGGAAATAATGCATGGGCTGCCGAGGGCACAAAATTTGACACGCTGAAAAGAGCAGGGCGCGTGCCCTGCTCTTTTATATTTATATTGGCATGAGTTCACTCTGCGATGAGCAGCTCGGCTATCTGCACGGCGTTGGTCGCGGCGCCCTTGCGCACCTGATCGCCGCAGCACCAGATGTTGAGCCCGCGCTCGTCGGTCAGGTCATCGCGGATGCGTCCTACAAAGACGAGATCCTGATTCTGGGTGTCAAGCGGCATGGGGTATTTAAGAGCGCCCAGATCGTCAACGAGCTTCACGCCGGGGGCTGCCGCAATGACCTCGCGGGCACGCTCGACGGATATCTTCTCCTTGGTTTTCAGGCAGATGGACACGCTGTGGCTGCGCACGACGGGGACGCGCACGCAGGTGCAGCTCACCTTCAGCTCCGGCAGGTGCATTATGCGTCTGCCCTCGTTTTGCAGCTTCATCTCCTCCGAGGTGTAGCCGTCGCGCTCCTCGCCGCCTATCTGCGGAATGACGTTATACGCTATCTGATACGCAAAGACCTTGGGGTCGTAGCTCTCGCCCTTGGCTATCGCCTCGACCTCGCCGAACAGCTCCTTCAGGCCCGCCGCGCCCGCTCCGGAGACCGCCTGATACGAGGACACGACCATGCTCTCGATAGGCGAAACGGCGTTGAGCGCGTTGACGGCGGTGCAGGATATAACAGTGGTGCAGTTGGGGTTTGAGATTATGCCCTTGTGCAGCTTGACGTCCCCGGGGTTTATTTCGGGCACCACGAGCGGCACATCGGGGCAAAGGCGGAACGCGCTGGAGTTATCGATGAAAACGGCGCCCGCTGCCTTTATATCCTCGGCAAAGCGCTCTGCGATGTCGTTTTCCGCAGCGCCGAGGACGATGTCGAGACCCTCGAAGTTTTCTCTGCACGCCTCGACGACGGTGTGACCGTTAATGACCTTGCCCGCGGAGTTTTTGCTTGCAAGCAGGCGAAGCTCCGCGACAGGGAAGCTGCGCTCTGCCAGAATGTTCATCATTTCCTGACCGACGGCGCCCGTTGCGCCGAGAATGCCGACGTTGTATTTTTTCATGGTATTACCTCACCTTTCAAAAAGCCTTATTTTACGAAGCTGTTATATAGTACGCGCACGCAGCTCTCAAAATCATCGTTATTTACGCCGACGATTATATTCAGCTCGTCCGGACCCTGAGAGATCATGCGTATATTGATGCCGTTTTTGCCGAGCGCGGCGAAGATGCGGCCCGAGGTGCCGGGCTGGAACGCCATGCGCCGTCCGACGGCGGCGATGACGGAGATGCCGCTCGTTATCTGAATGTTGTCGGGGATAATTTCGTCACGGATCTCGCCCACGATGGAATATATCCTGTCCTTTGCCTTGTCCGCCGAGACGACGAAGGAAGCACTGTCGATGCCCGAGGGGGTGTACTCCACGCTCACGCCGTGCTTTTCGCAGATCTCGAGCATTTTTCTCAGCGCGCCCATCTGCGAGCTCATGCCCGCCTTGGAAACGGTGATGATGGAGAAATTCTTGCGCCCCGCGATGCCGGTTATGAAGCGGTCGTCGATTTCCTCGTCGGGGAAGCTGTCCATGATGAGCGTGCCTGGGTGGTCGGGCTCGTTCGTGTTGCGGATGTTGAGCGGGATGTTCTTCTCCCTGACGGGGAACACCGCGCCCTCATGCAGCACCTGCGCGCCCATGTAGCTCAGCTCGCGCAGCTCGTTGTAGGTGATGCGCTCGATGGTGTCGGGGTTTTCGACTATGCGCGGGTCTGCCATGAGTATGCCGGAAACGTCCGTCCAGTTTTCATACACGTCCGCTCCGAGCGCCGCCGCGGCAAGCGCACCCGTTACGTCGCTGCCGCCGCGGGAGAGAACGCGGATGCTGCCGTCGGGCATTGCGCCGTAAAAGCCGGGTGTGACTATCTTCCTGCCTGCGGCAAGGCGCTCAAGCTCCGCATAGGAGCGCTCGGTGTCGATGCTGCCGTCAAAGGAAAACTTCAGCCACAGCTCCGCGTCGAGGAAATCATAGCCGAGGAAGTCCGCCATCAGCAGCGCCGAGAAATATTCTCCGCGCGAAACGAGCTTGTCCTTGGATATGCCGCTTTCGATCTCGCCGCGCAGCGCCGCGAGCTTTGCGTCAATGTCAACGCCGAGCCCAAGCTGTGCGCAGATCTCGCGGTAGCGCTCCGCTATCATCTCGAACACCGGATCGCAGCTCACGCCGTATTTCTTGTGCGCATGGCACAGATACAGAAGATCGGTGAGCTTGTGGTCGTCCTTAAATCTCTTGCCCGCCGCGGACACGACGATGACGCGCCGCGCGGGGTCGGAGGCGATAATTGATTTAACTTTTCTGAACTGGCCCGCGTCCGCCATGGACGAGCCGCCGAATTTTGCTACCTTAAGCATATTACATCAGTCCCGCGATAAACAGCTCGGGGTCTGCCTCCTTTGCCTTTGCTGCCCAGTCGTGCATCTTCGAGACCGGCACGGGCATCGTGATGACGCCCTCGCCGCAGTCCTCGACGGACACGGAATCGAGAAAATCGTCGGCGCCGCTGAAGCGGACGTAGTACGGGTGCACCGCCGCGCCGTTATCCACCGGCACGCTGCGGAAGCTGCGGGTGTAAAAGCTCCTTACGCCGTTCATTATATCGACGCAGTCGGCGACGGCGTTGTACGCGGTGGGGTAGCGTCCCGCGCCCTGCCCGTAAAAGCTCTCCTTGCCGGTGAGCTCGGTGTCGAAGGAAATGACGTTGCGGTTTGTCGAGACCGCCGCCTCAAGCTCGCCCGCTGGCACGAAGCAGGGCTCGACGTAGCAGCTCACGCCGCTCGCGCCCTTCTCGCCGAATGCGAGCATCTTGCAGATGCGCCCTCTGCCGTCGGCCGCCGCGATGTCCGCCGAGGAAACGCTGCGGATTCCGAAAACGGGAACGTCCGCCTCGCAAAGACAGGCGTCGAAGGCGACGTTCGCGGTGATGACCGCCTTGCGCTGAATGTCGAGACCATCGATATCGGCGGAGGGGTCGGCTTCGGCATAGCCCAGCTCCTGCGCCTGCGCGAGCACCTCGGCAAAGTCCGAGCCGTCCGTGTGCATAGCGTCGAGAATGAAGTTCGTCGTGCCGTTCATGATGCCGCAAAAGCTCTTGACGCTGTCAAGGCGCTTGACTCTTTCGAGGTTGACCAGCCACGGTATGCCGCCGCCGACCGCGGGGGTGCAGCGGAACGCCGCGCCGTGCTCCTCGGCAAGCTCGACGAGCTCCTTATAGTAATGTGCAACGAGGTGCTTATTCGCGGTGACGACGTTTTTTCCCGCCCTGAGCGCGGCGCGGACGTACTCATACGCCGGCAACAGACCGCCCATCACCTCAACGACCGTGTCAACCTCGTCGTCGTTTAAGATCACGTTTATATCATTGACCGCCTTTTCGCCGAGCTCGGGCTTATCCCTGCGCACGAGAACGTACCTGACCGACATATCCGCGCGCTTTTCCGCTATCTCCAAAACTCCGCCGCCGACTACTCCGCAGCCCAAAAGTGCAATATTCATAGCAATACCCGCCTTTTCGTGTCTTTCACTCAGAAACATATGTTTTTGAGATGGGAACACTATACCACAGCCTACGACGATATGCAAGCCTTTTCGACAATTTTCATGTAAAAAAGCCACAATTGCGGCGTGCGCAAACAGTGCAATATGCCGAAAACGCAAAAGCTGTCGAAATTTGCAAAAATTGCGGATCGCGATTTTGCAACCACATATAGTCCAAAATTGCAAAATAGGCGGAACATCTTGCATCGGAGGGCGAAATTTTGTTGTAATTTCGTAAGAATTTAATTAGATTGCGAATTATTTTGCATATTCCGACTCGCAAAATTTCATATTTGGTCTTGAAAAGGAGTGCGCTCGGGTGTATAATGCGCCTGTAATGAGTTTCGGATGAAACATATTCAGGGAGAAAAATTTTCACAGATAACAGGAGGAAAAAACATGAAACGTTTCATAGCAATGCTTCTCGCACTCGTTATGGTATTCGCGCTTTGCGCCTGCGGCGACGGCGGAGATAACAAGGATCCCGCAACTTCCGATGACGGCAAGGCAAATCTCGACTTCGTCACCGGCGGCGAGCAGGGCACCTACTTCGCCTTCGGCACCGTGCTTGCACAGCAGGTTTCCGATAAGACCGCCACTAAGGTCACCGCTGTCGCCAGCAACGGCTCCCAGGCAAACGTTGAGGACCTCGCCGGCGGCGCCGCTCAGCTCGGCTTTGTCCAGTCCGACGTTCTCAGCTATGCATATAACGGCGAAAAGCTCTTCACCGATAAGGTTTCCGACATCCGCGTAGTTGCGGCTCTGTACATGGAGCAGGTCCAGATCGTCACCCTTAACAAGGACATCAAGAGCGTTGCCGACCTCAAGGGCAAGACCGTTTCCATCGGCGCAAAGGGCTCGGGCGTTTACTTCAACGCACTCGACATTCTCGGCGCATACGGCCTTTCCGAGAGCGACATCAAGGCTGAGTACCTCAACTTCGGCGACTCCACCGACAGCCTCAAGGACGGCAAGATCGACGCTGCATTCGTCGTCGCAGGCGCTCCCACCCCCGCCGTTCAGGACCTGAGCACCGGCAAGCAGGTTTACCTCGTCTCCCTCGACAAGGAGCACGTTGACAACCTTATCAAGACCAGCCCCTACTACAAGGAGTACACCATCGCCAAGGAAGTTTACAACACTCCCGAGGACGTGACCACCGTCGCAGTCGCAGCAGTTGTCATCGCCCGCAGCGATGTTTCCGATGCGGCTATCTACAACTTCGTTTCCGCTATCTTCAATAACATCGACGAGATCGGCCACGCAAAGAAGGCAGAGCTGAGCCTCGACTTCGCCGCATCCATCTCCGACGTGCCCTACCACCCCGGCGCTGCCAAGTACTTCGCCGAGAAGGACATCACCGTAAAGACCGCATAATTTTAACGGCACCTTAACGGCATAGTATTGTATAATCAGATGACTACGGCTCATACTGCCGTAGTCATCGTGATTTACGCTGATGCTTCGTTATATCGCAACCACACTAAAAACACACCGGTGTTTTATTGAGCTCAAAGCTCTTGAGCCGAACAAAGCACCGGAAGGAAAGGATTGTTGTCCCGTATGGCCCTGTTTAAGAAAAAAGACCCCACGCCTCCGGCAGAGGAAGTAAAGGCCGCCGCCGAGGAAGTCTCGGACGAGCCCGTTTCCGCCGCCGAGGTCGAGGAGGTCATGAAGAAATACGACCGCGAGTCGAATACCCGCGTCTGGACGGGCGTGCCGCAGAAGGTCATTCAGATCGTCATGGCGCTGTTCTCGCTCTACTGCATCTATTCGACCCTGTGGAGCACCGCCTCGCTCGAAATTCGCCTGATGATATTCCTCGGCTGCGTCACGATCATGGGCTACCTGTATTACCCCATGAGCAAGCACCATGTCCGCGAGAACTACATTCCGTGGTTTGACTGGCTCATCATGGTAGTGGGCGCCGCCTGCTTCTTCTACTATGCGTTCAACTTCGACTCCATCATCAAGGTGCTCACGAGCGCGAGCAAGATGACCCCGCAGTTTATCGTCATCGGCATCGTCGGCATCCTGTGCCTTGTCGAGCTGTGCCGCCGCTGCGTCGGCGTTCCCATTCTGTGCGTCGTCGGCGCTCTGCTTATCTACACCTTCTGGAGCATGCTCAGCAAGGGCATGCCCGTAAAGCTCGTGTTCGGCAGAGTTGTCTACACCCTGTTCTACGGCACCGGCGGCGTTATCGGCACCCCCATCAACGTCTGCGCGAAGTTCATTGTTGTGTTCATCGTATTCGGCGCGTTCCTTGAGCGCACCGGCATTGCGAAGTTCTTCATCGACCTTGCAAACAAGCTCGCCGGCGCATCCTCCGGCGGCCCCGCTAAGGTCGCGGTCATATCCTCGGCACTGTGCGGCATGGTGTCCGGCTCCTCGGTCGGCAACACCGTCACCACGGGCTCCGTCACCATTCCCATGATGAAAAAGACCGGCTACAAGCCCGAGTTCGCGGGCGCGGTCGAGGCTGCCGCCTCCACCGGCGGTCAGATAATGCCCCCCATCATGGGCGCTGCGGCGTTCCTCATGGCAGAGTATCTGAGTATGCCCTACGGCGAGATCGCGCTCAAGGCGATCCTCCCCGCGTTCCTGTACTTTGCGGGCATCTTCGTCGCCGTCCACCTCGAAGCAAAGAAGCTCGGACTCAAGGGCGTCTCGCGCAGTGAGATGGTGCCCGGCAAGGAGCTGCTGTCCAAGTGCTACCTGCTTGCACCGATAATCCTTCTGATCGTTCTGGTCAGCCTTAACGTCTACACCATGCAGAAGGCTGCCGCGCTGTCGATCATCGCAGCCATCGTCGTCGGCGTCCTCAATGCCGACAGCCGCCTGACTCCCGCGAAGTTCCTCGAGGCTCTCGAGGCCGGCGGCAAGGGCACTATAACCGTCGCCGTCGCCTGCTCCATGGCGGGCGTCATCGCCGGCTGCATCACAGTAACCGGTCTTGCCTCCAAGCTCATAACCGCGATCGTCGCCCTGTCCGGCAACACGTTAATCATCGGTCTGTTCCTGACCATGCTCTGCTGCATCATCCTCGGCATGGGCGTGCCCACGACCGCGAACTACTGCATCATGGCCGCCACCTGCGCGCCTATCCTCGCAAAGCTCGGCGTGCCCGACGTTGCGGCGCACTTCTTCGTGTTCTACTTCGGCATCGTCGCCGATATAACCCCGCCTGTCGCCCTCGCGGCATATGCCGGCAGCGCAATAGCCAAGTCAAACCCGATGAAAACGGGCATCAATGCGACAAAGCTCGCCATCGCCGCGTTCATCGTCCCCTACGTTTTCGCGTACAGCCCCGAAATGCTGTTTGTTAACGTCGAAAGCTGGGTCGACGTCGTCACCATCTGCCTGAGCGCAATGCTCGGCATCTACGGCGTCGCCGCGGGTCTCAACGGCTTCGTCAAGCGCCACCTCAACTGGCTGCTGCGCGTGCTGATGATAGTCGGCGGCCTGACCCTCATCATCCCCGGCTGGCAGACCGACCTCATCGGACTTATCCTCGTCGGCGGCATCACCGCTTATGAGTTTATAAAGGCCAAGCAGGAGCATAACGCCGCCGTCGCGTAACAAAACACAAAACGTCAAAAAACTCGGAAACACACCTCGTGTTCCCGAGTTTTTTATGGCGCTCTGCTCGCCGCAGGGGCAATGGCGCTACGGACAATGGCGCAAGCTTTAACTGCGGTGTCACGGTAACGGACTGCAACGGTTTTGTCGTTATTTTCGATACCGTGCCACCGCAATATGCGTATCGGTACAATCCAAAGGCGCACTGCCCCCACGGCAGTGGCGGGCGAGCAATGCTCGCCCCTACGATGTTGCCGTGACTGCCGACTAAGACCGCACCAACGCCTCCCTTGTGCAAAGGGAGGTGGCTTGAGCAAAGAGAAAGCCGGAGGGATTGTTCTTTTAATAGCGCCTTTGGATTGTATGAATACTTCTATTCTGTCAGCCCGAAGCTGTTATTCCGACAAAAACGTTGCTGCTTCGCTCTACGATAGTGCGATGCAGATATTGTTTCCTCCGCATTTTTGTAACCGTGCTACCGCAATAACCGTATCCGTAGCTGCGTTAAAGCGGGAACAAAACACGAGCCCTCAGTCACCTGCGGTGACAGCTCCCTTTACGCCAGTTGTCCCCACGGCAGCGGCGCTAAAGCGCTGTCAAAAAAAGGGTGAGGGCGAAGGCAGTGAGAGTGGCGTAGCTTGCAAGGTGCGAGCTGCCGCGCCGATGCGACTGCGGGATCATATCGTCAACGATGACGTACAGCATCGTCCCCGCCGCGAACGCAAGCGCAAACGGCAGCACCCCGCGCGCGAGCGTGACGGCGAAATATCCGAAAAACAGCCCCGCGACCTCGACCGCGCCGCTTATGACCGCGATCAGCGCCGCGCGCCGCTTTCCGGAGCCCGCGTGCAGCAGCGGAGGTATCAGCACCATCGCCTCGGGCAGGTTTTGAAACGCGATGCCCGCCGTGACGGTCAGGGTGTCGGAGAAGCTGTCCGTGCCGAAGCTCACCCCTGCCGCGATGCCCTCGGGAAAGTGGTGGATGGCGATGGCCGCAACGAACAGCGCCGCCGAGCGCGACGCGTCCGAGTCGTCCCTTGCGCCGATCATGCCCGTCAGCCGCGGGCCGAACAGCTTGAGCGCGCTCAGAAATGCCGCGCCGCATATCACACCGAGCGGGGTGAGGAAGATCGCCGCGCTGCCGCCGAGCTCCAGCGAGGGTGCGACCAGTCCCAGCACCGCCGCGCACAGCATTATCCCCGCCGCCGCGCCCGTGAGCGAGTCCTCAAGCGCCGTCGGTATGCTCTCGAGCCGAAACCCCGCGAGCGCGCCCGCAAGGCAGCACGCCGCGATGGCGGCCGCCGTTATAAACACGTATATAAGCAAGACAATACCCCCGATAACAAGGGCGGCCGAAGCGGTTCGGGTGCCCGTTACGCCATACTATGCCGCGCCGCTCGCAGTGGTGTACGAGTGAATTGTCAAACTAAGTGCAACAGGAAGCGAGTTCAAAGTCCCACAAATCCTGAGCAGAACGGAAATTAAGAAC
>CAKTOX010000034.1 GCA_934590355.1 uncultured Oscillospiraceae bacterium
CCGGGCAGGCCGATGGACTGAACTGCGTCGATGTAGTTATGAACGGTGTGAGAGTTAACGTGGCAGGTGACGAAGTACGGGATCATTTCCAGAGCGACGGACTTAAACTTGTCGCGCCAGCCGTAGAACATACCGCCCCATACGGTCTCCTTCATTGCCATGGTGTGGTACCATGCGTCGTTCTTCTTGCCGCCGTGGAGTCTGGTGTCGGCATTGAACATGCTCATGAACTGGTAGATGGTCGCGTTGACCATTGCGCGGTAGTGCCACGCGGAGCCGCGGAGAGCCTCGCCGCGCATGCCTTCCATGCCGCGGTCGAACCAATGCAGAACGGGCAGATAGGTCTGGCCTACCCAGCGGTAGCGCCATACGCCCTTTGCAAAGTTAACAAGTCCGCCGTACTTCATTACGTCCATTACCATGTGGATGTAGTTATACAGCCAAATGTAATTGAAGTAGTAGAAGGTATCCTTTACGCCGCGCCATTCTCTGTGCTTGTAAATGCCGGTCTTGGGCAGATAGTTCTCGCCGAGGCGGCGGCCGCCTTCTTCTGCGGTATGGGGCTTGCCATACCAAAAATCTTTTACAGCTTTCTTAAAATCCATAATCACTTGCCCTCCTGAATCTTCTTGATCTCGACAGATTCAACGAATGCCTGGAAGCGGGTGCGCAGCTGACCGGATGCAGTATTTATGTACTCCTTCTCGATCGAGCAAACGGGGATACCGAAGTCGCGCTTGAGGACGACGGTGTCAACAACGCGCTCGTAGCTCCAGTACTCACAGAACTTGTTGGAGCAAACGATGATGCCGTCTGCGTTGTATTCCTTAACAAGGTCGGCAAGACGCTTTTTTCTCAGACGCATCTCGTCCTGAGGCATGAAGCGCGGGCAGTTGGAGGTGCTGAGGTAATGACGTGCAATAGCCTGCAGAGGAGTTTCGCCCTTCTCAATGGTGATGGGCTTGCGGGACTCGACTGCGCCGTAGCAGTAACGGTCACACACGACCTCTGCGCCGCAGCTCTCGACGAGCTTGGTGAAATCGGGGTCGTCGTTCTCGGAGCCTGCGAGCACGACCTTGCAGCGGAACGGCCACTTCTCGTCGGGCTTGCGGGTCTTCATTTCCTTTGCGGTCTCGCGCAGGTAGGGCAGAATGAGATACTTCGGGCAAACGAGGGAAACAAGCTGGATAACATGGAACTCGTAGCCGGTGATGGTCGGGTTCTCAAGCTTGCGGTAATCGCCGATCTCGTTTATGAGCTTGCAGACCTCATTGTGCTGCTTGATAGCTTCCTTGAGCGCCTTGTCAGAGACGTCGATGCCGAGGTTTTCATGCAGCGGAGTCAGGACATGAGCCTTGAGCTGATCATGGTAGTATTCATAGTCAGCCTCGGTGTTTTTGAAGGGAACGTCGGTGAACTCGCAGAAGAATTTATCGTTCTGGATGACGTCCATGTCCTTGACGGAGTCAAGATGCTTGGGCTTGATGTGCTCCTGGAAGCGGCAGGTGACGGTGCAGGTCTCGGTCGCCATCTGGGCATCGAGGAAGTTGAAGCCGCCCTCGAGTGCGCGCTCGAAAAGGCTGCGTCCGTAGTGACATACGCGAGCGGACATATAGTAGGTCGCTATGTCGGGCGATGAACAGCGCGGTGCTCTCAGTCGAACGGAGAAGCAGCCGGGCAGGTCGAGAAGTACTTCGGGCATGAAGTAGCAGGTGTAGCCGAGTGCATATTTGCCCTCTGCTTTTGCCTGCTTTACCAACTCGTTGTTGGCCTCCTGAAGCAGATCCTCAAAGTAAATCAGATGCTTAAGGTCTCTCACGGATAACCCCCCATTAAAAAAATTTTTGCCGTGTTTCTCAAGGCTTCTAAAGCCTCATCAATACATATTATTTTAGCAAACCGTCATATTATTGTCAATTGCCTTTTGACGATAAAATCGACATTTTGAGCAGTTTTTGGTCACAAGCGACTAGACATTTGTGCAAATTGTGTTTAAAATGAGAAATCAATTAAAAAATCTTTAATATTCTCTGTGCACGACGTACAACTTCCCTGTATCATCTCGGGGCTGCCGCCGCCGCGTCCGGAGATGCCCGCGTTAATGGCTTTTGCCGCCTTGCGCAGGTCGATATTGCGGCTTCCGATTATGTACTTGAAGCCGGTCTCGTCGCTTCCGGAGAATACAGCCGCGACGCCCTCGCACTTTTTGACGGTCTCGTTTACGAGAAGGCGCAGCGAGGCCTCGTCCAGAATATCGTCGAACAGGCAGATGTTCCCCTGCGTCGGTACTACTTCCTCCGCTTTCATGAGCGCAAAGGCTCTGCACAGAGACGCAGACCTCGCCTTGAGCTTTTCGTTTTCGCTCAAAAGGCGCTGCACTGCGGCGGCGGTCTCGTTGCGCTTTGCTGAAAGGAGCATGGATATTTCAGTGTTGTTGCGGCTTATGACGACCTCGTTATCGTAAGCGTCAAGACCGCAGAGCATGGTTATGCGCACGCCCTCCCCGCCTCTGCGGCGGCGCTCGGAGCTGAGTATGCGCACGGTGCCAACCTCGGCGGTAGATAAAACGTGCGGGGCGCAGCAGGCGCAGATGTCGGTGTCCTCGATCTCGACTATGCGCACCTGACCGTCTATCTCCTTCTTGCTGCGGTACTCGAGATTTTTGAGTTCCTGCGCGCTCGGGAAAAAGGTCTTTACCTTGCGGTTTTCGGCAACGACGAGGTTCGCCTCACGCTCTATCTCCGCAAGCTGTTCTGCGCTCAGCTCGCCGTCAAAATCTATCGTCACGACGTCGCTTCCCATGTGAAAGCCGACGTTGTTGTATCCGTATTTCTTATGCACGAGCCCCGACACAATATGCTCACCCGAGTGATTTTGCATTCTGCGAAAGCGCACGTCCCAGTCGATAATGCAGCTCACCTCGCTGCCGGGCTCGACGGGCCGGTTTACATAATGTATAATCTCGTCGCCGCGCTCATGCGTGTCGAAAACACGCACGCTGCCGATATAGCCGCTGTCGCCGAGCTGCCCGCCGCCCTCGGGGAAAAACGCGGTGCGGTCGAGTATGATCTCGTATCTGTCGCCGTTTTGTGCGCAGGCGGTAACTGTCGCGGTAAAGGTCTTCATGTGGCTGTCAATATAATATAGCTTTTGTGTCATATCGTACTCTCCAATGCTTTTTATTGCTCAATATAAAAATATATCATTTTGTTTTTCATCTTTCAATAAGCAGTATGAATTTGACAAAACGCTTGACTTCATTTGTGCTGCGTATATAATTAAAATGTTATAGTTGGAGGTTATGCGATTTCCGCCACAAACTTTTTCGGATAAGAGAGGATGTTGTTTTTTGAATACGGATAAGTCCCGCGAAGCACAGTCGCCGCTCGACTGTATCTCAGCCGTACTTAGGCGATATATAAGCCGTTTTGATATATATGTATTTTCAAGCACCTTTGTGCTCACGTTTCTGGTGCACATGTATATGTTCACCCACAAATTCATAAACCTCGATGATATTGACGGTCTTTGCAGAAGAATCGACCTGCTCCCTTCCGGACGTTGGCTTCTGGGCTTTGCAACCGGAATAAACGGCTATTTCAGCAGCTCGTGGCTCGGCGCACTGTTCAGCGCGTTTTATCTTGCCGTCGCTGCCGTGCTCATTATCCGCCTGCTTCGCGTCAAACGTTTTCTGCCCGCCGTGCTGATTTGCGCCTGTCTTGTATCCTTCCCCACGATAACCTCGACCTTTACATATATGTTCTGCGCAGATCAGTATATTCTTGCGCTCATGCTGTCCGTAGTTGCCGCATATATGATCAAAAAGGAAAAGTGGCTTCCGATAATTCTGGGCGGCATTGTGCTGTCCCTGTCAATGGGCATATACCAGTCATATTTTCCGCTGGCGGCCGCGCTGCTCGTTATGTCCATGCTTGTTGACGCAATAAACTCCGGATATACGAGCTTCAAGGATTTCATTATCATCGGGCTTAAATATGTCGTCGGACTTGCCGTCGGCATGATACTGTATTTTATCATTCTCAAGATATGCCTCAAAGTCAATAACGTTGAGCTCACGAACTATCAGGGCATAAGCTCGATGGGCATGGTGACCTTTAGTGAGCTTATAGAACGCATTAAGGACGCTTACACGACTTTCATGCCGTTTTACTTTAATAAATTCACGGTTTTCGGCGTAAATAAGACTATATTCCATAGTTTCTTTAAATACATAACCGCAGCGTCGTTTGTTTTTGATGCGATTGCCATCGTGGTCATATTTAAGCAGCGCAGGCTTTATAAGAGTGCGTCCACTGTTGCCGCAACCGTTATTTTGCTTGCGCTCTTCCCCCTTGCATGCGACCTGATCTGCATCATGTCAGGAAGCTTTTCGGTACACCTCGTCATGGTCTTCCCAAAGGTTCTCCCTCTTATGCTGCCTGCGGTTTTGGCCTCCAACATCGACTTCCCTGCCGCCGGAGCAAAGGGCGTCGGCACAGTTGCGCTGACCTGTGCGCTGCTTTTGAGTCAATTTGCCTGCGCATATGAGTTTCTGCTTATCGACAACCGCGCGTATTTTGACATGGATCTTACCTACGAGAGCACATATGCCTTTATGACAAAGCTCACTGCCAAGATAGAGCTTCAGGAGGGCTTTACGCCGAATTCGCCTGTTGCACTCATCGGCACCGCGGATATGGGCAGCATCATTCCCAATTCCTCAATAACCGGGGTTGATGCCGGCAACATGGCTGCAAATATCTACTCACGCAGAGCTTTTTTGTCTTATTTTATTTCGTCTAACTATAATTATGCCGATCGCGACACATGGTATCCGATATCTCTGTCCGACGAATTTGCCGATATGCCGTGTTACCCGAGCGAAGGCTCGATAAAAGAGATAGACGGCGTCATCGTTGTCAAATTCTCCGACTGATATTTTGCGGAGGTAAAATATGCTTTCAATTATTGTCCCATCGTATAACGAAGAACAAATGATACCTATCACGGAGCAGACCATTTCAAAGCTGATGGAGCAGGAGAATATCCCCTACGAGCTGATGTTTGTAAACGACGGCTCTAAGGATAATACCTGGGATAACATCTGTCATGCGGCAGAAAAAAATCCGAATATCGTCGGGCTGAACTTCAGCCGCAACTTCGGCAAAGAGGCCGCCATGTTCGCGGGGCTTGAAAAGGCCTCGGGCGACTGCTGCGTCATTATAGACTGCGATTTGCAGCACCCGCCCGAGAAAATAGTCGAGATGTACAGGCTTTGGGAGGAGGGCTACGAGGTCGTAGAGGGCATCAAGGACGACCGCGGCAGGGAAAGTGCTCTGCACGGTCTTTTCGCAAACACCTTTTACGGCATCATAAGTAAGATGACGGGCTTTGATATGTCCGATTCGTCCGACTTCAAGCTCCTTGACCGCAAGGTCGTGGACACACTTAATCAGATGAAGGAGCGCAATGTCTTCTTCCGCGCGCTTTCATTCTGGGTGGGCTTCAAGAAAACGACCGTTTCGTATTCCGTGCGCGAGCGCGTTGCGGGGCAGTCAAAATGGAGCACAAGGGCGCTGTTTAAATACGCCATCACGAACATCACATCTTTTTCCGGCTTCCCCATGCAGATAGTGACGATACTCGGCTATATCATGTTCATCGTTTCCGTCGTTTTAGGCGCGATCGCGCTTTATCAGAAGATCATAGGCTACGCCCTGAGCGGCTTCACGACGGTCATCATACTTTTGCTGTTCGGCTTCAGCATCATCATGATCAGCCTCGGCATAATCGGGCTTTATATCTCGAAAATCTACGTCGAGTGTCAGGGTCGCCCGAGATACATCATCTCCTCCGTCTGCAACGGCAAAAAGAGCTAAGAAAAAAATACGCATAAAAAACACCGTTTGAAAACGGTGTTTTTTTATCGCCCCGGCAGCGAGCAGAACGCAAGCTCCGACGCCGTCGTGTCGCCGAGGAGACAGGCGCGGCGGATAATATCCGCGCCGTATTTCCCGCGGAGCTTGTCCATGGCGCTGTCAATACCGCGCTGCTTATTTAGGTTTACATAATCTGTGAACATGTCTATCTGCTCCTCGTCGCCCGCGTGCACGAGCTCCAGAGTACGCAGCCCCATGCTGTGCAGGGGCGAGGAAAAATCGTGGCATTGCCGCATCAGCTCAAAGCCGTATTCATAAAGCTCCGAGGTCACGTCGGTAGCATATCTCAGGCGCATACGGTGGCTCTGCCAACTAAGCTGCGCTGACCTGAGAGCTATCTCTATCGTGCGGCACATGAGCTTTTGAGCGCGCAGGCGCTGCCCTATACTCTCGGCAAGCATGATAAGCGTCCGCCGCACCTCGGTTGCATTTTCGATGTCATACGGCAGCGTCACGCTGTTGCCGATGGATTTCGGCGGCTCCTCCTCGCCCGCCCTGCGCACCCGCGAATCGTCCATGCCGTTTGCGTAGCGCCAGAGCATTATCCCGCTTTTACCGAAATTTTTCGCAAGCAGCTCGGGGTCGGTGCAGGCGATCTCCCCGATGGTGCGTATGCCCATGCGCGCAAGCTCGCGCCGTGTGCTGCGCCCGACCATAAGAAGCTCGGACGCCGGAAGCCGCCACACGGTTTGGCGATAGCGCTCTCTGTCTATAACGGTCACGGCGTCGGGCTTTTTATAGTCCGAGCCGAGCTTTGCAAAGACCTTGTTCCACGACACTCCCACGCTTACCGTAAGCCCCGTCTCACGCTTCACGCGGCATCGTATCTCCTGCGCGGTCGCGGCGGGGTCGGGGCAGGCAAGGCAGTTTGTTATGTCCAGCCAATTTTCGTCTATTCCGAACGGCTCGCACATATCCGTGTACTCGGCGTAAATTTCGCGCACCATCGCGGAATACTTTGCATAGCGCTCAAAATGCGGGCTCACCGTCTCAAGCTCGGGACAAAGCCGCTTTGCCTCCCAGATCGCCATACCCGTTTTCACCCCCGCTGCCTTCGCCTTTTCGTCCTTGGCAAGCACTATACCGTGTCGATCCTCCGCAGAGCCGCACACGGCAAACGGGCGTTCACCCAAACGCGGGTCGTACAGCCGCTCGACGCTTGCATAGCATGAATTTATGTCCGAATGAAGTATTGCCCTGTCCATCAGTTTTATCTCCGTTCAAGATAGTAAGGATATTATATATCTCCGTTTCGGATATGTAAACAGGGAATTTTATCTTTTTCGGATATTTTACTTGCGTTTTATATCCTGATACTATATAATAGCATTAGCAAAAAGGAGGTGCGTGATGAAAAAAAGCATAGGTGAAATTTTGAATTCAAGACGCCGTGAGCTCGGCATTTCGCAGTCCGAGCTTGCCGCAAGGCTGCGCGGCGACGGCATAGACATAACAAATCAGGCGATCTCCAAGTGGGAGACCGGAAGCACGCTGCCGAATGCGAAGCAGTTTCTGTCGCTGTGCTCGGCGCTGAGCATCGACGATATAGGCGGGGTGTTCTGCGAGGGCAGCGGCGAGGGTGTGCTCGCCGGACTCAACGCAGTAGGCAGGCGAAAGGCGCTTGACTATATCGAGCTTCTGCGCGAGAGCGGGCGCTTCCGGGTTCAGCCGGAGCCTATCGTGCTTCGCACCCTGCCGCTGTATTCCCTCGCGGTATCCGCCGGCACGGGACAGTTTCTCGACGGCGAGGACTATGAGATGACCGAGGTCGGTCCCGAGGTGCCGGAGGGCGCGAACTTCGGCGTGCGTGTCGCGGGAGACAGCATGGAGCCGAAATTCCACGACGGGCAGACAGTTTGGGTCAAACAGCAGCGCGACCTCAAGACGGGCGAGATAGGCATTTTCCTCTACGACGGCTGCGCATATTTAAAGCAGCTTGCCGCCTCCGGGGATTATCTTGTGCTGCACTCGTTAAATCCCGCTTATCCCGACATTAAGATTTCCCCTGCCCTGCCCCTGCGCGTGCTCGGAAAGGTGCTAGCAGCATAAGCTGCGTAAGTTGCGTAAGTAAAAAAACACCGCTCACATGAGCGGTGTTTTTTAGACTGTCGAAAAACTTATGCTGCCAAGGAAAGATAACCGCGCAGCGGGGGAGCTTGAGGGGGGCAAGACCCGCCTCAAGTTGGATTATAGCCATCAAAAACGCCTGAGCTATCAGGCTTTTTGACGAGCGAAGCGAGATTTTTCGTGAAGCGCAAGCTTCTCAAAAAATGTGGCGTTTTTTCAGCGTGCAAAAAAGTCACAGACTTTTTTGACGCGCTGAAAAACACCGCTCACATGAGCGGTGTTTTTGATTTGTAAATTACTTCGCTGCCTTTGCCTTCTCGCACAGAGCGGTGAAGGCTGCGGGATCGTGGATAGCGGTCTCGGAGAGCATCTTGCGGTTCATGTCGATGCCGGCGAGCTTCAGGCCGTGCATAAAGGTGGAGTAGTTCATTCCGTTTGCCTTGCATGCGGCGCTGATACGGGTGATCCAGAGCTGGCGGAAGTCGCGCTTCTTCTGCTTGCGGCCGACGTATGCGTAGCGACCGGACTTCATCATCTGCTCCTGAGCCATCTTGTAGTGGCGGGACTTGTTGCCCCAATAGCCCTTTGCCAGGCCAAGGATCTTATTTCTATGTTTGCGGGTCATCATTGCGCCCTTAACTCTTGCCATTTGTCATTTCCTCCTATCAGTAACAGTACGCCCTTAATTATTTGTAAGGGATCATCTTTTTGATGGTTGCCTCGTTGGTCACGTCGGCAATTGCGCCGGAACGCAGACGGCGGCAGCGCTTGGTGTCCTTCTTGGTGAGGATATGGCTCTTGAACGCATGAGCGCGCTTTACTTTACCGGTCTTGGTGAGATTGAATCTCTTCTTAGCACCGCTGTGGGTCTTAAGTTTAGGCATGGTTAGTTCTCCTTCCGTATGATGCTGTTATCAGAAAATTTGTCTGTAATAACCATTGGTCAGTTGTCCTTTTCCGCCGCTGCGGCAGCCTCTGCCTCAGCCTGCTTTCTGGCGGCTTCCTTTTCCTTCTGTGCCTTCTTGACTGCCGCGGCAGACTTCGGAGACAGGAACATGGACATATTGCGCCCTTCGAGCTTGGGCGCCTTATCGAGGTTTGCTATCTCGTCGCACCTTGCGGCAAAGTCACGCAGAATGACCTCGCCCAGATGAGTGTGCGCCATCTCGCGGCCGCGGAAGCGAATCGAAACCTTTACGCGGTCGCCGTCAGCAAGAAATTTGAGCGCGCTCTTGAGCTTCGTGTTCAGGTCGTTCTCGCCGATGCCCGGAGACATGCGGATCTCCTTGACTTCCATGACACGCTGATTCTTTTTGGCTTCCTTTTCACGCTTCGACTGCTCAAAGCGATACTTGCCGTAGTCCATGATCTTGCAGACGGGGGGCTTTGCCATGGGCGAGATCTTGACCAGATCCAGCTCCTTCTCTTCTGCAATCTTCAGGGCTGCCTCGACGGGCATGATGCCGAGCTGCTCGCCGTCGTCGCCTATAACGCGTATTTCCTTGTCGATGATCTCCTCGTTGATCTCATGATTCTGATTCACGCTTGCGATTGTTAAACACCTCCATAAATGCAAAAAACGGATGCTTTCAGGCATCCGCACACAAAAACAGCGTTCCCTTTCGGAACGATGCTATTGACCGAAGCGCGCCTTTTGCGGCTCGGTGAGGTCGGTGGATGCCGTACCTACTTTGTTTTCAGCTATACTAATATATCAGCACCTTGACCGTATGTCAAGGATTTTTTCGGATAAATTGCAAACAATAGCTCCGGAGTGATGCTTTTTGGAGCTTTTGCTTATATATGCGCTCGGCGCGGAGCTTTACGGCGCGATCGAAATACTCTGGCGCGGCAGGACGCACTGGACAATGCTGCTTTGCGGCGGCGTATGCTTTACGATAATGTATCTCATAAGCGCCGCCGCGCTGCCGTTTTGGTTAAAATGCGTTCTCAGCGCCCTTGCCGTTACGCTCGTGGAGCTGATCGCGGGGATATTGGTTAACATAATATTCGCATGGGACGTCTGGGACTATTCGCAGATGGCGTTTAACCTTCTCGGTCAGATATGCCCCGTGTTCAGTCTGTGCTGGCTCATGCTGTCCGTCCCCGGGCTTATGCTGTGCGCCGTGATGCGAAGGCTGTTTCAGTCGTCTTTATTTTTATGAAAGGCGTAGTAGGCGAAGTACGCCGCGGCGCTGCCGGTCAGAACGCTCCATATGCTCGCCCAGCTTTGAGAGCGGGGCGCGATGAAGTACGAGCCGGCGACAAGAAGCGCCGCCGCGATGATAAGGCCTATTATGCTCACGACCCTTCCCGGTCTGCGCATTTAAAGCACCTGCCTATCAGTAGCTCTCGCCGTCGTTTTCGGCGCTGCCCTCGTTCTCAAGCTGCATTGCGAGCTTGACGATGCGGCTCGTGCCGAGGCGGGTCGCGCCGAGAGCAATGAAATCCTCTGCGTCCTGAAGGTTGGAGATACCGCCGGCTGCCTTGACCTGAAGGGTCTCGGGGCTGCAGCGGCGCATGAGCTCAACATCGTGGCGGGTAGCGCCGCCGGTGCTGAAGCCGGTGGAGGTCTTTATGAAGTCCGCGCCGCAGTCGGCAACGATGGTGCAAAGGCGCATCTTCTCCTCGTCGGTGAGCAGGCAGCACTCGATTATGACCTTGAGTATCTTGCCCATGCAGGAGCGGCGTACTGCCTTGATATCCTCGGCAACGTCCTCCCAGCAGCCGTCCTTGACCATGGAGAGATTGATGACCATGTCGATCTCGTCCGCGCCGTTAGCGACAGCATCTGCGGTCTCGAAGGCCTTGGTCGCGGTGGACATATAGCCGTTGGGGAAGCCGATGACGGTGCAGATCTTCATCTTGTCGCCGACATAGCGCTTTGCGCCGGGAACGTGTGCGGGCGGGATGCAGACGGATGCGCACTCGTACTTGATCGCCTGGTCGCAGAGCTTTCTTATCTCCGCCTCGGTGCAATCAACTCTCAGCAGGGTGTGGTCGCAGTATTTGAGGATTTCCTTTATATCCATGTGTTTCTGTTTCCTTTCAAAATGGTTGTGAAGTCTATTATATTGCAAATGCGCCGCATATTCAAGCGTTTGTACTTAATATACTTAACAAAAACCATTTTGATTAAGGACCGGAACAGACATATGGAAGAAAACACTGTAACAAACCTTGCTCAGCTCACGGGAGTCATAACGTCGGCTCCGGCTGTTTCACACGTTTCGCGCGGCGAGACCTTCTACACCTTTGCGCTCACGGTAAGGCGGCTTTCGGGCGCGGCAGACACGATAAACGTCATTGCGCGCAGGGAGCTTTTGGACACGATTGACGCTTCGGAGCTTCAAAAGCTGCGTGTTACGGGCGAACTGAGATCGTTCAACAACAAAAGCGGCGAGGGCGCCAAGCTCGTCATAACGGTATTCGCAAAGGAGCTGTGCCCCTGCTCGGGCGAGGACGAGGACGAGAATATCGTTCGGCTCACCGGCACACTGTGCAAGCCGCCCAATCTTCGCGTGACGCCGATGGGCAGGGATATCTGCGACCTCATGCTCGCCGTCAACCGCAAATACGGGCGCTCGGACTATCTGCCCTGCATCACATGGGGGCTCAAGGCACGCGAGGCGTCGTATTGGGACACGGGCACCTGCGTTTCGCTCGAGGGCAGGATACAAAGCCGCAGCTACATAAAGCTCATAGGCGGCGAGGCGGTCGAGAAAACCGCCTTTGAGGTCTCCGTGACGGAAATATCGGAGGTATGAAATTGCCCCCGGCACGGCGTGTCGGGGGTGATATTACGGCCTATAAATCTTATAAATCGTTTCTGCATATATCCTCAAGGCTCTCGCGGCGCACCGCAAGGCTGCACTCCCCCGCTCGGAGCATCACTATGGGCGGGCGCGGCACGCGGTTATAGTTTGACGCCATTGAATAGTTATACGCACCCGTGGTGCACACTGCAACAATATCGCCGCGCTCTATGCTCTCCGGCATCATGATATTCTCTCCGATTATGTCTCCGCTTTCGCAGCAGCGCCCGACCAAGGAGCAGCTGAGCTCAGCGCGCTCATGCATTTTGTTTGCCGCAAAGCAGGTGTATTTCGCGCCATAGAGCGCAAAGCGCGGGTTATCGGTCATGCCGCCGTCAACGCTGACGTAGTTTTTATAGCCCGGTATGCGCTTTAATGTTCCGACCGTGTACAGTGTCATGCCGGCATCCGCGACTATCGCCCTGCCCGGCTCCATGTGGATCACCGGCATTTTGAGCTCAAGCCGCGCACACTCTGTCTTTATTGCCGCCGCAACCTCGGATATTTTCTTTTCGACGTCAAGATACGGGTCGGACTCGACATAGCGCACGCCGTAGCCTCCGCCGAGGTCAAGCTCGCGCGTTGCAAGGCCGTATTTTTGCTTCATCATCGCAACAAATCGGAGCATTATAACGGCCGCGCGCTCGAAAACGTCCTCCGCGAACACCTGCGAGCCAACGTGACAGTGAAAGCCCGCGAGGTCGATATGCGGCATTTTCATCGCCCTGAGCGCAAGCTCCTCGGCCTGCCCCGTCTCTATGGCGACGCCGAATTTGGAATTTACCTTGCCCGTGGACACCGCTTCGTAGGTGTGTGGGTCTATGCCGGGAGTAAGGCGCAGCAGTACGCGCTGGGTCATTCCGCGCCGCGCAGCCTCGGTCTCTATCGCCCCCAGTTCCTCCGCATTATCCGCAACAAAGCAGCCCACGCCCTTATCCATCGCGTAGGCAACGTCCTCATCGGTCTTGTTATTTCCGTGGAAAAAAGCATTCTCCATGGGGTAGCCTGCCGAAAATGCCGTGAATATCTCGCCGCAGGACACAACGTCAATGCCCATGTCCTCCTCGCGCATTATTTCGTAAATGCGCTTAAAGGAATTTGCCTTGCTTGCGTACAGCGCCTTTGCCTCGCTGCCGAAATACTTTCTGAACGCCTGCGCGTAAACGCGGCAGTTGTGTCTGAGCCTGTCCTCGTCGATGAGATACAGCGGCGTGCCGTAATTATCCGCGAGCACGGCGGTATCCTGTCCAGCAAAATAAAGATGTCCGTTTTCACCGATGCTTGCGTCGGTGGACAAAGGGATACACAATAAAACAACCAAATATGGACTGCCAACCTACTGAAATTACCGCCCTAATGAGACACAGGGCGGTTTTTTCATAGGCAGAGGAAGGAGGTATCCCTACAAGCGGGGCTTGACTGCAAAAAGTCAGGCCCTTTTTTCATGCCATCAAATAAGAAGGAGGAAATGCGAATGGCCGATGAAAAAGCAACAATCGTAACTGACGCAACGGGGCCTGGCTCTGTCCCTGCCCCGGCCCAGCCCGAAGTGGACGCACAGGTTCCCAAGCAGGAGCAATCCGCTCCCGAGGCTCCATCTCCGGAGAAGGCCGAAGTTCCCGAACAGGAGGCTCCCGCCCCGGATAAGGCCGCGGACGCTCACAAGGAGCAAAAGGCCGCCAGCGTGTCGGTCTTTAACTTCTCTGAAATCATGGCCGAGAAGAAGGCCACGGAGCGGGCCGCTGCCCAGCAGGAGGTAAAAGCCCTGGAAAAGGCGGCTTCTCCCGCTCCTTCCAAGGAGGCCGGGGCCAAGCAGGAGGAACAGGCCAAGCCCCCGAAACGCCGAGGCCGTCCACCCAAGGCAGACAAAGAAAAAACGGCTTCTCCCGGGCAGAAAGAGGCTCCCAGTAAGAAGGATAAGGCGGCGCAGAAACCCGCTCCCGCCAAGAAACCGGAGAAAGCTCCCAAGGCTCCCAAGCCCGCCAAGGCTACGCCCGAGGTAAAGGCTCCCGTTCAGGCTGAAACACCTGCGGCTCCCGCCGAGGCTCCACGCCCGGGCAAGGAGGAACAGATTGTTTATATCAAGCTGTCTGAGCTCCACGCCTTCAAAAATCATCCCTTCCAAGTCCGTAATGACGAGGAAATGAAGGCCATGGTGTCCAGCGTCCGGGA
>CAKTOX010000035.1 GCA_934590355.1 uncultured Oscillospiraceae bacterium
GCAAGAACAATATGAAATTTTGAAATTCGATCCGGCGAAAACCCTTATAAATCAAGGGTTTTCAGCGGAGAAAACGGCCAGAGCCAACGCGCATTTCGAGTCAGGGCCGTTATAACCACTTCGATACCGCTCCGAATATGCGGCGGCGCGCGCTGCTTTTGTTTTTGCGCCCATTTTCGCGGCAAATACTCCGCCGCTGCACATGAGCCCTATTATTTTACCTAAACTCGGAGCAAAAATCAAGTGTTTTTTCTTCGCGCGGACGATTTCCGAAGCCTTTTGTGCGCTTTGCGGCGGTGGGAGGGCGCTCAACGCTTGACTAAATCGGATTTTTGGTGCATTATATAAGGTGATTTAAAATCTCCGAAAGGACTCGAAGATCATATGCTTTTTGCAATAGTCGCCGCGTTGATCCTCATCGCGGATCAGTGGCTCAAATATTGGGTCACAGTCAATATAACGCTCTCGACGGGCTCGCACGAGCTCATTCCGGGCGTGGTGAAGCTCGTGAACATTCACAACTCGGGCGCCGCCTTCGGTCTGCTTGACAACGTTTCGTATGCACGCTGGATCTTCCTTGCGATAACGGCGGTGTTCGTTATCGTGATCGCACTCCTGCTCGTCAAGCGCGTGTTCGATTCGCCCTTTGCCGTGTGGTGCGAGGTGCTGTTTCTCACGGGCGCGCTCGGCAACTGCATCGACCGCGTATTCCTCGGCTACGTCGTGGATATGTTCAAGCTCGATTTCGTGAACTTCGCCGTGTTCAACATCGCCGACGCGGTGCTCGTTGTGTCGTGCCTGATGTTCGTTATCTACGTTTTCTTCGGCGCAAGGTCGTATGACGACGAGGCGGAGAAGAAGCCCGCGAAGCAGAAGGCAAGGAAGGCACAGCCCGAGCCCGACGATGCTCCCGCGGACGATTTTGCCGACATTTTCGGCATAAGTACAGCCTCGAGCGAGCAGTCCGAGGCCTCCGGGCGCATCACCGCCGAGCCCGAAAAAACGCGCAGCGCCGCCGACTCGTTCTGGGACGATTTCGGCCCCGCGACCCGCAGCAACCCCGCACCCATGTCGGTCAAGCCCCGCCCCAAGGCGAAGGCGGACACCGCAGGCCAAGTCAAGGCAAAGCCCGCGCAGGACGATTATCTCAGCGGCACCGGCCTTGACGAATTCGACGTTTCCTCTATCATTGCGGAGTTTAAGGATCTTTAATGGACGGTTTTGATGACAACATCATATATCTGACGGCACAGGAGAGCGGCGAGCGTATCGACGCTCTCCTTGCTCAAAATGTGCCCGAGCTCACACGCAGCGCCTGCGCACGGCTCATAGACTGCGGCGCGGTGACGGTCGGCGCGAAGCCCGTGAAGAAAAACTACCGATGCAGCGCGGGGGACGAGATATGCATCGTGCTGCCCGAGCCCGCCGACGGCGAGCTTTTGCCGCAGGATATCCCGCTTGACATCGCCTACGAGGACGACGACCTGCTCGTCGTAAACAAGGCGCGCGGCATGGTCGTGCACCCCGCACCCGGTCACCCCGACGGCACGCTCGTCAACGCGCTCATGTTCCACTGCGGCGATTCGCTCTCCGGCATAGGCGGCGAGAAGCGCCCCGGCATCGTGCACCGCATCGACAAGGACACCTCGGGGCTGCTCATCGTTGCCAAGAACGACTTTGCGCACCTTGCACTGTCCGCGCAGCTGTCCGACCGCAGCCTCTCGCGTGAATACGAGGCCATCGTGCGCGGCGGCTTCCGCGAGGACAGCGGCACGGTAAACGCCCCCATCGGACGCCACCCGACCGACCGCAAAAAGATGGCGGTCACGCAGAAAAATTCGCGCAGCGCCGTCACGCACTGGGAGGTCATAGAGCGCGGGCGCGGCTACACGCACGTTCGCTGCCGCCTCGAAACGGGACGCACCCACCAGATCCGTGTGCACATGGCGCACATCGGTCACCCGCTCCTGGGCGACTTCGTCTACGGCGCGCCCGCGCCCGACAAGGGGCTGACGGGGCAGTGTCTCCACGCACGCAGGCTCAAATTCACCCACCCGCGCAGCGGCGAAAAGATAGTCGTCTCGTCCGAGCTGCCCGAATATTTCACCGACGTTCTCAAGAAGATATTATAACGAAAAGCCCCCGAAGTGCAGCACTTCGGGGGTTTTCATGCTCATTTTCGGAACTTTTTCTTTATCCACAGGATTTCAACGACGACTATGACTATCGCAACGGCGATGACTATGGCGTAGCCGCAGCGCCACGAAAGCTCGGGCATATTTTTAAAGTTCATGCCGTACCAGCCCGTGAGCAGCGTAAGCGGCAGAAACAGCGTCGTCACGACTGTCAGCACGCCCATGATGCGGTTTTGCTTCGAATCCTGCTCGGCGCGATACAGCTCACGAAGCTGCAGGGCGCTTTCGGAAACGAGTGAGGCGTGATCGCCCAGCCGCTCGACTCGGCGCGCGAATTTCTCCCACGCGGCGGTATCGTGAACTATCGGGGTGCACAGCTCGTCCGAGAGCCTTTCGCCGATATCCGACAGCTGCCCGTAGTAAGAGCCGAGCTCCGAGAGCTTTTGCCGATGGCGGGTCAGGCGGCGGAAAAAATCGTCGCTTATGCTGCCGGAGAGCTTGTCCTCCATGTGCTCAAGCTCGGTCTCGATATGCGACATATACGGCACGTCGTTTTCCGTGAGCCATTCGAGGATGCCGAGCAGGAGCTGCGAGGGGCGCTCAAGCGCGAACTGGTGCTTCAGGCAGTGGCTCGCCAGCGCCTTGAAGTCGCCGCTGTCCTCTATGATATAGAGCGTGCTTTTCGTCAGGCAAAAGCCGAAGCTCAGCTCCGCCGTGCGCTGCGTTTCCTTGCGCGGTATGCGCAGGGTGCCGATGATGCAGTCCTTGTACAGCTCCGCCTTGCAGTAGCGGATGGAGCCGAGGCTGTGCAGCATCTCCTTATGAAACGAAAACTCGCTCTTTCTCTCGCGGAACTCCGCCGTTGTCATCGTGACGAAAAACGGCTGCTCACCGGACTTTGCCGGGGACAGCGCTCCCGCCGGGGTCAGGGTATATTCTGTCATGCCGTTCACTTCCCAGATTTAATTTCGGATATCACCTCACAGCGACATCGAGTACAGCTCGTTTGCGGAAAAGCCTGTGTCGGCGGAGGCCTTTTTGCACGCGGCCTTGCGGGAAAGCCCCTCGCCGCGGTATTTTTCGACAAGCGCAAGCGCGTCCTGCGCCGTGAATTCCGCCTCGCGCTCGGGCGCGCCCTCGATGACGAGGACGAATTCTCCCTTGGGCGGCGTGGCGGTGAAGTGCTCAACGGCGCCGCCGAGCGTGGTGCGCAGGGTCTGCTCGTGTATTTTCGTCAGCTCCCTGCACAGCGTGATGCGCCTGTCCGCGCCGAAGGTGCTTTTCATGTCCTCAAGCGTGCGCAGCAGCTTATGCGGCGCCTCGTAGAACACCATCGTGCGCCTTTCGCCGGCAAGGCTCTCAAGATGCTCGCGGCGGCTTTTGTTCGCGGTCGAAAGAAAGCCCTCAAAGCAGAACCTGCCCGACGGCAGCGCCGAGAGCGCGACCGCCGAAACGAGCGCCGCGGGGCCGGGCACGACGAGCACCTCAACGCCCGCCTGAGCGCACAGCCCGACCAGCTCTTCGCCGGGGTCGGATATCGCGGGCATTCCCGCATCGGTCACGAGCGCGCAGCTCTCACCCGCCAGAATGCGATCGAGTATCTTCGCGCCGGAGGCATATTTATTATGCTCGTAATAGCTCACGAGCGGCTTTTTTATCTCAAAATGATTCAGCAGCTTCATCGTCACGCGCGTGTCCTCGGCGGCGATGAAATCCACGCTGCGCAGCGCCTCCAGAGCGCGCGGTGAAAAGTCGCCGAGGTTGCCGATGGGCGTGCCGACGAGGTGGAGTTTTCCGCTCATTTTTCGTTCTCCCTGTGGTAAATTCGTTTTATCTCGCCGCTCTCGCCGCCGTCGGGGGCGGTCATGACAAGCGGCGGCATTATCTCAAGCCCCGCAGCCGCACCGCGCCGCGCCTCCATCAGGATAAGCGACGGAGCCTTCTCCTGCGAGTGCGAGACCGTGCGCAGGCGCTTGAGCTCAAAGCCCGTTTCGCGCAGCAGGCACACCGCGTCGGCAAGCCGCTCGGCGCGATGGACAAGGCAAAACGCACCGCCCGTGCGGCACAGATACGACGCCGCGCGGCAAATGTCCTCAAGCGTGCACAGCACCTCGCCGCGCGCCGCTGCTCGGGCGCTGTCGGGGCTGAGCCTCCCGCTGCCCGCGGCAAAATACGGCGGGTTGGACACGACGAGGTCAAACTCCCCGCTTTTAAACAGCTCGCGGCTGCGGCGAATATCGCCCAAAACGATGTCCGAGCGGCCGTCCAGCGCGTTTTCCTTCATGTTTTTTTGCGCGATGAGCACCGCGTCGGGGTTAATTTCAAGCCCCGTCATGTGCAGACGCGGCGCGCGCGTACACAGCAGCAGCGGCAATATCCCGCTCCCGCAGCCCAAATCTATCCCGCGCGTGCGCGAGCCCGTATTTACAAAATCAGCAAGCAGCACCGAGTCCGTGCCCAGTCGGAAATGCTCCGACTGCTCAAAGCTCGGCCCGCCCTCCCATAATTTTTTCATTCTTTTAATAGCGCTTTGGCGCTCCTGCGAGTACATTTTTGCGTGGACACGGCTCGCTCGCCGCGAGGGGCAGTTCGCCTTGACGCTCCTACCGATACCACTATTGCGGTTGCTCGGTAACGACTATTCCGAGGAAACCATCACAAGCGGGCGACCAATGGTCGCCCCTACATTCTCGTCGGAAGTGCAAGCTATGCCGTAGGGGTGAGCATTGCTCGCCCGCATGGTCGGAAATATCGGCTATTTGAAATGCCGAAAAGACAAGACAGCGTAATTGCCATGGCATTGCCTTCCCCTTGAGGGGAAGGTGGGTCGGAGCGTAGCGGAGAGCCGGATGAGGTGTTTATATTCCTTACAAAAAGGCTTTAATTCACCTCATCAGTCACCTTCGGTGACAGCTTCCCCTCAAGGGGAAGCCAAGCTACTCGCCGTGGCGGGCAATGCGCCACGAACAATGGCTCAAGATTAAGCTGCGGCGGCACGGTAACGGACTGCGGTGGTTTCGTCGGTACTTTCGTAACCGAGCCACCGCAATAGTGGTATCGGTAGGCGCGTCAAGGCGCATTGGCTCAACGCCAGTTGCCCTTTACGCAAGGGAACCAAAACTGCCGCACCCCGTTGGTGCGAGGCAGTTACGGTTTCCTCCGCACTCTCGTTACCGGGCTACCGCAAAAACCGTATCGGTACTATCTCAAGGCGCTATTGCCTCAACGGCAGTTGCCCCCATGGCAACGGTTAGTTGAGGAAGTCGCGGAGCTTCTTGCTGCGGCTGGGGTGGCGCAGCTTACGAAGCGCCTTCGCCTCGATCTGACGGATACGCTCACGGGTGACGTTAAACTCCTTGCCGACCTCCTCGAGGGTGCGGGTGCGTCCGTCGACTATGCCGAAGCGCAGCTCAAGCACCTTCTTCTCGCGCGGGGTGAGCGTGTCAAGCACCTCCATGAGCTGCTCCTTGAGCAGGGAGAAGCTTGCCGCCTCGCTCGGCTCGGACGCGTCCTCATCGGGGATAAAGTCGCCCAGATGGCTGTCCTCCTCCTCGCCGATAGGCGTTTCGAGGGAGACCGGCTCCTGCGCTATCTTGAGTATCTCGCGCACCTTGTCCACGGGCATACCCATCTCCGCGGCTATCTCCTCGGCGCTGGGGTCGTGGCCGAGCTCCTGAAGGAGCTGACGCGAAACGCGAATGACCTTGTTTATCGTCTCGACCATGTGTACGGGAATTCTGATGGTGCGTGCCTGGTCGGCAATGGCGCGGGTGATGGCCTGGCGTATCCACCACGTCGCATAGGTCGAGAACTTGTATCCTTTAGTGTAGTCGAACTTCTCAACGGCCTTAATAAGACCGAGATTGCCCTCCTGAATGAGGTCGAGGAACAGCATGCCGCGGCCGACATAGCGCTTTGCTATAGACACAACCAGGCGCAGGTTTGCCTCGGTCATGCGGCGCTTTGCCTCCTCGTCGCCCTCGCTCATTTTGATGGCAAGCTCGACCTCCTCCTCTGCCGTGAGCAGGGGCACCTTGCCTATCTCCTTGAGGAACATACGCACGGGGTCGTCGGTGCTGTAGCTGTCATCGACCTTGACCTCGGCTATCTCCTCCTCGGTGACCTCCTCGATCTCGTTGAGCTCCTCGATCTCCGGAATGTCGATATCCTCAAGGATCGCAGCATCCTCGGCGCTGATGTCAACGTCGATGTTGTTCGCCTCGAGCATATCGTACAGCTTCGTTATCGTCTCCGCGTCCACGCCCTTTTCTTCAAGCGCGGCTATTTCGCGGGTGGTGGTCTTGCCGCTCTTCTTGGCCTTCTCGACCAGCTCGTTTATGAGCTCGTCCGGAGTCTTTTCCTCCGCCGCGGGCGCCTCCGCAGTCTCCGCTTTCTTGCGGCGCGCGGGCTTTTTCGGCTCGGGAGAAGCCGCGGCAAGCAGCTCGTCGGCAGCCGTCTTCAGTTCCGTTTCGCTCATGTTCTCGAGATTCTTTTCCATATCGTTTACCCCTCATATCCTTTGGTTTCTTTATATTTATTGGCCAAGGCGCGCAGATCCTCGCCGGAGCGTACCAGCTCGCCGCGCCGCTTTATCCTGTCTATGTAATCGGCAAGCGCCTGCTCGCCGTTGCGCAGTGCCTCGGGCTTTTGCAGCAGCGACGCTAACAGTGCCGCCTCCTGTGGGAGCAGCACCGCGCTCATCGACGCCATGCTGATCACATCGCCCTTTTCAAACTTCTCCTTCATCACCGAGTATATCCGCGCAAGCGCAGGCGATGAAAATTCCTCCGCCGCGGGCAGGGTCTTGCCCTTGCACAGCCCCTGGTCGAGATAGAGGATCCTTATAACGCCCTCCTCCGCGGCAGCGGACTCGGGATCGTCATAGCGCAGCTCCTTTTCCTTGGGCTGGAGCTGACGCTCGGGATGCGCCGCGGCCTTGGCGTCGAGGCGTTGGGCAGAGCGAATGAGCCGCTTGCGCCGCCGCTCGACCTCCTGCGAGACCACGTCCGCGCCCACGCCTGCCATTGATGCGATGCGCATGGAATACACCTGCCGCTCGACCGCGCCGGGAAGCTGGGCGACGACGTCCGAGGCCTCCTTCAAAAACGCGACCTTCTGTTCGTCCACCGTGAGATCGTACTTATCCGTCACGCGGCCGAGCCGATAGTCGATATGGTTTTCCGACTTCTCAAGCAGGTTTCTGAATGCGTCCGCGCCCTTGGTCTTTATATACTCGTCGGGGTCCTTCGCGCCGCTCAAGGACAGCACCTTGACCTTCAGATCGAGCTTTTCGAGCAGCCCGATCGCGCGCTGCGCCGCCTTTTTGCCCGCGCCGTCATTGTCATACGCGATGATGACCTCGCCGACGTAGTGGGAGATGAGCCGCGCCTGCTCGGGCGTGAGCGAGGTGCCCAGCGAGGCGACCGCGCCGTCAAAGCCCGCCTGATGCATCATCACGACGTCAACGTTGCCCTCTGCGAGTATTATATAGCCGCTCTTCGACTTTTTAGCCAGATTGAGCGCAAAAAGATTGCGGCTTTTGCTGAACACCGGCGTTTCGGGGGTGTTCATGTACTTCGGCTCGCCGTCGCCGAGGATACGCCCGGAAAAGCCGATGAAATCGCCGCGCACGTCGATGACAGGGAACATGAGTCGGTTGCGGAAGGTGTCGTAATGCCCGCCGTTTTTGCCCTTGCGCACCAGCCCCGCCTCGAACATCTCGTACTCCGAGTAGCCGAGCGCGCTCATCGCCTTTATGAGACTGTCCCAGGTATCGGGCGCGTAGCCGAGACCGAAGCGCTTCGCCGTCGCGGGCAGGATCTGGCGCTTTGCCATGTAGTCGAGCGCGGGCTTGCCCTCGGGCTTTGACAGGCAAGAATAGAAAAACCGCGCTGCATCGCGGTTGAGATCGAGCAGGCGCCGTCGCCGGCGCGCATCGCGGTCGTCCGCCTCCTCGGGCATCTGCATTCCGACGCGCTTTGCAAGGAACGCGACCGCCTCGGGGAAGCTGAGGTTTTCGATCTCCATGATGAAATTTATAACGCCTCCGCCCTTACCGCAGCCGAAGCAGTGGTATATCTGCCTGTCGGGTGACACGGAAAATGACGGGGTCTTTTCGCTGTGGAACGGGCACAGGCCGAACCTGTTCGAGCCCGAGCGCTTCGTCAGAGAGACGTATTCGCTGACTACATCAACAATGTCGTTTCTCTCTACAAGCTCCTGCAGGAAGCTCTCCGGTATAGTCATTTTCCCATCTCTCCTTTTTTAAATTTCGCTATTGCAATGGGGGCAACGCGCCTTAACACTCCTACCAATACATTTTTTGCGGTGGCTCGGTTACGAAAGTACCGACGAAACCACCTCAGTCCGTCACCGTGTCGGCGCACTTAACAATTCTGCCATTGTTCGTAGCGCATTGCCTCCACGGCAGTGGGCGTCAAAGCGCCACTAAAAATTCATTTGACGGTCCAGGACATGGGGATAAAAATTTCGCTGAACTTCTCCATTGCGTAGCCGTCGGTCATGCCGGAGATATAGTCGCACACGGCGCGCGGCACGCCCTCGCGCTCGGCGATGAGCTGCATCTCGTGCGGCATCTGCTCGGGGTGCCCGGAGTAGTGGCTGAAAAGCACGTCGATTATCCCGTCCACCTTGCCCTCCTCGCTCTTGGCGATGGGGTTCGTGTACACGTCCGAGTACATGAACGAGTGGAAGAAATCGACCGCCTCCTGCATATACGCGCTCATTTTTATCTCTCCGTTTTTGCTGTTTTCGATAAGGTCGGTGAGGATAGAATTTATTCTCTCGCTGTTGCGCTCGCCGCAGCGCGTGCGGATCATTTCCGGCACCTCGGCGGCGCTGAGTATCCCTGCGCGAATTGTGTCGTCAAGGTCGTGGTTTATGTACGCGATACGGTCGGACAGGCGCACTATCGTCGCCTCGCGCGTGTCGTCGGGCGCGCCGTGGGTGTGGTGCAGAATGCCCATGCGCGTTTCATAGCACAGGTTGAGCCCGCGGCCGTCGCGCTCGAGGATATCGACAACGCGCAGCGACTGCTCATAGTGCTTGAAGCCCGGCTCGTAGATCTTCGCCAGCGCCCTCTCGCCCGCGTGGCCGAAGGGGGTGTGCCCCAGATCGTGGCCGAGCGCCATTGCCTCGGTCAGATCCTCGTTCAGGTCAAGCGCCCGCGCGACCGTGCGCGCAAGCCGCGAGACCTCAAGCGTGTGCGTGAGCCGCGTGCGGTAGTGGTCGCCCTCGGGGCGCAGGTAGACCTGCGTTTTATGCTTCAGGCGGCGGAAGGACTTCGAGTGGGTTATCCTGTCAACGTCGCGCTGAAAACAGGTGCGTATCCCGCACTCGGGCTCGGGCACGGCTCGGCCGCGCGAATTCTCGGCTCTCACGCCGTAGTCGCACACGAGGGTGCGCTCGGCCGCCTCTCGTCTTTCTCTCGGACATGCCATAACATCAGCCCTTTCCGTTTTTCGGGACTCAAAACTTCCCTTCGTTAACCTTATACGACGCAACTTCTCATTTCCCTTTATTTTTAGCACCAATTTTTTAGCTGCTCGCCGCAGGGGGCAATTCGCCTTCGGATTTTACGCATACATCTATTGCGTCAGCTCGGTTACTATTATTCCGACGAAACCATCACAAGCGGGCGAGCAATGCTCGCCCCTACATTCTCGTCGGAAGTGCAGACAAGGACTGCACCATTGCCTCCCTTGTGCAAAGGGAGGTGGGTTGCCGCTTGCGGCAAGCCGGAAGGATTGTTTGCTATGGTTTGCTGCGCAAAAACGATCCCTCAGTCACCTGCGGTGACAGCTCCCTTTACGCAAGGGAGCCAATGACGCACCATGATAGTGCGAAGCAGCTACGGTTTCGTCGGTAGCTTCGTAACCGAGCAAGCGCAATAGATGTATTCGAAAAATCTCAAGGCGCTCTGCCCCTCGCGGCGAGCGAGCCGTGCCGCCGCAATATGCGTATCCGTAACAGCATTAAAGCGTGATCAAAAAAAGAAAGACGCCTTTCGGGGGAGAAAGGCGTCTTTCGATGATTGGGGGTGGAGAAAGGAGATTAATTTGATGTGTCACCTATAATGACGCGGAAAAAGTCGAAATCTTTCACGGAAACGGTTATTTTCGCGCAAAAAAACATCCGCAGCTTTTGCTGCGGATGTAAATCATGTTATCAGTCGGTCACGTAAGGCAGGAGAGCGATCTGACGGGCTCTCTTGATAGCCTCGGTGAGCTGGCGCTGATGCATTGCGCAGGTACCGGTGGTACGACGGGGCAGGATCTTGCTGCGCTCGGAAGTGTAGCGCTTGAGCTTTGCAACATCTTTATAGTCGATGCCGGTGGCCTTATCTACGCAAAACTGGCATACTTTTCTGCGCTTGCGGTTTTTGGGATTGTTCTTATCGAAAGCCATTAGCTGTATCCTCCTATAATAATTTTAGAACGGCAGCTCGCCGTCGTCGTCACCAAGCTCGGCAAATGCCGACGCGCTCGGAGCATCATAGCTTGCATTGTGACGGGGCTCACCGCGCATTTCGCCGCCCTCGCGGCGTTTGCTCTCGCCGAAATACACGTTGTCAACAACGACCTCGGCGCTGCGGCGCTTGCCGCCCTCGCGGTCTGTCCAATCGCGGATCTGCAGTCTGCCGGAAACGACAGCCATGCTGCCCTTGGCGAAGTACTTGCTGACAAATTCAGCAGTGGAACGCCATGCGACGCAGTCGATAAAATCGGTCTGCTTCTCGCCGCCGTCGCGGCCGCCGAAATCGCGGTCAACGGCAAGGGTGAATGATGCGACAGGGGTCTGTGACTGAGTGTATCTCAGTTCGGGGTCACGGGTCAGGCGACCCATGATCGTGATGTGATTAAGCATATCTCGTCTCCTTACTCAGCACGCAGGGTGATCAGGCGACGCATGATGCCGTCGGTGATGCCGAGGATACGGTCCAGCTCTGCGGGGAAATCCGCGCCGCTGGTGAACTTCATCAGCACATAGTAGCCTTCAGAAATGTAGTTGATCTCGTAAGCGAGCTTGCGCTTACCCATCTCCTCCAGTTCATCCAGGGTACCATGAGCCTCAACGAGCGCCTTGAACTTCTCAACGACAGCAGCGGTCTGCTCCTCGGTGAAGTTCGGGTTGATGATGTACATTACTTCGTACTTCTCAGTTGCTTTTGCCATGGTTTGCACCTCCTTCTGGTCTTTTGGCCCCCGATCGCGTCGGGAGCAAGGATAATCTGCACATAGCGGCAGACCATAACATTATACCCAATTTCCCCGATTTGTCAAGCATTTAATGGCGATTTTACGCAGTACCTATACGTTTTTTGCGGTGGCACGGTATCGAAAATACCGACGAAACCATACCTGCCACGCACTAATGTAGTGCGAAGCAGCAACGGTTTTGCCTGAATAACAGCTTCGGGCTGACAGAATAGATGTATCGCCAAATCCCAAGGCGAACTGCCCCTCGCGGCGAGCGAGCCGGGCAACCGCAATAACCGTATCGGTAGGTGCGTGAAGGCGAACTTCCCCAATGGCAGTAGGCAGATGGGGAAAGATGCCCAAAATTGAGGCAAGCGACTTAATTTGTCCATTTAATTATAGAAATCGCGCGACTAATATTATAACCAAAGTTGAAAAGCGCGGTTAGGCCGCGTTGAAATCTAACGGAGGAATGAACAATGAGCAAAAAATTTGCAAGAGTGCTCGCGCTTGTTTTGGTCGCGGCGATGCTTATGACATCGGCGGCATTCGCGGACGCGGCTCCGATGCAGCAGTCCGACGACGGCAACAAGTATCCGATCGTGCTCGTTCACGGCCTGTTCGGCTGGGGCGGCACGGAGGTCGGTCTGAACTACTGGGGCGGTTTTTCGAGCCTCAGGGAAATGCTTAACAGCGCCGGCTACGAGGTCTACACCCCGTCCATCGGACCGGTCGCAAGCAACTGGGACAGAGCCTGCGAGCTTTACGCATATCTCGTCGGCGGCACGGTCGACTACGGCCAGTACCACTCCGCGCAGAACGGTCACGCCCGCTACGGCCGCACCTTCCCGGGCGTGCTCAAGGAGCTCAATGACCCCGACAGCACTCTGAAGGTCCACCTCGTCGGCCACAGTATGGGCGGCGAGACCATCAGAATGCTCGCACAGCTTCTTGAAAACGGCGACCCGGACGAAATGCGTGCGACCACGGACGGCAGCATCTCCAAGCTCTTCACCGGCACGAGCCGCCACTGGATAGAGAGCATCACAACCCTCTGCACCCCGCACGACGGCAGCCAGTACGACGGCAAGGTCTACAACGAGAAGGAACCCTACGTCCATCAGTTCGTCGCGGCTCTCTCCGCGATGACCGGAATGAACATCAACGAGGAGAATTTCGGGCTTGACTTCAAGCTCGACCAGTGGGGACTGGTGCGCCAGCCCAACGAGAGCTACCAGTCCTATCTCAACCGCGTTCTCAGCAGCAGCCTTTGGAACGGCGACGTCAAGGATCTGAGCATCTATGACCTCTCTCCGGACGGCGCGGCGGTGCTCAACAGCTACGCAAAGGCGCAGGATGATATTTACTACTTCTCCATTGCCTGCTCCGACACCTACGCAAGCCCCGTCTATCCGCATCACCACCTGCCCTACTCCAACATGAACGCCATCCTCAAAAAGAGCTCGACCTACATGGGCAGCCACAAGAACTACGCCGCCGGTCACGTCGTTATCGACGAGACCTGGTGGGAGAACGACGGCATCGTGAGCGTCCGCTCGGCACAGTACCCGCACGAGGGCTCGAACGACCGCTATGACCTCAATTACGGCACGGAAAACGGCGTCATCACCTTTAAGGACGGCACACCCAAGGGCGTCTGGAACTACATTGAAAAGATAGAGCAGACCGATCACCTCAACATGGTCGGCCAGACCTCGAACACCGAGTATTTGCAGGGCAAATTCTTCGAGCTTGCCGCGATGCTCACGAGTATCCCCGCGGACAAGACCACCCGGCCCGAGCAGCCGTTAATGCCCTTTGTTGACGTTCCCGAGGGCGCTTACTACTACGACAGCGTGCTTTGGGGCTACACGAACGGCATCGTCGCCGGCTATGACTCCACGCACTTTGCCCCCGACATGAACTGCACCCGCGCACAGGTCGTGACCTTCCTCTACCGCGCCGCAGGAAGCCCCGAGGTCAGCACGTTGCAGACCGGCTTCACCGACGTGGCAGCAAACAGCTACTATGAAAAGGCGGTCGCATGGGCGGCTCAAAACGGCATCACAAACGGCGTGAGCGACACGGAGTTTGCCCCCGAGGACACCGTCACGAGAGCTCAGTTCGTGACCTTCCTCTGGCGCTATCGCAATTGCCCCGCCGCAAGCGGCAATAACCCCTTCACGGACGTGCCCGACGGCGAATATTACTCGCAGGCAGTCCTCTGGGCAGCCGAAAACGGCATCGCGGAGGGCACCGGAAACGGCTTGTTCGAGCCCCTCGCCCCCTGCACCCGCGCACAGGTCATCACGTTCATTTACCGCGACAGAGCATGACGCTCCGCGCGCTGATGATGATCCCTTACCAATAATATCCCATAAGACAGAAGCCCGCACCTCACGGTGCGGGCTTTTTGATGGCGCGGTGAATTATACTATCAAGTGCAACAGCAAAAAAGAAAAGAAGTTCATATGAATCTCTGGTAGAATGTAAATACCA
>CAKTOX010000036.1 GCA_934590355.1 uncultured Oscillospiraceae bacterium
AGAGCCCCTTTGGGGCTGCCAGTATCATGCCCTTATAGGGCTTATGCAAACCTCCGGCTTAGCCGGAGGTTTTGATTACTTATAATTTTTTATAAGCTCCTTATAGAAATCGACCGCAATGGGGAGCTTCGCAACGGAGATGTTTTCGTTTTCTCCGTGCACCGAGGCGTACTGCTGCGCGTCGATGTCGATGGGTGCAAATCTGATGACTGCGTCGGAAAGGTCAACAAACCTTCTCGCGTCCGTGCCGGCGGGGAGAATGAAGGGAGCGACGGCGGCGTAGTCAAACACGCGCTGCGCGATCTGCCTTACGTATTTATAGCCGGCGCTGTCGAGCGAGGAGGGCTTGTAGTATTCGTTATCCTCGTCGGGCACGGTCATTTCAACGCCGTAGCCCTCTGCCATTTTCCGCAGAGCGTCGAGATCCTTTGCAAAGTCCTCGTCGTTTATGCAGCGCAGGAATGCCTCGGCGCGGCAGCTTCCGTCCTCGTCGGTGGAGACCTTTTTAAAGGTGCAGCCGGTGCCGAGCATCTCGCCTGCGGCGGCGTTTAGCTTCGGCATCATCTTGACGAGCAGACCCGAAAACAGTCCGAGATTTGAAAACACAAAGCTCATGGGGAAGGACATATGCGGCGCAAGCGCCTCGAACATCCCTCTGACCTCGGGGTGGAGCCTTCTGATGAAGGGCTTTTCCTCATCGACCTGAGTCATAAATGCGGCCATTCTCATAACGGGGGTCTTGTGACCGCCCGCAAGTCCCGCGTGACCCTGAGCGACCTTTGCAACGAGCTGCGCCGTGCATCTGCCCTTCTCGTGAACGGCGATCATGGCGCACTTTTTACTTATTCCGGACATGGACGGGTCGATCACCGCGCCGCCCTCGTCGATTATCCACTCAAAGGAGATGTTGTTATCCTTAAAGTAGTCGCGCGCTATAAGAGCGCCGTCGCCGCCGTACTCCTCGTTGTGGGAGGAGAAGATATATACGTTTACGGGCAGCTCGAAGCCTTCCGCGACAAGCTCCTCGACTGCGGAGAACTCGGCAAACAGGGGAGTCTTGGTATCGACCGTGCCTCTGCCCCAGAGCTTGCCGTCTCTGATGACGCCGCCGAACGGCTCCTCCTGCCACTCGCCGGTGGCATCGACCACGTCGTGGTGGGACATCATCAGAACGCTGCGGCTCTCGTCCGCGCCCTTGAGCTTGTAAAGATACGCATCGTCGCCGAGAATGGTGAGCTCCGCCTTCTCCGTCATGAGCGGGAAAAGTTCGGCGATGACCTTTCTCAGCCTGAGAAATTCCTCGGGCTCAAAGCCATCCTTTTTCGAAACGGTCTTGCATCTTATCATTTCGGCAAGACGCTCGCTGTAATATATTGCTTTTTCCTGCGAAGAGCTGTTCATATTTTCCGCCATGCTTATTCTCCTTTTGTTTCGCTTTCTTCGATCACCGCGAGCACCTCACGCTCCTTGTAGCGGGTGAATACGAGCACCGCCAGCAGGCAGAATACGCTTCCCGCGACAGCCGTGAGCTTGAGTCCGAAAACGCCGACGTTTTCGCCCGCCGCCGCGCCCGCGACTATGAGAGAGGGGACGATCATGATGGCAAGAGAGTTGCCCATCTTGACGATGAAGCTTCTTGCCGCGCCGAAAATGCCCTCCTGGTTAATGCCCGTCGTGACGGTGTCATACTGGATGATATCCGCCATCATGGCGCCCGGAAGCACGTTGAGCACCGCGAAGGGGAAGGATACAAACAGCGCGAATACGCAGGCGAGCACGAGCCTGTTGCCGGGGATCACGTCGCTGAAGCAGATGACGATCTCCGCAGCGGAGAACACGATGCAGCCGAGTATTATCGGCAGCTTTTTGCCCTTATTTTTCGCAAACTTATTCACCAGCGGATACATCAGCAGCGAGCCTGCAATGGATATTGCGAGTATCAGCACGGAATAGGTCTCCGCAAGTCCCATGAGCGAGGTCACATAATACATGATGCAGGCCTGGAAAAACGCCATTCCGGTGTTCTCCAGAAGCTGACCGAGGGTGACCAGCCTGAAATGCTTGTTGGAAAAAGCGTGCTTGAGCGACTGGCCGAGCGTGACGTTGGGGAGTATGGAGCGGACGTAGTCCTTCTCCCTAATGGTGTATGCCGGTATGAGCAGCAGGATTATTCCTATAACCGTGTAAACGGCGAAGGTGATCCTCCATGCCCACAGCGTTATCACTCCCGCGCCCTTAAACAGACTGACTATCAGGGGGCTGACGTAGCCGAGCGCACTGCCGGTCACGAAGAAAAACGAGCTGACGGTGTAAGCGTTGACTCTCAGCGGACCGTCCTGAATGAGCTCGGGGATGAGCGCATTGTGCGGGATCATGTAGAGGGTGAAGAAGAAATAATAGCCCCACATGAACGCCGCTATCCAAGCTGCGTTAAGACCGCTTACGTAGTTAAACGGCACGAAGAACATCAGCAGCGCGCACAGTCCGAAGGGAATTGCGGCCTTTTTCATCATCGGGATGCGTCTGCCGTCGGGGTGCTTGCTCTTGTCCGAGCTTGCCGCTATAAGCGGGTCGGTCACGGCGTCGATAATGTGGCCTATTGCTTTTATAAGACCGATTATCGTAAGAATGCCCAGCACGATCCGGCCCTGAGGTATAAGGGTGGGAATTCCGGACTCCTTGGACGGCTGATAGAAATAAATAAGATAGTTGTTGAGCATCGTCGTAAAAAGGCCCACTGCAAATTGAGGCAGGCACAGTCTTACGATCAGATTGTTGTCTGCTTTCTTCATTCAGTCTTGTTGTCTTTGTTCTTGATGTATCTCAGAGCGCATACATCGTCGCCCTTTGCAATCGCCTTGGGCAGCTCGAGGCGTGCGTCGAAGCAGCTTCCGATGCCGTGGTCGCCGCACATTGCAATGTCGCACAGTCTTGCGATCTCCTCATCGGTGCAGCCGGCCTTCTGCCATGCCTTGACCAGCGGGCAGTAGTGGAAATCGAGGTAGAGTGTGTCGTCGGTGTTCTCGACAAGATCCATCTCGAATACCCATCTTGCAGCCTTGGTGAACAGAGTCTTTCTCAGACCCTTGAGGCTCTTGGTGCCGCTCTGCTTCCGGAGATCGGTGCCCTGAGAAATTCCGCATCTGGTAATGGCAGCCGAGGCAAAATCCTCCGGATCAAGCCCTCTCTTCTCGGCCTCGTCCACTAACAGATACAGCCAAAAGGCGCGGTGCTCAAGCAGCTCTCTGATCTTCACTATGAGCTTGTTTTTGATCTTTGCTTCGTTGACAATTTTCGACATTACTATGTCCTCCCTATTCCTTTTTATTGTCATTTTGCGTGTATTTAAAAGCGACGAACTGCTTTGCGGCAATTCATCGCCTTTGCGCACAAGGAGTTTAAAAATATACTGTGAGTATGATGTCCTACATTATAAACTGTTTTGTCGTGAAATTCAACCCGAACAAGCGCGGATTATATAGTAAATCGGGGAAATTATGACTTTTTCGGCGGCATAAGCAGAATAAAAACCGCCACCGGAGATAGTGACGGTTTTGTACTAAATATAACTTTTATTCACAAACCGACGAAGCGACATTATTTATTATAATTTATTATAATTTATTATATCGCCAAATCGGAAAAAGGTCAACAGCTTGCGGGCTCAGTTTTCGCCGAGCCTTCGCAGCGCCTTTTTGAAATTTACGGCAAATATGACGGCAGTGAATATGACGGCGAGAATGTCCGCGACGGGCTCTGCCGTGTAGACCGCCATGGTCTTGTCGGCAAGGATTTGGGGCATTATGTATATGAGCGGCAGCAAGAGCACGAATTTGCGCATGACGGCGACGATTATCGAGCACAGAGCGTAGCCAATGGACACGAAGGTCATTTGGCAGGCTGTCTGCACGCCGAAAATGAACATCGCACCGCAGTATATGCGCAGAGCCTTCGCGGTGAATCCGATAAGCTCCGCATCGGGGGTGAATATCCCCGCAAAGACCTGCGGAAAGAGCATGACAAATGCCCACAGAGCGACGGCATATATGACGCAGACCCTGAGCAGCACGAAAAAGCTCTCCCTGACTCTTGCGGTGTTTCCCGCGCCGAAGTTGTAGCTCGTTATCGGCTGCGCGCCCTGCGCTATGCCCTGAAGCGGCAGCATCGCAAACTGCATGACGCTCGACAGTATCGTCATTGCGCCAACGGCAATGTCTCCGCCGTAGCGCAGCAGGGAGGAGTTAAAGCACATTGAGATGACGCTTTCACTTGCCTGCATCATAAAGACGGCAAGACCGAGCGCTATGCACGGGGGCATGAATTTGAGCCCTGAGAGAAGATTTTCGGTTCTGAGCTTGAGAATAGATTTCCTACCGGTCAGAAACGCGATGACCCATACGCAGGAAACAGCCTGTGATATGACCGTTGCAAGGGCAGCGCCTCTTACGCCCATGCCGAGCACGAAAATGAAAACGGGGTCGAGCACGATGTTGAGAACCGCGCCTATGAGCACGGTGAGCATACCCGTTTTCGCAAAGCCCTGCGCGGTTATGAAGGCGTTGAGACCGAGCGTCAGCTCGACGAAAAGCGTGCCGAGCGCATAGATGCGCATATAGCTTGCCGCGTATCCCACGGTGTTTTCGCTCGCACCGAATACCAAAAGCAGCTCCTCGCACCATATGAGCATGACCGCGGTGAGCACGAGGGATATTATTATCTGCATCGTCACGCAGCCGCCGAGCGTTTTTTCGGCCGAGGCATGATCGCCCCTGCCCATGAAAATCGACGCGCGCGGAGCACCGCCCGAGGCGACGAACGAGGCAAAGGCGGAGATGATGAGGATAAGCGGCAGACACACGCCCACGCCCGTGAGCGCGAGGCTGCCCACCTCGGGGATATGTCCGATGTAAACTCTGTCAACAATGTTATACAGCATATTTACAAGCTGCGCGATGACGGTCGGTATCGCGAGCTTGGGCAGCAGCTTTTTGACCGGCTGCGTGCCGAGAAAGGTTTTGTCGTCCTGCATTCGGGATTCTTCTTTCGTGTAAAAGCGTTATAAACCAATGTACCGATATTAGCACTTTGCAGGTTTCGCGTCAACATGATATAATATCTGCTGAGGTCATGAAATGAACGAAAAAACACTTGAAAAGTCAATATCCGTCCTCGGCACCGTAGTGCTCGCGGCGGTGTTTTTCCTCTGGTGGGCAGGCAGCGGATATGGCGCGGCGGGCTATTTTGCCGCTGCCGTGAGCGCAGCCCTGATGCTGTGGCTGTGCCTTAAATTCGTGCCCGTGTGCTGTGCGTTTTTGCGCACTCCCGAGATGGAGCTGCGCTCCGCGCAAGCAGACGTCGGGGTCTGCGTGAAAATATTCGCCGCGATACTGCTTTGGGATGTCATCATTCTCGCACTCGGCTTCGGGCTGCGCCGCGCGCTCGGTTACAGCGAGAGCGTGGGAAAGTATTTCGACTTTTGGCTGTGCACCGACAGCAGACATTACATGGATATTGCCCGGGACTGGTATCTTTCCGAGGGTAGCATCCACAGGCTGGTGCAGCTCGTGTTCCTGCCGGGCTACCCCATAGTTGTGCGCGCCGTGTCGTATCTCACGGGCAGCATTCTCTCGGCGGGACTGGTCGTTTCGGCGCTGAGCTTTGCCGGAGCGGGCTGCGTGCTGTATAAGCTGCTCGAACTCGATATGGACGAGGGTGCCGCAAAGCGCGCGGTATGCTTTTTTGCGCTCTCGCCCGCGTCGTTTTTCTTTGCAGCCCCCATGAGTGAGAGCCTTTTCATGCTCTGCTCGCTTCTGAGCCTGTATCTCATGCGCCGCGGCAGGCTCGTGCCGGCGGTGCTGTTTGGCGCCTATGCCGCGTTTACGCGCTCCTTGGGCGTAATACTGCTCGTACCGCTCGCCTTTGAGCTTATCCGCCGCCGTGCGAGAGTGCGCGAATATATTGCGCTTGCCGTCGTGCCGCTCGGCTTTGCCGCGTATTGCCTTATTAACTACAAGGTTTCCGGTGATGCGTTCAGATTCATGTACTATCAAAGCACTCATTGGGGGCAGCGCCTCGGCTTGTTTTTTAACACCGCCGCGTATCAGGCGGAAAATCTGCTCTCAAGCTCTGCGGACAATGCGCTCGGGCTTTGGCTGCCGAATATTCTGGCGCAGCTTATAGCTCTCGCGCTCGTCATCGCGGCGGCAAAAAAGCTCAGAGCCTCATACACCGCGCATTTTATCGCCTATTTTGTTGTCGCCATCGGTGCAACGTGGCTTCTGAGCGCCCCGCGCTATCTCGCTGCAGTCCCCGCCGTTCCCGCCGCCTTGGGGCTCCTGACGGACAAAAATGAGAGCCGATTTGTTACGGCTGCACTGAGTTTTGCGGCGTTTTTGGCATATTTTGTGCCATTTTTGTTGAGATGGCAGGTATGGTGATAAAATCGCACAAATTTTTCTTGTAATCCAGTGCGCACTGTGGTATAGTAATAGGGCTAATGATCGAATAATCGAAAGGGTTGAATATAAATGTCTACTATTAAAATCATTCTCACGGTTCTTCAGCTTCTGTCCGGTCTGGCAGTAACGGTCGTCGTTCTCATGCAGAGCGGCAAGAGCGCGGGTCTGTCCGGCGCAATCGCAGGCGGCGCAGAGACCTTCCTGAGCAAGGGCAAGGCAAAGTCTCTTGATGCAAAGCTCGCAAAGGCGACCAAGTGGTTTGCTATCGCGTTCGTTCTGCTCACCCTCGTGCTGAACCTTATCAAGTGATCCGGCACTTATACGAAAGCTCAGGCACAGTCAACATTGGCTGTGCCTTTTTTGTTGCTGAGAGAGGGCGGAAAGGTGAACGACAAGGTAGAAATGAAAGAGGTTTTGCGCGGGATAAAAGCCGCGTTCCCGTCAACGGTGCCGATATTCTTCGGCTGGATATTCGTTGCGCTTACATACGGGGTGCTCATGGAGCAGCTCGGCTACAGCCCGCTGTGGACGATGCTGTTTTCGCTCATATGCTTCTGCGGCGGTATGCAGATAGCGGCGGTGCCGATGATGGCTGCCGGATTTGACCCCGTGCAGATGTTCATAATGAGCTATTTCGTGAACTTCCGGCACACATTTTACGGTGTTGCCCTGCTGGAAAAGTATAAGGACACAAAGCCGTTCAAGCCGTTTCTTATCTATGCTCTGGCGGACGAACCGTTTTCGCTTGCAGTGTCGGCAAAGCCGCCGGAGGATATGCAGCCGAGGTACTTCTATTTCGGGCTCACATTCCTCACTTATCTGTACTGGGCGGGACTTACCGGACTGGGAAGCGTGCTCGGCGCTGTTATAACATTTGATACGACCGGACTTGACTTTGCGCTAAACGCCCTGTTCATCGTCCTGTTTTTGCAGCAGTGGAAGGATAAAAAGAATCGACCCGCCTGCCTCATCGGCATTGCGGTCACGCTTGCCTCGCTGCTCATTTTCGGCAAAACGGTGTTTCTTATCCCCGCGCTGGGCGCCATGCTGCTGATATTCTGGCTGGGGAGGGATAAACTGTGAAGCTTACCGTTCTGCAAACGACAATCATAATCCTTGCCATAACGCTCGGCACGCAAATATCGCGCTGGCTGCCGTTTATTGCGTTTTCCGGCAAAAAGGAGACCCCGAAATTCGTAAAATACCTCGGCAGGGTACTGCCGCCGGCACTCATGGGACTTATCTGCGTTTACTGCTTTAAGGGAACGCAGATATTCACCGGCTCGCACGGTCTGCCCGAGCTTATAGCTACTATAGTCGTAATTGCGACCTATCAGTGGAAGGAAAACCTGCTCGTTTCGGTCGGCGGAGGCACGCTCGTGTATATGCTCCTCGTCCAGTTCGTTTTCTGAAAATTTACATTTAAACAGGCTGCCGAAGCTTATTTGGCAGCTTGTTTTATTGCAAACCGGAGCATAAACTGGTATAATGTCAGATACGATTGAACGAAAACTATGATATTTATCCGAAAGGAAATTTAATTATGTGCGGAATAGTTGGCTTTGTTGGAAGCGATCAGGCGGCTCCCATACTGCTTGACGGGCTTGAAAGACTTGAGTACCGCGGCTATGACTCGGCCGGAATAGCGGTCATCTCCGGAGACAGGAAGCTCCGGGTAGAAAAGGCAAAGGGCCGCCTCAAGGTTCTCAGCGACATTGTTCAGGGCGGCAAGAGCGTCGAAGGCAAGATGGGCATCGGTCATACCCGATGGGCCACTCACGGCGAGCCGAATGATATAAACGCCCACCCGCATTTGAGCGGCGACGGCAAGATAGCCGTCGTTCATAACGGCATAATCGAAAACTACGTTGAGCTGCGCGATTATCTTATTTCGCAGGGCTATACGTTTAAATCCGAAACCGACACTGAGGTCGTGACTCAGCTCATTGCATTTTACTATGCCGAGTCCGGAAATCTCCTCGAGGCGGTTTTCAAGGTCCTGCGCCGCATCGAGGGCGCGTATGCGCTGGGTATCATGTGTGTTGACGAGCCGGAGCATTTCGTTGCCGCGCGCAAGGATGCACCGTTGCTTATAGGCTACGGTGAGGGCTGCAATTTCATCGCAAGCGACGTCACCGCGATAATAAAGCACACCCGCGACGTGTCCTACATGGAGGACGGCGAGGTCGCGGTCATATCCGCGGATAATGTCGAGTTTTATAACTCCATGGAGCAGCCCATCACAAAAGAGCACCACACGATAGATTGGGACGTTTCCGCTGCGGAAAAGGGCGGCTATGCCCACTTCATGCTCAAGGAGATCATGGAGCAGCCCGAGGCCATCAGAAAAACCGCATTCAGCCGCATTCGTGATAATCGTATCGTGTTTGAGGACCTCAAGTTCGGCGCGGAGCAGATAAAGGACGTCAGCCGCATATTCATAATCGCCTGCGGCTCGTCATATCATGTTGGTGTGATCGGCAAGTACAATCTCGAGCGGCTCATGCGCAAGCCCGTCGAGGTCTGCCTTGCTTCGGAATTCCGTTACAGCGACCCGCTTGTCGATGACAAGACCCTTGTTATAGTCATAAGTCAGTCTGGCGAAACCCTTGACACGATGGCGGCTCTGCGCGAGGCGAAGGCTCGCGGCGGACACATTCTGTCAATAGTAAACGTCGTGGGCAGCTCCATCGCAAGAGAGTCGGACGATGTGCTCTACACTTGGGCCGGACCCGAGATAGCCGTTGCTACCACAAAAGCATACAGCACGCAGCTTATCCTGCTGGATATGCTCGGCCTGTATTTTGCCGACGCGCTGGGCACGGTAGGACAGTCCGAGTATGCCGCAATTATTGACGAGATACTGCGTCTGCCCGGAAAAATGGAGCAGATGCTTGAGAACATCGAAGATATAAAGCACTTCGCGTCCAAGTATTTTAACCACAACTCCGTGTTCTTCATCGGGCGCAATCTTGACTATGCCATGGGGCTTGAGGGCTCGCTGAAGCTCAAGGAAATTTCCTACATCCATTCCGAGGCATATGCGTCGGGCGAGCTCAAGCACGGAACGATCTCGCTTATTGAGGACGGCACGCTCGTTATCGCTCTGGGCACCTACGCCCCGCTGTTTGACAAGGCGATGAGCAACGTCGTCGAGGTACAGGCGCGCGGTGCGGACGTTCTCGCACTTACCACCGAGGGTCATGTGACCGAGATGAAAAAGACCGTGGAGAACGTCATGTCCGTTCCCGAGACACATAAGATACTTCAGCCTTCTCTGGGCATTGTGCCGCTCCAGCTTTTTGCGTACTATGTTGCGCTGCTGCGCGGCTGCGATATTGATAAGCCCAGAAATCTTGCAAAGTCGGTGACGGTCGAATAATTGAAAACACTGCTGATGTTTTTTGCGTGCGTGGTCTGTAAGGCCACGCACTGCTTATTGCGCCTGCTTGGTTTCGGCGCGACCTCGCTCCCCGGAGCGCTTGCACTGAGGATATGTCCGGACATTCTGCCGCGGGCAGCGAAAAACATCGGGATAATCGCCGTGACGGGTACAAACGGTAAGACCACCTCGTCGCGGATAATTGAAAAGGCGCTCAATAACGCGGGGCACCGCGTCTGCGCGAACCGCTCCGGCGCAAATCTCATGGCGGGGATCACGGCGCAGCTTATAATGAACAGGGATATGCTCTGGCGGGCGCGGTGCGAGTGGGCGGTCATCGAGTGCGACGAGGCTGCTTGCAGGAGCGTGCTCGGTAAGCTGCGCCCGCGGGTGCTGCTGCTGACCAATCTGTTCCGCGACCAGCTCGATCGCTACGGCAATGTGAAGAGCGCGCGCGACTGCATCGTCGAGGGGCTTAAAGCTTCGCCGGAAACGGTGGCCGTTATAAATTCGGATTGCCCAATGGCGGCAAGCGCGGCGCGGCTGATTAAGAACAAAACCGTACTGTTCGGAGCCGACTGCGGCAAGGGCGGCGCCGTCGGCAGTGGTGAGGAAGATGCCTGCCCCGTGTGCGGGCAAAAGCTGCACTATACGGCGCTCAGCTACGCAAGCCTCGGTCACTATGAGTGCTCCTGCGGCTTTCGCCGGCGCAGCGTCGGGTACGCCATTTCCGAGGTTTTCTCCGATGGCGGAGTTTTGCTTAAAACTCCCGATGGCGAGGATATCCTCACCCCTGCGCTGCCGGGGCTTTATAACGCCTATAATGCAGCGGGAGCCATTGCCGCCGCAATGAGCGCGGGCGTTGCGAAAGACGCCGCCTTGAGCGCCGCCGAGGATTTCGACTGCGGCTTCGGGCGTATGGAGAGCTTTCCGCTCGGAGGACGCGGCGCGAAGCTGATCCTCATAAAGAACGCGGTCGCGGCAGACCGGACGCTCGAGCAGGTCAGAGTCTTTGCCGAGCCCAAGTCCGTTGTTCTGGCGATAAATGACCGCGCTGCCGACGGCTGCGATTTAAGCTGGCTCGACGATGCCGATTTCGGCAAGCTGCGCCGCGCCGGGGAGCTCAGAAGCGTCTATGTCTGCGGAGAGCGCGCCGATGCCGCCGCAAAAAGGCTCGGCAAAGAAAATATTTGCTGTAAATCCGTCAAAAACTATGATAAACTTATTAAGTTGCTGCGAGGCGAGGATGCATTCATTTTCATCCTGCCGACGTACACCGCCATGCTGGAGCTGCGCAAAAAGCTCGTGCGCGAGCTCGGCGGCAAGAATTTTTGGGAATAGTATTCGGGAATGATAAATTATGATACGCTTTTACAACGGAAAGATACTGACGTTTGAAAATGAAAACGAGGTTAAAATAAGCGAGGCGGAGGTCTGGACGGACGGCGCGGTAATATGCCGAGTGGGGGCGGCACCGGAAACCCTGCCTCGGTTTGAGCGGGAGATCGACCTTCGCGGCGACCTGCTGATACCGGGCTTTAAGAATGCGCACGCTCATTCGGGCCTGACCTTCCTGCGCTCGCTTGCCGACGATATGCCGCTGGACAAATGGCTCAGCGAGCAGGTCTGGCCGCATGAGGCGCGCCTTAGCCCCGACGGGCTTTACGTCATGACGCGCCTTGCCGTCATGGAATATCTTACGAGCGGCATAACGAGCTGCTTCGACATGTATTTTCATAACGATGCCTTCGTGCGCGCGTGCATTGACTCGGGCTTTCGCGCGGTGCTGTGCGGCGATATGAATAATTTCGACCGCGACTACACGGAGCTTGAGGATAAGTTCCTGCGCTATAACAAAACGCACGAGCTCATATCCTACCGCCTCGGCTTCCATGCGGAGTACACGACGTCTTTAGAGCGCATGGAGTTTGTCGCCTCGCTCGTGCAAAAATACCGCGAGCCGATGTTCACCCACTCCTCGGAGACCCGCGCGGAGGTGGACGGCTGCATTGAGCGCCACGGCGCAACGCCGACGGTGCTGTTTGACCGGCTCGGAATGTATGACTACGGCGGCGGCGGCTTCCACTGCGTGCACATGAGCGATGAGGATATTGAAATATTCAAAAAGCGCGGACTGTGGGCAGTATTGAACCCTGCGTCCAATCTCAAGCTTGCAAGCGGCATCGCGCCCGTAAAGCGTTTTCTCGACGAAGGAATTAACCTTGCCCTCGGCACGGACGGTGCGGGCTCGAATAACGCGCTGGATATGTTCCGCGAGATGTATCTGACGAGCGTTTTGCCCAAGTACCGCGAAAACGACGCCTCCGTCGTTGATGCGCGCAGCGTCCTCAGGATGGCCTGCGTCGGCGGTGCGCGGGCGATGGGGCTTTGCGATTGCGACGGCATCGCGGCGGGCAAAAAAGCAGATCTTGCCGTTATTGACCTGCACCGCCCGAATATGCGCCCCATCAATAACATTCCCAAAAACATCGTTTATTCCGGCAGCAAGGAAAACGTGCGTCTGACGATGGTAAACGGCAGGGTCTTATACGAAAACGGCGAATTTTTCATCGGCGAGGAGCCGGAGAAGCTATACGCCGAAGCGGAAAAGGTAATGGAGACGATCAGAAGTTGAGAGAAATAGATCTTCATGTTCATACGAATATATCCGACGGCTCGGAAACTCCCGAGGAGACCGTCAGGTACGCAAAGTCGCTCGGGCTGCGCGCTATCGCCGTCACCGATCACGACAGCGTCAACGGCGTTGCCGCAGCTCAGGCTGAGGGCAAAAGGTGCGGACTTGAGGTCGTTGCGGGTATGGAGCTCGGCTGCGGCTGGTACGGCAGAGAGGTGCATATGCTTGCATACGACCTTGACATACACTCGCCCAAGCTTCCGCCCGTGCTCAATTGGGTCGTGCGCGACCGTGACGAGCGGAATCACAAAATGGTCGAAATGCTCGCGCGCGACGGGCTTGTGATCGACATAGACGAATTGCAGGCAAAGCACCCCGGCTCTACCATCGGCAGACCGCACTTCGCGCTGTGCCTTGTCGAGGCCGGCATAGCCGACAGCGTGCAGGATGCGTTCACGCGCTTTCTCGACCCCGGCTGCAAGTATTACATCCGCCGCCATTTCCTGAGCGTGGAGGAAGCGGCGGAGCTCATACGCTCGGCAGGCGGAAAGCCCGTAATTGCGCACCCGCGCCAGTATAAGCTCACGCCCGAGCGCTTCACGGAGCTCATGGAGCGCTCCCGCGCGTGCGGGGTAGCGGGGCTTGAGTGCTACTACTCCGGCTATGACGATAAGACCGTTTCCGAGTATCTTGCCGCCGCGAAGCAGTACGGCTTTTGCCCGACTGCCGGCAGCGATTGGCACGGCAAAAACAAGCCGCACATTGCGCTCGGAAGCGGCATGAACGGCGAGCTTGCGGCTCCCTACGAACTTTTGGAGGGGCTGCGCCGCCACGAATAAACAGAAAAAATAATTTTTTTCATAAAATTTTTTGTAAAAACCGAAATGTGAAAGCGAGTTCTCCGTCATTATAGGTACAAGGCCAAACGGCCTGACCCGGGAAAACTTAACGAAAGGAGAACTCAAATGGACGAAAAAATGGGTGTCATGCCCGAAATCGATGCTGAAGACGCTCTCAAGACCATCGGTCTGCTGACTGTTATCAGAATCATGCTTAAGATCATATTCTGATTTTTGCGCAAAAATAAAATGCACCGTCAAAAAAGACGGTGCATTTTTTCGTGTCCGGTGAATTATACTATCAAGTGCAACAGCAAAAAAGAAAAGAAGTTCATATGAATCTCTGGTAGAATGTAAATACCA
>CAKTOX010000037.1 GCA_934590355.1 uncultured Oscillospiraceae bacterium
TTCCGGAAATGGGAACTCCTTGCTTTGAGCGGCGCAGTCTTTTTTCCTCTGCGCGGAGGATTCGCATGACCTTACGGTCAACCTCTGTTACTTCACCGGTGATTTTCACGCGCACCATGCGTTCGAGCTTCGGCTTTGCCGTGCGGAGGGAGTCCGCCTCAATGCCGAAGGTGATGTACTTCTTCTTGACCAGTCCGTTGTTGCCCTTGGTGAGCTGGCTTTGCAGCATCAAGTCTATATAGTGTATCCTAATATTAGCCACAATGAGAGGAGGAAGAAAAATGCTTCGCTTTTTGATCACTTTATTTATCGGCTTTTGGTACAACATGCTGTTCAAGAAGAACAAGTGGTGATTGGGCATCGGAATTGAGGTAAAAAACATGGCTCATGATTTATCTGAAAACAAAACACTTCGAGCGAAGTTCAAATCCTATATGCTTGCAAGAGAGTACACGGTAAACACGGCAAATACCGTAGCCTATAATGTTTTTTATTTGTGGAACAAGCGTGGTGAGGATGTTTTCTGGACCGCTGTTCGCGGGGATGAGCAGAAACTCCGCTCAATTCTGCGGGAAACATTGGAAACCTACTCACCGCAACGTCTCAAAGAGCTGAATGGCTACATGACAAGTTTTCGTTTCTTTCGGTCATTCATGGCATCTGACGAGAAGTTCGTGACAGAAAAATGGGCTCAGAAAGAGAAACCGTCTGTTACATCGGAAAAAGAAATATTCCCCGTGCTCACCTTTGCGGAAGAAATGTTGGAGACGGAACATCAAATTGTGCTCAATGATCCGGGGTATGGGACAGATTATGCTCTCATTGATTCCGTTATAAAGCGCTTCCCGGAGAATACAGATCCGGAGCTCGTGCCTATAAGAAAAACGCCCTCCTTCCGGAAGGCGTCAAAGTCTTTTGTAGGGAACTTTACCGCTGAAGTACGCAGCCAAAAGTTCCCTACATGATTGTTCGCAGAGAAAACCACGGACTGTGCCTGTGGTAGAAAAAGGGCTTTGCCTGAGGCCCTTATAGGGCTTGTGCACGCCACCCGTAAAACGGGTGGTCATGACTATCCGATATTTGCGGTCGTCGAGGAGGATATGACGTCGATATCCTGCCCGCTGTACTGACCCTTGTAGCTCCAGTCAACGCCGAGCGTGAGCGAGCCGGGGCTGACGGCGCACTTGCAGGAATAGATGAGCGTGTCCGTTGGGGAGTTGGGCGAATCCACGTCGAAGGCGCGGGTCATGCCGCTCATGGCGCTGCCGTTAACGCTCACAGTTATGGCGCGCGGGCCGATGCCCAGCGAGTACGAGCGCGCATACACCGAGACCGTGAGCTCCGTGCTGCCGTCGGAAAGGCGGGACGCCGTCCAGACGGTGTGGGTGTTTATCCCGACGCCGGTGCTCGAATCAAAGGCGCCGGAGGCGAGCTTGGTGCCGGAGGGCTGTTCGGGCTCGGGCTCCGGGGTCGGCGTGGGCGTGGGAGTCGGAGTCGGTGTGGGGCTCGGAGTCGGTGTGGGGCTCGGAGTCGGTGTGACTGCCGGCGGTGCGCTGTGCGCGGGTGCGGGCGTCGGAGTGGGTGACGGCTCGGGCTTGTCGCCGCCGCCGATGCTGCCCGTTATCCACATACAAACGAGCGCTATCATGATAAGCACGACGACTATCGCCGCGAAAATATATGCTGTCTGCTTTTTCATGCCTTACCTCACATTTTCAGGGAGACCTCGCCGCAGTGCAGGGTGCGAATTTCGCCGCTGCTGAGCCTCACGCGAAGGCCGTAGTCGGGCGAGATGCTCTCTGCCGTTGCGCGGTATTCGCCATCAGGCGCGGACACGGTGACCTCACTGCCGAGAATGAAGCAGCGCTGTCGGTATTCCTCGAGGCAGCGGCTGGGCCCCTCGAGCCACCGGCGATAGACCTCGTCAAGCTCGGCAAGTATTGCGGAAATTATCGCGCCGCGCTCGAAGGTGTAGCCCGTCTGGGTGTACAGCGAGCCTGCAACATCGCGTATTTCGGGTGGGAAATCCTCGGTGCGGGTGGTCACGTTCACGCCGATGCCGACGACGGCATAGTCGAGCCTGCCCGCGCACAGCGAGCTTTCGCACAGTATGCCGCAGATCTTTTTGTTGCGCAGGTAGAGGTCGTTTGTCCACTTGATGCCCACGGCGCGGCCGCAGCATTTTTCTATGGCGCGGCTGACGGCGACGGCTGTCACGGCGGTGAGCGACGGCGCGCAGTCCGGGTCAAGGCAGGGGCGCAGCAGCACGGACATATATATGCCCGCGCCGGGTGCGGAGGCAAAGCTGCGTCCGAGTCTGCCGCGACCGGCGGTCTGCTCGTTTGCGATGACGACCGTGCCCTCGGGAGCGCCCTCGGCGGCGAGCTTTTTAAGCTCGGAGTTGGTCGAGTCGAGCGTTTCAAATGCCCTGAGCTGTATCTCCATTATTTTATCTTGCCCTCGAGCTTTGCGATGATGCCGTCAAACAGCTCGACGTTATTTTCAATTGCGATCTCCGGCTCGCGGCGCGTGGTGTGCGCAAATACGGGCTCGGACATCTTGGTGGAGTAAACTGCCTTCTGGATCCTCACGGTCTGCATCGTGCACTTTAGAAACTGCATCGCGGCGGCGGCATAGTGCGCAGCGTCCGCGGAAATTTTGTCGGCTATCGGCTCAAGCGTCTCGGCAACGCGGACGGACATATAGAATATCTCGTCTATGATGCAGCAGGCGGTGCGGTATGCGCCCTCAAGCTCGTTATCGGCGGCGTTGCCCTCCGCGAGCATCTTCTCCAGCGGCTTTTTCGCCTTGTTTTCCTCGTCCATGAGATGCAGGAAATAAACGCGCAGCTTCTCCAGATCCTGCTGTGCGTGCAGCATATCCTCGTCCTCGGACGCGGTCACGCGAAGTGCGCGCAGTGCAAGGGAGGCGGCGTTGACGGAGGAATCGGCCGCGGCGCTGCCCAGACCGAAAACGCTCTTTTCGTCTGCCTCGAGCTCGGAATATTTCTTGACGGTCTTGTCCGAATAGCTCTCGATCATAAGGTCGTCGATGTTGATTTTTTCTGCCATGAATAATCTTCCTTTCCCTGTCGGATTGACAATACTAAAATATGGTCTTATACTTTAATGTATATTGATTTTACAACAATTATTGCGCTTTCGCAACATCATATACCACAGCGGAGGACAAAAAGTGAAAATACTTCTGTGCGGAGACATAAACTCCGGAAAGTCAACGCTTATAGAAAAGCTCGTGCGCGACCTCGGCGAGCCCGTGCGCGGATACATAACCGTGCGTATGCCGGAGGACGGCGACGGGGTATCTTATGTCTACCTCTATGACGCGTCGCGCCCGCCCGAGCGGATAGAAAATGCGCAGGTCATCATGGCGTTTTCCGCAAACGGAGTCGAGCGATACCCGGAATATATGAGCAGCATCGCCGCGCCCATACTGGAGTCCGTTCCCGAGGGCAGCCTCGTCGTCATGGACGAGATAGGCACGCTTGAGGACGCCGAGGAGCGCTTTAAAGCGGCAGTTATGCGAATTTTGTCGGGAAACTACAAGGTTTTGGCGTCGGTTAAGGCTCAGAACACGCGATTTTTGCGCGAGGTGCGCCGTGCCGAGGGCTGCGAGCTTTATATAATAACGCCGGAAAACCGAAATGATTTGTATGAGCTTATTAAGCGCGAGCACAATATATAGCATTGAAAGCATCATGGCAAAAAACTGCACAAAAGGCGCGGCGTTTTCGGCTGTGAAATTTTCGTCGAAATTTTTCAGAATTATGTTGACTTGAAGGGTGATTGTTGATACTATGCCTTTAGTCGGCTGCGAGTTGATCGGGCCGACTTGAGCAACTGTTAAGGGGGCAGCCATGAAAAGAATTACAGCAGTGCTCCTTGCCGTCGCGTGTATGCTTTCGCTGTGCGCCTGCGGCGGGGATAAAACGGCAAACGTGTCCGCGAAGGACCTTGTTGCCGCAACGATGAATTCCGTTAAGCCGGACAATGCCGACACTCTTGCCGGCTCGGACGATCAGGCTTTTACTAATAAATTTTGGTTTTACTACGGCGTAGAGGTGGACAAGGTCAGCGACTATGCCATCGCATATTCCTCGGAAGCAAAATCGGACGAGATAAGCGTCCTCAAGGCCGCCTCCGGCACAGATGTCAAGACCCTCACTAAGGCGCTCGAGACCCGCCGCGAGATGCAGGTGCAGACCTTTGAGCGCTATTCTCCCGAAAGCGTGGAGCTGCTGAAAAATGCGGAGATATTCTCCAAGGGTGACTATGCCGTCATGATCGTCGCAGCGAACGCGGCCGATATAAGGGCAAAGCTCGAGGCGCTCCTCGGCGATGCGGACGAGGTTTCCGAGCAGTCGAAGGAATACTACGAAAAGCCCCCCGTCGAAACCCCGACGCCCACGCCGAGCTATGATTACTCTAAGCCGGTGCCGCAGTCCGAGGCAAAGGACGAGAGCTGGTTTGCCGACGCCGCATTTGTCGGCGACTCACGCATGAAGGGCGTTTTGAATTTCGCAAAATTCTCTTACGCGGAGGATCTTTCCTATGTCGGGCTCAACGTCGCGGACGTGTTCACAAAGCCCTATGTTGCGACCTCCTCGGGCTCCGTGTGCGTGTCGGACGCGCTTGCAAACGACAAGCAGTACGGCAAGGTGTATCTCATGCTCGGCATAAACGAGCTCGGCTGGCAGAGCACGGATAAATTCATCGAATACTATGCCAAGGTCGTTGACCTCGTCCGCGATACCCACCCCGAGGCGCAGATATATGTCATCAGCATCCTGCCCGTGGGTACGAAGGCGACGGCAAGCCAGGCGCATCTTAACAACGACCGCGTGCGCAGCTTCAACGAGCGCATCCTCGCAATGTGCACCGAAAAGCAGGTGTATTATATAAACGGCTTCGAGGCGCTTGAGCAAAACGGCAGCCTGCCGGATGATGCATCGCCCGACGGTATCCACATGGAGCCGAAATACTGCCATATGCTGACCGATTATATGCTCGCGCATACGGTAGAAAAGTAAAGAATATTAAACTGAAAGCACCACCTCACGGTGGTGCTTTTTGCTGTTTATTTTGAAAGAAATCGGGAGAGGAATTCCTTAGTTTTTTCGTTCTGCGGGTTTTCGAAGATGTCCTTTGGGCTGCCCTCCTCGCAGATGACACCGTCTGCCATGAACACGACATTCGTGGAAACGTCGCGCGCAAACGCCATCTCGTGCGTCACGACTATCATCGTAAGTCCGCTTTCGGCAAGCGAGCGCATAACGTCGAGCACCTCGCCGACCATCTGCGGGTCAAGCGCACTCGTCGGCTCGTCAAACAGCAGAGCCTCCGGCTCCATCGCAAGCGCGCGGGCGATCGCAACGCGCTGCTTCTGGCCGCCCGACAGCTGCGACGGACGCGCGTTTATATACGGCGCCATGCCGACGCGCTCAAGGTACTTCATTGCCGTTTTCTCCGCCTCCTCGCGGCTTCGCTTTAAAACGGAGACCTGACCGACGATGCAGTTATTAAGCGCGGTCATGTTGTTAAAAAGGTTAAAGCTCTGGAAAACCATGCCGACCCTTGCGCGATACTGCGAGAGGTTGACGGTGCTGCCGCTGATATCCTCGCCGTGGTAGAGCACCTGACCGGAGCTGGGGGTCTCGAGCTTGTTTATGCATCGGAGCATCGTGCTCTTGCCCGAGCCGGAGGCGCCGATGATGCTCAAGACCTCGCCCTTTGAAACGCTCAGGTTAATGTCCCTGAGAACGGCGTTGTCGCCGAACTGCTTTTGCAGGTGCACAAGCTCTATTACTTTTTCGCCCATCTTAGCCCTCCTTGCCGATGTGTATCTCGGCGGCGCTGTCTGTCTGCGAGCCGAAGATAACGTAGCTGTCGCTGCCGTCGAGCCTGCGCTCTGCCCAACGCAGCAGGCGCGTGACGGTGAAAGTAAGAATGAAGTAAACGACGCAGATAACGAGATAGGTCTGGAAGGTCTGGAAGCTCTGGCGCTTGATGATGCCGGCGAAGTAGTACAGCTCCGTAACGCCGATGACGTTCAGGACGGAGGTGTCCTTGATGTTGATGACGAACTCGTTGCTGACGGAGGGGAGGATGTTGCGGATGACCTGCGGGATGATGACCTTGAACATCGTCTGTGAATGGGTCATGCCGATGCTCATCGCGCCCTCAAACTGTCCGCGGTCGATGGAGATTATGCCGCCGCGCACGATCTCCGCCATGTATGCGCCGGTGTTTATCGAAACGATTATGATGCCCGACGGGATCAGCGGAAGGGTGCTGCCGCCGCTTGCGAAGGCGTAGCCCCAGTAGATGACCATCGCCTGAACCATCATAGGCGTGCCGCGGAAAATTTCGACGTACACGGCGATGACGGCGTTGAGTATCTTGTGCAGCGTGCGCAGCAGCGCGTTGTGCGAATAGGGCGCCGTGCGGATAACGCCGGTCAGAAGGCCGATCACAAGACCCGCGACCGTGCTCGTCAGGGCGATGAGCATGGTGTTGCCCACGCCGCTGAGCAGCTGCGGATAGTATTTAATTACTATGTTTATTACGTCGTTAAGAAAGCTCATGGCGTCTTACTTTCTGATGATGACGACGAGGTTGGATTCGTAGTAGGTGTCGGTGAAGTCGATCTCCCGGCTGCGCTCGGCGGTGGGGCTGATGCCGGCGACGATGGCGTCAATTACGCCCGAATTAACTGCGGGAATAAGAGAATCCCATGCGATGGAGTAAATTTCAAGCTTCAGGCCGAGGCGGTTTGCAACGTACTGCGCTATCTGCACGTCGTAGCCGTTGGCGTAAAGACCTTCCTTGCCCTCGCCGGAGATGGGAACGGCGCCGAAGCTCGTTCCGTCCATGTCCGTCCAGTTGTACGGCTCGTAGGCACATTCCATGCCGACTCTCAGAACACCGTTGGTGGTTTCGGGAGCGGGGCAGCTGACGGCAAACTCGGTGACCTCCTCGCCGGATGCGAGAGCGACTATCTGCTGCATAAGCTCCTCGCGCTGCTCAACGCTTATTTCGGAGAGAATGGAGTTCATCTGTGCGGTGAGCTCACTGCCCTTCTTCAGACCTATCGCAATGCCGACGTCCGCGGGAGTTGCGGTGAAGCCGGTGTCGTTATTTCTCAGGGGAATGTAGGTCAGGCTGTCGTCGGAGCGGCAGACGGAGAATGCCGTCGGCTCCTCTGCGACATAGCCGTCAATCGCGCCGCTCTTGAGTGCGGTCAGAAGGTCGGCAAACTCGGGGTAGGTCGAGGACCGGACGTTCTCGATCTGCTCAAGTGCGTCCGCGTGGAAGGTGCCCGCCTGAGCCGCTATCTTGCAGCCTGCAAGGTCGGCAAGGCTCGTCGCCTTCGTGAGATCCGTTGCGGCGTCATTGCCGCCGTTGCTGTTGCCGCAGCCCGTAAACAGGCAAAGGCACATTACCGCCGCTAATACCAGCGCTATCAGGTTTCTTGTTCTTCTCATTTCGGAAATCTCCTTTTCAGATAATTAAATAAGCCTGCGACCCGATGTGGTATCGCAGGCTTTGAAAAGAAATTCCGAAATTTTTGCCTTTGATAGCTCTCCACATAAATGTGACAGTCCTGCGTCTGTTAAACACAGTCCCAGCAACCAAGCGGCGGCAACCGCAGGGAAGCTTCGGCGGAATCGCCTTTCCTCCGCAGCCGCTTGCCGGCGTAAACCGCGAAGTAATCATCTCATCCGCAACCTCTATCAGGTGCTTATCTTATTTGCCCGCATTATATGGCGGGTTTTTTGATTTGTCAATAGTTTTTTTGCAATTTTCTGATTTTTATGCTTTGCACCGCGAAATTTACGGGCTTTTACAGGCTGTCGGCCCTTGCGAGCGCTTTGTTCTTGTACTGCGGATCGCCCGTGACCTCGCTTAAAATCTCGATGCCGTCGGGCACGCAGTGCTCGGGCTTTTCGCCGTAAATGAACATGACCGCCTTCTCGCTGCTGAAGGGGTAGACGTCGATCTCAAACCTGCGGCTGTCGTAGACGAAGCGGTATTTGGTCTTGCTCACGCTCCTGAGCTCGGGGTCGGCTTCGAGCATATAGCCGTTATACTGCTTCTCGGTGATAGGCTTTTCGGTGTCCCATTTCGTGCCGTCGTCGCGGAAATGCTTCTCGGTGTAGAAATAAAGCTGCTCGCCGCCGTTTTTCTCGCGGCGGATGCGGCGCTCTATGGCGGGGTTTGTCATGACGAGATAGGTCTGCACCATGTCGATCTCGGCGGCGCGGTATTTTTCCGTGAGCTGCGCCATGTCCGGCATGGAGATGAGGAACTTGCGCTTTTTGACCATGGGCTCGGGCTCGCCGATGACGCGGTAAATTTCGCGTATCGCGCGGTTTATCTTGTCCTCAAAGTTGACGGAGTTGTCGATGATGCGCAGGTTGGAGTAGCCGCTCCACGCTCTGAGGGTGCGGTCGTCGATCTCGCGCGCGTACTCTATCGACTCGCTGCGCGCCGTGTTGCCGAGGTTATACGCAAACTCCGCGCCCTTTGCGCAGGTCACGAGATACAAAACGGCGTCGTAGCCCGCGAGCACCTCCGCCTCGGTCTTTCCCGCAACGCGCATGAGCACCTCCGCGAAGTCCTCGTCGGAAATATACGCCTTGTCGTCGAGCAGGGCGCGGTCGTAGACGATGAGCACCTTTTCCTCGGGCACGACCTCGGCCGCCTCGAGTGCGAGCTTTTCCTTATGGACCTGATCGGCGATGACGAAGTCCTGGAACTTGAGCATGGACATACAAACGCCGAAGGGGTTGATGCCGAAGCCCGAAATGAGCTCGGTGACGGTCTCGGGAATGGTGATGACGCGCCAGCCGTCGTCCTGCTTGAACTCCTTGAGAATGCGGCTTATGAGCGTCGTTTTGCCTGCGGCGGGGCCGCCGGTGAGCACGACGCGGTATATCTTCTTGCTCATGATTATTTCTCCTCGTTTTCAAAAAGAAATGCCGAAAGCTCGGGTATCGTTTTAAAATAATTATCGCAGTTTGCACGCATGAAGGTCTCTATCTCCGGAATGTCATTGGCCCAGCCTGCCGCGGCAAAATCAACTCCGCAGCGCCGTGCCATGTCGTAGCCGGGCTTGAGATCGTCGAGCATGAGCAGCTCCGAGCGCGAAAAACCGAAGCGGCGCATTATCTCCTCAAGCGGATAGGGGTTGGGCTTGCGCTCCTCAAGGGGGCGCTCCCAGCCGAAGACCATATCCGGCTCGGGCAGCTCGTTTTCGCGGTAGTCGCGCAGTATGTTGTCGGAATATGAATGCGAAACGACGCACAGCACGCCGCCGAGCTCCTTGTGGCGGATTAAAAGCTCGCGCATCCCGCCGTAGCTGCGCGGAACGTGGCACTTGACGTAGGCGTTCCAATAATCCTGCTCGCGCAGCATATCCTCGTGCGTCATGCCTAACATGTCGCGGAAAAACGCGACGACGCCGGGGTCAAAGTTATATTTGAAATAATCCTCGAGCGTGCAGTGCGCGTCGGGGTGATAGATGGCGGCGTATTCAACGAAGCTGGGGTAGTGCACCGTGGCGGTGCTGTTGACGACGGTGTCGTCGTGGTCTACAACAAGGCAGGGATATCTCATGCTTTCCTCCGTGGATTTGGTCTTGTGTCTGTATTATTATACCTTGCTTTCCGAGAATAAGCAAGCGCCCCGTGCTTTCGGACACAGGGCGCTGTGTTTTTTCGATTTAACCTCAGGCTGCCGAGGTCTTTTTAATGCGATACCGCTCAAATATCCAGCCTATGAACATCACTGCCGCGAAGAACAGAAGGAAGCCCACGCACTGCTTCCAGCCGTAGCCGACCCATATCGCGTAGCAGAAGAACAGGCAGCAGATAACGCCCAGTGCGGGCAGGACGAAGCGCTTTACGGGGTGGAGGTCCTTTGCCTTGACCATGAGACCGATCATCATGGGAATGTACATGAGATACAGGCAGATGATGCCGATCTCGTCCGGCTCCCATGCAAACCACTCGCACGAATGCACCGCACCGAACAGGCCGGGGCCGCCCATCCACATCATGACCGTCCATGCGTACCAGAAGCCCGCGAGCATCATGCCGATTATGGAGGACTTGATGGCGAAGTTGTTCTGATCGTCGATGTGGCTGAAGAAGCCCGGCTGCGGGCCCATGCCGCGCGCGGAGATGGAGTACATGCTGCGGCAGGAGGCCATGATAAGGCCGTTCATCGTGCCGAGGCAGGAGATGGTGATAAAGACGTAGACGATGGTGCCTATTGCGCCGCCGAAGAGCTTGGAGAAGGCGATGCGCGGGAGGCTCTCGCCGAAGGGCCAGGTGGAGATGATGGTGTCAACGTCTCCGACGATGCTCATCGCCCAGATATACAGCGCGTAGATGATGATGGTGACCAGAGCGCCGATGACGAGCGCGAGCGGGAGATTGCGTTTTGAGTTTTTAAGCTCGGAGTTGATGCTCGTTGCGAGTATCCAGCCCTCGTAGGCGAAGGCAAAGCCGACGATGGCCTTGAAAAAGCCCTCGCCGCCGACGGCAACGTAGCCGGGGGAGTTAACGTAGTCAAGCACCTGCATGGTCGTGCCGTTTACAAGACCCGCGATCGTGCCGACGATGCCCATGAGCAGCAGGGGAATGAGCTTGATGACCGTCATGCCGACCTGAAGCCTGCCGGCTATCTTCGGGCTGAGCGCGTTGATGCCGTAGCCGATCATCAGAAATCCCGCGCCGACTCCGATGCAGACGGCGTTGACCTGACCGTTGGCAAAGTCAATGGACGATATTCCGAAAAGCTGCAAAAACATCATCGCCGAGAAAAACGCGAGCATGGACGCAAGCGCCGGCGTGTAGATGGTCGTCATGAACCAGCCGACGTAATACGCATACTTGGGACCGAGCGCGAGCTCCGCGTAGTCAACGACGCCGTTGACCTTCTCGTACTTGCTGCCGAGCGTCGCAAAAACGAGCGAGCAGATTATGCAGATAAGGCCGACGACTCCGACGACGGCGATGCCCTGCATGAGATTTCCACCTGTCAGCGACAGCACCTTGCCGCCTTTGATAAAGACGCCGGAGCCGATGACGATGCCGATGACCATGGAAATCGCGGTAGGCAGACCGTACCTTTTTTCCATTTTGTTTTCCATTCGATTCTCTCCTAAATCTAAGCCCGTGACTGTCAGGGGCTTTGCTTTTTGCATTTAAAGCAATACATAAATAATACGGGATTTTGTGTGTCTTGTCAATATTTCTGTGAACAATGTGTAAATTTCGCGTTAAAAATGAGGTCCCTTGCATCGAAACGTACAAGTTTTGCCCGCAGGAGGGCTATTAGTGAGGGGGGGCAGCGCCGCCTCGGGCGGCATAAAATATAAAGACCGACCCCGGACAGGAGGAATTTGACCTTGAAAATTTATTTGTCACCGTCGGATCAGGTGCGAAATTTATATTCTTACGGCGGCACGAACGAGGCGGTGCAGTGCCGCAAAATAGCCGCCGCGTGCAAATCGGCGCTCGAGCGCTGCGGCTTTGAGGTGCGCACGAATTTTGCCGACGGCAGCGACGCGATGTACGAGCGCGTGCGGGAATCCAACGCGTGGGGCGCGGATATGCACATCTGTATCCACACCAACGCCGGCGGCGGGCGCGGCTGCGTCGTGTTTGTTTCGCGTCTGCCCGAGAGAGCCGAGCTTGCGCAGCCGGTGTTTGAGGAGGTTGACGCCATAACGCCCTACCGTTCAAGCTACGGCGTGCGCGAAAAGCAGTTTTACGAGATCCGCGCGACCGCCGCCGCGTGTCTGTACTGCGAGTGCGAGTTTCACGACAGCGCCGAAACGGCAAGGTGGATCGTGGAGCACACGCGTGAGCTCGGCGAGGCGATCTGCCGCGGCGTGTGCAGGGCAACGGGCAGAGAATATGTTATCGAAGAAGGAGACGAAAAAATGGGAAGATGGAATAGGCTTGAGGACATTCCGCAGCCTTACCGCGACATGGCGCAGCACTATGTGGACGCGGGCGCACTGCGCGGCAAGGGCGGCGGCGAGCTTGACGTGACGGAGGATATGCTGCGTGTGATGGAGATCATGCGGCGATACTTCGAAAGGGAGGCGTAACGGCGATGAAAACACCCGATAAGGCCGCCGAGATAAAGGCGGGAGCAGCCGCCGTGATAGCCTTCGGCACCGCGCTTTTCGGCTGGGTCGGCTGGCTCATAATCCTTTGGCTCGCGGCGACGGCGCTGGACTACCTGACGGGAACGTTTGCGGCGCTCAGCCGCGGAAAATGGAGCAGCGCGGTCGCAAGAAGCGGGCTTTGGCACAAGCTCGGCAGCATTTTCGCCGTGCTCGTCGCCGTTTTGTGCGACATTGCGATTTGGGTGATGAGCGATAATTTCGGGCTTGCGCTGCCCTTTGCCGGACGGCACTGTCTGATCACGCCGGTCGTCACCGCGTGGTATATTTTCACCGAGCTCGGCAGCATCGTCGAAAACGCCGCCGCGATGGGCGCGCCCGTTCCGGGATTTCTCGAAAGGCTCATCGCCAAAAGCAAAAAGACCATCGACGACGGCGGCAACGGCGAGACTTAACGCCTCAGCCGGCGCGCACTTCGACTTTTTTCGACACGCATCTTGAAATATTTGCGCGTATCCGTTATGCTGTGAGTATAAAAAACTGCGTTTTGTCGAAGGAGGACGAAAAAATGTACTGCTGCAAATGCGGAAGAGAGCTCATGGACAATGCGGCCGTTTGCCCGTATTGCGGCGAGCCCGTGCGCGGGAAGGCGAGCGCGCCGAAGAGCCGCGGAGAAACGCCCACCGCCGTCATCCTCGGCATCGTCGGCTTCATCTGCGCGTGGTGCTACGTCATTATCGGGCACGTCGTGTCCATCGTCGGCATTGTGCTCGGCGCGAGAGATTACAGGGAAACGGGCAGCAAAACGGGGCTTATCCTGAGCATCATCGCCGAGGCGTGCTGCGTTATCGTGACGATCGTGCGCATCGTTGCCATCGTCTGCTTTTCGAATATGTTCGGCGCGATGTTCGGCGATATCTTCCGCGACCTGTTCAGTATGTCATGGGGGTTTTAAGAGCCGAAAAAATCCGGTACGGAGTTTTCCGTACCGGATTTTCACACTGTAAAATAATCTATGCTGCTGAGGAAAGATAACCGCGCAGCGGGGGAGTTTGAGGGGGCAAGGCCCGCCTCAAGTTGGATTATAGCCATCAAAAACGCCTGAGCCATCAGGCTTTTTGACGAGCGAAGCGAGATTTTTCGTGAAGCACAAGCTTCACAAAAAATGTGGCGTGTTTTAGCGCAAAAAAAGTCACAGACTTTTTTGCGCGCTGAAAAAATCCGGTACGGAAAACTCCGTACCGGATTTTTTGGTTATGCTGTTTTAGCGGGGCGTTCAGACTATATCTTCATGCAGACGTCCCATGCGCGCCAGATAGCGGTACGCAGGTTGCCGATGGTGACACAGTCGCCGAC
>CAKTOX010000038.1 GCA_934590355.1 uncultured Oscillospiraceae bacterium
GTTCTTAATTTCCGTTCTGCTCAGGATTTGTGGGACTTTGAACTCGCTTCCTGTTGCACTTAGTTTGACAATTCACTTGTCCGTATTCGAATGATTATTCGCCGAAATCGAGAACGCGCAGCATACGCACGAGGGTGAGTCTGTTGCGGATCGCCGCGGAGATGGGCAGCATCTCGCTCTCAAGCGCGGGATCGATGCCGATGTGCTCGGGGAGGTACTTGCAGCCGCATGCCTTGTAGAGAGACTCAAGCTCCTCAACGGTGGGCAGGGCATTTATCATGTCGCGTATCTCGTCCCAGTGATCAACGATGTTCTGAGGATCGAAGGTCGCGAGAATGTCGTTTTCGTTTTCCTTAATGATGCCCGCTGCGAGTCTGTCGCCGAATTTCTCGCGGATCCACTGCTCGCTGAGGGGCTCGAAGGGCTTTGCCTTGGGAGTGGGCAGGGTGGCAAGATGACGGTACAGCTTCAGGCAGGCGAAGGTGCCGACGCCGACGCATTCGCCGTGGATACCCTCGGCATTTTCAAAGCGCGGGGGCTGCATCTCGACGAGGTGAGCCATGAGGTGCTCGGCGCCCGAGGCCGCTCTGGAGTGGTTGAGAAGCTGCATGGTCAGGCCGCTCTTCATCTGCGCCATGGTCATTGCCTCGTGGTCGGCAACGCCGGTGGCTGCGTACTTGTCGGCTGCCTCGCGCATTATTTCAAGAGCCTCCTGTGCAAGATCGGCTACCATGGGGCAGTAATACTCGCTGCAGACAAGGTGGGAAATTTTCCAGTCGAGCAGGGAGATGTACTTGGAGAGAATGTCGTTTATGCCGCTGGCGACGAGGCGCGCAGGAGCGCCCTTAATGATGTCAAGATCGGTCACGACGAGGACGGGAGCGCACATTGCGGTGGACTTTTTCTGGCCGTTAATGATGGCCGAGCATATATTCGCGGTAAAGCCGTCGGAGGAGGCAAGCGTCGGGATGGCAACAAAGGGAATGCCGAGCTTATATGCGGGATAGCGGCCGAAGTCCATGATGGTGCCGGCGCCGTAAGCCACGATGACCTCGGGATTATCGAGCTGCTCCATCATTTTCTCGATGGCAACGTCCTCCGCCTTGAGGCCGTTTGCCTCGAGCACGATCTCCTGATCGGCGCGCACATGCTTGCCCTCGGTGAGCTTGTAGATGACAGAGTCGTAAACGACCGCGCGCTTTTTGTCCGCAAGGCCGACGTCCGCCATGTACTGCTCAAAATTTGCGATGGCGCCGGACTCGACGACGACCTTTTTCGTCTCGAGCTCATGATCCTTGCCGCAAACGCAGCTGCCAACGTACTTTTCGCAATCCATTATCATAGCTGATACCTCATACATAAAAATATATTAAAACATAGTTAAATTTTAACCATACTCACCGTTTAAGTCAATAGAAAATATGAACGAAAAAAACGGGCAAAGCCGTGTAGCTCTGCCCAGTTTTTGGTCAAATCATATATTTTCTGATCGCCTCGCCGACCGTGTCGGGGTCGGTAGTAACGCTGATTACAAATTCGATGTTTTCCTTCTCGGAGAAGTTCTCGAGCCAGTCGAGGAATTCGCCGAACATGACGGGGTCCTTGTTGCTTACTATCTTGTAGAAGTTATCGACAAAAACGTGGGTGATGTCATAGTTGCCGGAATGCAGGCCGCAGAAGAAGCCCTTTATAAATTCGTAGGAACCGATGTCGTAAGAACCTGCCTCGATAAGCCGAGCCTGATAGGGGATATCGAAAGTGAGCTTTTTTTCCTTCTCGATGCAAACGACGTCGCCGTTTTCCATTGCGACAGCCTCGCGCACAAGCTCGACCAGACGCTTTGTCTTGCCGCTGCCCTTCAGACCCATGATCAACTTAACCATTTTGACCACTCTCCTTTTTGTTATAAGTTGAAGGTTATTTCTTTGAGCTTAGATTACCATCTTTCCGGTAACTTTGCAAGACCTAATATGTTAAATAAATTTTATAAATAAAAGCGCCGGATATGCTTTTATCCGACGCTTTTGCCGTATTCTCAGGGTCAAGTGCCCGGCTTACCGAGCATTTTGAACATATTTTTTTTGTATGCCTCGACGCCGGGCTGGTCAAAGGGATTGACTCCGGACATATAGCCGGAGATGGCGCAGGCAAGCTCGAAGAAGCAAACGAGCTCGGCAAAGCCGGCCTCGTCGCGCGCCGTGACGCTTATGCCGATGTTGGGAACGCCGCCGGATATGTGCGCGGCCTTGACCGCGTCCGCCGCCGTGCGGCATATGTCGGCATACTCCTTGCCGGCGAGGTAGTTCAGCCCGTCGGGGTCGCCCATCTCGAAGGGCACGGAGATGCTTCTGCGGCTGTTTTCAAAGCTGACGACGGTCTCCATGAGCGTGCGCGGGCCGTCCTGAATGTACTGTCCCATAGAGTGCAGATCGGCGGTGAATTCAACGGAGGCCGGGAAGATGCCGATGCCGTTTTTGCCCTCGCTCTCGCCGTAAAGCTGCTTCCACCACTCCGCCATGAAGCGGAACGACGGCTCGTAGCAGCCGAGTATCTCGACGCTCTTGCCGTGACCGTAAAGGTACTGGCGTGCTGCGGCGTACTGCCATGCGGGGTTTTCGGGAGAGCGAAGGTCAAGCTCCTTGAAAGAGCAGATCGCGGTGGTGATGACGGCTTTGATGTCTATGCCGGCGACTGCCATAGGCAGAAGTCCGACGGCGGACAGAACGCTGTATCTGCCGCCGACATCGTCGGGAACGACGAAGCACTCCCAGCCCTCTGCATCGGCAAGGCTCTTAAGAGCGCCGCGGCTTGCGTCGGTCGTGGCGAAAATGTGTTTTTTTGCGGCGGAGCCGTATTTCTCGCGCAGAAGCTTTCTGAAAACGCGGAAGGCGAGTGCGGGCTCAAGCGTGGTGCCGGACTTGGAGATGACGTTGACGTCAAAATCCATGTCGCCGAGCTGCTCAAGCGTGTCGCTCAGAGCGTCCGGAGACAGGCCGTTGCCGACGAAGAATATTCTCGGGTCATCGGGAGAGGGAACGGGACGAAGCAGCTCGATAGCGCCGCGCGCACCTAGGTACGAGCCGCCGATACCGATGACGACGAGCGCCTTCGAGCGGCTCCTGATGCGCTGTGCCGCGCTGAGTATTGCCTTGAGCTCACCGTCGCGTATGCGCGTGGGAAGCTCGAGCCAGCCCGTGAAATCGCTGCCGGCGCCGCTTTTTTCCGTAAGCATACGATGTGCCGATGCTGCCGCGGCGAAGTCCAGCTCCGCGGGATCAAAAAATGCGGAAGCTCCCGAAAGATCAACCTTTATCATAATCACCACTCCGTATCGTGTTTATTTGACACTATATTATACATCTGCTGCGAGAAAATGCAAGGGAAAACTGTCGAAGTGGGGGATTGGAACCAAATTGCGGCGAAATTATCGCAAAAGTGGTGCACACTAACGGGTAACTACATAGCCCTTGAGCAGCTCCAGCAGTACCGCGCCGAAGGACGCGCGTCCGACCGCGCAGTCCGATACGAGCGGGACCTCGTATATGGCTTTCCCGCCGGAGCTTATTTTGAGAGTGCCGAGCCGCTGACCCGCCGCAACGGGCGCGGTGACGCTCTCGGGCAGACACAGCTCATATTCGGTGTCACTCGGCCCGCCTTTCGTGACGAGCATCGCCTCGGGTGCCTCATACACGGGCTGTACTGCGTCGGCATTGCCCAAGCTCACGCGCACAGGCGGCAGCACCTCGGGACTGCGCAGACTCAAAAGCCTGTAATTTGAAAAGCCGTAGCTCAAAAGCGCCATGGCGTCTGCGTTGCGTGAGTCTATCGTGTCCGCGTGCATGATAACGGCGATGTATTCGACACCGTCGCGCTGCGCGGTCGCACTCAGGCAGTACATGGCCTTCTCGGTGTAGCCGGTCTTGAGTCCGGTGCAGCCGTCGTAGTAATAAACGAGCTTATTTGTGTTGGAAAGCCCGAATTGCCCGCCGCGTATGGAGTCCATCCAAATCGTCGTGTAGTTTTTTATAAGCTCGTGCCGTATGAGCTCGCGGCTCATGACCGCGACGTCGTATGCGCTCGTGTAGTGTTCGTCATCGTCGAAAAGCCCGGTGCAGTTTTTGAAATTCGTGTCCCGCAGTCCAAGCTCGGCGGCACGCTCGTTCATGCGCCTGACAAACTCCCGCTCCGAGCCGCAAAGATGCTCCGCCATCGCAACGGCGCAGTCGTTTGCGGATACGACGGCGATGCATTTGAGCATTTCGTCCACGCTCATTTTTTCGCCCTGCTCGAGAAACACGCAGCTCCCTCCGAAGGAAGCGGCGCGCTCGGACGCGATCACCGTGTCCTCAAGCTTAATGTCGCCCCGCTCAAGCGCCTCGACTATGAGCAGCAGCGTCATTATTTTCGTAACGCTTGCCGGCGGCAGACGCTCGTGCGCAGCCTTTTCGTATATGACCTCTCCCGTGATTTTCTCCATCAGCACCGCCGAGGGCGCGGCGATGTCAATGGCGTCGTCCCTGAGCGTCGGCACCGCATATGCGGGCATTGCGAGGCTCAATGCGGCCGCCGCGGCGACCAAAGAGCACAAAAATCTTTTCATGGCTTATCCCTCCCGTAAAGCCTATGCCCGCGTGCACAAATCATGCCTTCGGTTGCGCAATTATGTTTTATTCGACAAAAATCGATATTGTTTTCACAGTCCCCCAGCGGAAAAAGTCTTGAAAACACAATGGTTTTAAACATTATCAACACACTTTTCAACATGAATATGACGTGTATATTCACAAATGAGTTAACATAACGCAAAGAATTAGCAAATTTTTCGCACAGATATTGACGCAGTGCTCATTGAATAGTAATATTGAGCTATAAAAACTCACGAGGTGGGAAAGTTGAACGATAAGCATAAATATTCCCAATATATAGGCTGGGGCATAACGGCGTTTGCCGTCATTGCCGCGGGCGTGCTGTTTTATTTCAGCATTGACTACATGGGTGACCTTGTAAAGGCCATCAGATCGCTTATGGGCATTTTGAGCCCCTTTATCTGGGGTCTTGTCATATCGTATCTTCTCGTACCGTCCATGATGATGTACGAGCGGAAGCTTTTCCGTCCGCTCGTTGCGTCTATAAAAAAGCGCCGCCCGAAGGTGAAGCTGAGCAAGAAGCTGCCGAGGGTCCTCTCGCTCATTCTTGCGGAGATAGTGATGCTCCTGCTCATAACCGCGCTTATTTATCTCATCGTGCCGCAGGTGTATGACAGCATATCCGCCATCATAACAAACAGCCCGGCCTACTTTGAATCGGCGTCCAAGGCGATAGACAATCTCCTGCATGACTTCCCCGAGATCGAGATGTATGCCACCAAGGTCTTCGGCAACATAACCGAGACGCTGACGAAGTGGGCGACCAATACGCTCCTGCCGAGCATGGAGAATATAGTAACGAACATTACTACCGGCGTATTTTCCGTCGTGAAGGCAGTTTATAACATCGTCATCGGCATGATCGTTTCCATCTATATTCTTTATAATAAGGAGCCCTTTATCGCGCACTACCGCAAGGCGCTCTACTGCCTCTTCAAGCCTGAAAAAGCGCGTAAAATATCCTCCGCGCTGCGCTTTGCAGACCGCACCTTCATGGGCTTTATCGTCGGCAAGCTGCTCGACAGTGCGATAATCGGAATGATCTGCTACGTCGGCTGCGTGGTCATGCGTATGCCGTATGATCTGCTCATATCCGTCATAATCGGCGTCACGAACATCATTCCGTTCTTCGGCCCGTTCATAGGCGCAATACCGTCTGCGCTGCTCGTGCTGCTCGTTGACCCCAAGATGTGCCTGTGGTTTGTCATCTTCATCATCGTTTTGCAGCAGATAGACGGCAACATCATAGGGCCGAAAATCCTCGGCACGTCCATCGGCATCAACGGCTTCTGGGTGCTGTTTTCAATTGTGTTCTTCGGCGGACTGTTCGGCTTCTGGGGAATGCTCCTGGGCGTTCCGACCTTTGTTATCATTTACACTGCCATTGAGCGCACCGTAAACCGCAAGCTTGAAAGCAGACAGTTGCCGACGGATGCCTCGGTGTATGCAAATCTTGATTATATTGACCCCGTGACGCATAAGCCCGTGCCGAAGCGCAGGGGCAAAAAAGCCGGAGGCGTTCCGGATAAAAAAGAGTAAAAACCAAGGCTGTACCGGAAGGTACAGCCTTAATAATTTGATTTGTCATCTGTGTGCGAGAGTGTCGTGCGCTTCCTTTAATGCCGAAACGAGCGCGTCAACGTCGGACTGCGTATTCATGCGCGAGAAGCTTATGCGGATCGCTCCGTCGATTATCGGCGCGGACAGCCCCATCGCCTCAAGCACGTGGCTTCTGCCGCCCTTTTTGCATGCCGAGCTGCGCGAGACGAAAATGCCCTTTGCCTCAAGGAAATTCATGAGCACCTCGCTGCGCCAGCCGGGCAGGGACACGCTGAGTATATGCGGAGCGCCGCCGCCTATTATAACGGCCTCCGGCATTTCGGCGCAGATAGCGCTCGCGGCGCTTTCGCGCAGCATGGCGATCTTATCGCAGTTTTCCTTCATGCCCGCAAAGGCAATCTCGGCAGCCTTACCGAAGGCGGCTATCTGCGGCATCGCCTCCGTACCCGCGCGAAGACCGCTCTCCTGCGCGCCGCCGTGTATAAGGGGCTTGATTTTGACCCCGGTTTTGATATACAATGCGCCTATGCCCTTAGGCGCGTGAATTTTGTGCCCGCTGATGCTTATCATGTCCGCGCCGAGCTTTTTTGCGGAAAACGGCAGCTTCATGAAGCCCTGCACGGCGTCCGTGTGCAAAAGAGCCTTCGAGCCCTCCGCCTTGAGCATTTTCGCAATGCCCGCGATATCGGTCACGCCGCCTGTTTCGTTGTTGACCATCATGAGCGTCACGAGCACCGTGTCGCTGCGCAGAGCGTTTTTGACGGCCTGAACGGAGATGCTGCCGTCCTTTTCGGGCTTGAGGTAAGTGACCTCATAGCCGCGTGCTTCGAGGTCTGCGAGCGTCTTTCTGACGGCGTCGTGCTCGACCGCGGAGGATATGATGTGCTTTCCGCGCCGCGACATGCTCTCCGCGCCCTTGGTTATCGCCCAAACGTCGCTCTCAGAGCCGCAGGAGGTGAAATAAACCTCCGAGGCCGCGCAGTCGAGCGCCTTTGCTATCTGTGCGCGGGCCGCGTCGAGATAGGCTTTCGCCTCGCGCCCCTTGGTATGGGTGGAGCTCGGATTTCCGTAGCACTCGGTCATGACCTTGTACGCAATGTCTGCTGCCTCCGCGCAAACGCGCGTCGTGGCAGCGTTATCGAGATAAACTTCCATATAAACTACTCCTCAGGAGATGAAATTTCATGAAATACATTATATACACTCTCGGCTGCAAGGTCAACCAGTATGAGACGCAGGCTATGGAAACCCTGCTGCATGAGCACGGTCACTCACCCTGCGCCGAGGGCGAGGTTGCCGATGCCGTCATCGTGAACACCTGCGCCGTTACCGCCGAGGCAGGGCGCAAGTCGCGCCAGGCCATCCACCGTCTGCGCGCAGAAAACCCGGGCGCGTTCGTCGCGGTCTCCGGCTGCTATTCTCAGCTCAGCCCCGACTCCGTGCAGAAGCTGGGCGCGGATGTCGTCTACGGCACCGCCGACAGGGTGAAGCTCATCGAGGCGATAGAGAAGGCGGCAGCAACGGGCGAGGGCGAGCGCAGACTCGACAAGCCCTTTGAGCGGCGCATTTTCGAGGAGCTGCCCGCGGGTGCGGTCTCCGGTCACACTCGCGCGCTTTTGAAGATCCAGGACGGCTGCGTCAACTTCTGCTCCTACTGCATCATTCCCTACACCCGCGGCAGAGTGCGCAGTCTGCCGATGGATTCCGCCGTGCAGCAGGCAGCCGAGCTTGACAAAAAGGGATATCGTGAGCTCGTCTTGACGGGTATCGAGATTGCGTCCTACGGTGTTGACCTGCCCGGAAAGCCCGACCTTGCCGACGTCGTGTGCGCCGTTGCTCAGGCGGCTCCGCATATGCGCCTGCGCTTAGGCTCAATTGAGCCGAGCATCATAAACGAGGAGTTTTGCGTGAAGCTCGCCTCCTGCGGCAGCGTGTGCCGCCATTTCCACCTCTCGCTCCAATCCGGCTGCGATGCGACGCTCAAGGCGATGAACCGCAAGTACGACACCGCACGCTTTTACGAGGCGATGCAGCTTCTCAGGAAGCATTTTCCCGACTGCGGTCTGACCTGCGACGTGATAGTCGGCTTCCCCGGCGAGAGTGAGCAGCACCAGACAGAAACGCTTGAATTTCTCAAAAAGGCGCGCTTTTCCGACGCGCATATTTTCCCCTATTCGCGCCGCCCCGGCACCCCTGCCGACAAGATGGACGGTCAGCTTGACCGCGCGATGAAGGCGAAGCGCTCAAAGCAGGCGCAGGCGGTCGTTTCCGCAACAAGAGACGAATTTTTGCGCAGCATGATAGGTAAAACTCTGCCTGTTCTGTTTGAAACAAAGCACGGCAAGGGCTGGCTGGGTCACAGCGATAACTATCTTGAGGTCATGGCGGAGGGCGAGGAGCTTCGCGGCACAGTGCGCAATGTCAGTATCCATGCCGTTTCGGACGGAATTTTAGTCGGAAATGTCATTTGACATCGGCTGCACAAAAAACTATAATTTTAACAAAGAAGCTTACGGGAGGTGCTCGTCGTGTCAAGAGAAAAAACATATAACTTTTCGGCAGGTCCGTCAATGATGCCGGAATCGGTGCTCGAAAAGGCTAAAAGCGAAATAAGCGATTATAACGGCAGCGGAATGTCCGTTATGGAGATGAGCCACCGAAGTAAGCTGTTTGACGGGATATTTCATTCGACCAAGGAGAAGCTTGCTGCGGCGCTGAACGTGCCGGACAGTCACGAGATACTGTTTTTGCAGGGCGGAGCAACGCTGCAATTTGCCGCGATACCCCTCAATCTCATGGGCGAGGGCAAAAGGGCCGACTATGCCGTGACGGGTAATTTTTCAAATCTTGCCGCAAAGGAAGCGGAAAAGTACGGTGCCGTGCACATTGCCTGCGACAGCTCTGACAGAGCTCACAGCTATATCCCCCGCGAGCTCAGTCTCAGCGGTGACGCGAGCTATTTTTACTACTGCTCGAATAACACGATCTACGGCACCGCATGGCAGTCCGTGCCCGATACGAAGGGCGAAACGATAGTCTGCGATATGTCGTCGGAGATTTTATCAAAGCCTGTTGACGTGAGCAAATTCGGGCTCATCTATGCCGGAGCGCAGAAGAATATGGCTCCCGCGGGGCTCACGGTCGTCATAGTCGATAAGGCTCTGGCAGGGAACGAAATGAGCATTTGCCCCTCGGTCATGAGCTACGATACGCTCATCAAAAAGGACTCCATGCTCAATACGCCGCCGTGCTGGTGCATTTATATGCTCGGGTTCATGCTTGATTGGCTCGAGAGCGTCGGCGGAGTTGCCGAAATGGAAAAAATAAAAAAGCAGCGCGCGTCGCTTATCTACGATGTGCTTGATAACAGCAGACTGTATATCCCGCACGCCGAGGCGTCGTCGCGCAGCGATATGAACGTGACCTTCCGCACGGGCTCGGACGAGCTTGACGCGGAGTTTGTAAAGGGCGCGGCAGAGCGCGGACTTTTAAATCTCAAGGGTCATCGGCTCACCGGCGGAATGAGAGCGTCGCTGTATAACGCAATGCCCATGGAGGGTGCGCAGGCGCTCGCGGAGTATATGAAACAGTTTGAGGTAAAGCATCATGTTTAATATAAAAACGATAAATAACATTTCCCCCGTGGGGCTCGGCAAGCTCGAGCAGCTCGGCTGCAACGTCGGCGCGGATGTCGCCGATCCCGACGGCATAATCGTGCGCAGCGCGGATATGCACTCTTACGAGGTCAACGACGGACTTCTCGGCGTTGCCAGAGCGGGTGCGGGCTATAATAACATCCCCATCGACGACTACGCCGAGCGCGGCATCGTGGTCTTCAACAGCCCCGGCGCCAACGCCGAAGCCGTAAAGGAGCAGACCGTGTGCTCCATGGTCATGGCCTCGCGTGACGTTGTCGGCAGCATCGAGTGGGTCAAGAGCATCGCGGGCGAGGGCGATAAAATACCCGCGCTCGTGGAGAAGGGCAAGTCCCACTTTGCCGGCCCCGAGCTCATGGGCAAGACCGTGGGCGTGCTCGGCCTCGGCGCAACGGGAGCGCTTGTCGCAAACGCCTGCCTTGCTCTGGATATGTCCGTCATCGGCTACGACCCGTTCATGTCCGTTGACGCTGCGTGGCGCCTCTCACGCGAGGTGGAGCGTGCCGACGATATAAGCGAGATTTTTAAAAAATGCGACTATATCAGCATAAATCTGCCCTATAACGAGAACACCCACCATATGCTTGATGCGAAAGCGTTTGCCGCAATGCGCGACGGTGTGCGCATCATAAACGAGTCGCGTGCCGAGGTCGTTGACGACGATGCGATGCTCGCCGCGCTCGAAAGCGGCAAGGTCGCAAAATACGTCACCGATTTTCCCAACGAAAAGATACTCGCCGGCAAAAACGTCATTGCCCTGCCGCACCTCGGAGCCTGCACCCCCGAAAGCGAGGACCGCTGCGCCGAGATGGCTGCAAAGCAGATTTATGAGTACCTCAAAAACGGCAATATCACGAACTCCGTGAATCTGCCCTCGGCAAAATTGGAGCGCATGGGCGTGTGCCGCCTGTGCGTTATCCACCACAATGTCCCCGGTATGATAAACCGCATCCTCGACCTTATAACCGCGAAGAATATTAACGTCGAGCACATGATAAACAAGCCGCGCGGCAAATATGCTTATACGATCATCGACCTCAACGACGAGATCTGGGAGGATACCGCCGACACCCTGCGCAGCATGGACGATGTTCTCCGCGTCCGCGTCCTGTTCTGAAAACGAAAACTGCACCCCCACGGGGGTGCAGTTTTCGTTATCTTATTTTACGCTCTGCGACCAGGACAGAAGCTCTGCCTTGGAGGTGTTTTTCTTAAAAACCCTGCCGTCGAGCAGCCTTGCGCCTGCGCAGCTCGGCTTCAGAACGGAACCGGTCTTGCCGATGCCGCTGCTGCCGGAGGTGGCAAACGGCACGATGGTCTTGCCGGAAAGCTCAAGACCCTCAAGGAAGGTGTTGATTATCCTCGGCGCGACGTACCACCAGATAGGGAAGCCTATGTATATCGTGTCGTAGCCGCTCACATCGGGCAGGCTTTTAACGGCCGGGCGCGCGCCGGGGTCGTTCATTTCAAGCGAGGAGCGCGATTTTTCGTCCATCCAATCAAGGTCGCGCTTTTCGTAGGGAAGCTCGGGCACTATCTCGAAAATATCCGCGCCGACGGCGTCTGCAAGCGTCTGCGCGAGCGCCTTGGTCGTGCCGGTCGGGGAAAAGAAAGCCACTAATTTCTTTGACATAATAATCACTCCTTTTATGTTGTATCTTTATTATACACTGTATGTTCAGGCTGTCGAAAAACCTATGCTGCCGAGGAAAGATAACCGCGCAGCGGGGGAGCTTGAGGGGTAGCGAAGCGGCGGCGCAGGAGTGAATGACATGCCGGGGGCATGTCAGAGCCGCGCCGTGACCGAGCCGCAGCGAGAAAAGGCCCGCCTCAAATTGGATTATAGCCATCAAAAACGCCTGAGCTATCAGGCTTTTTGACACGCTGAAAAAGCTCAGGTCAACAGACCTGAGCTTTTTTGCGTTTATTTTACTTGTACATCTCGATGAGACGCTGCAGGTGCTCGTAGCGTGCCTTTGCGTTCTCCTCGTTGCGCTCGAACAGGTTCTCTGCGCGGTCGGGGAACTCGCGGGTCAGACGGTTGTAGCGTGCCTCGTTCATGAGGAACTCGCGGTAGCCGCCGGCGGGAGCCTTGCAGTCGAGGGTGAACTTGCCGTTCTCGGCCGCGGGATTGTAGCGGAAGAGGTTCCAGTAGCCGCACTCGACAGCCTTCTTCATCTCGGACTGGCAGTTGGTCATGCCGCCCTTGATGGAGTGCATCTCGCAGGGAGAGTATGCAATGATGAGGGAGGGACCGGGATAAGCCTCGGCCTCCTTGATGGCCTTGAGGGTCTGGATCATGTTTGCTCCCATTGCGATCTGTGCAACGTAGACGTAACCGTAGGTCATTGCCATCTCGGCGAGGGACTTGGACTTTATCTCCTTGCCCGCTGCCGCGAACTGTGCTACCTGACCGATGTTGGAAGCCTTGGAGGCCTGACCGCCGGTGTTGGAGTAGACCTCGGTGTTGAATACAAAGATGTTGACGTCTTCGCCGGAGGCGAGAACGTGGTCAACGCCGCCGAAGCCGATGTCGAATGCCCAGCCGTCGCCGCCGAAGATCCAGCAGCTCTTCTTGTTAAGGTAGTCCTTGCCGGCGAGGATCGCACTGCAGATGTCGCAGCCTTCGATCTTCTCAAGTGCGGCAACGAGCTCCTTGGCAGCAGCCTGGTTTGCGTCGGTGTCGTTGTAGGTCTCGAGCCACTTTGCAGCCTCGGGGACCTTGTCGGCAATTGCTTCGACCTTGGCCTTGAGATCGTCACGGATCTTCTTTTGACCGAGGTAGAGGCCGAGACCGTGCTCTGCGTTATCCTCAAACAGGGAGTTTGCCCAAGACGGGCCGTGGCCTTCCTTGTTGACGGTGTAGGGGGAGGTAGCAGCCGGGCCGCCCCAGATGGAGCTGCAGCCGGTGGCATTGGAGATCATCATGTGATCGCCGAAGAGCTGAGTTACGAGGCGAGCGTAGCTGGTCTCGGCACAGCCTGCGCAGGAGCCGGAGAACTCGAGGTACGGCTGCTTGAACTGGCTGCCGATGACGGTGTCGTTCTTGACCTCGGGCTTCTCGCTGACCTTTGCGGTCATGTAATCGAATACGCGCTGCTCGTCCTCCTGGCTCTCGAGGCCGACCATCTTCAGGGACTTGGTCGGGCAGACGTTTACGCAGACGCCGCAGCCCATGCAGTCGAGCGGGGAGATGGCCATGGTGTACTTGTACAGGCCCTTGCCCTTGCCGGCGCGGAAGTCGACGAGGTTTGCGTTTTCGGGAGCCGCAGCAGCCTCTTCCTCGTTAAGAGCGAAGGGGCGGATGGTGGCATGCGGGCAGACGAATGCACACTGGTTGCACTGTGCGCAGGTCTCTGCGTTCCACTGAGGCACGAAGGCGGAAACGCCGCGCTTCTCGTAAGCGGAGGCGCCGAGCTCGAAGGTGCCGTCGGCGTGATCGACGAAGGCGGAAACGGGCAGGGA
>CAKTOX010000039.1 GCA_934590355.1 uncultured Oscillospiraceae bacterium
TTGGAGGCCTCACGGTTCTGGAAGAAGATATCTCCGTTCTCGTGGGAACCGCGCATGGTGGGGTGCTGGGGGTTGAGGGCTCTCTCGCGGAAGGCCTTGACCGCGTCCATGTCGCACATGTCCTTGAGGTCCTCGTAATCCCAAACGGCGACCTTCTGGATCTCGTGAGAGGTGCGGAAGCCGTCGAAGAAGTTGAGGAAGGGCACGCGGCCCTTGATGGCTGCAAGGTGAGCAACGGGAGCGAGATCCATGACCTCCTGAACGTTACCCTCGCCGAGCATGGCAAAGCCGGTCTGTCGGCAGGCCATGATGTCGGAGTGGTCGCCGAAGATGCTCAGGGTGTGGGAGGCAAGTGCGCGCGCGGTGACGTGGAAAACGCCGGGGAGCAGCTCGCCTGCGATCTTGTACATGTTGGGGATCATCAGGAGCAGACCCTGAGAAGCAGTGTAGGTGGTGGTCAGAGCGCCGGCGTTGAGGGAGCCGTGCACTGCACCGGCCGCACCGGACTCTGCCTGCATCTCCTGCACCTTGACGGTGCTGCCGAAGATGTTCTTCTGTCCCTTTGCCGACCACTGGTCAACAAAGTCTGCCATGGGGCTTGACGGAGTGATGGGGTAGATGGCTGCGACCTCGGTAAACGCATAGCTTACGTGCGCCGCCGCCTCGTTGCCGTCCATCGTCTTGTATCTTCTTGTCATATCTTTTCCTCCGGACTCATTTATTCTTCATTATTTTATAATATTTTATGATTTTAAGTCTAACACTAATAAATCAAACTGTAAACATTAAAAAAATATTACTTGTACTTTTTGAACGCGTGTATTATACTATTGTAGCGATTTTATAATTGCGCTATTTTTTTGATGAAAGGAGTCCTTTAGTATGGTGAACATCAGCAATGAGCTTGGCAACATAAGCATCACCAGCGAGGTCTTTACGAATATCGCAGGCGCCGCGGCGACGAGCTGCTTCGGCGTTAAGGGCATGGCGGGCAGCAGCAAGGACGGAGGTCCGCTCCAGCTTCTGAGAAGAGAATCAATGTCAAAGGGAGTCAAAACGCATTTTGACGACGACGGAAGCCTGACGCTCGAGCTTCATATCGGAGTTGACAACGGTGTTAATATCAGCGCCGTGTGCCGCAGCATTATTAAAGAGGTGCGCTACAAGGTCACCAAGGCAACGGGTGTTCCCGTCAAGAGCGTTGATGTTTACGTCGACACCGTGATAGTCGGTTAAATTCAGATAATTCCCTCCCGGAGGTGCTTTTGCTTTGAGAGAATATTTAGATGCCGCCGTGTTCAAGGATATGATCCTGTGCGCGGATGCGGCGCTTGCAGAAAATACCCAGCAGATAAATGAGCTTAATGTTTTCCCTGTTCCCGACGGTGATACCGGCACGAACATGGGACTTACCATGAACGAGGCTGCCACCCAGCTTCGCAAGAAGGATTTCTACGCCGTTGACGCGGTCGCAGACTGCGTTGCCGGCGCACTTCTGCGCGGTGCGCGCGGAAACTCCGGCGTTATCCTCTCCCTCTTGTTCCGCGGGATCTCCCGCCGGCTCAAGGGCATGGAGACCGTGGGCGCGAAGGAATTCGCCGCTGCGATGGAGGACGGCGTTGACGCGGCGTATAACGCGGTCATGAAGCCCGCAGAGGGCACCATTCTGACCGTTGCGCGCATGGCGTCGGCTGCCGCGGTCGAGTATTCCAAGAAGGGCGCGGATATCGAGGAGCTTCTCGAGACCACGCTGAGGATCGGCAACGAGGCGCTTGAAAACACCGTAAATCAGAACCCCGTGCTCCAGAAGGCCGGCGTCGTTGACGCGGGCGGCAAGGGCTACATCATCATCTTCACCGCCTTCCTTCGGTGTCTGCGCGGCGAGGTCACCGCTCCCAAGCAGGCGGTGCAGCCCGGCGTTATCGCAAATCAGGACGGCGCATTTGACGTTTTCGGCACGGACGAGATAACCTATGCCTTCGACACGGTCTACATCGTGCGCAAGCATGAGCCGAACGTGGATCTCACCCCGCTCAGAGCGTATCTGTCGAGCATCGGCGACAGCCTTGTTATAGGCGAGGACGACGAGGCGTTCAAGGTGCACGTCCACACGAATATCCCCGGCGAGGCGCTCACGAAGAGCCAGAAGTACGGCACGCTCGAGCTTGCGAAAATCGAGAATATGCGCACGCAGTATGACGATATAATGGCGGGCAAAAAGGCTCAGTCAACCGACGATCTTGAACAGATAGAGCGCGAGCTCGAAGCCGGCGAAAGCGGCGTTGCCGCTCCCACCAAGCGCTACGGCATCGTTTCCGTCTGCGCGGGCGAGGGCATCGCAAATCTCTTTAAGGAGCTCGGTGCAGATACGATAGTCACGGGCGGCCAGACCATGAACCCGTCCACCGCCGACATTATAAAGGAAATAAACCGCACACCCGCGGAGATCGTTTTCGTTCTCCCCAACAACAAGAACATCATCATGGCGGCCGAGCAGAGCATTCCCCTTTGCGAGGACAAGACCGTTGTCGTTATCCCGACAAAGACCATTCCGCAGGGCATTACCGCGATGCTCAACTTCGACCCCGAGGGCGAGGTGTCCGACATCGTCGAGGCGATGAAGGGCTCGCTTGACGACGTGCACACGGCGCAGGTCACCTATGCCGCACGCGACTCCGACTTTGACGGCTATGCGATCCATGCCGGCGAGTACCTCGGACTTCTTGACGGCAAGCTCATCGGCAGCTACACCGAGATGGGCGCGATGCTTGAGAAGATGGAGGAAATGTTCAAGGACCTCGATCCCGAGATCGTCACCGTGTACTACGGCGAGGACGTAAAGCAGGACGAGGCGGACGAGGCGGCACAGTCCATCGAGAGCGCATTCCCCGACGCGGAGGTTACCGTGGTAGACGGCGGCCAGCCTGTTTACTATTACATGATTTCGGTAGAGTAAGAACAAATTCGTATCTTAATAACCACCTGAACGGCTTCGGGTGGTTATTTTGCAAATGGAGAATTATTATGGCTGATTTTTCGCACTTTAACGACAGCGGACGCGCCAAAATGGTCGATGTTTCCGCAAAGGAGGATACCGCACGCACGGCGGTCGCGGCGGGCAGGGTGCTCGTAAACGAGGAGACCTTCCGGCTCATAAAGTCCGGCGGCATGAAAAAGGGCGACGTGCTTGCAGTCGCGCAGGTCGGCGGCATTATGGGCGCGAAAAAGACCTCGGAGCTTATTCCGATGTGCCACCCGATAATGCTCTCGGGCGTTGACCTTGACCTTGAGCTTCGCGAGGAAACCCACAGCGTCGAGATCACCGCGACGGCAAAATGCACCGGCGCAACGGGCGTTGAGATGGAGGCGCTCACGTCGGTGAGCGTCGCCGCGCTCACGGTCTACGATATGTGCAAGGCGGTGCAGCGTGATATTGAAATCAGCGATATACGCCTTCTGAAAAAGAGCGGCGGCAAAAGCGGGGTGTTCGAGCGCAAATGAAGAAGATACTCATGATCGGCACCGGCGGCACCATTGCCTCGGAAATAAGTCCGGACGGGCTCGCGCCGCAGCTTTCGCCCGACCAGCTTCTTGCCCTCGTGCCCGATATATCAAGGCTTTGCGGCGTTGACTGCGTCTCGCTTTTTAACGTTGACAGCACGAGCATGACACCGGAGCACTGGGTGCGGATAACGCGCTGCGTGCGCGAAAACTACGATAAATACGACGGCTTTGTCATAAGCCACGGCACGGATACGATGGCGTACACCGCTGCGGCGCTGAGCTATATGATACGCGGTTCGCGTAAGCCCGTCATACTCACGGGTGCGCAAAAGCCCATCAGCTTTGACTCGACAGACTCCAAGGTAAACCTGCTCGACGCCTTCACCTGTGCCTGCTCTGACGATATCTGCGGCGTCAACATCGTCTTTAACGGTCGCGTCATTCTCGGCACGAGGGCGCGCAAGACGAGGTCAAAGTCGTATGCGGCGTTTTCGAGCATTAACTATCCCGTCATTGCGACCGTGCAGGACGGAGCGCTCATGCAGTATATCCGCCCCGAGTGCGCCCCCGAGCCTGAGTTTTGCGAAAAGCTCGACACGAACGTGGGGCTTATAAAAATGATACCCGGCACGGACCATGAGCTTCTTGAATTTATGACGCAGCGCAAGGACGCCGTTATTATCGAGTCCTTCGGCGTCGGCGGGCTTCCGAGCTACGGCGACGATAAGTTTCTTGAAACCGTCATCGACGCAATAAAGCGCGGAGTCGTTATAATCATGACCACGCAGGTGCAGAACGAGGGCTCGGACCTTGCCGTTTATAACGTCGGGCACAGGCTCAAGGGCTGGCGCAACGTGCTTGAGGCGTATGACATGACCACCGAGGCCGCGCTTGCGAAGATAATGTGCATACTCGGTGAAACGAAGGATCCGGATGAGATCAAGCGTCGGTTTTACGAGCCGGTCGCACACGATATTTTAAACCGCAGCGGAGAATAAAATGAGAACAGTTGTGATAATCGGCGGCGGCGCATCGGGCATGGCCGCGGCGATAAGCGCAAGCGAGGATAAGCAAAACAGAATAATTCTGCTTGAGCGGCAGCAGCGCGTCGGCAAAAAGCTTCTGAGCACGGGCAACGGCAGGTGCAACCTCACCAATACCGGCGCAGGACCTGAAAACTACCACGGCGCGCAGCCGGATTTCCCCGCCGCGGTGCTCTCGCGCTTTACGCCGGAGGATACCCTGCGCTTTTTCGACTCTCTCGGCCTTACGGTCAGCCGCGAATACGGCGGCAGGGTCTACCCGCAGTCAAACTCGGCAAACAGCGTCGCTGACGTGCTGCGCTTTGCGCTTTTGCGCGATAACATAAGCGTGCGCACCTCCTGTCCCGCACGCGGCATCGAAAGGCGCGGCGAGGGCTTTGCCGTTAAAACCGACGAGGGGGAGATACGCGCAGATCGCGTCATCGTCTCCTGCGGCGGAGCGGCCGGTACGAAGGTCGGCGGCGTGACGGACGGCTATGAGCTTTTAAAGCCGCTCGGTCACAAGTGCACCAAAATACGCCCATCGCTCGTGCAGCTCATAACAGACCCCACCTACCCGCGCGCATTAAAGGGCGTGAGGGTGAACGCCAAAACGGCGCTTGAGTGCGGCGGCAGCATCGTCGCCGAGAGCGCTGGCGAGCTTCAGTTTACCGAAACGGGCGTTTCGGGTCCCGCCGCGTTCGATATATCCCGCGCGGCGTCGGAAAACGGCAGGGGAGTTATACACATCGACCTGTCGGGCGGCGCCGATATAGAAGGAAAGCTGCGCAGCCGCATTGCGGCAAATCCCGAGCTTGGCGCGGAGGATATTTTAACGGGCGTGCTGCACAGCCGCCTCGGAAAAATGGCCGTTAAGTATGCCCGCGTGAGCGGCGGAAAGCCCATCGGCGAGCTGAGCGAGAACGAGCTTGCGGCGATAGCGCGCTCGTGCCGCGATTTTGAGCTTGAGCTGCGCGGCGTGGAGGATCTTGCCCATGCGCAGGTCACGGCGGGCGGCATAAGGACGAACGGCGTGAACCCCGAAACGCTTGAAAGCTGGTTCGTGCCGGGGCTGTTCATAACGGGCGAGCTGCTTGACGTTGACGGCGACTGCGGCGGCTATAATCTCCAGTGGGCTTGGGCAAGCGGCGTCATTGCGGGGAGGCTCGGAAAATGATAATGGTAAGAAATCTTCGACTCGACACGGAGCGGGACGAAAAAAAGCTCAAAATCAAGGCCGCGCGGGAGCTGAAAGTCCCGCCCTTTGCGATAAAGAGTCTTAAAATAATAAAGCGCTCGCTCGATGCGAGAAAGAAAAACGATATTCATTGGCTGTATTCGGTCGCCGTGACGCTCGATAACGAGAAAAAGACACTTGCAAATAACGAGAGCAAAAACGTCGCCGAATACGAGGAGTTTGAATACGAGGTGCCGATGGTCAAGTCGGATAAGCGCCCCGTCGTTGCGGGCTTCGGACCGGGCGGTATGTTCGCGGCGCTTGTTTTGAGCATGGCGGGACTGCGCCCCATCGTCCTTGAGCGCGGCTCGGACGCCGAAACGCGAAAGCAAAAGGTCGAGGCAATGCGCAGCTTCGGGGTGCTCGACCCCGAGTGCAACGTCCAATTCGGCGAGGGCGGAGCGGGCACGTTTTCCGACGGCAAGCTCAACACCGGCATACGCGACAAGCGCATAAGCTATATGCTGCGCACCTTTTACGAGCACGGCGCGCCGGAGAGCATTTTATACGACGCAAAGCCGCATATCGGCACGGATATACTTATAAATGTAGTGCAGAGCATACGCCGCGAGATAATTTCCCTCGGCGGCGAGGTGCGCTTTAACTCAAAGCTCACGGGGCTCGTGACGGAAAATAACACCCTGCGCGGCGTGAAGGTCGAAAGCGCCGACGGGGAATATGAGCTTGCTTGCTCGGAGCTTATCCTCGCGGTCGGACACTCCGCGCGAGACACCTTTGAGATGCTCGAGGCGGCGGGGGTGCCGATGGAGCCAAAGGCGTTTTCCATGGGTGTGCGCATTGAGCACAGGCAGTCGGATATAAACGCCGCGCAGTACGGAGAGGACAGGAGCGACCTTCCCGCAGCCGACTATTCGCTCAACGTTCACCTGCCCGACGGCACGAGCGCCTACACGTTCTGTATGTGCCCAGGCGGCGAGGTCATCGCGGCCGCATCGGAGAAGGGCGGAGTGTGCACAAACGGCATGAGCAATTCAAAGCGCGACGGCGAAAACGCAAACAGCGCACTTCTCGTCACGCTCCACACCGAGGATTTTCCCTATCCCGGCGCACTGGGCGGGATGTACTGGCAGCGCGATATAGAGCGCGCGGCGTTTGCGCACAGCGGCGATTACAGAGCTCCGGCTCAGCTCGCGGGAGATTTTCTTGCGCATAAAAAGAGCGAGGGCGCGGGGCGCGTCACGCCGAGCTACCGTCCCGGAGTTTCGTGGTGCGACCTGCACGAGGTGCTGCCGGAGAGCATAACGCGGGTGCTTGAAAACGCCCTGCCGGAGCTCGGGAAAAAGCTCAGGGGCTTTGACGCGCCGGACGCCGTGCTCACCGCTCCCGAAACGCGCTCGTCCTCTCCCGTGCGTATCCTGCGCGACGAGCGGCGCAGCTCGCTCATTCGCGGCGTCTACCCCTGCGGCGAGGGCGCGGGCTATGCCGGCGGAATAACCTCTGCGGCCGTTGACGGCATGAAATGCGCCGAGTCACTGATAGAAAACCTATAAAAGTTCCCGAAAACATCGGAATTTCATAAAAATGTGCTGAAACAGCCGTCAATTGTGCTGCTTCGGCATTTTTGCGGCCTGCACGGCATAACTTGTGTTTACATAAGAACATAAACACAAAATGTTGTGATGCAGCGAAACTTGCAAGCAGGCAATGATTACTAAATCGCGCACGGGAGAAAAACGCGCTAAGGCTTGATGCATCAATGAAATTTGCATGGCGCAAAACTTTCACGGCGAAAAAACGCGCGGGAATAATAACTCGCGGTAAAATTACGAAACACTATATTTAGTGGCAAAATGGGTTACAAAGCGGTAAAAATAACTACATTTTGTGGTTTTCTATTGACAAGACCACCCGCTTATGCTATTGTTTAGTCCACTGAGTAAGAGAAGGAGTATGCAATGCAAGTCACAGGCATCCAAAAACTTACGCTTCTTGACTACCCGGGAACGGTCGCCTGCACGGTGTTTACGGCGGGGTGCAATTTCAGATGCCCCTTCTGCCACAACGCAATGCTGGTGCTGCCCGAGCAGATGGAGCCGGATTACCTCACGGACAGCGAGGTGTTTGACTTCCTGCGCAAGCGCCGCGGCGTTCTTGACGGAGTCGCCGTCACGGGCGGTGAGCCGCTGCTGCACAGGGATATGCCGGAGTTTCTTTCACGCATCAAGGAGCTGGGATATAAAATAAAGCTCGACACGAACGGCTCTAATCCCGCGCTTTTGCGTGAGATAGTCGAGGCAGGGCTTGTTGACCGCGTTGCGATGGATATTAAAAACGCGCCGGAAAGCTACGCCGAAACGATCGGCTTTGAGCATTTTGACATTGCTCCGGTGGAGCAGTCGAAGAGCTTTCTGCTCGAAGGCAGCGTGGACTACGAATTTCGCACGACCGTCGTGCGCGGCATCCACACGAAGGAAAGTCTCATAGGCGCTGCAAAATGGATAAGCGGCGCGAAGGAATATTACTTGCAGCAGTTTAAGGATTCGGGCAGCCTTGTCATGGGCGAGGGACTGTCCGCTTATGACGAAAAACAAATGCACGAGCTTGCCGAGGCGGTCAGGGAATACGTCCCGACCGTTGAGGTGAGAGGTGTTTGAGCAATTACGGAGGAAAGAGAAATGTATCAGATCATCAAGAGAGACGGAAAGATAGTTGATTTCGACATCAACAAGATCACAAGCGCAATCAAAAAGGCGTTCGAGGCGACCGATACCGAGTACACCGACGACATCATTGATTTCATCGCACTCAAGGTATCCGCGGACTTCCTGCCGAAGATAAAGGACGGCTACGTTGCCGTTGAGGATATTCAGGACAGCGTCGAGGCAGTGCTCTCCCGCGGCGGCTACGAGGGCGTTGCAAAGGCATATATCCTCTACCGCAAGCAGCGCGAGAAGCTGCGCAACATGAAAAACACCTACCTTGACTATAAGGAGACCGTCAACAGCTACGTTAACGTCCTCGACTGGCGAGTCAAGGAAAACTCCACCGTCACCTACTCCGTCGGCGGACTTATACTCTCAAACTCCGGAGCCATCACCGCAAACTACTGGCTGAGCGAGATTTACGACGAGGAGATCGGCAACGCACACCGCAACTGCGATATGCACCTGCACGACCTGAGCATGCTCACCGGCTACTGCGCCGGCTGGAGCCTCAAGCAGCTCATTCAGCAGGGTCTCGGCATCCCCGGCAAGATAAACTCATCTCCGGCAAGCCACCTGTCTACGCTCTGCAACCAGATGGTCAACTTCCTCGGCATCATGCAGAACGAGTGGGCGGGCGCACAGGCGTTCTCGAGCTTTGACACCTATCTTGCTCCCTTTGTCAAGATAGACCATCTCACCTACAAAGAGGTCAAGCAGTGCATCCAGTCGTTCATCTTCGGCGTGAACACTCCCTCGCGCTGGGGCACTCAGGCGCCGTTTTCCAACATCACCCTTGACTGGACCGTTCCCGCTGACCTCAAGGATATGCCCGCTATCGTCGGCGGCAAGGAGCAGGACTTCACCTACGGCGACTGCGTCGAGGAGATGGCGAAGGTCAACAAGGCGTTTATCGACATCATGATCGAGGGCGACGCCAACGGCCGCGGCTTCCAGTACCCGATCCCGACCTATTCCATCACCCGCGACTTTGACTGGTCTCCCACGGAGAACAACAAGCTCCTGTTCGAAATGACCGCAAAGTACGGCACCCCGTATTTCTCCAACTACATCAACTCCGACATGGAGCCCTCCGATGTGCGCAGTATGTGCTGCCGTCTGCGTCTTGACCTGCGTGAGCTGCGCAAGAAGTCCGGCGGCTACTTCGGCTCCGGCGAGAGCACCGGCTCCATCGGCGTCGTCACCATCAATATGCCGCGCATTGCATATCTTGCGGCCGATGAGGCGGACTTCTTCAAGCGCCTTGACAAGATGATGGACATCGCCGCGCGCTCTCTGAAGGTAAAGCGCAACGTCATCACCAAGCTCCTCAACGAGGGACTTTACCCCTACACGAAGTATTACCTCGGAAACTTCAATAACCACTTCTCGACCATCGGCCTTGTCGGCATGAACGAAGCCGGTCTCAACGCAAAGTGGATCCGCGCGGATATGACCACCGAGAAGTGCCAGAAGTTCACCAAGCGCGTTCTCAACCATATGCGCGAGCGCCTGTCGGATTATCAGGAGCAGTACGGCGATCTGTATAACCTCGAGGCTACCCCCGCGGAGAGCACGTCCTACCGCCTTGCAAAGCATGACGTCGAGCAGTACCCCGACATCATCACCGCCTCTCAGGGCGACACCCCGTACTACACCAACTCCAGCCACCTTCCCGTCAGCTACACCGACGATATTTTCTCCGCACTTGACATTCAGGATGAGCTCCAGACGCTCTACACCTCCGGCACGGTGTTCCACGCTTTCCTCGGCGAGAAGCTTCCGAGCTGGGAGGCAGCGGCAACCCTCGTCCGCAAGATCGCGGAAAACTACAAGCTGCCGTACTACACCATAAGCCCGACCTACTCCGTCTGCAAAAATCACGGCTACCTCACCGGCGAGCAGTTCACTTGCCCCGAGTGCGGCGAGAGCGCCGAGGTCTACAGCCGCATCACCGGCTACTACCGTCCGGTCCAGAACTGGAATGCAGGCAAGACTCAGGAATATAAGGAGCGCAAGGAGTATAACATCGAGACGAGCGTCCTCACTCACAAGGGTCCCATCCACCCCGAAGCAAAGCCCCGGCAGGAGCCTGCCGTCGAGGAGGAGACCTGCGAGGGCGAAAACGGCAAGCGCACCATTCTCTTCACGAGAGAAAACTGCCCCAACTGCCGCATAGTTTACAGCTATCTCGACAAGGCGGGCCTTGACTGCGAGCGCGTCATGGCAGAGGAAAACGTCGAGCTTGCAAAGCACTACGGCGTCAAGCAGGCACCCACGCTTGTCATCATTGACGGCGAGCACGTCGAGAAATTCGCGGGCGCTGGCGCGATCAAAAGCTATCTTTTCAAGTAAGCAAGGTCAGAAAAATGTATGATATTATTATCATAGGCGGAGGGCCGGCAGGATTAACTGCCGCCCTCTATGCCTTGAGAGCGGGAAAAAGCGTTCTCGTAATTGAAAAAAGCACCTTCGGCGGTCAGATAACATGGTCGCCCAAGGTCGAAAACTTCCCCACCATCCCGTCCGTATCCGGCGCGGAGCTCGGCGACAGGCTGACCTCTCAGGTGCTGGAGCAGGGCGCGGAGCTTGAGCTGGACGAGGTCGTGTCCGTGGAGCTCGATGGGGACATTAAGCGCGTCAAGACCGACTTCGGCGGCACATTCGAGGCAAAGGCACTCATCATCGCGGCAGGCGCAAGACCCCGCACGCTCGGGGTCCCGGGAGAGGACGCGCTAATGGGCGCGGGCGTGTGCTTCTGCGCGGTGTGCGACGGCGCGTTTTATAAGGACAGACCCGTCGCGGTCAACGGCGGCGGCAACTCCGCCCTGCAGGACGCGATGCTTTTGAGCGACACCTGCTCGAAGGTCTATCTTATCCATCGCAGAGATACCTTCCGCGGCGCGGCAAGGCTCGTTGAGGCGCTGCGCGCGAGAGAGAACGTCGAATTCGTTCTGAACAGCAGTGTTACGGCGCTTATAGGACAGGACGAGCTGAGCGGTATCATCGTCACGGACGATAAGGGCACTAGCCGCGAAATAAGCGTTGACGGTCTGTTCGTTGCGATCGGACACGCGCCCGATAACGGCGTGTTCTCCGAGCTCATTGACCTCGACAAGGGCGGCTATGCCGACTCCGACGAGAGCTGCACGACAAAGACCCCCGGCGTATTCGTCGCCGGAGACTGCCGCAAAAAAAGCGTGCGTCAGCTAACCACCGCCGCAGCTGACGGCTCATGTGCGGCGTTGGCGGCCTGCCGCTACGTTGACGCGCTGGAATAAGCAAAAAGCCCGGAAGCGATAACGCCTTCCGGACTTTTTAAATGCACTGCATAGGAGGATATATGGAAGAAAAAAACGCCGCATGGCTTTTGCTTGTGGGTTCTGGACTCATGGAAATAGTCTGGGCATACACGATGAAGCTCAGCCACGGCTTTACCGTGCTTTGGCCTAGCATTATAACCATCGTCATACTCACCGTGAGCTTTTTCATGCTCGCAAAGGCCGTAAACGTGCTCGGCATCGGACTGAGCTACGCCGTTTTTACGGGCATCGGAGTCGTCGGCACGACGCTCATAAGCATCTTCATTCTCGACGAGGGTGCAAGCCCCCTCAAGCTCATCTCCCTCGGCTTTCTCATAGTCGGCATACTTGGGCTAAAGCTCTGCGATAAGGAGGGCGAAGAAAAATGATGTGGCTCGTTCTTGTGACGGCGGGCTTTTTTGAGCTTGCCTTCGCTGTTTGCATGAAGCTCTCAAACGGGCTTAAAAACGTAAAATATACGATACTGACGGTCATATCCTCCTGCACGAGCATAGGCTTATTGTCCATCGCAACAAAGACCCTGCCGCTCGGCGTGTCCTACGCCGTTTGGACGGGACTCGGCACACTTTTTAACGTCCTTTTCGGCATCATCGTTTTTAAGGAAAGCAAAAGCACGAAGAAAATAATCTTCATGGCAATGGTGCTTCTGGGCGTCATCGGACTGCGCTTGGCTTAAAGGCACGCAAATACCGTGATATCTTAATATAAAAAATCCGCTCTGTGAGCGGAATTTGCACCGAACCGTAAAAAACGGACAATAGACAAAAGGCCCCCTGATGTAGGAAAATAGAAGTACTGCATCAGGGGGTATTGCTATGGTAAAGAGGAGATACACGCACATAAAATTTCCGGAAGCGGAAATCGTGGCGATGAGGGAAGCCGGGAAAACAAAGAGAG
>CAKTOX010000040.1 GCA_934590355.1 uncultured Oscillospiraceae bacterium
TTCTTCGGCTACACGGTGTCGAACATCAAGGGCAAGCCGACGAATTCAGAATTCATCGCCATGATCGCCGACTGCCTTTCCCTTCGTCTGAAGCAATGCGCCGCAAGATGAAATTGAACAATCGTAAACAAAGCTCCGATGTCTTTCGAGCATCGGAGCTTTGTGTTAGTTTATCATGCCTTCCACAGGCTGTGGAGGTTGCAGTAGGCATAGACCTCCTCGACCTCGTCGCCCTCGCAAAGCGCGAAGCAGACCTCCGGCTTCTCGCCCGGGTGCAGCTCCTTGCGCTGATTGCCCTGCTTGGTGTGGACAGACACCCACTCGATGTAGTGCTCGGGCAGCATGGGGTGCTCTGCGGAGCCGACCCTGACGCGAACAATGCCGTTTTCCACGCTCCACACGGGTACGTGCTTCTCGACCGCAGCATCGGTCGTGCCGGGGATTATCTCCGTCATCTTCTCGCCGCAGCACATGACGGGCACACCGCTGTCCTTGACCTTGGCAATGATGTTGCCGCAATGCCTGCAAATGTAAAATCTCTGTTCCATGTCGTTAGCTCCTTTTCAGTAATTCTCCGCGCGCAGCTCAAAATAGCTCTGCGGGTGGTTGCAGGCGGGGCAAACCTCCGGTGCGCTCTCGCCTACGACGATGTGGCCGCAATTGCGGCATTCCCAAACCTTGACCGTGCTCTTTTTGAACACTTCCGCCGTCTCAACGTTGCGCAGCAGCGCACGGTAGCGCTCCTCGTGATGCTTCTCGATGGCGGCTACCAGACGGAAGCGCTCTGCCAGCTCGTGGAAGCCCTCCTCGTCGGCGGTCTTGGCAAAGCCCTCGTACATATCCGTCCACTCGAAGTTTTCGCCCTCGGCGGCGGCGAGGAGATTTTCGGCAGTATCGCCGATGCCGCACAGCTCCTTGAACCAAAGCTTCGCGTGCTCCTTCTCGTTGTCGGCGGTTTTCAGAAACAGCGCCGCTATCTGCTCGTAGCCCTCCTTCTTCGCCTTAGATGCAAAGTAGGTGTACTTATTGCGCGCCTGCGATTCGCCCGCAAACGCTTCCATGAGGTTTTTCTCTGTCTGTGTACCTGCATACTTGTTTTCCTTCATGCTGAGCGCTCCTTTCTTGTTCTCTGAATTCATTATAACTTACCCGTGCGCCCCGCGTCTGTGGCAGGGTCACACTTTTTGAAATTTTTTCACATTTTATCAAGGCCTTCAAAGCATCTTTTGTCCCGCTATTGCACGACGACGTTTTTCTCGCCGAAGCGCTCACGCAGCTCGGCCACGAGCGAGGGGTGAATGAGGCATTTCGTTCCGATGCGGCGCTTTTCCTTCTCGCAGTAGATTATCATCTGCTGCTCGCCGGGGAACATCGTCAAAATCAGCTTCACGCGCTGCATTTCCTCCCCGTTTTCCTCCGGCAGCCTGAGCCAGAGCTTCGCGCTCTTCTTTATCGCCGGAGCGGGCTGCTCAACGGGACGCATGTCGGCAAGATCGTCAATGGGGCGAATACTGTCGACCATGAGCTGCGGCTCCTTATCGTCACGCAGCGAAATTTTGCCGCGCACGATCACAGGGGCGTTGTCCGCAATAAACCGCTCGCCGCTTTCATAGGCGCGGCTGAACACGATGAGCTCCATTGCGCCGCTGTCGTCCTCAAGCTCGATATACGCCATGACGCTGTTGGACTTCGTGACGCGGGTGCGGCTGGACTGCACTACGCCCGCTATCGTCACGCTCATTCCGTCGGTGTAAGCCTTATTCGCGGTTTCGCTTGCCGCGTCGGCAAGTATCGCGCCTATGGGCACCATGCCGAGGGCGCGCACCCGCTCGCGGTATTCGTCCATAGGATGTCCGCTCAGGTACAGCCCCGCGGTCTCCTTTTCCATTGCCAAAAGCTCCGAGCGCGTGTATTCCTCGACCTCGGGTATCGTCATCGTGACCCCTCCGGCGGACTCGAACTCCGGCTCGCCGAAGAGGTTTAGCTGACCCTCGACGTTGTTGCGGCTCTCCTGCTGAATGGCGTCTATCATGACCCCTGCGACGCGCAGCAGCGCCTTGCGCTTGAAGCCGAGACTGTCAAACGCTCCGGCGCGGATGAGATTTTCAACGGCGCGGCGGTTCAGGTCGCGCCCCGCCATGCGGCGGCAAAAATCCTCAAGTGAGCGGAAGGGTCCGTCCTGCTCCCTTTTGGCGATGAGGTCGTTTATAAAGCCGCGGCCGATGCTCTTTATCGCAACGAGCCCGAAGCGGATATTGCTCCCGCTCACGGAAAAATCGGCGAAGGATTCGTTCACGTCCGGAGGCAGCAGCCTTATGCCCATCTCGCGGCACTCGCCGATGTATTCGGCGATCTTCGTGCTGTTATCGAGAACGCTGCTCAAGAGCGCGGCCATGTACTGGCGCGGGTAGCGGCGCTTCATATACGCGGTGCGGTAGGAAACGATGGCGTAGCTCACGGCGTGAGCCTTGTTAAACGCATACGAGGCGAAGTCGAGAATTTCGTCATAGATGCTGTCGGCCACGCTCTCGGACACTCCGCGGCGCACCGCACCCTCTATGCCGCGGCTTTCGTCACCGTGGACGAAGGCACGGCGCTCGGCGTCGATGACCTTGTGCTTTTTCTTGCTCATCGCGCGGCGTATCATGTCCGCCTGTCCGAGCGAAAAGCCGGCAAGGCGGCGGAAGATCTCAATGACCTGCTCCTGATAGACGATGCAGCCGTAGGTGACCTCCAGAATGGGGCGCAGCAGCTCGTGCTTATAGCTTATCTTCTCCGGATGCGCGGAGCACTCGATAAAGCGCGGTATGCTGTCCATCGGGCCGGGGCGGTAGAGCGCGATGACTGCGGTGATGTCCTCGATGCTCTTGGGCTTGAGCCCCGTGCAGACGCTCGTCATTCCGGCGCTTTCAAGCTGGAACACGCCGCTCGTATGGCCCTCGGAGATCATTTTAAATACCTCCGCGTCGCCGTCGGGGATCTTTTCGACCTCGAAGTCCGGCTCAAAGCGGCGCACCATTTTTGCCGCGTCCTCAAGCACCGTCAGGTTGCGCAGACCGAGAAAGTCCATCTTGAGAAGCCCCAGCTCCTCAAGCGTCGTCATCTGATACTGCGTGACGACCGATTCGTCGTTTTTCGACAGCGGCACATATTCGTAAACGGGTCTGTCCGTTATAACGACGCCCGCCGCGTGCATGCTCGCGTGGCGCGGAATTCCCTCAAGCGCCTCGGCAACGTCTATGAGCCTATGCAGCATATCGTCGCCCTCGTACATATCCCGCAGCGTCTTTGAGACCTTCAGCGCCTCTTTTATCGTCATATTCGGCCCCATCGGTATCGCCTTTGCGACGGCGTCCGCCTCGGCGTAGCTCAGGTCGAGCACCCTTGCAACGTCGCGCACCGCGGCGCGGGCCGCCATGGTGCCGAAGGTGACTATCTGCGCAACGTGGTCGCTGCCGTACTTGCGGTTAACGTAGTCGATGACCTCGCCGCGGCGGTTAACGCAGAAGTCGATGTCGATATCGGGCATACTCACGCGCTCGGGATTTAGAAAGCGCTCGAAATAAAGGCTGTATTTAACGGGGTCAACGTCGGTTATGTTGAGGGTATAGGAAACGACGCTGCCCGCGGCGGAGCCTCGCCCCGGGCCGACGGGTATTTTCTGACCCTTGGCATAGGCGATGAAGTCGGAGACGATGAGAAAGTAATCGACAAAGCCCATCTTTCTTATCATCTCCAGCTCGTATTCGAGCTGCCGGGCAACGCTGCCGTCATCGTCGGGATAGCGGCGCGCAAGCCCCTCGAAGCAGAGCCTTTTGAGATATGAAAAGCTGTCGGTCTCGCCCTCGGGGAGCTTAAAGCGCGGCAGCTTGTATTTGCCGAATTCAAAGTCGTAATTGCACGCCTCGGCAATTTTCGCCGTGTTTTCGATAGCCTCCGGATATTCCGGAAACAGCGCGCGCATCTCCTCCTCGGACTTGAGGTAAAATTCGTTCGTCTCGAACCTGAGGCGCGCGGGGTCGTTTATGGTCTTCTGCATCTGCACGCACATGAGAACGTCCTGATAATAGGCGTCTTTTTTCTCTATATAGTGCGCGTCGTTGGTCGCGGCAAGGGGTATACCCGTTTCGCGGTGAAGGCGCAGCAGCCCGTCCAGAGCGCGGCGCTCCGAGTCAAGTCCGTGATCCTGAATTTCAAGATAAAAGCCCTCGCCGCCGAACATTTCGCGCAGCTCCAGCGCCTTGCTCCTCGCGCCCTCGTAATTGCCCGACAGCAGCATACGCGGTATTGCTCCCGCAACGCAGCCGGAAAGGCAGATAAGCCCCCCTGCGTGCTCGCGCAGAAGCTCCCAGTCTATGCGCGGCTTGCCGTAAAAGCCCTCGGTGAAGGCGGCGGAGACGATGTAGCAGAGGTTTTTGTAGCCCTCCTCGTTTTTGCACAGCAAAATGAGGTGGCTGTATTCCGAATCGGCGCCGTGCTCCTTGTCAAAGCGGCTTCTCGCGGCAACATAGACCTCGCAGCCTATGACGGGCTTTATCCCCGCGGCAAGGCAGGCCTTATAAAACGCAACGGCGCCGTACATGACGCCGTGGTCGGTTATCGCAAGCGCACTCTGCCCAAGCTCGGCTGCGCGCGCAACGAGAGGCTCGATGCGGCACTCGCCGTCGAGCAGCGAATATTCCGTATGAACATGAAGATGAACAAAGCTCATTGTTTTTCTTTCCTCCATGTCGGAGCAGCGGGCGCTACTCCTCCTCGGGCGTATAGGTCAGAAGCTTTTTGAGCCGATGGCTCAGGCAGCTTTTTGATACGGGCGGGTAAGAGAGCATCGCAAGGTCGGCAAGGCTCGCCTCGGGGTTTGCGTAGCGCAGCAGCGCCGCCTCCTGGAGCTTATCCGGCAGCGAATCGAGCCCGTAGAGCTTGTCGATGCGCCGTATCGCCTCCAGCTGCCTCGCCGCCGCCTCAACGACCTTGTCGGCATTGGCGGAGTCGCAGTTGACCTTGCGGTTGATGCTGTTTTTCATGTCCTTTTCTATCTTCGCGGACATGACGTCCATCGCGCACACCGGAGCGCCTATCGTCGTAAGCAGGTCCTCGATGTGCTCGCTTTTTTTGAAATACAAAAGGTGCTCGCCCTTGCGCTGCGCCTCCTTGGGCAAGAAGCCCATCTCAAGCAGCACCGAATACGCCTCGCGGCTGACGCTGTAATGCGTCGTGGCAAGCTCGAGATGATAGCGCTTTGCCGGGTCCGTGACCGAGCCGCCGGCGAGAAACGCGCCGCGGACAAACGAGGCCTTGCAGCAGGGCTCCTCGATGACGCCGAAGTTTATATGCAGCGAGGGGCTTGCCATGTCGTTTCCGAAGGCGTCGAAAATAGTTTTAAGCTTATCGGGGTCTTCTATCGCAAAAAGATGCTTGACCCCGCGCTGCCCCTCGGGCTCGTCGAAGTCCACCCCGAAGGCGCGGCGGAAAAGATGCGGCAGGCGCTGCGCAAATTCGTCGCTTGCCGTGCGTATGCGCACCGAGCGCGGCGAGAAGCTGTGGGCATACAGCAAAACGCCGTAGGCCTCGGCGACGGCGCAGCATTTGCGCTCGACCCGAGGCTCGCACAGCTCTGTTTTCACTTTTTGCGCAAAGGTTTTTTCCATACCGTTTAAATCATTTTCCGAGGTCGCGGTTAATGCTCACAACGGGCAGCCCAAGGCACTTCAAATGCCCCGCAAGCGCGGACGCAACGGCTACGCTGCGGTGTCTGCCGCCGGTGCAGCCGACCGCGATGGTGAGACTGTACTTGCCCTCCTCGATGTACAGCGGGAGGAGATATTCGATCATGTCGGTGAGCTTATCCATGAACACGTTCGTCTGCTCGAAGCCGAAGACGTAGTCGCGCACGGGTGCGTCAAGTCCGCTCATGAGCTTGAGATTTTCGACGTAAAAGGGATTGGGCAGAAAGCGCACGTCAAACACAAGGTCGGCGTCGAGCGGCATGCCGTATTTAAAGCCGAAGGACATGACGTTGACGACGATGGCGCGGTCTGTCGCGGAGTCGGAAAAATAGGTGTACAGCTCGTTGTGAAGCTGGCCGAGGGTGAGATGGGAGGTGTTGATGATGTAGTCTGCGATATCGCGTATGGGGCGCAGCTGCTCGGTTTCCTTGAGTATCGCGTCCTGAATGGAGCCGCCGCTTTTCGCCGCCAGCGGGTGGGGGCGGCGCGACTCCTTATAGCGCTTTATGACGACCGCGGGGTCTGCCTCCATGAACAGGATCTTATAGCCGAAGTCCATCTCGCGCAGGGTCTCAAGGGCGTTAAAAATGTCCAGAATACCGTTTTTCTCGCGGATATCGGTAACGAGCGCGACCTTTTCATAGCGCCCCTTCGTCGCCGCGCAAAGCTCGGCAAACTTCGGAATGAGCGCCGCGGGCATATTGTCCACGCAGTAGTAATCCAGATCCTCTATGATGTCCGCAGCCTGGCTCTTGCCGCCGCCGGACATTCCGGTTATGATGAGAAATTCCATGTTATTGCTCCGTTTTTTCGTCCTTTGCCTGAGTCGCCATTTTCTGCGCGTACTCCTGCTGCTGCTTCATGATATTATCACGCCTGATGCGCCAATCGTCCACGAGCATCATGCCCTTGGGATAGATTTTGATCTCCGGCTCAAGCGTTATCTGCGTTTTCGCATAGACCTCGCGGCGGACGTGATCGAGAAGCTCGACGACGTCGTCATAGGTCGCGCCGCCCGCATTCACGGCAAAGCCCGCGTGCTTTTCGCTTATCTGCGCGCCGCCCACGGTGTAGCCCTTGAGACCGCACTGATCTATAAGCGCCGCGGCATAGCCTCCCACGGGGCGCTTGAAGGCGCTGCCGGCAGAGGGCATATCGAGCGGCTGGCTCGCAACGCGCTTTTCGTTCATTTCCTTCATTCTCGCGCCGATGGCCTCGGGGTCGTCGGGCGTCAGATGAAACACGGCGCCCATGATGGCGCAGTTTATGCTGCCGAAATTGCTGCGGCGGTAGTCAAAGCCGCAGTCGGAGCACTTGACCTCGGTCATCGTCTGCGTGGGAATGTAATATATGACGACGGACTCCACGACGTCCTTCATTTCGCCGCCGTAAGCGCCCGCATTCATAAGAACGCCGCCGCCCACGGAGCCGGGGATGCCGCTTGCGAATTCCAGACCCGCAAGGCCGTTGTCACGCGCAAACTGCGCAAGCCGCGCAAGCGATACGCCCGCCTCGGCATAGACGGTGTTCTCCGTCTCGCCCATGCGCAGCTTCTGAAGCTTCTCGGTGCTTATGACCATGATATCCAGCCCCTCCTCGGGGAAAATGACGTTGGTGCACTTGCCGAGCGTGAGCGGGGAGACCTCGTTCATGTGCAGATAGAACATGGCCTTGGACATCTCGAACAGGTCCTTCGGCGCCGCGTATGCGCGCACCGCTCCGCCGAGTCGGAACGAGCAGTGGGTATTCATCGGCTCGTTTTCTCTCAGGTCGAGCGCGGGCATATTCTCTTTAATCTGGCTTATCGCCTTTTCCAAAGCTTCCATCGGTTTCTCCTTAGACAGTTTTACATTGTTCCCGTGTCAACGGCATAATCCACGCTTGCCGCAAGCGTTTCCGCCGCGTTGTAGCCCATCTTCTTCTGGCGGTTGTTCATCGCGGCAAGCTCGAGAATGACCGCGAGGTTTCGGCCGGGGCGCACGGGTATCGTGATGCTCGGCACGGTCATGCCGAGAATGTCCTGCGTTTCGTTCGTAAGGCCGAGCCTGTCATACGCCTTATCATCGTTCCACGCCTCGAGATTTACGACAAGGTCAATGTCTCCCTCGGGCTTCACCGCGCCCACACCGTACAGGTGGCGCACATCGACGACGCCTATGCCGCGCAGCTCCATGTAATATCTTATAAGCTCGGGCGCCGTTCCTATGAGTCTGTCGCGCCCTATTCGGCGAATGTCAACGGCGTCGTCGGCAACGAGCTTATGCCCGCGCTTTATGAGCTCAAGCGCCGTCTCGCTCTTGCCAATGCCGGAGTCGCCCGTTATGAGAACGCCCTCGCCGTGCACCTCGACGAGCACGCCGTGCATCGTCATTCTCGGCGCAAGGTGGGTGTGCAGCGAGCTTATCACGTCCGCCATGAAATCGGATGTGTCCTCCGGCGTGACGAAGAGGTTGCGGTCGTATTTCTCCGCCATCTCGATGCACTCGGGGAAGGCGCGCGCACCGTGGCACACGACCACTGCCGACAGGTCGTATTTCATCAGCTCCTCAAAGCACTGCCGACGCTCGTCATCGGATTTAAGCTCCAGATAGGTGCTCTCGACGCGGCCGAGTATTTGCAGTCTGTTGGGGTCAAAATAATTATAAAAGCCCGCAAGCTGGAGCGCGGGACGGTTGACGTCCGCCTCCGTCAAGAGCCTTGTTTCATAGTCCTTCGAGGTGTGCAGCGGCTCAAGACCGTGCTCCTTGACGATCGTGCTGAGCTTTACAGAGTATTTTCCCGGCATTTCACAGCATCCTTTACATATAATACTTCACTATTGATTTTAACCGCAAACGCGCCATTTTGCAACGCTTTTTACAGCCTCGAAAATTTTTCTTGCAATTGACTGCGCGGTCTGCTATAATTTATGAGCTGTCGTTTTTAAGCCGCGACAGTCAAACACAAGCAAGGAGGTGCTTCAGTTTATGGCAAAATGTCAGTTTTGCGACAAGGGCGTTGCCTTTGGCATTCAGGTATCCCACTCCCACAGACGTTCCAACCGTACTTGGAAGCCCAATGTGAAGCGCGTCAAGGCGATCGTGGACGGAAGTCCCAAGCACGTTTATGCTTGCACTCGCTGCCTGCGCAGCGGTAAGGTCACCCGCGCTGTGTAATAACCTGATATTACCCGAAACAAGCTCGCCTTATGGCGAGCTTTTTTCGTTGTCAGGACAGCTTAATCCCGCCGCGCTTATTGCCGCACATCTTGAAAGAGCGTTTAAGATATGATAGAATAAAAAAAATAAATAAAATTCAAGGCGGGAACGGATATGAGCGACAGCAGCATAATAGTCATCGGTATTGCCGGCGGCACGGGCAGCGGCAAGACCACCATCACGAGAAAGATAATGCAGCATTTCGGCGGCAACGTCAGCGTTATCTATCATGACAATTACTATAAGGCACACCACGCAATGAGCTATGAGGAGCGCACAAAGCTCAATTACGACCACCCCGACGCCTTCGACACCGAGCTTCTCATAGAAGACCTCAAAAAGCTGCGCGCGGGCAAAACGATACAGTGCCCTATGTATGACTACACCATTCACGACCGCACCGACAAGACCGTGACTGTCAAGCCCTCGCGCGTCATCATCGTCGAGGGGCTTCTGATATTTCAGACGCAGGAGCTGTGCGACCTGATGGATATAAAGATCTTCGTCGATACGGACGCGGACGTGCGCATACTCAGGCGCATCGTGCGCGACGTGCGCGACCGCGGCCGCAGCCTTGAGAGCGTCGTAAATCAGTATCTGAGCACCGTAAAGCCCATGCACGAGCAGTTCGTCGAGCCGAGCAAGCGCAAGGCAGACATAATAATTCCCGAGGGCGGACACAATCAGGTCGCTCTTGACATGGTGCTCGAGCGCGTGCGCGCGCATCTGGCAAAGGGGTGAGAAAAAATGGCAAAGCTATATTTTAAATACGGCGCAATGGGCTCGTCCAAATCCGCTCAGGCGCTCATAACTCAGTTTAACTACGAGGAGCTCGGCATGAGCGTTTGGCTCATAAAGCCCAGCATCGACACCCGCGACGGCGCCGACATCGTGCGCAGCCGCATCGGGCTCATGCGCTCGGCGCAGGTCATAACGCCCGAGCAGAACATCGCCGAGGCGTACAGAGCCGCGGGACGGCACGACGTTATCATCGCGGACGAGGCGCAGTTTTTTACGCCCGAGCAGATCGAGCAGCTTCGCCGGCTCGTTGACGAGGAGGATCTGCCCGTTTTGTGCTTCGGACTGCGCACTGATTTCCTGACGCACTTCTTCCCCGGCGCACAGAGGCTCATGGAGCTTGCCGACTCCATCACCGAGATAAAAACCGTCTGCGCCTGCGGCCGCAAGGCAACCGTCAACGCCCGCATAGACGCGCGCGGACACATTATCACGCAGGGCGATCAGGTATTCCTCGGCGGCAACGACAGCTATGTTGCAATGTGCCACAAATGCTGGATAAACAAGATAAAAGCGCAGGAAGAAAGTGAGAGGTAATAAGCATATGCCCAAGCATTTTTCCCGCTGTTTGGCGCTTGTTCTGCTGTGCGCGCTGCTCATGCTCGGCGGCTGCTCGCAGGCGGAAAAGGACCCCAACGTTTGCAGCGTTCCGATACTTATGTACCATCATCTCGACTCCGAGGGCAACGGCGACACGATAATCTCCGTCGAGAACTTCGAGCGGCAAATTCGCGCCATCGCCGAGGCGGGCTACACCGCCGTAAGCGTGCAGGAGCTGATAGACTTCGTCCACCGCGGCGGCGAGCTGCCCGATAAGCCCGTGTGCATCACCTTTGACGACGGCTACGAGAGCAACTTCTCCCTCGCCGCGCCGATCCTTGAAAAATACGGCATGAAGGCGACCGTTTTCTGCATAGGCTGGTCCTTCGGCAAGGACACCTATAAGGACACAGGCTGCCCAATTTTCCCGCATTTCACAATTCAGCAGGCGCGCGAAATGTGCGACAAGGGGCTGTTCACGATCCAGTCGCACTCATGGGATATGCACCAGAGCGAAAAATACGAGACCGGTGCGGCGCGCAGCTGCATAAGCCCCCTTGAGGGCGAGTCGGACGAAGCCTTTGCCGAGGCACTGAGGGCAGACTGCGAAAAGCAGAAGGAGTATTTCATCGAAAACGGCTTCTCCGCACCGGAGGCGCTGGCCTATCCCAGAGGCACTTATTCCGAGCTTTCCGAGACTGTTCTCCACGAGCAGTGCGGAATTCTTGCGACCTTCACGATCGAGCCGGGCGGCAAAAACGTCCTCGAGCGCGGCAAGCCGGAAAGCCTGTATCTTCTGTATCGCTACAACATCACCGACGATATTTCAAACGAAGCTCTGTTGGGTTATTTAAAGTGACTTGCCGGGCTGAGTGCAGCAGGGGGCGTTTGCAGTGTCAGACGGTATACTCGAAAGCATATTCGGCGGCATTTGGCGAATAACAGTCAAGAGGCTCATGCAATTTTTGCATGAGCCTCTTGTTTTTTCGAAAAATTCTTTCGACAAATAGTTGCAGGTG
>CAKTOX010000041.1 GCA_934590355.1 uncultured Oscillospiraceae bacterium
TCGGCGTCCTTGATCTCGGCGTAAAACGCATCGTTGTTCTCGGCGTGCTCGTCGAACACGGCGATCGCCAGCTCCGCGCCCTCGGGGAGGCAGGAACGCTCGATGCTGATGTCTCTGTCTTTGGTATATGGTACTTCTGCCAGAACGATTTTCATAGTAAGCTCTCCTTTTTCTTTACTGAATGGCGCCGCTGTCCTTCATCGCGGCGATCTCCGCCTCGGTATAGCCGAGGTCGCGGAAGACGCTGTCCGTGTCGGCGCCGAGGCGGCCGGCAGACGTGTAGGGGCGCATGGCATACTCCGAGAACTGCATCGGCGGGCACGGCATCATGACCTCAAGATCATCCTTGAAGGTGACCTTGCGCACATAGCCGTTGGCGATGGCCTGCTCGTCGGTGCTCACATCGCGGATCGAGCGCATACGCTCGCAGGAGACGTTGTTTTCCGAGAGGTATGCTTCCCACTCGGCAACGGTTTTGGTCTTGAAAACAGCGTTGAGTCGCGTGACGACCTCGGCGACAAAGTCGGTCTCATGCAGCGCCTCCAGACTGGCGGCGCGGGGATCGTCGGCCAGCTCCGGCATACCGAAGAGATTTGCAAACTTCGGCAGCTCACGGCGGTATTCGTTGTCGAACACGCCGATCCACTTCCCGTCGCCGCACTCGTAGAAATGGCAGAACGGGTCGGACGGGCGCAGGGGATCGTTCGGGCGGTCGCCGCCGAACTGCGGCTGGTGCGACACGACGCCGATGGCGTTGCACCAGATGCCGCTGGCAAACAGCGACGTGCTCACGAACGTGCCCATGCCGGTGCTCTTTTTGCCGATGAGCGCCATGAGGATGCCCGACAGGAAGGCCGAGCTCGTGGCCATGTCGCCGAAGGCGTAGGTGGGCGTGAACGGGAACGAGCCGGGCACCTGCCAGTCGGCCATCGGGCCGCTGCGCAGCCAGAACGCCGTGCTGTCAAAGCCGGGCTTGGCGGCATCGGGGCCCTTGGGGCCGAAGCCGGAGAAGTGCGCGTACACGAGGCCGGGGTAGGCCGCGTGCAGCGTCTCGTAGTCGAGACCCAGACGGCCCAGCGACGGCAGGCGGACGTTCGTGAGGAACACGTCGGCCGTCTCGAGCAGCCTGAGCATGGCCGCCTTGCCGTCCGGATTTTTCAGATCGATGCTCGTCAGGCGCTTGCCGCTGTTCTGGATGGTGAACAGCGGGTTTTTATCGTCCTCGCACACGACCATCTCGAACTCACCGGCGCGGCGCATCTCGTCGCCGATCTTGGTTTCTACTTTGATGACTTCCGCGCCGAACGCGCACAGCACGCGCGACGCAGTCGGGGCGGCGACGACCGTCGCCAGCTCCACAACGCGAATACCCTCGAGGGGCATCTTCTTCATTTGTTCCATAGTGATCTAAACTCCTATCTTGGGATGGGGGTCATGCTGCTCAGCGTGCCGCGTAGAACTTCGCGGCCTTCTCCCGTTCCTCCGGGGTCTGACGGTGCGTCAGACAGATGACGACGTACAGCACGGACGAAACGCCGAAGCTCGGCCAGAGCGCATCTATCGAGAACAGCGGCAGCGTGCTGACCTTGCCGCCGATGAACCAGACGATGGCGATGATCGTCGCCGAGAGCATGGACGCAAACGCGCCCGCAGAGCACGACTTCTTCCAGAAGAACGCGCCTATCGTCGGCAGGAACAGTCCCGCCGAGTTGATGGTAAACGTGATGAGCAGGATGTTCATGATATCCTGCGTGAACCACCCGAACACCGCGCCGAGCACACCCACAAGCAGCGACGCGGCAAGGCCGACGCGCATCAGGGTCTTTTCCGACGCTTCGGGATGGAAATAGCGCTGGTAAATGTCCTTCGTCAGGCTGGCGGAGCCGGTCAGCACCGAGATGTCCGCCGTGGACATGATGGCGCTGAGCACACCGATGAGCACAAGGCCCTTGAGCCCGTGCGGGAAGAGCTCGACCACGAGCGCCGCGATGACATTGTTCGACGACGCGAGATCGGGCAGGATGAGCTTTCCGGCCATACCGAGGAAGGTGCTCGCCCCGGCAATGATGAGCACGAGCACGGCCGCATAGATCGTGCCGGTGCGGGCGGTTTTGGCGTCCTTGGCCGCGATGCAGCGGGTGTAGCTGTCCATGCTCGTAAAAAACGACATGACCGTGGAAAGACCCAGTGCGATTATCGTCGGCCAGCCCCACGCGCCGAGGTCAAAGAAGCCCGACGGCAGGTCGGAGGCAAGACTCATGCCGCTGTTATGCAGCTGCGAGCCGACCAGCGGCACCGCCAGAAACACCACGCCGAGCAGCAGCAGCGCCATCTGCACGATGTCGGTATACGTCACGGCGAGCAGACCGCCCGTTGAAACATAAAACACGATGACCACGGCCGCAAGGATGTAGCACAGCCCGAGATCCCAGCCCGTGAGGACGTTCAAAATCGAAGCGCCGGCGACAAACTGCGCCGCCGTGTAGCCGATCATCGCAAGGATTGTCGTGATGCTGGCCATGGTGCTGTTTTTTTGGTCATAGCGCGCGCGGATCAGCTCCGGGAAGGTGATGTTTTGCAGCACCTCGCTCACGCGCTTGACAGGCTCTGCCATGACGAGCGCGAACAGCACGCAGCCGATGGCGATCTCGCCGACGTACCAGACACCGGTGATGCCCATGGAATAGCTGTTGGACGACGTGCCGATGACGGACGAGCCGCCGATCCAGCCTGCCATCCAGAGCGCGCCGATCTTCAGCGCACCCATGGCGCGGCCGCCGAGATAATAATCGTCCACGCCGGTCTGCCGCTTGTTTGCGATCAGGCCGAGCGCGATCATGCCGACAAAATATGCCAGAATGATGATGACGTCTAATGCGTTCAAAAAATTTACACCTCCAAAGCGGGATCTCCGAGGCGCCGCGGCGCGGCGCCCCGATGCTATTACTTACAGGATAATGAGCATAAACCCGTGGAGACCGCCGGTTTTAGCGGATCTGCGTGCCGGCGCGGAAGCAGAGACTGTTTTTCGGATTGATCTTGCCCTTCTTTTCGAAGAATTCGTTGATCAGGCGCTCCAGATCGTCCTCCGTGAAGAGGTCGGAGTTGGCTGCCATGGCGCCCATCATGACGATGTTCGCGCCCTTGGGATTCTCCTGCTCCGCCGCGATCTCGGTCATCGGGACCTTGACGACGCGGATGTCGTCGCGGTATTCGCGCTCATGCACGAGCGAGCTGTTGACCAGCAGCAGACCGCCGGGGCGGAGGCTGCTCTCAAACTTATCGATCGCCGGTGCATTCATGGCCATGAGAATGTCTATCTTCTTGGCGCAGGGGCTGGCGATCTCCTTGTCGGAAAACTTAATGGTGCAGTTGGCAGTGCCGCCGCGCATCTCAGAGCCATAGGACGGATACCACAGCACGTTCATGCCGAGCTTCATGCCGGCCTCGGCCAAAATCAGGCCGGTGGTCAGAACACCCTGACCGCCGAATCCTGCGCAAATCATCTCTACCATCATGCCTGATCGCCACCCTTCTTGTCAATGTATTCGCCGACCGGGAAGTATTTGGTCATCTCCGTGTGCACATACTCGCGGGTCTTCACCGGCGGCATGTTCAGGTTGGTCGGGCAGGGGCTGAGCAGCTCGACGAGGCAGAAGCCGTCGCCGTTGAGCTGGTGCTCGAACGCCTTGCGTATAAGCTTTTTGCAGTTGTTCATGCCGGCGGGGCCGACCAGCTCGCCGCGCGCAAGATAGGCAATGTCCATCTTGCCGAGCACGTCAACGACGTTGAGCGTGCCGTAGCGGGCGGGATCCTTGCCGCGCGGGGAGGTCGCTGTCTTCTGGTGCGGCAGGGTGGTCGGGGCCATCTGGCCGCCGGTCATGCCGAAGACGCTGTTGTTGACGACGAACACACAGATGTTGTCGTTGCGCAGTGCCGCGTGCACCGTCTCCGCCATGCCGATGGAGTAGGCAGCACCGTCGCCCAGATACGCAAAGACCGGGTTCTCGGGGCGAATGTGCTTGACGCCGACCGCCGTCGGAATGTCGCGGCCGTGCGCCGCCATGATCGTATCGTAGCGCCAGTAGTCAATATTGAACGAGCAGCAGGCAACGTCAACGACTGCCAGCATTTTTTCCTGAATGCCGAGTTCCTCGGAGACCTCACCGATCAGGCGTGTGGCCAGACCGTGACCGCAGCCGGGGCAGAAGCCGGCGGAGGAAAAGACAGTTTCGGGAGCTTTGAGTTTCATTTATTTCTCCTCCTTTTCCAGCATGGCCTTGGCCTGCGCGACGATCTCTTCCGGTTCCGGCAGACCAAAGAACGTGCCATAGAAGCCGACCGGATATTTGTTTTCCACAGCCAGCTTGACATCGTCGACCATCTGGCCGAGGATGTTGATCTCGACCGTCATGAACGCCTTGGCGTTCTTGCAGGTCTCAAACGCCTTGACCGGGTACGGCCAGAGCGTGATCGGGCGGATCAGGCCGAGCTTGAAGCCCTCGGCGCGCGCCATGTTCACCGCTTCCTTCGAGATGCGGGAGCTGATGCCGTAGGCCACGAGCACCACATCGGCGTCCTCCGCCTGATAGGACTCCCAGCGCTGCTCGGTCTGCTCCATCTGCGCATACTTGCTGCGCAGGAACTCGGGATACTGCGGGTTGGTGTAGTAGACGTTCTGCACCTTGCGGGGCGCGGCGCCCGCCTTGCAGCCGCGGATCGCCCAGTCGTACTGGTCGATGTCGTGCTCGACGAAGTCCTTGAGCTCGACGCCCTCGACCATCTGGCCGATGGCGGCGTCGGACGCGACCAGCACGGGGTGGCGGTACTTCTCCGCCAGCTCGAAGGCAGTGGACATCATGTCGCAGTTTTCCTGCACGGAGGCCGGCGCCAGCACGATCGTGCGGTAGTCGCCGTGGCCGCCGCCGCGGGTCATCTGCCAGTAGTCGCCCTGTCCCTGCGCGATGTCGCCGAGACCGGTGCCGATGCGCATGACGTTGATGATGACCGCCGGAAGATCCGCCGCGACCAGATAGGAGATGCCCTCCTGATTCAGCGAGAAGCCGGGGCCTGCGGAGCTGGTCAGCGCGCGCGCGCCGGCAGCCGCCGCGCCGAGGAGCATGTTGATGCCCGCGAGCTCGGACTCGGTCTGCACGAACGTGCCGCCGACCTCATCCATGCGCTTGGCCAGATACTCGAGGATCTCGGTCTGCGGGGTGATGGGATAGCCGCTGTAAAACCGGCAGCCGGCGCGCAGCGCCGCTTCTGCCAGGGCCTCATTGCCCTTCATAAGTTCTTTGCTCATGTTTGTACCTCTTATTCCAGGATCTCAAAGACACTGTCGGGGCACACGCGGTAGCACGTGCCGCAGGCGACGCACAGGGAGTTGTCGACCTGAACGGTGTCATAGCCCTTGTCGTTGATATGACCGGAGAACGACAGCGCCTTGCGCGGGCAGTCGTTCACGCAGTAGCCGCAGCCCTTGCAGCGGACTGTATTTATCTTGATCTTGCTCATTTGGATAAGCCTCCTTGTAATATGCGCCGGTCACGCAGCCTGTACGGCTGCTTTGCGCTTTGCGACCTTTTTCGACTGCGAGATAGCGCACAGAGCCGCGATCACGCCCAGCACCGCCGTGCCGACGCCGTAGATAAGGATGCGCGTATAGCCCGCGTCGCCGTAGGCGTCGATCCAGTTGCCGAACATGGTATGCACGAACATATCCGGAATGTAGCCGACAAACGTTGCGATGGCGACGGCCGTTGCGGAGACGGTCGTCGGGATACCCATCTCGGGCTGGATGGAGAAGTATGTGCCCTTGCACAGGAACATTGCGATGCCGACCAGAAGCAGCAGCACTACCAGCAGGCCGCCGCTCGTGCCGCTGGGCAGGACAAGGAATATGCCGACCGTCACAAGGCAGGCGACCTGACCGAGCAACTGCTCCTTGGAAACGGACTTGAACGTCTTGTCGGCCAGATAGCCGCCGAGCGGGCCGCCGATCAGGCGGCAGCCGTAGGTGCGGAACGTGCCGATGGTGGCAGCCAGCGTTGCGGACATACCGAGCACGCCCGTGCTGTACGGGGTAAGGTAGCTCGCCACGGCCGAGATGGTCACGTAGCACCAGACCAGAATGGCCATGATCCACACGCCGGGGATCTTAAACGCGGACACATAGTCCTTGAAGGTGATCTTCTTCTGCTTTTCCTCCTCGCTCACGCCGTAGGCTGCGTCCTTCGGCATGAGGATGGCAACAAGGATTCCGGATATGAGCGACAGACCGCCCATGAACGCCAGCGCGCTCTTGAAGCCGGTGATCAGGTCGCTGCCGCCGACAACGGCCATAACGCCGATCATGATAAAGCTCAGCAGCAGGGACGCAAAGCCGTTGAGCGCCTCGAAGATTCCGTACATACGGCCCTGCTCCTCGTCGGTGCCTGTCATGCGGATGCCCTTCATGATAGCCGGCCAGAATGCGAAGCCGCCCGTCAGACCCATGAGCAGCCAGATGATGACCGCCATGGTGTAGCTCTCATAAGTAAACATAAACAGAAAGCTCAGCGCCGCCTGACCGAAGATGGAGATCAGCAGGACGGGCTTGGGGTTGAATTTATCGCCGATCCAGCCGCCCGGCAGGTAAGAGACCGTACAGCAGATGCAGTAGGCGGTCATCAGGGAGCCGAGCTGAGCGTTCGTGCAGCCCATGGCGGCGATCATTTGGTCGTAGAAGCTGGACTTCATGTACGGCATGACGTACATAAAGCCGTAGGCGATTCCGAGCGCGAACAGCAGCAGGAAGCGCCGAACGTTTTTCGATGTTTTGCTCGTGTTTGACATAGTTTTTTCTCCTCAAATACAGTTTCGTTCCAAATTCTCAGTTCTCATCATTTTTCATCATTGTTGCCGGGGAGATGCTGCTTTAAGTTCTTTCGTTCGCTCACCTCGCTTGTTTTGCCGTAAACGGCTGTGTGAAGTCTGAATCCCAATCGATATTTGTCTGACAAATCCTTGACACAAAAAAAAGATTGTGCTAAGGTAGACACAGATCATAAGTTGCCCACTAATTGTCAGACAACTTTTCAGCCAATAAGGAAAGGTCCGTAAGGACCCTGAATTTGTCTGACACATTTGTTTGTTTTAATCATACCATTCATTTTTTCTTTTGTAAATTAACACATTTGTCAAAATAACAGTGTAAAATTTATGTATATTGTCTAACGAGGTGCCGAAATGAAACCGGAAGCCATTATCAACTACAAGAAAATCGTGGATGACGTCCTCGAAAAAATCAGCCGGGGAAAGCTGCGAAAGGGTGACAAGCTGCCGACGGAGCTGTGCCTTGCGACCAAATTTGAGGTCAGCCGCACCTGCGTGCGCGAGGCCATCAAGAGTCTGGAGGCCATGGGCATCGTGCAGAGCATTCAGGGCAGCGGCTCGTACATCACAAGTACGCCCGAGCAGTCGATCAACCGTCCGCTGTGCGCTCTTTTTGCACTCAGTAACGGCACGCTCGAAAACGTGCTCGATTTGCGCATCGTGCTCGAGTCGGAGGTCTGCCGCGACATTATCCGCACCGCGACCGACGGCGAGATCGAGCGTCTGTGCGCGCTGGCGGATTACGATTACAACGAGCTGCCGATCGAACGGCAGGCAATGCGGGACTCCCAATTTCATAACGCGCTCATGCGTATGTCACACAACGCCCTCATCAAATACATATATACGACGCTGGCATCTCTGATGGACATCTACCGCGAGCGCGTGCTGGAAAAGACCTGGCGCCGCGACGAGAATGCCCTCACCCGCGCCGGACACATGGCCATCTGTCAGGCGCTGCGGGATCGGGACGAGGCTGCGGCAGCCGCCGCCGTTTATGAGCATCTGGCACTGACCGGCGCATACCGCGAGTGCCTGATCGAGCAGAATGAGGAGGACGAGGCAAGGCGACGCGCACAGGAGGACTGACATGAAAACGTTCCAATTACCCGCCAACAGCAACTACGGCGACAGGCCGATCCCCATCACGTTCCCGGATAACTGGGACGTGCACATCTCCAAGATCCGCGGCTATGACACCCCGGCGCTGACCGAGGCGCAGATCCGCGAAAAGCTCCATGCCGCCATCGGCGCCAAGCCCATCAGCGAGGGCGCCGCCGGAAAAAAGAGCGCCGTCATCATCATCGACGACATTACCCGTCCCACGCCGTGCGAGCCCCTCGCCCGCGCCGTCATCGCGGAGCTGCACGCCGCCGGTGTGCCGGACGAGAACATCTGGTTCATCATCGCGCTCGGTACCCACGGCGTCATGTACCGCACTGAGTTCGTGCGCAAGCTCGGCGAGGAGCTCGTCGAAAACTACGAGGTGCACAACCACAACCTGTTCTTTAACCACGTCTTTATCGGCAACACGAGCAACAACGTGCCCGTTGAGATCAACTCCGACGTCATGTCCGCCGACTACAAGATCGCCATCGGCACGACCATGGCGCACAGCTACTACGGCTTCAGCGGCGGCGCAAAGTGCATTCTGCCGGGCGTGAGCTCGCTGCGCACGATCATGCGCAACCACAGCTTCACGACGACGACGGAGTTCAACATGGGCAACCCCCACACGCTCATGCGCAGCGACGCTGAGCAGGCCGCGCGCATGATGGGGCTGGACTTCAAGGTCGACGCCATCCTCAACGGTCACGCCGAGATCTGCAACCTCTTCGCCGGCGATTTCGAGGCCGAGGAGCGGCAGGCGGCCGCCTATGCCGCCGAGCACTACGCGGCGAAGTTCGTGCCGGAGTGCGACATCGTCATCGCCAACAACTACTTTAAGCCCGCCGAGGCCAACTGTGCCTACACGCCCGAGGTCATCGCCTCGCTGCGCGACGGCGGCTCGTTCGTGCTCGCGGCAAACTCTCCGTTCGGCCCGTGCGTGCACTTTCTGTACGACAAGTGGGGACATTCCGCGCCCGGCGGCATGATGTGGTCGGGCTGCTACACGAAGGGCAAGAACATGGCGCACGCCGTCGTGTTTGCCGAGCACACCGTCAAGGGCATGCGCGACCCGTGGTACATCGACGAGCACTCGGGCGCGGAATACGTGCGCACGTGGGACGATGCCCTGCGCATCCTCGACGACGGCACGCCGAAAAAGGTCGTGCTCTATCCCAACGCCGAGTGTCAGGTGCTCGATAACTCCAAGGAATTCTATAAACGCTGAACGGCGCGAATTTCATCAAAAACCGGTGGGAACGCAATGCGTTTCCACCGTTTTTTATGTTGGTGAATTATACTATCAAGTGCAACAGCAAAAAAGAAAAGAAGTTCATATGAATCTCTGGTAGAATGTAAATACCA
>CAKTOX010000042.1 GCA_934590355.1 uncultured Oscillospiraceae bacterium
CGGGAAAGCCCGAAAATACGGGCTATACCGACATATAAGAACTTCTAAAGAGATAATCTAAATTCACCAATAATTTTTATTGAAAAGTTGTGTAAAATCGGAGCGTCCCGACAGCTCGATGTAATCGCACATTTTTGACGTTTCCCTGAGCTGCACGAGCTTATTCGGGTCGAGCGCTGCCATTGACGCGCCCGCAAGCGAGGTATTTCCGAGGCAGCGGAGCTTTTCGGGCGAAACCCTCGGCAGCATTCCGATGTCCATCGCGCTCGCCGGGTTTATGTAATTTCCGAAGCCGCCCGCGATGTATATCCCATCGAGCTGCTCCGGCTCGATGCCGCGCCTTTGCAGCATAAGCTTTATGCCCGCGCAGACTGCGCTTTTTGCAAGCTGGAGTGCGCGCACGTCACCTGCCGTGAGATACACATCGGGCGCAAGATGAAATATCCCGTTGCCGCTGCCGTCGTCGGAAATGTATTTTCTCATGCTCTCCGGCACCTCGTCGGGCGGAAGGAGCCTGCCGCCTTCGTCGATGCAGCCGAGCTTTAGCAGCACCGCCGCAAGGTCAAGCAGCCCCGAGCCGCAGATGCCGCGCGGCTCGCCGCCGCCGATAACGTCGAATAAAAAGCCCTTGTCATAGCGCACGTGGCTCACCGCGCCCTTGAGCGCCGCCATTCCGCAGCTTATGCCCGCGCCCTCAAAGGCGGGCCCCGATGCAACCGCGCAGCATAGAAAGCCGTTCCTGCCGCCGAGCGCCATCTCGCCGTTCGTGCCGATGTCCAAAAAAAGATTTTCACCCGAGCCGGCACACAGCCCCGAGGCGAGAAGCCCCGCCGTTATATCGCCGCCGACGTAGCCCGCGACGCATGGCGCGTATATTATTTTCGCGCCGAGAAGCTCATCCTCGCATTCGCCGTCAAAAAGCGACAGCGGCGTGAACGGAGCTACGGCGATCGAGCGGACGGGAAGCTGCGCAAATATGTGCTGCATGACCGTATTCCCCGCAACTGCGATGCGTTTAAGCTCGTCTGCGCTGCGCGATGAATCGGACAGTGCCTGCAATATTAGCTGCTCGGTCTGTCGCCTTATAAGCCCCGACAGCTCCGAAAGTCCGTCGGGAGAATCTATTGTGTGCTGTATTCGGCTTATAACGTCCGCACCGTAGGCCGCCTGAGCGCTCCACGCGCTCAGAGTTGCAAGCTCTTTTCCGCTTTCAAGGTCATAAAGGCGCACGGCAAGGGTGGTCGTGCCGAGGTCAACGGCGGCGGCGCAGCCTGCTTCGGTATCGGCTGAGCGTGGGACGGTGACCGTCTGCGTCAGTATCGTGCCGCCCGCAGCTTCCGGGAGCATTATCTCATCTGCGTCGCAGGGCACTGTCTTGCACGCAAGGCGGGGCACACCGTTTACCGCGACTCGGCACTTGCCGCATTTGCCGCGGCCTCCGCAGGCGGCGGGGACGGAAAATCCCGCAGAGCGCAGAGCGGACAGAAGCGTTTCGCCGTCACTAAAGCTGACGGTATGGCTTTTACCTGCGCATTGCACCCGAATACTTGACACGGACATTCCTCCTAAATATAATAATATACATATTTTTTAGCAGTAGTTCACTGCTTTGTCAAGAGGAACAGGCGATATGACCCGACTTATGACGCTTGCCGAGGAAAACGGATTTTCGCACTTCGGAAAAGCAAATATGAGCGCCTTCACCCCGCTTAACGAGGTGCGCGAAATGTGCAGCGCCGACCGCTGCAGGGAATACGGTAAAAATTGGGCGTGCCCGCCCGGCTGCGGCACGATCGGCCATGCGCAAGAGCTGATCTCACGCTACGGCAGCGGCATCATCGTGCAAACGACGGGGCTTCTCGCGGACGAATTTGACTACGAGGGGATGCAAAGCATCTCGCAGTGGCACAAAAAGAGCTTTGAGAGCTTTGCGCGGCAGGCAAAAATACTCTTTCCCGACTGCCTCGCGCTCACGGCGGGGCCCTGCACGATATGCGCAAAATGCACCTATCCGAGCAGACCCTGCCGATTTCCGTCAAAGCGCCTGTCGTCAATGGAGGCGTTCGGACTTTGGGTCAGCGACATTTGCCTGAAGTCGGGACTTGAATATAATTACGGTGCGCTCACGATGACCTATACCTCGTGCGTGCTTTACAATGAGGAGAGATGAATAATGCAGACTGCAAAGGAAATATTTCTTGAGCTTTTGAAGCCCGACGGCAAGCCCGAGAGGGAGCTCAAGCAGTACGAGGCGCTGCATATGTGCCTGTACGACCCGATAAACACGTTTCTGCGCGGCAACCGCAAGCGCGGCAGCGTGAGCCTTGACAGATGGGGAACGACGATAAGCTTTCCGGAGGATGCGCCGGGCGCCATTCCGGTGCACACGCCGGAGCTTACGGTCTGCCCGGACATAACGCGCTGGAGAGAGGTCGTGCACGCGCCCGACCTTGCCGCAAGCTGCACGGAGGGCTGGGAGGAGTGCCGCAAAAAAGCGCGCGAGGCGACAGGCAACGATAAGCTGCTTGCCGGCTTTATGGGCACGGGCATTTTCGAGCAGTGCCACTTCCTAATGGATTTTGAAAACACCCTCACCGCGTTTTACGAGCACCCCGACGAGATGCACGAGCTTATTGAGTACATAACCGAGTACCGCCTCGGCTATGTTAAGCTGCTCATAGACAATTTGCAGCCCGACGTCATTTTCTCACACGACGACTGGGGCGCGAAAAACGCTCTGTTTATGAAGCCGGAAATGTGGCGCGAGTTTTTCAAGGAGCCGTATCGCCGCTTCTACGGCTATATCCGCTCGCGCGGCTGCATTGCCATTCACCACGCCGATTCTTATCTTGTCCCCATCGTCGAGGACATGGCGGAGATAGGTATCCAGGTCTGGCAGGGCACGCTGCCGGAGAACGACATTCCCGCGCTTCAGGCGCAGCTCAAGGGTAAGCTCGTCCTCATGGGCGGCATGGGCGCCGCCATCGACAGAGCGGATGCCTCGCCCGAGGAGATCCTCGCCTTTGCGCGCAAGACCCTCAACACCTGCTGCCCCGGCGGACATTTTATCCCCTCTATAACCTACGGCGTGCCGGGTGCGGTGTACCCGCAGGTGGATAAGTACATAAACGAGGCCATAGACGAATATAACGCTCGGCTGCATTTCCCGAAATTTCCCGCTGCGCCCGTGCCGCGCCGCCGCTGCACGGCTCCGCTGTCCGATGCCAAAAAGGCGCAGGCGGAGAGCCTGACCGCGCAGGGAGACGTTTTTGCTGCAATTGCCTCGGCGATAAAGCGCGGACAGCAGAAAAAGCTGCTCAGCCTTGTGGAAAAAGCGCTCGCGGACGGAGAGAGCGCTCAGGATATACTCGCAAAGGGCCTCATCGTCGGTATGAACGAGCTCGGCGAGGACTTTTCGGCAAGCCGCGCCTTTGTGCCCGAAATGCTCATTGCGGCGCGCTGCATGACTGCGGCAACGCAGCTTTTAAAGCCCCATATGATAGGGGAGGACGGCGGCAGCCGCTCCATAGGCTGCGCGTGCATCGGCACGGTGCGCGGGGATATGCACGACATCGGCAAAAACCTCGTGAAGATCATGTTCGAGGGCAGCGGCATCGAGGTGTATGACCTCGGCGCGGACGTACCGCCGGAAAAATTCATCGAGACCGCCGTGGAGCACGGCTGCGGCATAATCGCCTGCTCGTCGCTTCTGACGACTACCATGCAGGAAATGCGCAGCGTCGTCGAGCTTGCCGAGAAGGCCGGCATACGCGATAAGGTCACCATCATGATAGGCGGCGCACCCATAAGCCAGAGCTTTTGCGACGAGATAGGCGCGGATATCTACACCGCCGACGCAGCCTCGGCAGTGAGAATGGCGGTGAAGCTCCTCACAAAGGAGTGATGTGAAATGTCAAATGAACGAATACGCGACGAAAACCGTCAAAGAGTCATACGGGTTGCACAGGAGCTCTTCATCTCCGAGGGCGTTGCGGTAACTTCAATTAACCGCATCGCCAAGGAGGCGGGGCTGTCGGCAATGTCCGTCTACCGCTATTTCGGAACGAAGTCGGGGCTCGTGCTTGCCGTGTGGCGCGACGCTCTGAGCACCTTTTACGAGGGCTATATGCAGCGCTATTTAGAGCGCGCCGAGGGCTTAAATAACGGCTACGAAAAATGCGTTGCGGCTATGGAGGAGTATAATAACACTTATTTGCTCTTTCCCGCGTGGTACAGATATACGCGTGAAATGCTCAGCTACACCGCCTCGCCCGAGGGCAGCGGCATTGATATGGACGGCATCTTCTGGCAGTTTTGCGACAGGGAGATACCGCTCCCGATAGTACATTCTCTTGAGGAGGGCATTTTCGACGGCTCGGTGCGCTCGGATGTAAACACCAGGATGCTCCTTCAGCTCATCGTTAACGCCTACACGGGCGTTGATATTTACGGCGACTCGGAAAACGAGCTGCTGCCCATAAATGAACTCGACCTGTGCTCCAAGATTATTGCAAGATACATAAAAGCGGACACTTAATTTTAGTGATTTATACAAAACTGAGATAATGACAAGATATTTTTGCGTTAAGTAACAAAAGGTGCGGAAATGCTTTCAGAATTTGATAATATTCAGACAAATAAAAGAAAGCAAAGTTCCGCACAAATTTTTTTGGAGGCATATGTTAGTGGCTATAACATATACTTCCGTGGGAGAAAAAATATTTGGTGGAGTGATAAATATGAAGCACTGCATTGCCGACTGTGTTGCGTTCTGGAATGAGCTCAGCGAGGTGCACAGACGGCAGCTTGACAGCAATACGATTTTTCGCCGCTACAGGCGCGGGGAGAACGTGATCTTCAAAACCGTCAAAAAGGACGGGATAATCTTCGTGCTCGGCGGTGCGCTGAGGGTGTATCTTGCCTCCGACGCGGGCCGCGAAATGACCTTGTTCGTCTTAAACGAGGGCGACGCGTTCAGTATCATGACGGTCGACAGCGCGAGCGAAACGGACGTCGTTCCGTCCTTGCAGGCGCTCGGCACGACGCAGCTTGCGTATTTGCAGCGCTCGGACATGGCTCCGGTCGCGTATGAGGAGCCGCTGTTTGCGAGATTTGTGTTCGAAACCTGCGCAAAAACGGCGCAGAAGATACTCAATAACGTGTCCTACTGTATGTTCAACAGCCTGCGAAACTGCATAGCGCGCGAGCTTGTCATGGACGGGCGCGACGTTATCGAGATAACGCACGAGGAGATAGCAAACAGCCTCGGCACGACGCGAGTCGTCGTCAGCCGTGAGATCGACCATCTGCGCGATACCGGATTTATACGCACCGGACGCGGGAGAATATACATCCTCGATAGGAAAGGACTTGCCGATATGGCCGGATGCTGAGCGTAGCTCAGCTTCAGATATCCCCCTCTTCACACTGCGGCGGTTGTGGGAGCTTCCGCCGCAGTGTACCGAAAAGCAGATACCGGAAGGACAACACTGTGGAAACCTATTTTATCAGCGAGCGCTGTGCAGGCTGCGGAGGCTGCCATTCAAAATGCCCCGTCGACTGCATTGACGCTGCGAAAAAGCCGATGGTTATCGATAAGGAAAGATGCATCCGCTGCGGCGCGTGCTATCTGGCCTGCCCGATAAGAGCCATCGAGAAGCGCTGACTCATCCTGTACCTTACTGCACCACGTGCAGACAAAATATTATTATTCAGGAGGAACCACAATGTATTACAGCAGCGGCAACTATGAAGCATTTGCTACCCCGAAAAAGCCCGAAGGTATCGACGAAAAATCCGCCTATATCGTAGGCACCGGCCTTGCGGGCCTTGCGGCAGCGTGCTTCCTCATCCGTGACGCGCAGATGCCCGGCGAGCACATCACCCTTTTTGAGCATCTTCCTCTGGCAGGCGGCTCCTGCGACGGCATTTATGACGCAACCAAGGGCTTCATAATGCGCGGCGGCCGCGAGATGGATAACCACTTCGAGTGTATGTGGGATCTGTTCAAATCCATCCCCTCCATCGTCAACCCCGGCGAGACCGTTTTCTCAGAGTATTATCACCTTAACAAGGAGGATCCGAACTTCTCCCTGTGCCGCGTCACCGAAAAACAGGGTCAGGACGCGCACACCGACAGAAAGTACGGACTTACCCCCGGCGCCGCGACCCAGCTTCTGAAGCTGTTCATGGCGACCAACAAGTCCCTTGAGGACAAGAAGATCGACGACGTATTCGACGATGAGTTCTATGAGACGAACTTCTGGACCTACTGGCAGACCATGTTCGCCTTTGAAAAATGGCACAGCGCCCTTGAGATGAAACTGTACCTGCAGCGCTACATCCACCACATCGACGGTCTGCCCGACCTGAGCGCACTGCGCTTCACCCGCTATAACCAGTATGAAAGCATGATCCTGCCCATGTGCAAGTACATCACCGACCACGGCGGCAAGATCCTCTATGACACGACCGTTACCAACATCGTTTGCGACTGCACTCCCGAGAAGAAGGTCGCAAAGAAGATAGAATACACGCAGGGCGGCGTTGAGAAGGTCATTGACCTGACCGAAAACGACCTCGTCATCTGCACCAACGGCTGCCAGGGCGATGCCTCGGCTTACGGCGACAACACCCACGCTCCGGTCGTCACCGTCAAGAACGGCGAAGGCCCCTCTATCGAGATGTGGAAGAAGATAGCCGCACAGGATCCCGCCTTCGGCCGCCCCGAGAAGTTCTTCGCGGGAATCAAGGAGACCTCATGGGAGTCCTGGACGGTCGACACCGCAAACAAGCAGATCCTCGATGCTATCCAGAAGATCTGCAAGCGCGACCCGCTTTCCGGCAAGGTTGTCACCGGCGGCATCGTCACCTGCCGCGACTCGAGCTGGCTCGTAAGCTGGACCATAAACCGTCAGGGTCAGTTCCAGGAGCAGCCCGAGGATCATTGCCTTATCTGGGTCTATGGTCTTAACTGCTGGGACGATGAGGGCGACTTCATCAAAAAGCCCATGTATCAGTGCACCGGCATTGAGCTTGCGGCAGAGTGGCTCTACCACATCGGTATCCCCGAGGATCAGATCATGGATCTTGCAACGAACGAGTGTAACACCACGCCGTGCATGATGCCTTATGTCACGACCTTCTTCATGCCCAGAGCAGAGGGCGACCGTCCTAAGGTGGTTCCCGATGGCTCCGTCAACCTCGCATTTGTCGGTCAGTTTGCCGACACCCCGCGCGACACCGTGTTCACCACCGAGTACTCCATCCGCACAGGTATGGAAGCAGTCTACACCCTCTGCAATGTCGACCGCGGCGTGCCCGAGGTCTGGGGCTCCGTCTATGACGTGCGCGACCTGCTGTACGCAACGAGCAAGCTGCTTGACGGCAAGAAGCCTGCCGAATTCCTCCTTCCGAGCATCATGCCGATCCTCGGTCTGCTCAAGGAGCCTCTGACGAATAACGTCGTCGTAGACCTGCTCAAGAAATACGGCATCGTATAATCAAATCAGTGTTGCCCCCGGTTTTTATCAAAAAAGCGGAGGTGTTGGGTGCGGCTCTCCCACGCCGCACCCTTTTTAAATCAAAGCCTACGGCTTTGATTTAAAAAGGGTAACGCCACTCAATAAAAAAACAGGGGACAGCGTCCGTCATGAACGCTGTCCCCGAGCCGTTTTTGCTTATTTGGTTTTCACATAGAAGTTCATCGGATGGACCATATACTCGTTATACGGGAACTTGTCGGTCGTGACATATCCCGCGGGCGCGTCTATAAGCTGCGGTATGCGGTTTACGAGCGTTGCGCAGGTGAGCTCGACCGTAGCAGGCTCATTGACGATGCAGGTGGTTTCGGGCTCGCCGTGGAGCGTCCAAACGTTTTTGTCGGTCTCCTTGAGATTAAATATCTTGCCTACACATTCGGTCACGAGTGTTATGCCCTCCTCGGTCTCGGTCGTGACGATGGCGCGCATACCCGTTGCGTCGCCCGCCTTGACCACGATGCCGAGCGTCTCGGACTTGAGATCCTCCTTGTCGACGCAGGGAATGCATTTTTGCGTCTGCGAGGTGATGTGAAGCCCCATCTTGCTGCACAGCCAGCCGTTCTGGTTCCACATATACGAGGGGACGTACCGTCCGCTTTCGACAAGCTCCTTCATTTCGTCCGAGGGAGTTTCGTTGTAGCAGCCTATGGTCTTGTTAAACTCCTCGATGCTCAGTCCTGCGCCGTGACCCTCGGCAAGAGCCGGACCGTAGTCCTCTACGTTGTACCAGCTGCTGCCCTCTATCATCGTTATCTTGTGCGAGGAGCCGGCGAGGTTCGTGACCATCGTGCCCCAATACAGGTCGCAGTAGCCCACGCCCGTGAGCGTGCAGCTGCCTTCCTTTGCAAGCTTATCAAGCTTCTTCGTCAGGGCAGGGGAGGAGTTCCACGGATACAGCGCCTCCTCGCAGGTCGTGATGGCGTTGACGCCGTGCTTTGCGCAGACGGTGAAGATGTCCTCAAGCTCTGCAACCGTGCTGCGTGTTGCGATGATGCATACGTCCGGCTTCAATTCGCCCATGCGTCTTTCGACATCGGCGGAGTTTTCCACGGTGATGCCGACGCGAGGGAAGCCGTCGCCGATTATCTCGGAGACATCTTTTCCGATATGCCCCTTGTTGCGGCAGAATGCGCCGACCAGCTCTCCGCCGTGCTCAATAACGTAGCGCATAAGATAGCGGCTCATTTTGCCCGCACCGTACTGAACGACTCTGATTTTGCGATCCATAAAATTGCCTCCTTGTGTTTAATGACGGTTAATATTTTAACAACCTCATAAGACTATTATTTATTATAACCGCGGCGGAGTCAAGATTTTCATACATGGCAAATTTACCGAAATTTTGCGCCCGATTTTGTAAGTAACGGAATATTTCGCACTTAAACGGCGCGATCGACAGCTTGGCAGCCAAAAAAGGGCATAGAAAAGCTCCGAACGCAGTGCATTCGGAGCTTTTGGAGGCGTCACCCGGATTTGAACCGGGGAATCGCGGATTTGCAGTCCGCTGCCTTACCACTTGGCTATGACGCCATATTAGTTTGCAGGCTTTAAGACGAAGCCTGCAAACGTTTTTTGGAGCGGGCAACGAGACTCGAACTCGCTACCTCCACCTTGGCAAGGTGGCGCTCTACCGGATGAGCTATGC
>CAKTOX010000043.1 GCA_934590355.1 uncultured Oscillospiraceae bacterium
GTCAAGTATTTTTACTGCACAAAATATGGATAGCTGTTTTGTGGAACTTGACAAGCAACGAAAAAATGGCATAATAAGCATAGAATCGTACACAGTTTATTTAGGCTGAGAAAAGGAATATGCTAATGGAAACCGGATGGATGGGCCGTTATCGGCCGCTGGTGGCAGAGCTCGTTCGCCACTCGAATATTATACAAAGATTGTCTGCAACACGTTTTCCCGTGGCAAATGATATCTGCCTGAACTCTCAGGAGTGGCAGGTGTTTGAATATATTTTGGAGCACTCGGATGACGATGCTTATATGAATATGAATATGATATCCGAGCGGTTGGGCATTGCTCAAAGCACCTTCTCAAAAATCGTTAAGGCGCTGTGTGCGTATGGGCTGGTGAACAAGTATCAGACCACACGCAACCGAAAGAACATTCTGCTGAGGCCCTCGGAGAAGGGGCTGGAAGTATACCGAAATTACTCTGCCAGCTTGAATTGGAACACTTTTGAGGCATTTTTCGACGAGCTGGAGTCTTTCAGCGACGAACAGATATCTGCCTTGGCCACCGCGCTCCGGCAGTTAAATAGCCGGCTCAGCAGGTCAAGAGAGCCGGAGGAAGAACTGGAGCTGAAGCTCTGACCGAGTCAGACAAAACAGAAACGGAGCTTATGTCCGGATGTGAATCGGGACAAGATCCGTTCCTGCATTTTAAAGGGAGATGTACCGTGAACAGAAGAAAATACGCTCTGCTGCAAGCACTCTACTGGTGCAGTGCAGCTGCTCTCTTCTGCTTTGCCGTCAGTTTTCTGCAGGCGCAGGGCTTTTCCAATGCGCAGATTGGACTGGTCGTGGCGCTCGGAAATCTGCTGGGCTTTTCAGGCTCCATCCTGCTCGGCGCAGAAATAGACCGCGGGCGGTTGCGTCTGTTCTCAGCAGCACCGGCAGCTCTCGGCTTACTGATTGCCGCAGCCTGTACCCTTGTGCTTCACGCCGGCAGAGATTTGTTTACAGGGTTCTTCCTGATCCTTTGCTTTGCATGCTGTCTGTCGTTAAACCCGTTATATATTAAGATTGCCGGGCTGATACAAAAGACTGATCCCGACTTTAGCTTCAGTCTTTCCAGAGGCGTCGGTTCTTTGGCTTTCGCACTGACGTCATGGGGGATGGGCGCGCTGGTGCAGATGCTCTCAACATCAATTATCCCCATTGCCATTGCCTGCACTGCGGGAATACAGCTGCCAGTTCTCATGTCCCTGCATCGCTCCTGCATCCGTGTCGACTTGGGCGAAAAAAGGAAGGAGAGCAGTGCTTCCCTGCTCTCCTTCATGCGCGCCATGCCGTGCTTTTGTCTTTTGCTGTTAGCTATTGCGGTCATTTTTGCGGCAAATAATACGGTAAACAATTTCTTAATCAACGTGGTGCAAAATCTGCGAGGTAATTACACAGATCTCGGACGGCTCAGCTTCTTCTCGGCCGTCATCGAGTGTCCCGCCATGCTGGCTTACAGTCGGGCAAGCGCAAAAATGCGCAAGCGCTGTTTAAGGCTGAGCCTGCTGTTCTTTCCGATCAAGCTATTAGCTATCAGCTTGGCAGGCAGTGTACCCGCACTATTTGCGGCATACCTTTTCCACGGTCTTTCGTTTGGCCTGTATACCCCTGCGATAGTGGACTATATCGAACATGCCGTGCCGGCTGCGGATTCGACTAAAGGGCAAACCATGACTGCCGCGGCGGCTTCTCTGGGCACCATAGCGGCAACCCTTGCCAGCGGCATAATGCTGGATCGGCTTTCCGTGCAGAACGTGTTGCTCATTTTGACTTTGACCGCCGCTTTCGGAGCCATCTTGGGGCTGTTAGCCACCCGAAGCCGAGAGCAAAACTAGCGGCGGTCACAGCTGCGACCTTGCCTTCGTGTCGGGAGATGTCGAGCATCCGGATATACGCAAATGGCTCATCCGCGAGGCGCAGCGCGGCAAGCCCTATATCGACGGCGTCGCGGCGAAATAAATAATCGAAAAAAACGGAGTGCGGATATGCACTCCGGTTTTTTATTATATCACCTCAGGAGCAGGAGCCCGCCGAGGAGCATTTTCAGTCCCATCGCCGTTACGAGCACAGCGCCGAGCTTGCGCAGGTACTTCGTCCACGCCCGCGGCATCAGTGCTCCGAGCATCGCAAAGGCGAGCATCAGCGGCACCGTTCCGAGCGCAAACGCCAGCATCACCGCAGCGCCCGAGCCGGCGCTCCCGCTCGACATGGCGCACAGCCACGCAGCATACATCGCGCCGCAGGGCATGAGCCCCGTCAGAAGCCCGACGATGAGCGGCGCTTGTCTGCGCAGCTTTTCGGGCAGGCGGCAGGCCGTCGCGGTCTCGCCGGGGAGAGACGGCAGAGACGGCAGCAGCCCCCACATATTCAGTCCGAGCAGCGCCACGGCAAGACCGAGCATGGTAAACAGCATCGACTTCATGCTGAGCGTATAGGTCAAAACGGTTCCGAGCGCACCGAAAGCAGCGCCCAGCGCCGTGTAAGAGAGCGTGCGCCCGGCGTTATATGCCATGTCCGCTCCCAGTCTTGCCCTTGCGTCGGCACGGTCGCAGGCCGAGAGCAATATCCCGCCGCACATGCCGAGACAGTGCGGGCTCGTGCTCAGACCAACGAGAAGCATCGCCGCAAAAGAAGCGCCGCTTATCTCCGGCGGCGCCCCGCCCCAAAGCCGCAGCAGCCACACGAGCAGCAGCGTCAGCGCCGCACAGCCGAGGTCAAGCAGCCTCTCGCCGAGACTGCGCTCGCCCGTGTCGTAGCCGAGCGCCTTGATGCGCCTGTCAAGCTCCTGCGGCGTGACGATGTCGGGATCGTAGCTGACGCTCGCCAAGGCCTTGCGATAGCTGACCTTTGCCTTTATGACGCCGTTTGTGCGCAAAAGCTCGCCCGATACCTCGTCCGTGCAGGTTCGGCATATCATGCCGCGTATTTTGATATCAAGGTTTTCCGTTTTCATGGTCGGCCTCCGTCTTATTCAGCCGCAGCGAGTGCAGCAGGATCCCGTTTGAGGAGAGCGTCATGGCAGCGGCGGCGATGGAGGGATTAACGATGCCGCAGGCGGCGACGGGGATGCATATGAGATTATACGCCAGCGCCCACGCCAAGTTCTGCCGCACCGTTTTCCGTGCGGCACAAGCCAGACGCAGGGTCTGCGGCACTCGGCCTATCCGTCCGCCCGGCAGCACCACGTCCGCGCACTCGATGGCAACGTCCGTACCCGTTCCCATCGCAACGGCAAGATCCGCCAGCGCCATTGCGGGCGCGTCGTTTATCCCGTCGCCCACCATGGCAACGCGCCGCCCCGCGGCCTTGAGTTCTTCTATCTGTCGAGCCTTTTCCTCGGGCTTTACCTCGTATAATATCCTGTCTATACCGCATTCGCCCGCGATGCGCCGCGCAGTTTCCTCCTTGTCGCCGGAGATCATCCAAACCTCCAGACCCAGCTCCCTGCACGCACGCACCGCGCTTTTTGCGTCCTCGCGCAGAGGATCGCGCACGCCCGGCTCCACGCGCCCCTGAGTGAGGGTGCCGGTCTTGTCAAACACGACCGTATCCACTCCCCACGCCTTTTCGATCGCCGAGGCACCCTTGAACAAAATGCCCAGCTCCGCGCCGCGTCCGGACGCGGTCATGAGCGCCGCCGGAGTCGCAAGCCCGAGCGCGCAGGGGCAGGCTATCACGAGCACGCCGCACACGGTCGAGACCGCCTTGCCCCAGTCATGGGGAGCGAGCAGGAAAAACCACAGCGCAAACACCAACGCCGCCAAGCCGATCACGGACGGAACGAACACGGAAGCTATCTTGTCCGCAAAGCGCTGCACCGGAGCCTTCTCGCTCTGTGCGCGGCGCACGAAATCGGCCATCTGTCGAAGGGTCGAGCTTTCGCCCACGGCGGTTGCGGTATATATCGCCCTGCCCTCGCGGTTGAGCGTTCCGCCGGTCACGCGGTCTCCCGCGCACTTTGAAACGGGCTCGCTCTCGCCGGTCAGAAGTGATTCGTCCACAAGGCAGCCGCCCTCAATTATCACTCCGTCGGCGGGTACGCGCTCGCCCGGGCGCAGCACGACGGTGTCGCCGGAAACGATCTCCCGAGCGTCTATCTCCCGCTCCGTGCCGTCGCGCATGACCATCGCCGTCTTGGGCTGCAAACGCATTAAGCTGCGCACCGCCTCGCCGCTCTGATAGATTGCGACCGATTCGAGATAGCGCCCGAACAGCAAAAGCGAAATGAGCACTCCGTCGCACAGGTAATAGAGCTTTATATCCTCCGACACGGTGAACACGACGACCGTGCTGTAAGCATAGATCGCCGTCGTGGACAGCGCCACGAGCAGGTCCATGCCCATCGTCAGGCTTCTCAGCCCACGCAGGGCATTGCGCACGAAATACAGTCCCGGGTAAAGCTGCAGCGCCGTTGCAAACACGAGCTGCACCATCGGCGGCAGGTTCCAAAGCAGCGGCATGCTCAGCGCGGTCGAGGCAATGAGCAGGCGAAGCAGCCCGAAGCGCTGCTTGAGCTCCTGCGCCTCGTCTCCGAACACCTCGCAGCCGCAGCCGAGCACAACGCTCTGCTTATCCACGCTTGGCTTCCTTTTTAAGGCGTGCCCAGTGCTTAAAGCCGATGACCGCGCAGGGAATGCAGCACGGCAGCATATGAAGCAGCAGCACCCAGCTTATCCAGTCAACGCCCTGATAGAAATTGCCCTGATAGGTAACGCCCTTCATCAGCTCGAAATACGAGAAGTTCCAAACGCCCCACAGCCCCGTTGCCGAGCCGAAGAGGTGAAGCGTGAGAAACGAGCCGGGGGTGAAAATGCCGCCGATCGCTCCCACGAGCGTTGCGGACATACGGCGCGACTTTGCGAGGAAAATGGTGACCACGGGGAAGATATACACGGTCAGGTTCAGCACCCAAATCGCGATGGGAATGTGATAGCCCCAGTTGAGGGCTTGGCGAATGTGATCTCCGTCGTGCGCCAGCACGGCAACGACCATGACTATGCCGCACACGAACATGGTGTGCGCGGTCTTTTCGTCCAGCTTTTTGTCGAGCATTGCGGCAGTCTGTTTGTCGGACATGATATTGCCTCCTTTTGATATTTACCTCTTGGTCATTGTTGACCACTTGGTAAATATAAAATATCACCGCTGTTTTGCAATGTCAATAAGGTAATGAGATTTTTTAACGGCAGCCCGCGCGATACGAAAACCGCGGGCACCGAAGCGGCATCTTATAAGCTCACAACGGCGTACCCGCGGTCAGCTGTTGATTTTTCACCCCGTCACTTAGAAGCGCAGCATGGGTCGGCGCGATATAAGCTGCACTAAAAAGCGCAAAAGAGTCCAATATCACACTGCTCTTTCCGAAACAGTGCGGGGAGAGCAGTTTTTTGCGCCTGTTTGCGCCGATTTGCCCCACGCAGAGGTTTACAAACGCGCACGGGTCATGTATAATATTACAGCTATTTTTGTTAAGGACTGATATTATGATCGAATTTGAAGAATATAAAGGTAAGCTCAATTCACTCAAGCCGACGCTTGACGGTCTGCGCGAGGCGCTGCATCTCGAGCCGGCGGAAAAGGAGATCGAGGAGCTTGAGGGTCAGAGCGCGCGCGACGGCTTCTGGAACGACGTTGAAAATTCTCAGCGCGTGCAGAAGCGTCTCAAGCAGCTCAAGGGCAAGGTCGAGAACTATCAGAGGCTCTGCTCGGGCTGGGACGATCTTATGACACTGTGCGAGATGGCGATCGAGGAGGACGACGATTCGATGCTGCCTGAGCTTCAGAGCGAGTTTGCCGCGTTCGAGAAAAAGCTCGAGGAGACCCGTCTCGGCACCCTGCTCACGGGCGAATACGACGCAAACAACGCCATCCTCACCTTCCACGCGGGCGCGGGCGGCACCGAGGCGCAGGACTGGACGCAGATGCTCTACCGTATGTACAACATGTGGGCAGACCGCCACGGCTACAGCGTCAAGCTCATGGACCTGCTTGACGGCGACGAGGCGGGAATAAAGAGCGCGACCATCATGATCGAGGGCGAAAACGCCTACGGCTTCCTCAAGAGCGAGCACGGCATCCACCGTCTCGTGCGCATCTCCCCCTTTGACTCCTCCGGACGCCGCCACACCTCCTTCTCCGCAGTCGAGGTCATGCCCGAGATAACCGATGACAACGAGATCGAGCTGCGCGACGAGGACATCAAGATGGACGTTTACCGCTCCTCCGGCGCGGGCGGTCAGAAGGTCAACAAGACCTCCTCCGCCGTCCGCCTGACCCACCTGCCAACAGGCATCGTCGTGTCCTCTCAGGTCGAGCGAAGCCACTTCCAGAACCTCGAAAACTGCCGCAATATGCTGCGTGCGCGTCTTGCCGAGATCAAGGAGCGCGAGCATCTTGAAAAGATAAGCGACATCAAGGGCGTTCAGCAGAAGATCGAATGGGGCAGTCAGATCCGCTCCTACGTTTTCATGCCCTACACCCTCGCAAAGGACCACCGCACCGGCTTTGAAAACGGCAACATCCAGAACGTCATGGACGGCGACATCGACGGCTTCATAAACGCCTTCCTCGCAATGAAGGCGGCAAACTGATAAACAAAAACGCAGCACCCGCAGGACGATTTACTCATCCTGCGGGCGTTTTCGTTTTAGTTTCAAGAGTTGACGGGAGCAGGCTCGTGCCACCTGTCGTCAGCTCAAGCCCCAGCCTGCTAAGGGCAGGCGCTGCATCGCGCCGAAGACCTTGCTCTTCATGTCGGGATACTCGACGGAGAGGGTTTTTATGAGCTTTTTTATCTCGTAGCGCTTGCTCGCCTTGTCCTGCGGGCAGGGGTTTTCGACAACGGGAATGTCGAGCGCCTGCGCCACATTTATTATCTTCTGCTCTCCGGCATAGATCATCGGGCGTATCTGCGTGACGCCGCTGCGGTCCATGAAGGTCACGGGTCTGAAGCAGCTCAGCCGCCCCTCGAACAGCAGGCTCATGAGAAACGTCTCGACCGCGTCGTCAAAGTGATGACCCAGCGCGAGCTTGGATATGCCCCTCTCGCGTATCGCGTCGTTGAGCGCGCCGCGGCGCATTTTCGCGCAAAGCGAGCAGGGATTAGCCTCCTTGCGCACGTCGAAAACTATCTCCTTGATGTCGGTTTTCAGGCAGGTATAGGGTATGCCGAGCTCCGAGCACATTTCGCGCACGGGCGTGAAATCCATGCCGTCAAAGCCGAGCTCGATCGTGATCGCCTCGACCTCGAAGTGCTTGGGATAGTAGCTTTGCAGGTGCTTGAGCGCAAGCAGCAGCAGCATGCTGTCCTTGCCGCCGGACACGCCCACGGCGATCCTGTCGCCCTCCTGTATCATGTTGTAGTCGTCAACCGCCTTGCGGATAATGCCGCTGAATTCGTTCAGAGCTCTGATGTCCATAGCTTTTCTCCCGCGAAATATAAAAATGAAATTCAGCTTCGGGCAGCTTTTGAGAGCATTTGCGAGATTTTGCGAGTTTACGCTGCGCAAATTAAAATAACCGTTGACACTGCCCCGTTGCTGTGGTATAAAAATATAGCACGCTATTTTTAATGTAGATATTTTAATAGCGCCCCGTTAAAAAGTCAAAGTATTATTTAATTTTAATTTGGAGGCACGAATATGTCCACGACCATGCTTACCAAGGAGACCGTTGAAAGAAAATGGTACGTCCTTGACGCAGCAGGCAAGCCCCTCGGCAAGACCGCTGCTGTTGCCGCCGATCTGCTTCGCGGCAAGCTCAAGACCACTTATACTCCCCACGTCGATTGCGGCGATTACGTCATCATCATCAACGCTAAGGACGCAGTCCTCACCGGAAAGAAGCTCGAGCAGAAGTACTACCGTACTCACTCCGGCTGGGTCGGCGGCCTGAAGGAGACCCAGTACAAGCACCTGATGGCAAACCGTCCGGAGCTGGCAATGCGCCTGGCTGTCCGCGGCATGCTGCAGAAGAACACCATCGCTCAGTGGCAGCTCAAGCGTCTGCGCGTTTTCGCCGGCGCAGAGCACACCCACGCAGCTCAGAAGCCCGAAGTTTGGGATCGTTAATAGGAGGAAGAGAATATGGCAACTTATAAGTGCAAAAGACCGTACATGTACGGCACCGGCCGCAGAAAGAGCTCTGTCGCCCGCGTACACCTCATCCCCAACGGCACCGGCGTTATCACCATCAACGGCCGTGATATCGACGATTACTTCGGTCTCGAGACCCTGAAGCTCATCGTTCGTCAGCCCCTGGTCACCACCGGCACCGTCGGTAAGGTCGACATCGAGGCAACCGTCGCAGGCGGCGGCGTTTCCGGTCAGGCCGGCGCTATCCGTCACGGCATCTCCCGCGCACTGCTCCTCGTTGACGAGAGCTACCGCGCATCTCTCAAGGCCGCAGGCTTCCTGACCCGCGACCCGAGAATGAAGGAGCGTAAGAAGTACGGTCTCAAAGCAGCCCGTCGCGCACCCCAGTTCTCCAAGCGCTGATCGGGACCTCAAAATGCTCAAAACCCTGGAAACTCAACGGTTTCCGGGGTTTTTCCTTTTTGATTCCGCTGTTCCCCTTTGAGGAAATTTGATGCTCTCTATCCCGTTTTTAATGGGTTAACCATAGGGGAAAACCGGGTTTGGAGCGATGAATGGGTTAAAAAATAGGGGAAAATCCCCCTC
>CAKTOX010000044.1 GCA_934590355.1 uncultured Oscillospiraceae bacterium
CGTCACACCCCGTTCTTCAACAACTACCGTCCCCAGTTCTACTTCCGTACCACCGACGTTACCGGCGTCATCACCCTTCCCGAAGGCACTGAGATGTGCATGCCCGGCGACAACGTTGATATGAAGGTCGAGCTCATCACCCCGATCGCAATTGAGAAGGGCCTGCGTTTCGCTATCCGTGAGGGTGGCCGTACCGTCGGTTCCGGCGTCGTCATTGAGGTCGAGGAGTAATTCTCAGCTTAACATCGTTCGGATGTGAATTATTCGAATAACTTTGACCCCCGAGGCTCAGGCTTCGGGGGTCATTCTTTATCGTATGCCGTGCATGAATCCGGTGATGTCGGCGGTGTGGATATCGCCGCCTATGACTCTTGTGCCGCGAACGTAAAGCGTTGCGTAAACGGTGTCGGTCGTTCCCGCGTAGTTCGTGACGGTGTATGTATATTGCTTGCAGCCGAGCCCCGCATAGGAGGTAAAATCGTAGCCCTGCTCCTTTTGCATCTGTGCATAGTCAAATAGCGCACCGTCAAATTCCTTCGGCAGCACGACCGTGCACGTATCTTCGCTCAGAGGGTCTGCGCTCCAGCCGTATGAGGCGAGATATTTTATCCTGCCGTCGGTTTGGGAGACATCGAGCATATCACTCGTGGAGAATAAGCTGCGCGGCTGTGAGCAGAGTATGACCGCCGCCGCGAGTATTACTCCGACGGCTAAAATAAGCGCAGCGGCGCTCCTTTTCGTCAGCTTTAAACAATTTGTAAACATATTCGTATATCAGCCTTTTCTTGTTCAAAAATCTTATACTTTGTGTTATAATCACCTTGCAATTTATTTTATGCACAGCGGGGTAAGCATATGTCGGAAATGCGTCTGGACAAGCTGCTTTCGGAAACGACCGCGTACACGCGCAGTCAGCTAAAGCAAATAATAAAAAGCGGCAGAGTCAGCGTGGACGGTACTGCGGTCACGGCTCCCGAGACCAAGATAGATCCGACCTGCGCATTGATAGAGCTTGACGGAGAGAGAGTTTCGTATGCAAAATTTCACTATTTCATGCTCAATAAGCCTGCCGGAATTCTATCCGCTACGGACGACAGAAAGCAAAAAACCGTAATCAATCTTTTCCCCGAAGAAATGCGCAGGCGGCTGTTTCCCGTCGGCAGACTCGATAAGGACACGACGGGACTGCTGCTCGTAACCGATGACGGTGACTTTGCGCACAGGGTCATTTCGCCGCGCTCTGAGATAGTAAAAACCTACCGCGCCGTGACGGGCGAGCCGGTAAACGATGCCGATATTGAGGCTTTTCGGCAGGGAATAGTCCTTGCCGACGGCACGAAATGCCTGCCCGCGGGGCTCGAGCCTCTGCCCGACGGAAGCTGCCTCGTGAGGGTATATGAGGGCAAGTATCATCAGGTAAAGCGTATGCTCGCGTCGCGCTCAAAGCCCGTAATTGAGCTCAAAAGACTCTCCATCGGCGCTCTTGAGCTTGACAAAATGCTGCTTCCGGGTGAATTCAGGCAATTGACCGAGAATGAATTGTGCAGTGTGATTAAGAAATAATAGCAAAATTATCTGCCTGATATTTGGCGCTTTTATATATACTTTTTTGCGTTTTTTTGAAAAGTTCACAAAAATAGCTCAATATTCTATTGAAAAACGCACAAAAAAGTATTATTATGTAGAAAGCGTCGAATTACATCTATCGTTAAAATACCCATAGAATTTCAACGGGAGGATCAACGATGTCAAGCAGAATTTTTCAAAGTGTTATTTTACAAATAAAAGAGGCAACGGATCGGTGTATCGGAGTTGTTGACGATCAGGGCTTTGTCATAACCTGCAGCGAGCTTCCGATGATCGGCTCAAGGCTTGAGGATTTCTCAGGCATGAGCTATGATTTCTCCGAGCCTGTACTCGTCAGCGGCGTGCGCACCTATAAGGTGCTCAGCAACAGCAGCGGCAAGTTTGACTATGCCGTGTTTGTTGAGGGCTGCGACGATATGGCAAGGGTGAGCTGCATGATGGCAGCCGTCGCATTCAACGAGGCGAAGAATAACTATGAGGAAAAGTACAATAAAGCGGCTTTCCTCAAGAATATCATTTCCGATAATATTCTTCCCGGCGACGTTTATGTGAGAACGAAGGAGTTGCACTTTGCGCCCGACGTGCCGCGCGCGCTTCTGCTTATCCGTCAGGTCGACAGATCCGACGTTGCAAGCGTCGAGGTGCTCCAGAGCCTGTTTCCCGATAAGCAGCACGACTTTGTCATCAGCATTAACGAAACGGACATCGTCGTTATTAAGGAGCTGCCCAACGGCGACAACAGCGCGGAGATAAGATCCATTGCCGAGAGCATCGAAACCGTGCTCAAAAACGAGCTTCAGATAAAGAGCATCATCGGCATAGGCACGACTGCGCACCACCTGCGTGAGCTTGCCGACCGCTATAAGGAAGCCCAGATAGCTATTGACGTCGGCAGAGTTTTTGACTCGGAAAAGACCATAATAAGCTATGAAAATCTCGGCATCGGCCGTATTATATATCAGCTCCCGACAACGCTTTGCGAAATGTTCCTGAACGAGGTTTTCAAGAAAAATCCTCTTGAAACTCTTGATGAGGATACACTCGAAACGATAAATAAGTTCTTCGAGAATAACCTTAACGTTTCCGAGACCAGCCGCAAGCTGTACGTCCACCGCAACACGCTCGTGTACCGTCTTGAGAAAATCAAGAAGATAACGGGCCTTGACCTGCGCGAGTTTGACCATGCCATCGTGTTCAAGGTCGCAATGATGGTCAAGCAGTATCTTGACTCGGTAAACGGCGGCGGGCGCTGAAATAAGCAGGGGAATATCCCCTTAAACCTCAGGAGGAAAACAGCACATGGTTCAGATGAACAATGTAACTATGGTCTACGGCAACAGTGACGTTGCCGCTCTGGATGATTTCAGCCTGACCATTAACGAGGGCGAATTTGCCTTTTTGGTCGGACCGTCCGGCTCGGGCAAGACCACGATAATCAAGCTTCTCACGGGCGAAATAATGGCGTCCGAGGGCGAGGTCATAGTCAATGGCTTCAACATGAACAAGCTCAAGCGCCGCAAAATGCCGCAGATGAGAAGAACTCTCGGCGTCATTTTTCAGGACTTCCGCCTTATCGACAACATGACCGTGTACGATAATGTCGCGTTTGCAATGCGCGTTGTCGGTGCGACCAACAAGTCCATTAAGGATCGCGTGCCCCGAGTTTTGGAGCTCGTCGGTCTTGAGGGACGCGAAAAGCGTCTGCCTGCCGAGCTTTCCGGCGGCGAGCAGCAGCGTGTCGCCATCGCGCGCGCTCTGGTCAATAACCCGACCATGATAATCGCAGATGAGCCCACCGGGAACCTTGACCCCGTGCGCAGCCTTGAGCTCATGCTTCTGCTTGAAAAAATTAACGAGATGGGCACGACTATCTTGGTCGTAACTCACGAAAAGGAGCTGGTCAACGCATTCTCCAAGCGCGTCATTGCGATCGACGGCGGCCACCTGATCAGCGACGGAATGGACGGGTATTACAGTTATGAAGTTGAATAGATACGGATATCTTATAGGCGAGGGCTTCCGCAATATCTTCACCCACGGCTTTATGTCTTTCGCCTCTGTAACGATAATAATCGCCTGCCTCATTGTCATGGGCAGCTTCACCCTGCTTGATATAAACATCAACGAGATAATCGAAGACATAGGCGACCAGAACCAGATCCTTGCCTACGTTGAAGAGGACATGACCGCTCAGGAGGCCACGGCTCAGATACAGGCAAAGCTCGAGGCGATAGACAACGTTGCAAGCGTTAACTTTGTCAGCCGCAGCGAGGCGAGAAAGACCTTCCTTGAAAAGTATGACGAGAGCTATATGGAGGGACTCAGCGATGAGGTCTTCCGCCACCGTTTTGTTATACAGCTCGTTGATTTGAGCCAGATGGACGCAACGACGGCAGCCATTGAAGGCGTCAGCGGCATAGTCAAGGTCAATGCACCGACTGCGTTTGCCGATAAATTCATCTCGGTGCGAAACGTTGTCAGCGTAGTTTCGCTCGTGCTCATTGCGATACTCGGCTTCGTTTCGCTGTTTATTATGAGCAACACCATAAAGCTTGCAACCTACGGACGCCGCGAGGAGATAGCCATTATGAAGATGGTCGGCGCGTCCAACAGTTTTATTCGCTGTCCCTTCGTCGTTGAAGGTCTTATCCTCGGCATCGTCGGCGGCGGACTTGCGTTCCTTGCGCAGTGGGGCTTGTATAAGGCTCTTGAGGCGAAGGTCGCACAGAGCCTTGCGATATCGTTTATCCAGATCGTGCCCTTTACTCAGGTTTGGGCGGTCGTGCTGGTGGCATTCCTTGCCGTCGGTATCCTCGTCGGTGCGGTCGGCGGCGTTATCGCAATAAGAAACTACCTCAAGGTGTGATAAAAATGAACAGAAAATTTTTCGTATCGGTGCTGGCGCTGATCCTGGTGCTCACCATGGTGCTCAGCCTTGTGCTCACAGTGATCCCCGTCGGTGCGGAGGGACTTGAAGCCTCCGAGACCGAGGGCGCGGTGTATACGCAGCAGCTCGCGGAAGAACAATAACTGTTACACGCAATATGCTTGACTGGCGGTCGTATGACTGCCGGTCAAGCTTAACTGTTATAATAGCTGACGAAAGGGGATAGCCCATGAAAAAACGGTCAGAATCGGTTTTCAACAAAAAAATCAAGCTCCCGCATTTTATAATAGTATGCCTTGTGCTGATCCTTGCTACCGCAGCCGCGACCTACGTCATCGTAACCGGCGGCTTCGGTGCGCAGAAGTATTTTGAAGACGCAAAATCGCTTGTTGAGATAGAAAAGATCATCGACGAGAATTACATCGGCGATGTCAGCCGCGAAACGCTTTATAACTCGGCGGCATCGGCAATGGTGCGCAGTATCGACGATAAATGGAGCTATTATATGAGCCCGGAGGAATACGCGGCATACAAGCTGTCGTCCTCCAACGAATATGCGGGCATCGGCGTCAGCATAAAGTATGACGACGGGAAATTTCAGATAATGGCGATAGAGGACGGCACGCCCGCTGCGGCAGCCGGACTCGCGGTGGGACAGTTTATCGTGTCCGTTGACGGTCAGGCTGTTGAGGGCATGAACACGGCGGAGCTTCAGGAGCTTATCCGCTCTAAGGTCAATAAGAATTTCCCCATGGTCGTTGCTGATGCAAAGGGTAACGAAACAAAGGTGACCCTCTCCTGTGAGGTCATTTACAAAAATCCCATCAGCTCCAAAATGCTCGATAATAACATCGGCTATATTAAGATTGCTAACTTTGAAGCCGGATGCAGCGAGGGCACGATAGGCGCCATCGAAAAGCTGACGGCCGAGGGCGCGACCTCGTTCATATTTGACGTGCGCGATAACCCCGGCGGGCTCGTGAGCGAGCTTGTTTCGCTGCTTGACTACCTGCTTCCGGACGGAGATCTCTTCGTGAGCGTAGACAAGGCGGGAAACGAAACCGTCAAGACCTCCGACAAGGTCTGCCTGAGCGCTAAAATGGCGGTACTCGTCAATGCCAACAGTTACAGTGCCGCGGAGTTTTTTGCCGCCGCGCTTCAGGAATATGACTGGGCGACCATAGTCGGCGAGCACACGACCGGCAAGGCCCGCAGTCAGGTCACGATCGAGCTTTCAAACGGAGGAGCCGTCCATATTTCCACCAATAAGTACCTCACGCCCAAGCGCGTGGATCTGGCGGAGGCAGGCGGCATCAAGCCCGATATTGAAGCGAAAAACACCGAAAAGGACGCAAGCATACAGCTCAACGCGGCAATAAGTGCGTTAAGCTGAAAGGATATTAAAGGCTAACAAATAAGAAGGAAACAAAGGAGAGCTAAAGCAATGGCTACCGAAAGCAGATTTAAAATGAGTCAGGAGCGCCTCGACGCGCTCAAAAAGGAGCTTCTGTATCTTGAGACCGATAAGGCGAAGGAGGTTGCCGAGCAGATAAAGGAAGCGCGCAGCTTCGGCGACCTTAGCGAGAACAGCGAATATGACGAGGCGAAGACCGAGCAGGGCAAACTCTATTCGAGAATTGCCGAGCTCAAGAACCTCGTCGAGAATGCCGAGATAGTTGAAAAAGTTGACACCGGAATGCGCAAGGGGGCGATCACCCTCGGCAGCAGAGTCAAGGTGCGCGACCTCGAAGACGGCTTCGAGGAGGAATACACCCTCGTCGGCTCACAGGAGGCTAACCCCATGGAGGGACGCATCTCCGACGATTCGCCCTTCGGCCGCGGACTTTATGGACATGTTGCCGGCGAGAAGATCGTCGTTGATGCACCCGTTGGCAGCCTTAGCTATGAGATAATTTCCGTTGAGAACGATTGAGGACATAATATATGAGTGAGAACAAGATAAACGAGACCGCCGCGCCCGAGCAGGAGCTCGGCGAGCTGCTGCGCATAAGACGCGATAAGCTCAAGGTCCTTCAGGACGAGGGGCGCGATCCCTTTACCCAGACGAGATTTGTAAGAAGTGCATATTCCGCCGAGATCAAGGATAACTATGACGAGCTTGACGGCAAGACCGTTCAGGTCGCGGGACGAATCATGTCCAAGCGCGGCATGGGCAAGGCAATTTTCTGCCATATCAAGGACGACCGCGGACTTATCCAGCTTTACGTTCGCAAGGACGACGTCACCGAGCAGGAGTTTGCCGACTTCCGCAAATACGACATCGGCGATATCATCGGCGTGAGCGGCTTCGTGTTCAAGACCAAGACCGAGGAGATTTCCGTCCACGCTCAGCAGATCACGCTCCTGTCCAAAAACCTACGCCCTCTGCCCGAGAAATTCCACGGAATGACTAACACCGAGCTCAAGTACCGCCAGCGCTATGTTGACCTCATAATGAGCGACGAGAGCCGCCGCAACTTTGAGATACGCTCGAAATTCATTAGCTATGTCCGCTCCTTCCTTGACGGACGCGGCTTCATGGAGGTCGAGACCCCCGTACTTAACACCATTTCCGGCGGTGCGACTGCGCGTCCGTTCATAACCCACCACAACACGCTTGACATTGATATGTTCCTTCGCATTGCGACCGAGCTCAACCTCAAGCGCCTCATCGTCGGCGGCATCGAGCGCGTCTACGAGATAGGCCGCATCTTCCGCAACGAGGGTATGGACACCAAGCATAACCCCGAGTTCACGACCGTCGAGTTGTACCAGTCCTATGCCGACTTTAACGACATGATGGATCTGTTCGAGGACCTGCTCTCCGGCGCTGCCCAGAGTATCCTCGGCACCTATAAGTGCTCTTGGCAGGGCTTTGACATTGACCTTACACCCGGCTGGGAGCGCCTGACCATGGCGGAGGCAGTCAAGAAGTATGTCGGCGTTGACTTCATGGCGATAGACAGCGACGAGGAAGCGGTCGCGGCAGCAAAGGCTGCTGGCGTCGATATGGACAAGGTCGAGCCCACATGGGGTCATGCCCTGTATGAGAGCTTTGACCAGCTCGTCGAGGAAAAGCTCATTCAGCCGACGTTTATCACCATGCATCCCGTCGATGTGTCCCCGCTTGCAAAGCGCTCTCCCAAGGATCCGCGCCTGACCGAGCGCTTTGAGCTGTTCATTTGCCACAGCGAGATGGGCAACGCCTTCTCCGAGCTAAACGACCCCATTGACCAGAAGCAGCGCTTCCTCAAGCAGGTCGAAATGCGCGCCAAGGGCGATGACGAGGCGGGCATGATGGACGATGACTTCATCAATGCACTTGAGTACGGCATGCCTCCCACGGGCGGCCTTGGCATCGGCATCGACCGCTGCGTAATGCTCCTGACCGGTGCAAGTTCCATCCGCGACGTTATTTTGTTCCCGACAATGAAGCCCCTCGACAAGTAAAATTCGAAAAAAACCAGTGTTTATGCGGGTTTCGGGAGTTTCCA
>CAKTOX010000045.1 GCA_934590355.1 uncultured Oscillospiraceae bacterium
GGATAGCGGAGTTGACGGTGGAAGCCATCAGCCCGGAACAGGTCAGCCAGATTTCCGGCTACCTCGACACTTGGGAGGATGTATCCTTTGATGACAAGCGGCGTGTGGTGGATTTGATGATTACCACCATAGCCGCCACAAGCGATAGTTTGAATATCACATGGAAAATCTGACGGGCGGAACACCTCCCGTCAGATACCTACCCTGTGTAGTCCCTTGTAAACTGTACTTTTCCTCGCTATAAGCTCTCCTCTTCCACTAGCATAGCTAGTGGTTGCCTTTGCTGCTGGCAACGCAAACCGTCCCCTGTGAATTTACAGGGGACGGTTTTCTATGCGGTCTTATGCTGTTTTAAAATGCGTCGCAGTCGTCAAAGTCGAGAAGCGTCGGGTCAAGCGGCTGCTCGCGCAGGACGCTCTGCATATACTGATTGACCTGATTGCGCATATCGCGGCGGGATATAGTGCGCGGGTCCATGAGATCCTGCTGCACCCAGATGAAATTGATGTTTCTCTCGCGCGCCTGCTCGTCAAAAAGGCCCTGAAGTCCGTCCATGCCCTTGCAGGATATCTGATCGTACATGATTATCGTGTCAACGGCGTACTCCTCGGCAACGCGCCACATCTCGTCGAGCGAGTTTTTATAGCCGCCCTTGGTGTGCTTGCGCATGGTCGCGCGCTGATAGGTCTGCGCAACGCCGCGGAGCATCGTTTCGGGCGTGGAGGTGTCGATGATGACCTGCGAGATATGCGTTTCCATGTCCATGACGGACACGATGCCCCAGCACTGCTCGAGCCAGTTGGCAAAGTTCGTGTAGTAATTCGCGGGGCACGACCACACGAGCGCCTTATGCCGCAGCTCAAGCGCACACGGCTCGCGCCTTTCGTAGCCCTCGGTCATTATCCTGCGCACCTTTTCGTCGGCGCGGTTAAAGCGCTCGTCCATGCCGCCGTGAAGATGATAGGTGTACATTCGGTAAAGCCACGGCGTACCGCCGGTCACCTGCGGATAGTCGGTGCGGTTTATCTCCCACAGGTCGAGATGGAAGCGCGTGACCTCGTTATAGCTCTCAAGCGCCTTTCCGAAGGCATCCCAGTCGAATTTTTCGCCCGTGTGCTCCTCTATGAATTTTATGCAGCCGCGCAGCTCCTCAACGGCGTAATCCTGCGCATCGACATCGTCGTTATATCTCAGCGGAACGCCCAGGCAATAGGTCGGGAGCTTAAAGTACCTGTCCTGAAAAGAGGTCGTCATTATTGAGCCGTCGCAGGGCATATTGCAGGCGATGAAGCACTTGCCGAAGATCGGGAAATCCCCCTCCGCCGCGACTCCCGCCTCCGCAGACGGCAGCGGGCACACGTCCGCGGGCACGCCGAAGTTCTCGATCGCGTCCAGATAAACGGGCGGGAGCTGCTGATTTATCATCGAGGCGAGGAAAATGGGTATCGTCTGCACGGGAATGCCGATGAGGTTGGGAAAGCCCGCCATGAGCTCCGTCGGCACGAGCTCGTCAAAGCAGACTATGCGCTCGGAAAGCGCCTTGCTGCCGCCTATGTTCTGGTCGGCATTGAAGCTGTCGGAGATAATATCTATGGTGTGCTTTATGATGACGTCATAAAGAAGCCTGCCCGCTCTGAGCTGTCTGCCGCGCATACCCTCGAGCTGACGGTCAATAAACTGCGGCAGGGTGAGATAGGTGAGCATCCAGCGATAGCGGAATATGCCCTTTATGACCTGCACGGGCGAGCGGAGCACGAATTTTATCATGTCCTTCCACATGACGCACCACCAGCCGTAGTCCGTGAGCGTATCCCTCACGCCGCGCCATTCGCGCCAGCGCCGCACGCCGGTCTTGTCGATATATGTAAGGCCGAGGTTTCTCGATTTGACTGCCATATCATCGCCCTCCCTTATTTATATTTTTAATTTCAAGGCTCTCGACGAATGCCTGAACCCTTGTGCGGAGCTGTCCCGAGGCGTTGCCGGTGTATTCCCTGTCAACGCAGACCGTGGGGTAGTTATAAAGCTCCGTCATGACGTGCGAGGCAAGCGCCCTCTCATAGCCCCAGAATTCGCAGAACTTCATCTGCTCGTAGATAATGCCCTGCGCGCCGTATTCCTTGGCAAGCGCGTCAACGTAGTCATACCGCTCGTGCACCTTGTCCTGCGACATATACCGCGGGCACTGGCTCGTTTCCTGATAGATGCGGCAAACCTGGTCAAGCGCGGGCTCGGAGTCGTTTAAAATTATCTCCTGCCTGCCGGGGAGAGCGCCGAAGCAGAATCTGTCGGCGACGATGAGTGCGCCGGACTGCTCGACGGTGCGCGTGAAGTCAAGGTCGTCGATTTCGCTGCCGACGACGACAACGCGGGCGCGGTGCGCGGGCTTTACATCCGGCTCGCGCGTTTTTACCTCCTCAAGGGTCTCCCTGAGCTTATCGACGATTAGATCCTTCGGGCAGCAGTACGACACGAGGCACAAAACGTGATACTCATAGCCGCTAATCGGGGGATTCGGGAGCTTGCGCAGGTCGCCTATCTCGGTTAAAATACGGCAGACCTCGTTGTGGCGGGCGACCGCCGCGCGGATGGCTGCGTCCGAGATGTCCGTGCCGTAGCGCTCGTGCAGCGGCTCGAGCACCTTTTTGAGAAGCTGATTTTTATAATGCGCAAGGCCGTGGGGCGTGATCTTAAACGGCACGTCGATATACGACACGAAGAATTTGTCGTTCTTGACGAGCTGCAAAAGCTCAAAATGCTCAAGCGTGCGGTTCATCTCCGAGCACGTTTCCCCGCCCGCGAGCGCCGAGAGGAAGTTGTAGCCGCCCTCGATGCCGCGCTCCACCAGCGCCTTCGAGTAGCCGCACAGGTAGTTGGTCATGTAGTAGGTCGAAATTTCAAGCGACCCCGTGCGCGGTGCGCGCAGACGCACGGAAAAGCAGTTGTCGAGATTAAGCAGCACCTCGGGCATGTGATAGCAGGTGTAGCCCACGGCGTGCCTTCCCTTGGAGACCGCCTGCATGACAAGCTCGTTTGCCGCCTCGTCAAGCAGGTGCTCAAAGTAGATAAGATGCTTTAGGTCTTTCATTGGCCCCTCCCGATTATTAGTTTTTTATAAGTTCGTCAGTCTTTTGTCATTAAAAGTATATTCTCTCAACGCCACCGTGTCAAGACGAAGTGTGCCGCGGCGTAAATTCTTTGACACCGCACCGTCTATGATGTACAATTGCCATTGGGGCAATGCGCCTTGAGACCGCACGAATACGGCTATTGCGCTTGCCCGAATCTGTCATGCCGAAAAAACCGTTGCTGCAACGCACTGTTGCAGCCGCAATTAAGCATTTCAAGCTTCGATACCGTGCATCTGCAAAAAACGTATTCCGAAGATGCGCCAAAGCGAGATCAAAAAAGGAGATAAAAACTATATGAGTAAGAAAGAGCTTGCCGCGCAGTATCACGGCTCGGGCTGCAACTGCGCACAGTCCGTCGGCTGCGCGTTCTGCGCCGAGGCGGGCGCGGACGAAAAAACGATGAAATCGCTCGTGAGACGCTACGGCGGCGGCGCGTACAAATACTGCGGCGCACTGCTGGGCGCGGTCGCGGCGATGAACATGATAAAGGGCGGCTCCGCCGACGGCGATCCCGCGGCGCTTGACGGTGCTGCGGCTGCCGAAGCACGCGAGCTGCTGCGCCGGTTTGAGGAGAAAAACGGCTCGGTATTCTGCCGCGAGCTCAAGGGCAGAGACACCGGCATCGTGCTGCGCGAGTGCCGCGGCTGTGTCGAGGACGCCGCCGAGATGGCCGAGGACATCCTCAAAAGCGGCGTGCAGGATTAAAGAAAATGTACCGCATACTTATCGTTGAGGACGACGCGGGCATCGCCGAGGGCGTAAAGCGGCAGGCGGAGGCGTGGGGGCTTGAGGCGTATATTGCGCAGGATCTGCGCGACGTCATGAGCGAGTTTGCGCGCTGCTCGCCGCATCTCGTGCTGCTTGACATCACGCTGCCCTTTTTTAACGGCTACCACTGGTGCGGGGCTATCCGCGCGGTGAGCAAGGTGCCCATCGTGTTCATATCCTCGGCCGCCGACAACATGAATATCGTCATGGCGATGACCATGGGCGCGGACGATTTCATCGCCAAGCCCTTTGACGGCGGTGTGCTCATGGCAAAGATACAGGCGCTGCTGCGCCGAAGCTACGACTTTGCTCCCGCCGCTCCCGTCATCGAGCACCGTGGCGCCATCCTCGACACGGGCGACAACTCGCTGTTTTTCGGCGGCGAGAAGATCACCCTGACCAAGAACGAATACCGCATCCTGCTGTGCCTCATGCGTGAGCGCGGCAAGGTCGTTTCGCGCGAAAAGCTCATGGAAAGGCTGTGGGAGACCGACAGCTTTGTTGACGAAAACACGCTGAGCGTGAACGTCGGCAGGCTGCGCAAAAAGCTCGCCGCGGCTGGGCTTGAGGACTTCATCACGACGAAATTCGGCGTGGGATATATAATTGAGTGACGCTATGAAACTGTTTTTTGCATATTTAAAGCAGCGGCGGCGCATTATACGCGCGTTCGTGCTGTTCATGGCGGTGTTTGCCGTGTCGTTTGCGCTGTATGAGCTGCCTCTGATGGCGGTGGCGTATCCGGCGGGGCTTTGCTGTGCGCTTGCACTTGCCGCCGCAATAACGGACTTTATCCGCGTCAAGCGCCGCCACGAGCAGCTTTGCGTATTAAACGAGCTGACCGCCGCGGAGGAGAAGCTGCTGCCGCCGGCGGAGAGCATCGACGACGAGGACTACCGGCGCATTATCGAGCTGCTTACCGAAAGCCGCGCCGAGCTTGCCGCCAACGCGCAGCGGAGCATGAGCGACACGCTCGATTACTTCACCGTCTGGGTGCACCAGATAAAAACGCCCATCGCGTCCATGCGCCTGACCCTGCAAAGCGAGGACAGTCCCGCAGCGCGCAGACTCAGCTCCGACCTCGGCCGCATCGAGCACTATGTCGATATGGCGATGGTCTTTCTGCGCCTCGGCTCGGAGAGCACGGACTACGTTATACGCGAATTTGAGCTCGACCCGCTTATCCGTGGCTGCGTGCGCAAGTTCGCCCCGGACTTCATCAGCAAGCAGATACATCTTGAGCTTGAGCCGACGCACACGAGCGTTGTCAGCGACGAGAAGTGGCTCGCCTTCGTCATCGAGCAGCTCCTCTCCAATGCCCTCAAGTACACGAAAACCGGCAGCGTGCGCATTTACATGACTCAGCCGAAAACACTGTGCATCCGCGACACGGGCATCGGCATCGCGCCGGAGGATCTGCCGAGGATATTCGAGAAGGGCTACACGGGTCTGAACGGCCGCAGCGAAATGCGCGCAAGCGGGCTGGGTCTGTATCTGTGCCGCAGCATCTGCCGCCGCCTCGGTCACGGTCTGAGCGCCGTCTCCGTCCCCGGCGAGGGCGCCGAGCTGCGCATTGATTTGTACACCCATTCCCTGACCGTCGAATAACTCGCTCGCCGCGAGGGGCAATTCGCCTTTAGATGGTACCGATACAGCTTTTGCGGTCGTTCGGTCACAATCGTGCCGGCAAAACCGTCACTGCCCCTACGGCGAGGCGGCAGCTTTAAGATTTCTTCGGAATTATCGTTATCGTGCCGCCGCAGTAAACGCATTCACACAATTTGAAAACGCACTGCCCCTACGGCAGTAGAAAACTTTGAATTGGCAAGAAAAAAGCTTGACAAATGCAGGCGGATTTGATATGCTAACTGAGCGCTCCAAAGACAGCAGGTACCGCAAGGAGTAAACCCTGCCGAGGATAGCATCAATTATTTTGATTGCTTACTGCCTTCGTGTCCTTGGATACGGAGGCTTTCTTTATGAGCGTGAACATTAGTGTGGAGGTGAAAAACACACATGCCTAACGCAAAAGTTCTCAGCGAGAAGCAGGCGATCGTAGAAGCACTCGTCGAACGCATCAACGCAGCAAGCGCAGGTATTCTGGTCGATTACCAGGGTATCACCGTGGCCGAGGATACGGCTCTGCGTACCGAGATGCGCAAGGAGGGCGTCGACTACACCGTCGTCAAGAACACCCTTACCAGGATCGCTATCGACAAGGTCGGAATGAGCGCGCTCGATCCCGTCCTCAACGGCAGCACATCCATGGCAACCAGCAGCGAGGACCCCATCGCTCCGTTCCGTATCATCAGCGATTACTCCAAGAAGCTCGGCGATAAGTTCAATATCAAAGCAGCCTTCATGGAGGGCAAGATCCTCAGCGAGCAGGAGATAGCAGAGCTGTCCACGCTCACCAGCAAGAACGACCTGTACTCGAAGCTGGCAGGCTCCCTGAATGCGATCATGGGCGGCCTTGCAGTTGCTCTGAGCGAAGTCGTCGAGCAGAAGGGCGGCGCAGCCGCTCCCGCAGAAGCAGCAGAATAATCAGGCTGCATCACACATTAAAATTTGGAGGAAATTATAATGGCAAGCGAAAAAATCACCGCCATGATCGACGAGATCAAGGCTCTTTCCGTTCTCGAGCTCAAGGAGCTCGTTGATGAGATCTGCGAGACCTTCGGCGTCTCCGCAGTTGCAGCAGCAGCTCCCGCAGCAGGCGGCGCAGCAGAGGCTGTCGCAGAGAAGACCGAGTTCGACGTTGTTATGACCAGCTTCGGCGCAGAGAAGATCAAGGTCATCAAGGAGATCCGCGGCATCACCAACCTCGGCCTGGCAGAGGCAAAGGCTCTCGTCGAGAAGGTTCCCGTTGCTGTCAAGGAAGGCGTTTCCAAGGAAGACGCAGAGGCTCTCAAGGCTCAGCTCGAGGCAGTCGGCGCAGCAGTCGAAATCAAGTAATTTCGCCGCTCCCGCAAGGAAGCAAATCGACAAACACCCCCTATGCAAAATGCACAGGGGGCGTTTTTTATATGCGCGTTTTAACGCAAGAAAAATCCCGACGGCACTGAACGTGCTGTCGGGATCTTGTTATACTTTTTGGCTCGTTATCAGAGCTGCTTCTGGGCGTTGATTTTAACGCCGGGGCCCATGGTGGAAGCGGTGACGCAGGACTTGATGTACTGGCCCTTTGCCGCTGCGGGCTTTGCCTTGATGATGGCGCCGATGAGGGCAGCATAGTTCTCATACAGCTTCTCCTCGCCGAAGGAGACCTTGCCGATGGGGCAGTGAATGATGTTGGTCTTGTCCAGACGGTACTCGACCTTACCTGCCTTGGACTCCTTGATCGCCTGAGCGATGTTGGGAGTTACGGTGCCGGCCTTGGGGGAGGGCATGAGACCCTTAGGACCGAGAACCTTACCGAGGCGGCCGACGGTGCCCATCATGTCGGGGCTTGCGATAACGGTGTCGAACTCGAACCAGTTCTCTTTCTGAATCTTCTCAACGAGGTCCATGCCGCCGGCGTAATCGGCGCCTGCTGCCAGAGCCTCTTCCTTGCGCTCGTCCTTGCAGAAAACGAGGACGCGGACGGTCTTGCCGGTGCCGTTGGGGAGAACGATCGCACCGCGGACCTGCTGGTCTGCGTGACGGCCGTCAACACCGAGCTTGACGTGCAGCTCAACGGTCTCGTCGAACTTCGCCTTGCTTGCCTTTATTACCAGGCCGAATGCCTCCATGGGATCATAGAGGGCCTGCTTATCTATGAGCTTTGCGCT
>CAKTOX010000046.1 GCA_934590355.1 uncultured Oscillospiraceae bacterium
GCCGGCGTCATGCGCAAAATGCTCGGCGCGGCAGTGCCCGGACATATGGACAAGGAGCGCTATGAGTTCTGCTGGATTGTCGATTTCCCGATGTACGAGATAGGCGAGGAGTCCGGCGAGCTTGAGTTCTGCCACAACCCGTTCTCCATGCCCAACGGCGGCCTTGAGATCCTCGAAAAGGCCGAGCGCGGCGAGGTCGATCCTCTGAGCATCACCGCATACCAGTATGACCTCGTGTGCAACGGCGTCGAGCTCTCCTCGGGCGCTGTGCGTAACCACGACCCCGAGATCATGGTCAAGGCGTTCGAGATGGTTCGCCTCGGCGAGGACGACGTCAAGGCGAAGTTCCCCGCAATGTATAATGCCTTCTGCTACGGCGCACCCCCTCATGCAGGCATCGCACCGGGTGTTGACCGCATGGTCATGCTGCTCGCGGGCGAGGATTCCATCCGCGAGATCATCCCGTTCCCGATGAACAAAAACGCTCAGGACGTCATGATGGGCGCACCCTCCGTCGTTGAGCAGAAGCAGCTTGACGAGCTGAATATCGCAATAACCTGCCCCGTAGAGGAGTAATATAAGCAAAAGAACAGGGGACTGCGCAGGCAGTCCCCGTTTTGTAAAATGATGGTGGTAAAATATGCTTGCAGCGATAAGATCACTCGGCGTTAAGGGCGTCGGCGGCTACGGAGTTTCCGTCGAGGTGTTCGTTTCTAACGGACTTGTGAATTTCGACATCGTCGGACTGCCTGATGCGGCGGTCAAGGAAGCGCGCGAGCGTGTGCGCGCAGCCATAAAATCAAACGGCTTCAAATTTCCCGTCAGCCGCGTGACCGTAAACCTCGCGCCTGCCGACACAAAAAAGGCGGGTACGGTGTACGATCTGCCGATAATGCTAGGCATCCTTGCCGCAACGGGCACGATACGGCAGCCCGCGCCCGACTGCGCGTTTTTCGGCGAGCTTTCGCTCAACGGCACTCTGCGCCCCGTAAACGGTGCGCTGCCGATGGCGGTCGCCGCAGCACGCGAGGGGGTAAGGGAGCTGTTCGTCCCCGCGGACAACGCACCGGAGGCAGCCTATGCCGAGGGCGTGACGGTCTATCCCGTCGAAAACGTTTCCGAGCTCATTTCTCATCTGCGCGGCGAGTTTCTCATTAAGCCGATGCAGGCACCTGAATTTGACCCGCAGGCGGTGAGGTATCTCGATTTTTCCGACGTTAAGGGTCAGGAGAACGTCAAGCGTGCAATGGAGATCGCCGCGGCGGGAGGGCATAATATCCTCATGGTTGGGCCTCCGGGCGCGGGAAAAAGCATGATGAGCAAGCGTCTGCCCGGTATTCTGCCGGACATGACCCGCGAGGAGATGCTCCGATCGACCGAGATATATTCCGTCGCGGGGCTTACGAGCAAAAGCAGCCCCATCGTGTCCGCGCGTCCGTTCAGAGCGCCGCATCACACCGTTTCACCTACGGCGGTGTCCGGCGGCGGAACGGTGCCGAGGCCGGGCGAAATCAGCCTTGCGCATAACGGCGTGCTGTTTCTTGACGAGCTGCCCGAATTTCGCAAGGACGTTCTCGAGGTGCTGCGCCAGCCGCTCGAGGACGGCGAGGTCACCGTCTCGCGCGTAGCCGGAACGGAAACTTTTCCGGCAAACTTCATGCTCGTTTGCGCAATGAACCCCTGCAAGTGCGGCTGGTACGGCCACCCTTCGGGGCGCTGCCGCTGCACCGCTAACGAGGTGCGCGCATACCACAGCCGCATATCCGGCCCGCTGCTTGACCGCATCGACATCATCGTCGAAGCCCCTGCGCTGGAATACGAGGAGCTTAAAAACCGCGCTCCGGCAGAGAGCTCGGCGGAAATTAAGCTGCGCGTTAACGCCGCGCGGGAGATACAGCAGCGCCGTTTTGACGGCAGTGATATAACATCGAACGCCGGAATGGGCACCAAGGCGCTCAATACCTACTGTGTGCTCACGCCCGAGTGCGAGGAGCTTATGCGCTCGGCGTTTGACCGCATGGGGCTCACGGCGCGCAGCTATGACCGCATCCTGCGCGTCGCGCGCACGATAGCGGATCTCGAAGGTGCGGAGGACATTGGGCCCATGCACATAGCCGAGGCGATACAGTACCGCACCTATGACTTCCGCGACGGTATTTGACCGCATAGCCGAGCCTCTATAAAATAAGACTGTCGAAAAACCTATGCTGCCGAGGAAAAATAACCGCGCAGCGGGGAGCTCGAGGGGCAAGGTCCGCTCGAAATCAGATTATAGCCATCAAAAACGCCTGAGCTATCAGGCTTTTTGACGAGCGAAGCGAGATTTTTCGTGAAGCTTGAGCTTCACAAAAAATGTGGCGTTTTTTCAGCGTGCAAAAAAGTCACAGACTTTTCTTGACACGCTGAACGGAGCCGCTGCGTTATCTCCGCAGCGGCTCCGATATATATTCATAAAAGCGAAATGACCCTTGACTGCGCGGTTTCTTTACACCGTTTTGCTGAGAGCAGTCAAGGGTCATTTCTGCGAATTCTTGATATCTAACATCGTTGGTTACCTCTCTTTCTGCGGAATGGATGCCGCCTGTCAACGGAACGCAAATCGAAACACACATGACGGTTGTTACGCTGATTCCCCAAGCGGGATAGGACTTAGTGTTCTCGTTCTCTTAATATTTTGACTTCGGCATCGTTCCCCTCGCTATCGGGTCATATCCGATCTCAGAGGGGCGGATCAGATGTACATTGGTATCACCCTTTCTGTGATTTAAAGATATCAAATTTTTCGGGCATATTCAAGAGCAATGCTGCATGAATAAATAGTTCTTGTTTTGTGCGCTTGCACGAAAAATGTGAACAAATATTCGAATATATTGACAAAAATCACAAAGAGAAATATAATATTATTGTTGTGTGCGCTCCGCAAAGGTATTTGCGGAGCTTTTCTTGCGATTTTGAGCAAATAATGATATAATAACTTGTTAAAATAATTTAGGAGCAAAGATATGATAAATGATATTATTCTCCTCAAGCAGGGCGAGATCGTGCTCAAGGGCTTAAACCGCCGATCCTTCGAGCAGAAGCTCATGAGCAATATCAAGCGCCGTCTTGAGGCAATCGGAAAATTCAAAGCCTATTGCCTGCAATCGACCGTTTACATTGAGCCCGTGGATGAAACGAGCGATATGGACGCGGCGTTTGAGGCGATGACGAAGGTGTTCGGCCTTGCGTCGGTAAACCGCGCGGCCGGCTGCGAGAAGGACGCGAAGAAGATCGCGGAGCTTGCAATCGACTATCTCAGGGAGGATATGCTCGCGGCAAAAAGCTTCAAATGCGAGGCAAAGCGCAGCGACAAGAGCTTCCCCATGACGAGCATCGAGCTTGCACAGTTCGTCGGCGGCGAGCTGTCCGAGGCGTACCCCGACTGCGAGGTAGACGTGCATGATCCGGAGCTGACGGTGCATATCGAGGTGCGCGATCTTGCGGCATATGTCCACGCGGCGCCCACGCCCGGCGCGGGCGGAATGCCGGTCGGCGCAAACGGAGTTGCGGTAACGCTGCTTTCCGGCGGTATCGACAGCCCCGTTTCGACCTACATGATAGCAAAGCGCGGCGTGCGTCTTATCCCCGTGCACTTTTTCTCCTTCCCCTACACCTCCGAGCAGGCAAAGCAGAAGGTCATAGAGCTTGCACGCGAGCTCACCGTCTATTGCGGCAGAATGACGATCGAGGTCGTGCCGTTTACGCATATCCAGGAGGAGATCCGCGCAAAGTGCGATGAGGATTACTTCACCCTCATCATGCGCCGCTTCATGATGCGCATTGCGCAGAAGATAGCCGATGCAAACGGCGCGAAGGCGATAGTCACGGGCGAAAACCTCGGTCAGGTCGCAAGCCAGACCATGGAGGCTATGGCGTCCACTCAGGCCGTCACCGAGCTTCCCGTGCTCCAGCCGCTCATCGGCATGGACAAGGAGGAGATAGTCCGCCTTGCACGCAAGATCGGCACCTTTGAGACCTCGATACTCCCGTATGAGGACTGCTGCACCGTGTTCACTCCCAAGCACCCCAAAACCAAGCCCAAGCTCCGCGACGTTGAGCAGATCGAGTCCGCTCTGGACATTGACGCACTCGTCGAGGAGGCATATGCCGGCATCGAAAGAATAAAGGTAGGCGAATGAGCTTGAAAAAGGTATATAACGCGGAGATACTCTCCGTCGGCACGGAGATACTTTTAGGTCACACGACGAACACCGATGCGCGTGACATATCGCTCATGCTCTCGGAGATCGGTATAAACGTCAAATATCACACCGTCGTCGGTGATAACCCGCAGCGCCTGCGCGACTGCATCGGGATAGCCCGCCGCCGCGCCGATATTATCATTTCCACCGGCGGCCTCGGCCCGACCTGCGACGATCTGACAAAGCAGATACTCGCAAGCGAATTCGGGCTTGAGCTCATCATGAACGAGGACGAGAAGGCAAATCTCTACGATTACCTCACCAACAAGGGCTACAGCAAGGAGCTCACCGAGAACAATCTCAAGCAGGCGATGCTCCCCGCGGGCTGCACGATATTCCATAATAATTGGGGCACCGCGCCCGGCTGCGCATTCAAGGCGTCCGACGGCACGATAGTGCTCATGCTGCCCGGACCTCCCAAGGAGTGCAACGCGATGTTCCGCGCCTGCGCGATGCCGTACCTGCGTTCGCTGTCGGACGAGCAGATAGTGTCGCACGCCATCCACGTTTTCGGTATGTCCGAGAGCGCGATGGATCAGATCTTCCGCGACGAGATGAACGTCATGACTAACCCCACCATGGCGCCCTATGCCAAGGAGAGCGACTGCCTTTTGCAGGTGACCGCCAAGGCCGAGAGCGTTGAGAAAGCGGAGGAGCTGATGAAGCCCGTCATCGACCACGTTAAGGACGTGCTGGGCGATCTCATCTTCGGCATTGACGTTGACACCGTTGAGGAGAGCGTCATGCAGCTTCTCAAGGAAAAGAAGATGACCTTCTCGGCAGCCGAGAGCTGCACGGGAGGCGAGCTTGCAAAGCGCTTCACCGATATTCCCGGCGCGAGCGAGTTTTTTCTCGGCGGCGTAGTAACCTACACGAACGAGGCAAAGTCCAAGCTCCTCGGCATCGACCCCAAGCTCATCGAGGAAAAGACCGCCGTGAGCTATGAGGTCGCAAAGGAGATGGCCGAGCGCGTGCGCGCCCTGCTGGGCGCGGATATGGGCGTGGGCGTTACCGGTCTTGCCGGTCCCGACGGCGACGGAGTCCACGATGTGGGCACGGTGTTCGTATCGCTTGCGACGAAGGACGCAACCTATGTGCGCGAGCTGCACGTCGGCGACAGACGCCCGCGCAGCTATGTCCGCAGAGTGTCCGGAAACTATATTTTCGACATGATGCGCCGCTATTTGCAGGGGCTTGAGGTCATAAACTGAATAATAAAAAATCTCGGCAGCACCGTTGGTGCCGTCGAGATTTTTGTTTGGCTTTGCCAGCAGCAAAGGCAACCACTAGCTATGCTAGTGGAAGAGGAGAGCTTATAGCGAGGAAAGAAGTAG
>CAKTOX010000047.1 GCA_934590355.1 uncultured Oscillospiraceae bacterium
AAGCAGCCGTTGTGGCAGCGGATGCAGGGCTTGATCTCGTCCTCGCGGCCTTCCTGGATCTTGATGATCCAATCGGGGTCAACGAGGTTCTGACGTGCGATAGCGACAGCGTCCAGACGGCCGGCGGCGATCTCTTCCGCAGCGGTCTCGGGCAGCATACGGCCTGCGCATGCTACGGGCTTGTCGGTGAACTTCTTGATGTGCTCAACGTCTGCGAGGTTGCAGTTGTCGGGCATGTACTGAGGCGGATGTGCCCAGTACCAAGCGTCGTAAGTACCGTTGTCGCAGTTGAAGAAGTCGTAACCCATGTCGCCGAGGTACTTGATGGCCTTCTCGGACTCGGGCATATCACGGCCCCACTCTACGAACTCTTCGCCGGGAACAGCGCCCTTACCCCAGGTCTTGGTGTAGGACTTGACGGAGTAACGCAGGGATACGGGGAAGTCTTCGCCGGCGTACTTCTTGATGCACTGAACGATCTCGACGGGGAAGCGGAAACGGTTCTCGAAGGAGCCGCCGTACTCGTCCTCACGCCAGTTCCAGTTCTCCATGGTGAACTGGTCAAGCAGGTAACCTTCGTGAACGGCGTGGATCTCAACACCGTCAACGCCTGCGTCGCGCAGCATCTTTGCGGTCTTACCGAATGCCTCGACCATCTCATGAATTTCCTTAACGGTCATGGGACGGGAGAGCATATCCTCCTGCCAACGGTTAGGAGTTGCAGATGCGGAAGCGCAGCTGTAGCTTACGTCGACGATGGGGGAAGCGATCTTGTTGAGGATGGGATTCTTGTTCAGGACGACCATCCAGGGGGTAACTGCCATGGAACGGCCGAAACCGCCTGCGAGCTGGATGAACAGCTTGGAGCCGGTCTTGTGGTACTCAACCATGTACTCCTTGAGCTGCTTGAACATTCTCTTGTTCTGATACAGCCAGCGGCGGCCCATGGTATCACGGACACACTGCATGCCGGGGAGGACAAGGCCTACGCCCTTCTGAGCTCTCTCGAGCAGGAAATAAGCTGCCTCTTTGTCGAAATGGCAGGGCTCAAGCCAGCCAAACAGAGAGGTACCGCCCATGGAACACTGGACAATGCGGTTTTTGATCTCGACATTGCCGATCTTGAACGGAGTAAATAGGGGTGCGTACTTTTCGTTCATCATATGGTTCTTCCTTCCTTTAATATGATTGACTGATTTATGACGGTAGATACCGAGTGTGCTTAACACGCGGTATCGAACGTTTACAAAACGGTGACATGCCATACGCGGGCGTGCCGCTTCACAATATTGCCTTGAGTATAGCATGTTTTTTCACAAATTGCAACCACAACATATGCCGATAAGGGCATATTTTTTGTGCTTATTGTCAAGAAAGCGAACATAACACGGGAGTTTTGTTCAGCATGTTGTCGGGAAAATGTTAAGAAAGCAGAGCGCCGACCGGCACTCTGCCAAAGCTAAAATATGTAATTATCCTTCGAGCCGGAAGAATTTTTGCGCGATTATATCGCCCGTGGACGCATTTATAATGTATATATAGTCCGTGACCGTGCCGGTAAACTGCACCTTGTAGCAGACCGTGTCGTCGATTTTTATCATCTCGGCGGTCACGTTCTGCGCCTTGTCGAGCGCTATTCCCGCATCGTCGAGGGCTGCCTCGCGCGCGGCGGCGTAGCCGATATAGCTGCTGTCGTCGATTATGCAGCTTCGCAGCGGGGATATCATAAGCACGCACAGAACGAGCATGACGAGCATCTGCGGGACGCCTGCGCGCACTCTGCCGCGGCGCTGCTGCTTTCGGTCAAGCTCTCTCCGGGAAAGGTGAGCGCCGCTGCCTCTTTTACGGGGCTCTGTGTTAAGGTGCTTTCCGCCCTTGCCCAAGCAGCATCTCCTCCTTCCGCGAAAAACATGAAAAATCATGTACATTATATATATCCGCAAGGGCGTTTGTCAACAAAACAAGCGGGCTGTTTTTACAGTTTTTTGAGCAGTCCGCGGCAGCCGAGGGAAACGTCGCGCCATGTAGCGCCGAAATCGCGGGTGTACCACGGGTCTGCGACGCTGCCGGGACGCTCGGTGTAGTCCATGAGCAGGCTTATCTTACCCTCGCAGCCGTCCCCGCCGATGCGCTGCATATTGCGGAGGTTTGCCTCGTCCATGCCGATGAGCAGGTCGTATTCGTCAAAGTCGCGTCGGGTGAGTCTGCGCGCCGCGCGCTTCGGGCATTCCACGCCGTGCGCAAGCAGCTCGCGCCTTGCGGGCGGGTAGACGTCGTTGCCGAGCTCCTCGCTGCTGGTCGCAGCCGAGGCGATCTCAAACTCCGCCTCGCGCCCCGCCTTTTTCACCAAATCGCGCATCACGTATTCCGCCATCGAGCTGCGGCATATGTTGCCGTGGCAAATGAAAAGTATTTTTGTCATGATATATTTCTCCTCGAATTACGGTCGATCGGCAATCAGGTATATTTTTTCGATGTCAAAACAAGCCTGCTCGGTATGGCTATAAAGCGGAATCATATTCCCAATCTTATCCATAAACACGAGGAGCAGGATTGCTGAGAGAAGCAAGGTGATCTTTAAATGCTGATTATACCACACCTTTACCCCAAACTCCACACGAAAGTTGCCCTCCTCATGACGACTGCGATTGCGATGGACATTATAACGCACTGTCTTTGGAGCATTAATAAAAACAGGAGCGCGGGCATATTTGCCTGCGCTCCTGTTCAGACTGTCAAAAAACCTATGCTGCTGAGGAAAAATAACCGCTCAGCGGGGGAGTTTGAGGGGGCAAGGCCCGCCTCAAGTTGGATTATAGCCATCAAAAATGCCTGAGCAAGCAGGCTTTTTGACGAGCGAAGCGAGATTTTTCGTGAAGCGTAGGCTTCACGAAAAATGTGGCGTTGTTTCAGCGTGCAAAAAAGTCATAGACTTTTTTGACACGCTGAACAGGAGCGCAGGCATATTTGCCTGCGCTCCTGTTTTCATTTCGCGGCGCATTGCTTCAGACGAAGGGAGAGGCAGTCGGCGATCATGGCGATGAATTCTGAATTCGTCGGCTTGCCCTTGATGTTCGACACCGTGTAGCCGAAGAACTTCTGCAGAACCTCAATGTCGCCGCGGTC
>CAKTOX010000048.1 GCA_934590355.1 uncultured Oscillospiraceae bacterium
TCTGTCGGTAATACGGGATCTGTTTGACGGCAGCGTGGTTGCGCACAAAACAGGAATGACACAGACGGTGGATCTTGTACTCGATACCATCCGCCTTGCTATGCAGAGGGAAAAGAAAGCCGCTGCGGAGTTGCAGCTCCACAGCGACCAAGGCAGTCAGTACACCTCTCAAGCATACTTTGACTTGACTAAAGAATACGGCATAACTCCGTCCATGTCAAGGAGAGGCAACTGTTATGACAATGCAATGGCAGAAAACTTTTTCTCGATTCTCAAGACTGAATGCATCTACCGCCATCAGCCTGCATCTTTTGATGAAGCAAGAGAGCTGATCGACAACTACATTTATTTCTACAACCATCAGCGTATCCGGCTAAAAACCGGAGTGGCGCCGCTGACGCTGCGCCACTCACTTTAAAATTCAATATTTCCTACATCAGGGGTCTTTTTTGTGCTGTTTGATCATGCTGTTTTGCCCGGTGCCGACAGCGACGCTTTAAAACTATTCTTCGAGCATTATATCGAGGATCTCCTCGTCGGTTTCGCGCATACCCTCGCGGGCGAGCTGGCCGACGGATTCGATGGTGCGCTCGACGTCGTCCTTTAGGATGCCGTCGCCGCCGTGCAGAGCCTTGCCCTTTTCGTACAGGTCAAAGCCTAAAAGCCCCGCCTCAACGGCAGATGCGATCTTCGTTGCGCAGGAGGGCTTTGCCCCGTCGCAGACTGTGCCGGAGATCATGCCGAGGGTGTTCTTTATCGTTTGCGAAACTGCCTCGTATGTGCCCTCGGTGAGCCATGCGACGCCCGCAGCCGCGCCGCAGCCGGCGGATACCGCGCCGCAGAAGGCGCTGAGTCTGCCGATGGGCGTTTTCTGATGGATGGTGATGAGGTTTGACACGACGAGCGCGCGCAGAAGCTGCTCGTGAGTTGCGTGCATATCCAAGGCGTACACGATGACCGGCAGGGAAGCGGTCATGCCCTGGTTGCCGCTGCCGGAAACAATGACAACAGGGAGCTCGCAGCCGCTCATTCTCGCGTCCGAGCCCGCCGCCGCCTGAGCTCTCGCTCTGACGCGAACGTCGTCGCCGCGCGTTTCGAGCAGCGTTTTGCCGATTGCCGCGCCGTATTCTCCGCGCAGACCCTCCTCACTGATCGCAAGGTTATATTCTATCTGCTTTTCAAGCAGCTCACGCACGCATTCAATATCGACACTTTCGGCAAAATCGAGAATGTCGCGCACATTGAGCACACTGCGGTCGGTCTCGGAATCGTCATTGCCGTCCGCGTCGGCTTTATGCAGAACCTCACCGTTTTTCTCGATGAGCACAATGTTCGTGTGATAATCGCAGATGCGCAGACGCACGCTGTCCTCGCCGGCGTACAGGCTCAGGTCAATGTCGAGCATTTTGCCGCTTGACGCCTTCATAACGGTCATTTCGCAATTCGAAATAAACTCCGCGATCTTGGGGATGTCCTCGGCCTTAACGTCCGCGAGCACCTCGAGCTGCTTGTCCGGATCGCCGACAACGACGCCCGCCGCGACAGCCGCAGTGATTCCCTTCATACCGCCCGTGTTGGGCACGACGACGCTCTTGACGTTTTTGATGATATTGCCGCTGATGACTATGTCTATCTTTTCGGGCATTTTTCCGAGCGTCTGTCTTGCCTTTGCCGCGGCATATGCCATTGCGATAGGCTCGGTGCAGCCCATAGCAGGTATCAGTTCCTCACGCAATATCTCCAAATATTGCGCATACTTAACATCGCTATGCTTCATTGTTTCCTCCTCAGGCTCTCGCCAACGAAATATATCCTACGCCATTGTACCACAAATATTTGAAACTGCATAGTCATTTCAAACAATTGTCAAGTTCTTGTCGAAAAATGCTTGAATAGGGCGTAACTGTGTGGTATACTTGCCACACAGTCAAGACGCCGAGTCATGGCGCGACGGAAGAAAAAACGGAGATGTAAGTTAAATTGATAGGATTTTATAATTACACGGTCTGGCTGACCTTTATAGGAATGCTGTCCTCGACGGTCGGCGTCGGCTTTGCCGTGACCGGTCAGATAACCGCGGCGGTCATATGCCTGATGGTCTCGGGCTTTTGCGATATGTTCGACGGTATCGTCGCAAGAACGAAAAAAGACCGCACCGATGAGGAAAAACGCTTCGGCATCCAGCTCGATTCACTCAGTGACGTCGTCTGCTTCGGTGTGCTGCCTGTGGCTATCGGCGTGGGACTCGGCGCAAATGCGTGGTGGCAGGTCGCCATAATGGCGCTGTTTGCCCTCGCGGGACTTATCCGCCTTGCGTATTATAACGTCACCGAGGAGACCCGCCAGCAGCAGACGAGCGAAAAGCGCAAGCATTATCTCGGCGTGCCGATAACCTCGTCGGCGCTGTCCGTGCCGCTGCTGTACTGCTTCCGCGGACTTTTGGGCGGCGCGATGCCCGTGGCATATACGCTGCTGCTGCTCGTTAACGGCGCGATGTTCATCGTGCCCGTGCAGGTGAAAAAGCCCGGCAAAACGGGGCTTGCCGTCATGCTCGTGCTCGGCATAGTTTTCACGGCGCTTATTCTCATATTCAGATAATTTTTTCAAAACAAAAAGCTCAGGCCGTATGACCTGAGCTTTTTGGCTTTGCCAGCAGCAAAGGCAACCACTAGCTATGCTAGTGGAAGAGGAGAGCTTATAGCGAGGAAAGAAGTAG
>CAKTOX010000049.1 GCA_934590355.1 uncultured Oscillospiraceae bacterium
CCCTCGCCGAGCATGGCAAAGCCGGTCTGGCGGCAGGCCATGATGTCGGAGTGGTCGCCGAAGATGCTCAGGGTGTGGGAAGCGAGTGCGCGTGCGGTGACGTGGAAAACGCCGGGCAGCAACTCGCCTGCGATCTTGTACATGTTGGGGATCATCAGGAGCAGACCCTGAGATGCGGTGTAGGTGGTGGTCAGAGCGCCGGCGTTGAGGGAGCCGTGCACTGCACCGGCCGCACCGGACTCTGCCTGCATCTCCTGCACCTTGACGGTGCTGCCGAAGATGTTCTTCTGTCCCTTTGCCGACCACTGGTCAACAAAGTCTGCCATGGGGCTTGACGGAGTGATGGGGTAGATGGCTGCGACCTCGGTAAACGCATAGCTTACGTGCGCCGCCGCCTCGTTGCCGTCCATCGTCTTGTATCTTCTTGTCATATCTTTTCCTCCAAAATATGATTTTTTAAGATAGATATTTTCCCCCTTGTTATTCAAGGGCGTGATATTGTGAATTATCACACAACCAAACATATCACAAAACTCCCCTAAAATCAACAGGTTTCAGGGGAGTTTCCAACGATTGTTACATTTTTCGATAAAATTATTTGTACATTTCGACTAAACGCTGAAGGTGCTCGTAGCGGGCCTTTGCATTGGCTTCGTTTTCCTCAAAAAGCGCCTCTGCACGGCCCGGGAACTCGCGGGTCAGCCGGCTGTAACGAGCCTCGTTCATTAGGAACTCGCGGTAGCCGCCGGCGGGTAATTTACTGTCCAAAGTAAATTTTTCGGAATTTTTTGCGGGATTGTATCTGAACAAATTCCAGTATCCGCATTTGACCGCTTTGTCCATTTCCTTCTGACAATTGGTCATGCCACCCTTGATTGAGTGCATCTCGCAGGGGGAGTATGCGATGATGAGCGAGGGACCGGGATAAGCCTCCGCCTCGGTTATCGCCGCGAGGGTCTGCACCTTGTTTGCGCCCATTGCGATTTGTGCAACATAGACATATCCGTAGGTCATTGCCATCTCGGCGAGGGACTTGGACTTGATCTCCTTGCCCGCTGCCGCGAACTGTGCGACCTGGCCGATGTTGGAAGCCTTGGAGGCCTGACCGCCGGTGTTGGAGTAGACCTCGGTGTTGAATACGAAGATGTTGACGTCTTCGCCGGAGGCGAGAACGTGGTCAACGCCGCCGAAGCCGATGTCGAATGCCCAGCCGTCGCCGCCGAAGATCCAGCAGCTCTTCTTGTTGAGATAGTCCTTCTTTTCGAGAATTTCGGCCGCGAGCGAGCACGCGGGGCAGTCGCAGTGTGCTGCGCCCTCGGACTTTATCTGCTCCATATGCGCGAGGATCTCCTCGGTCTTGCCGCCGAAAAGCTCCTTCGCCATGTCCGTGCGGAAGAAGGAAATGCAGTCGTCCACGGGGAGGATATCCTCCTCGAGCTCCTTAATAAATGCCTTTGCGGCAGCCTGATTTGCGTCGGTGTCGTTGTAGGTCTCGAGCCAATTCCGAGCGGCCTGCTTTAGCTCGACGCAGCAGCCGGGCAGGGTAACGAGCTGCTCTGCCTTGACCTTGAGATCGTCGCGGATCTTTTTCTGGCCGAGGTAGAGACCGAGACCGTGCTCTGCGTTATCTTCAAACAGGGAGTTTGCCCAAGACGGGCCGTGGCCTTCCTTGTTGACGGTGTAGGGGGAGGTGGCAGCCGGGCCGCCCCAGATGGAGCTGCAGCCGGTGGCGTTGGAGATCATCATGTGATCACCGTAAAGCTGAGTTACGAGACGGGCGTAGCTGGTCTCGGCACAGCCTGCGCAGGAGCCGGAGAACTCAAGATGCGGCTGCTTGAACTGGCTGAACTTGACGTTGTCGGCCTTGAACATGTCGGGCTTATCGGCAACGTGCTCAACGCAGTAGTCAAAGACCTTCTGCTGCTCAAGCTGGCTCTCCATCGGCCCCATTTCCAGAGCGTGCGTGCCGCACTGAGTTGCGCAGACGCCGCAGCCCATGCAGTCGAGCGGGGAGATCGCCATGGTGAAGCTGTATTTGTTCTTTCCCTTGCCTATTTTAATGGGCAGGAGCTTTGCCGCCTCGGGGGCATCGGCTGCCTCGGTATCGTCGAGCGCGTAGGGGCGCAGCGTTGCGTGGGGGCAGACGAAGGCGCAGTTATTGCACTGAACACATCTGTCGGGGTGCCATATGGGCACGAAGGCGGAAACACCGCGCTTCTCGTAAGCGGAGGCGCCGAGCTCGAAGGTGCCGTCGGCGTGATCGACGAAGGCGGAAACGGGCAGGGA